>NZ_JAGEKG010000003.1:0-592296 GCF_049887755.1 Methylobacterium sp. NFXW15 | reverse complement strand
GTTCGCGTAGGTCCTGGCTGTAGGGTCGGCCCATGCCTCGCTCCTCATCTGGAGCGCGCAATGAATCAGCCTCATACCGCCAAGTGAACCCCGCACGACCGACTCAGCTCAGACCGAAAACGCTCTAGAGCCGTCTTCGATGAAGTTGGCTCACGTGCCTCCGTCTTTGCGAGCGGTAGCGAAGCAATCCATGGCAGCGGGACGCTTCAGAACGGTGCGTCCCCCTGGATTGCTTCGCTGCGCTCGCAAAGACGGCCGGGAATCCATTGACGGGGGCGGCTCGGCTCGGTCGGATACGGCTCTAAAGCCACTTCTTCCAGCGGAAGAAGGCGTAGGGCAGCACGGCGGCCACCACCATCATCACCACCGCCATCGGATAGCCGAAGGACCAATCGAGTTCGGGGATGGACTTGAAGTTCATGCCGTAGATCGAGGCGATCAGCGTCGGCGGCATGAACACCACGGCCATGACCGAGAACAGCTTGATGATGTTGTTCTGCTCCAAGTTCACGAGCCCGAGCGTGGCATCGAGCAGGAACTGGATCTTGGTCGAGAGGAAGGTGGCGTGCTCTTCCAGCGATTGAAGGTCGCGCAGGGTGGAGCGGACATCCTCACGCAGGTCGCGCGGGGCCTTGTTGCTCCGATAGATGGCCGAGAGCGACAACAGGATGCGCTCCATGGATACGAGGCTCTCGCGCTGCTTGGAGATGAGATCCCCGTGGCGGCCCAGGGCGCGGAGCGTGTCCTGAAGGGCGGTGTTGCGCGCGCTCGGATCCTCCTGCACCTCGAAGATCGAGCCTGACAGCCGGTCGATCCGCTCGCCCTGGAGCTGAAGCACGTCCGCCGCCCGGTCGATCACCGCCTCGATCAGCCCGGCGAGGATCGCGTCACCCGAGGCCGCGACCGCCTGCCCGTTGCCGGTTGCCCGGCCCTTCCGCTGTGCGAACATGCGGAACGCCTGCGGCTCCTCGTGGCGGACCGTGATGAGGCGGTTACCGCGCAGGATGAAGGTGATGCCCGCGAGACCCGGCTCCTCCGAGTCGCTCACCTTCGACAGTACCCGGCCGGTCATGTAGCGGGCACCGTCCTCTACGTAGAGAAGCTCGGACGGCTCGATGTCCTTCATCTCCTCGCGGGTCGGCACCTCGATCCCGGCGAATTCCTCGACCTTCAGCTCCTCTTCCCGTGTCGGGCGGATCAGGTCGAGCCAGAGCGCCGTCTCCGGAATCACGTCCTGAAGGTTCACGGCCCGGCGCTCGAGCAGGTGCTGGCCTGCCTCCGTCACAAGCTGATGGATGAAGATCACGCGGGAATCTCTTCAGGGACACGGCGTCTGGGGCGGACCCCGCATCCCGCAGGCGAGCGGGAGGCGCAAGGGGCCGTGCGCATGTGGCGCCGTTTCTTGAAGGTTCCGTGACAGTCGTGCCGGAGGCCGCGTCAGTTGCAACCCTTGCAGATGCTGCTCTCGATCCGGCCGGTCAGGGCGCGCTCCCGCTGCTCTTCGCGGGCGGGACGCACCTCACCTGCGCCGAGGGAGGTGCCCGGGGGCTTCGTCACACCCAGGCTGTTCGTATAGGGCGCGGTGATTGTGGAGCCGGGCCCGCCACCCGTCCCGGTCTCGTCCGGCGCCACGCGGCTTTGCGCGAATGCAGCGCCGGGCAGAAGCAGCGAAGCGAACAGAAGGGAAGCGAGCTTGGCGGCCATCGTCGTGTCTCCGTCAGCGGGAAAACGTACGACGGACGCAGCAGTTGCGTCGGATCAGCGCTTGGCTTTGGCCCGGCGGAAAACGCCGACCATCTCGATATGGCCGGCGTGGCGAAACTGGTCGACGGGCGTCACCGTCTCGAGCCGGTAGCCGCCCGCTGCGAGGATCGATGCGTCCCGGCCGAACGTACCGGCATCGCAGGCGACGCCGATCACCAGGGGCACCTTCGACGCCGCGAGCTGGCGCGCCTGCGCCTCGGCCCCGGCGCGGGGCGGATCGAAGACCACGGCATCGTAGGCGTTGAGTTCGAGGGGAAGCAGCGGGCGACGGAACAGGTCCCGTCGCTCCATGGTGATCCCCTTGAGCCCGGTGGCCGCCCGTAGCGAGCGATCGAGACCCGCCAGCGCCGCCGCCTCGCTCTCCACCGCATGGACGGAGGCCTTGGTCGCCATGGCGAGCGCCAGGGGACCGCAGCCGGAGAATAGGTCGGCGACCCGCTTCACCTTCGGTCCCAGGGCGTCGAGCACGAGGTGGGTGAGCGTCGTCTGCCCCGCCGCTGTTGCCTGGAGGAAGCCGCCGGGCGACGGGTAGAGGCGCCCGGCCTCTCCGGGAACGCTGACCGGCTCGGCCTCCATGATCCGCTCGCCATGAAGCGACAGGCGCGCGAGGCCGAGTTCTCCGCCGAGCCTCACCAGGGCCGCGTTGGCGCCGGGAGACACCGGCCCGTGGCCGCGCAGGTCCACGTCGAGCCCCTGGTCGGTCGCGGTCACGGCGACGTCGAGGGGCTTGCGCCCGCCTCCGATGGGAACGGACAAAGCGCAGGCGACGTCCGGTGCGCGGTACAAGGCGGGCACGGTGATCGGACACACATCGAGGGGCACGAGCTCGTGGCTGCGGGCCGCCATCAGCCCTGCTTCCGTTCGTCCCTCGACGAAGCGCACATGCAGGGTGATGCGCCGCCGCCCCTCGCCATGGGCGTCGAGGGCGGGTTGCGGCTCGACGTCGAGCCCTGCCTGCGACAGGGCGCCTGCGACGATGCTCCGCTTCCAGGCGAGTTCGGCGTCGCGGGCCAGATGCTGCGTGCGGCAACCGCCGCAGCGCATGAAATAGGGGCAGAAGGGCTCGACCCGGTCCGGTGCGGTGCGCTCGATGGCAAGGCACTCGGCGCGCTGGCCCTCCCGCCGGATCTCCGCGCGTTCGCCGGGAAGGGTGTAGGGCACGATCGTGCCGTCATCGGCGATGCCGTCGCCCTTCGCCCCCAGGCGGATGATCTCGACGCTCTCACTCACGGCAGCTTGGCCCCAATCAGGAATTCGGTATTGCCGTCGCCGCCCTCGACTGGCGATGGGACGAGGCCCAGGATCGTGGCGCCGCTCGCTTCGAGACGGGCGCGCACCGTCTCACAGACCTCCGCGTGGATCAGCGGGTCGCGCACGATCCCGCCGCGCCCTACACGCTCGCGGCCCGCCTCGAATTGCGGCTTGATCAGCGCGGCGAGGGTCGCACCCGGCGCCAGGAGCGGCAGCACCGCAGGCAGCACGAGGCGCAGCGAGATGAAGCTCACATCGATGCTGGCGAGCTCCGGCACCGGATCGAGCACCCCGAGGCTGCGAATGTCGACCCCCTCGAGGCTTCGTACGCGCGCATCCCCCCGCAGTCGCGGGTGCAGCTGGTCCCGACCGACATCGACCGCGTGGATTAGGCTCGCGCCGCGCGTGAGCAGCACGTCGGTGAAGCCGCCCGTCGAGGCACCGACATCCAGGCAGGGAAGACCGGCCGGGTCGATCCGGAAGGCGTCGAGGGCGGCGGCGAGCTTCAGCCCTCCGCGCGAGACGAAGGGATGCTCGGGCTCGGCCTCTACGAGGGCGCCCGGCGGGATCGTCTCCGAGGCGCGAACGAGGACGCGCCCGTCCACCCGCACGCGGCCCGCGCGGATCGCGGCCTGCGCCCTGGCCCGGCTCTCGAAATGGCCATGCTCCAACAGGAAGAGGTCGGCCCTCTGGCGCTCGCGGTTCATCACTCTCCGGTCTCGTGGGGGCGGATTGCGCGACACCCTGTCGGCGCCGCTCGCGACCCCTACCTAACCGCGGCCAGACAAGAGGGCTATCGTATGACACGCACGCTGACGTTGCTCGCAGCACTGGGATGCCTCGCGGCAGGCGGAGCCATGGCGCAAGAGCCCGCCAAGGAACCGGCCAAGGAACCGGCGAAAGACGCCGCCAAGCCCGCGACCCCAGAGACCTATGAGAGCGCGATCAAGAACGCCAAGGGCGACACGATCGGCAAGCTCTCGATCCGCGACGGGGCGAATACCCTGGTCATGCGCGTGGCCATCCAGCCCGGCGGCCTGCCGCCCGGCTGGCACGGCCTTCATTTCCACGCGGTCGGCGATTGCTCGGACCCGAAGTTCATGAACTCCAAGGCCCATGTGAATCACGATCAGAGCAAGCACGGCCTGCTCAACCCGGACGGGCCGGACGAGGGCGACCTCCCCAACATCTTCGCCAACCCGGATGGCTCGGCCAATGCCGAGGTCTCGTCCGAGACCGCCCTGACCGGCGAAGGCGGGCTGAAGGACGGCGATGGCTCGGCCCTGATCATCCACGCCAACGAGGATGATCACACCACCCAGCCGATCGGCGGCGCAGGCGACCGGATCGCCTGCGGCGTGATCAAGTAGGGATCGCGCGCGGGCGGCCTTCGTCGTCGATGGCGACGAAGGTGAAGGTCGCCCGCGTCACCTTCTCGCGATGCTGGGTGCGGAATCGCCGCGCCCAGGCCTCGACCTCGATCTTCATCGAGGTGCGTCCGACGTGGGACACGCGCGTATAGACGCAGAGCACATCGCCCACTGCGACGGGGCGGAGAAACGTCATCCCATCGAGGGCCACGGTCACGACCCGGCCGCGCGCGCGCTCCACCCCTGCGATGCCGCCCGCCTGATCCATCTGCGACAGCACCCAGCCGCCGAAGATGTCCCCGTTGGCATTGGTGTCGGCCGGCATGGCGATGGTGCGCACGGTGAGATCGCCCTGCGGCATCTCCTCGGCGGCATGGCCGGTGACTGTCTCCGAATCCTGCATGACCGCCCTCAGGGAAACACCCCGGCGAGCGTGAGCCCCGCCGCGACGAACACGAACAGTGCGGACAGGATGCAATCGAGTGGGATCGATTGCCAGAGGTCACGCGACGGGCGCGCCTCCGCGTGCCGCTCGGCGATATCGTTCATGACGAAAAGTCCGCGTTTCCTCGCGGCCAGCCGGATCTGACGCCGACCGTGCCGAAACGGCACCATAGCGCAGGTAGCCAGGAGGCGCGATGGGCGGGCCTTCGTATTCGCGGTCAGTTGTTCCGTACCTGCAACCACGTCTCGACGCGCAGATCGGGCACGCGGGAAAATTCGCGGAGATTGTCGGTCACGACGATCGCATCGATCGCGAGGGCCTGAGCGGCAATCCAGGTATCGTTCGACCCGATCGGCGTGCCGTTGCGCTCGAGGTGCAGTCTTATCCGCGCGTAATGACGGGTCGTGTTCTGATCGACACCGACCAGGGGGAGCCTCCGTGCCAACGCCGACAACAGGGCGCGATTTCGTTCGCTGTAGGCGCTCTTTTCAGCCCCGAATTCGAGTTCGCCGAGTACGATCGTCGAGAGACGGATTGTCGTTGCCGATTCGACTTCGAGACGCTCACGAATCTCAGCACGGCCCTTCAATGCTGCGATGAAGATATTCGTATCAGGCAGATAAAGGCGTGACACCGATTAGTCGTCCCACGATGCCACAGGCTCTGCGGGACGATCTTCGGGCTTGATCAGATCGATCTCATCGGCATCGGGCCAGAAATCCCGAAAAATGTCGGCGGCGCTCTGCGGGTGATCGGGTACGATCCGCGCAATCACCTTGCCGTGGCGGGTAACAGCGATCTCCGCACCTGCTTCGACTTCGGCAAGCAGCGCAGAAAAATGTGCCTTCGCTTCGACCACAGGGACGCTCTTCACCTGCGCCCTCCCTTAATGACCATATGGTCATAATATCGCGGGAGCGCCGGAAGCGTCAACGTCTCACCGATGGGAGCCCTCGCCGGTGCGGACGTCGAGGGCTCCCATCCTCAGGCGATCTGCGTCGTCATATCGACGATCTTCGCCTCGGCGCTCTGACGCACGAGGTCGATGCCGTGCTCGCAATCCTCGCGGCGGACATAACCCTCGCCTGATTCGGCGACGATCTCGCCGTTGCGGGCGCGCAGGCGCCAGCGCCATTGGCCGCCGGCATCCCGGTAGAGTTCGAAGCGCATCGCAATCTCCCAAGAAAGCGCCCGCGACGCGTGGAGCGTCGCGGGCGGATGCCTTCAAGATAAGAGCGCTGCGTCCGTACGGAAGACGGTTCACTTACGAGCGCGGGGCGCGGTCGAGCCAGCCGATGCTGCGGCCGTCGTTGTTGGCGCGGCCCCCCCCCTCGCCCTGGCGCGGACGATTGTCACGGCCGGACCGGGGTTGCTGCGGACGGGCGTCGCGGGCCTGACCGTCGCGACCCTGCGCGGGGCGACCACCCTGCGCCGGACGGCCCTGCTGGGCCGGGCGACCACCCTGAGCGGGTCGACCCTGGCCATGCTGGGCCGGACGGCCCTGGCCCTGTCCGGCGGGACGCCCCCCTTCAGGACGGCCCTGCTGCGGACGGCCCTGGCCGGGACGGCCGCGGCCATCCTGCTGGCGACCGCCGCGCGGTTGCTGCTGCTGGCGCGGGGGACGGCGAGCCTCCTCGCGGGCGATCTCGGCGGCGGCCTCACCGGACGGCGCCACGAAGCCCTCGGGGAAGCCGACGACCGGCACCTTCTGACGGGTCAGACGCTCGATGTCGCGCAGGTAGGCCCGCTCCTCGTCATTGCAGAACGAGATCGCGAGACCGTCCTTGCCGGCACGGGCCGTACGGCCGATGCGGTGGACGTAGCTCTCCGGCACGTTCGGCAGATCGAAGTTCACCACGTGGCTGACGCCCTCGACATCGATACCGCGCGCGGCGATGTCGGTCGCGACCAGCACACGGCACTCGCCGTCGCGGAACGCCTGCAGGGCGCGCTCGCGCTGCGGCTGGCTCTTGTTGCCGTGGATCGCCGCACCCGCGATGCCGACCTTGTCAAGGCCGCGCACCACACGGTCGGCGCCATGCTTGGTGCGGGTGAAGACCAGCACCCGGTCGATCGCCGGATCGCGCAGGATGTGGCCGAGCAGAGCCTGCTTCGCGCCGGTATGGGCGAAGATCACCTGCTGCTCGACGCGCTCGGCCGTGGTGGCGACCGGTGTCACCGCGACCTGAACCGGATCGGACAGGTACTGCGCCGCGAGACCGGCGATGTTCTTCGGCATGGTGGCCGAGAAGAACAGGCTCTGGCGCTGCTCCGGCAGCATCCGCACGATGCGCTTGAGGGCGTGGATGAAGCCCAGGTCGAGCATCTGGTCGGCCTCGTCGAGGACGAGGATCTCGACCCCTTCGAGGGTGAGCGAACGGCGATCGACGAGGTCGATCAGGCGGCCCGGCGTGGCGACGAGGATGTCGACGCCCGGCGCCAATGCCCGCTCCTGGCGGCCGATGGTGACGCCGCCGAACACCACGGTGTTCGTGAAGGGCAGGTGCTTGCCGTAATCGGAGAAGGAATCCGCGATCTGGTTGGCCAGCTCACGGGTGGGGGAAAGCACCAGCACGCGGCAGCCACGGCGCGGCGCGCGACGGTTCTCGAGGCTGAGGCGGTGCAGGATGGGCAGGGCGAAAGCGGCGGTCTTGCCGGTGCCGGTCTGGGCGATGCCGCAGAGGTCACGGCCTTCCATGGCGGGGCGGATCGCCTGCGCCTGGATCGGGGTCGGCGCCGTGTAACCGGCCTCGTCGAGCGCCCGGAGCACGGGCGGAGCGAGGCCGAAATCGGAAAATTGGGTCAAGTCGGTATCCGTCGCAGCGGGACCGGCCGGCCGCGCGAGAGGCAGCGGCATCGTATGGGCGGTCCGTCGAGTGGGGAAAGCCCGCGTGATGGGGCCGTCCGGGTGCATGCACGTTATGAAGAGGGGGGCCGGACCGCGGCGCTGAAGCCCGTCCGTCACGCAGCCCCCTCAGGCGGTCCGTCTATGCGACCGCTGACGCTGCACCCCGCATATGCTGCGGTGCGGCGTGGAAGTCAATGGCGGGGACCTTTTACGCCAGCGGGTTGAGGCTGGCGTTCCGCTTCGGCAGGGGCGCCCGCATGGTCAACGAGAAGCCGTCCGGCGCGTAGTCCGTCGTGACCTCGGCCTGGACCTGGGTGATCAACACCCGCTGCAGGAGCCGAGAGCCGAAGCCCTGGCGGCGGGGCGGCTGGACCGGCGGACCTCCCGTCTCGCGCCAAGTCAGGCGCAACGTCCCCGCGGGGCCGCCCGGCTCCAGATCCCACGCGACGGTGACGCGGCCGGTGCGGTTGGACAGGGCGCCGTATTTCGCGGCGTTGGTGGTCAACTCGTGGATCGCCATGCCGATGGGGACGGCGATGTCCGAGGGCAGATCGATCGGCTGCCCTTCGAGGACGACCCGCCCATCCTCGCCGCCCGCCTCCGCCACTTCGGCATAGGGGCGCAACTCGTTCACGAGGAGCCCCGTGAGCGAGGCGGTCTGCCACGTCGCCTCGGTCAGCACCGAATGCGTGTGGGCCAGCGATTTGATGCGCCCGACGAAGGCCTCGTAGAAGCTGTCGATGTCGGTCGCCGTGCGGGCGGTCGAGCCGACGATCGCCTGAACCGTGGCCAGGGTGTTCTTCACCCGATGGTGCAATTCGCGGATCAGCAGGGTCTGCCGCTCCTCGGCGAGGCGCCGGTCGGTCACATCCGCGACCACCCCGATGAGGCGGCGGGGAAGCCGGTCGGGCGCATCGCGCTCGAACCGGCCCGCCATGTCGATGGTGCGCCATGCCCCGTCGGATTTGCGCCGGATACGGCCGCTGATGTGCAGGTCGCGGTCTTCGCGCAGGGCCGCCGAGATCGCCTTGCGCACCTCCGCCCGGTCCTCGGGGTGGAGGATGCCGTTGAGGAACTCGGTCTTGCCGATCGTGCCATCCTCGGGAGCATGCCCGAAGATCTCGAACATGCGGTCGTTCTCCCACACCGCGTGGTCGTCGAGCATGTGCCATTCGAAGATGCCGAGCCGGGCCACGGCCGTCGCGGCCCGCAGGCGGTGATCGTGCGCCTGCAACTCGCTGCGGGTCTCGATCCGGGTGGTGATGTCCTGCACCACGCCGACCATGCCGGTGAAGGCGCCGTTCTCGTCGGTGAGGGCTTGCCCGCTCACCTGCACCACGACACCGCGCCCCTCGATGGCGAGGCGGGTCTCGAACCGATAGGGTTCGAGGCTCGTCACCGCCTGCTCGACCAGCAGGGCGACGCGCTCCGGCTCGATGAGGAACGGCCGCAGGACGCCCCAGGTCACCGACCGGCCGGGCGGCTGGCCGAGGATGCGGGCGGCCCTGTGGGACAGGGTGACGTAGCCGCTCGCCCGGTCCCAGCGCCATTCGCCGAGCCCGGCCTCGGCCATCACGTCGCGATTGGCCTCGGAATGAGCGGCCTCGTCGGGATCGACCGCCTCGACCACGAGGGTATCGCCGGAGCGTCGGACCCGGACGTCGATCTCGACGCCATCAGCCCGGCGCCAGACGCGGATGCCGGAATAGAGGGAGGACGGCCCGGTCGCGAGATCGGTGGAAGGCGCGCCGTCGAGGCTGCCGGAGGGCCGGGCCAACAGGGCGTGCAGGGCCGGGTTGGCAACGACGACCGTGCTCCCGTCGCTCGACAGAAGGGCGAGTCCGACGAGGGCGCCGTCGAAAGCCGAGCGGCGCGCGTCAACGTCGATGGGATCGTGCTGTGCCCTTCCCGTCACGCCAGAACCCTTGGACACGCGGCACGTCCGAGCCAGACATCTCGGCTGCCGCCATCGCCGACCACCCCGCGTCCCAAGGATGGGGCTCAAGCGTGGCGGCGGCAAGTCTGACCTTTTGTCGGACTCGAGTTGTCAGCGGGGTTTCCGGGCGAATTCCAGGTAGGTCGGGCGCCGACCCGTGGCGATCGCCTTCGCCTCATACCGGGTGCCGGGCCAGCCCGGGAAAGGCTTCAGCCAATCGCGGGAGGAGGTCGCGTCCCAGTGCAGATCGGGGCTACGGGCCGCCCGCGCCAGGGTCCAGCCTGCGTAATCGTCGATGTCGCTGGCGAAGCGGAAGGTGCCGCCATCCTTCAGAAGGCGGGCGATTTGGACGAGCGACTCGTCCGAGACGAAACGTCGCTTGCGCTGGCGCCGCTTGGGCCAGGGATCGGGATAGAGCAGGCTGATGCGCCCGAGGCTGGCATCCGGCAGGCGGGCGAGCAGCGGGGCGACGTCCCCGTCACGGACGCGGACATTGTCGAGGCCGCGCGCCTCCACATCGGCCAGGAGCTTCACCACCCCGTTCACGAACGCCTCGGCGCCGATGAACCCGATGCGCGGATGCGCGGCGGCTTGGGCGGCGAGATGCTCGCCACCGCCGAAGCCGATCTCGAGCCAGACCTCATCCGGCCCGGCTTTCATTTGCGGAAACAGAGTGAGCGGGTCGATCCGGCCGCCGCCCGGCGGCAGATCGATCCTCAGCGCGGGAAGCAGGGTCTCCAGGCGCGTTTCCTGGGCATCCCGCAGGCGCTTGCCCTTGCGGCGGCCGAAGAAGGCGCGCTCCGCCTCCTCCGGTCCGGTCTCGTCGCTTCCCTCCGGCTCGGGAGGGACATCCGCCCTCCCGATCATGGCAGGGTCAGGCGAGGGTCGACCGCAGCTTGTCGGCAAGGTCGGTGCGCTCCCATGAGAAGCCGCCATCCGCCTCGGGGGCCCGGCCGAAGTGCCCGTAGGCGGCGGTGCGGGCGTAGATCGGCTTGTTGAGGCCGAGCGCCGTGCGGATGCCGCGAGGCGAAAGGTCGATGGCGTCCATCAGGACGGCTTCGAGCTTGGCCTCGTCCACCTTCCCCGTGCCGTGCAGGTCGACATAGATCGACAGCGGCTTGGACACGCCGATGGCGTAGGAGAGCTGGATCGTCGCCCGCGAGGCGAGACCGGCGGCCACGACGTTCTTGGCGAGGTAGCGCGCGGCGTAGGCGGCCGAGCGGTCCACCTTCGTCGGATCCTTGCCGGAGAAGGCACCGCCACCATGCGGGGCCGCGCCGCCATAGGTGTCCACGATGATCTTACGGCCGGTGAGGCCGCAATCGCCGTCCGGACCGCCGATGACGAACTTACCGGTCGGGTTGACGTGCCAGACGGTGCCCTCGTTCACCCAACCCTGCGGCAGGGCCTTGAGGATGTAGGGCTCCACGATGGCGCGCACGTCGGCCGAATCGAGGCTCTCATCGAGGTGCTGGGTCGACAGCACGATCTGCCTGACCTCGACCGGGCGGCCGTTCTCGTAGCGCACGGTCACCTGGCTCTTGGCGTCCGGGCCGAGCTTGGCGGCATCGCCCTCCTTCGCCTTCCGGGCGTCGGCGAGATCCTTCAGGATCTTGTGGGCATAGAAGAGCGGAGCCGGCATCAGCTCGGGCGTCTCATCCGACGCGTAGCCGAACATGATGCCCTGGTCGCCCGCACCCTCGTCCTTGTTGCCGGCCGCGTCGACGCCCTGGGCAATGTCGGCGGACTGGGCGTGCAGGTAGATCTGCACCTCGTTATTCTTCCAATGGAAGCCGTCCTGCTCGTAGCCGATCTCCTTCACGGCCTCGCGGGTCAGCTCCTCCAGATCCTTGAAGGTCACCGAATCGGGGCCGCGCACCTCACCGGCGATCACGACGCGGTTCGTCGTGGTCAGCGTCTCCACACCCAGGCGCGCCTCCGGCATGGCGGCGATGTAGGCATCCACGACGGTGTCGGAGATCCGGTCGCTCACCTTGTCCGGATGTCCCTCGGACACGGACTCGCTGGTGAAGAGATAGTTCGAGCGCGCCATTGAGTGATCTCGTCGCCTTGGGAAGCGGGCGTCCGGCCAATGCGGCTCCGCACCCTTGGGGCAAGGCTTTTCCCACCGGCCCGGCGGACGGTCAAGACGATCCGCCGAACTCGTTCGTTATAAAGGACGATGGAAACGTCGGATCAGGTGCGGAGCCGACGCTCCAGTACGTGAACGGCGGCGGCGATATCGCGGCGGGCCTCGTCCGGGAAGGTCTCGTTGATGTGACGACCAACCAGTTCCGCGAGCCCCGTCAGCCCCCCCTCGGAGAACGGAGCCTGTGCCTCTTCCGCGAATCCCTCGGGACCTTCATCGATGCTCGGCATACCGCGGAAGAAATACTCCATCGGCACGCCGATCATGCGTGAAAAGATGTCGAGATGCACGGCGCTGATGCGGTTGGTGCCCTTCTCGTATTTCTGTAATTGAGCTGCGGACATACCGAAGCTTTGCGCGACCCGTCGCTGAGTCAGAGAGGCCTTCCGCCGCTGCTCGGCGATGCGCTGACCGATATAAACGTCGCGCTGGTCCGTCTTCTGGCCTGCCATCGAGAAACTCTCGAACCTCCTGCTGCTGTCGGGCCCGCACGGTGACGCACGAACGCCCGCAAGCTTAGCTGCGGGCTGACAATTTGTCACGGCACGAGCCGACCCAGTCCCCTCCGGCACCGGTGAAGCAAAGGGCGCCGTTCGCACGGTTATGGCAAACTGACGTCTTATGTACCAGATCAGACATTAGCGGCGAACCGCATACGGCTATTCCTGTGCCGACGCCGAAACTCAATCCTGAAGCCGCATTCGCGCAGGCTGCGAGCCGTCGGCGTCGGTGAAGTCGTAGTGACGCGCGAGATCGCCGACGTGGAGGACCCGGCCCGACAGGGCGGCGACATCCGGATCGACCACGAGCGCCGCGAGCGCGCGCCCCGCATAGAGCGGCGTCTCGCTGTCCGGCTCGTCGCGCCCGATCTCGCGGGCACGCTCGGTCGCCACCGATCCCGGCGAGAGGCCCAGCGCCGTCACCCCGTGATCCGCCAGTTCCCGCCCGAAGGCGAAAGCGAGGCGAGCCTCGGCCGCCTTGGCCGAATCGTAGAACACGTCGCCGAGATAGGTTTCGTCAGCCCCGAAGGTGATGAGCGCGAGGACGCCGGAGCGCGCAGCGACCATGGCGGGCGCCACCGCTCTCGCCAGCAGCAGCGCGGGGAGCGCCCCGGCCTGCATGAGCGTGAGATACGGCTCGGCCGACCGGCGCCAGAACGGCGTGCCCCAGGTCGAACCATCGGCGTAGCGCGTCCCGTCGAAGCCCTCGTTGCCACCCCAGACGGCGCAGGCGGCGACGTCGATCCGGCCGAAGCGGCGGAGCACCCAGTGCACCATCTCGTCAACCGCCCGCTCGGAGCGATGATCGCAGAGGTAATGATGTCCCTTACCCCCGGCGAGATCGACCTCGCGTGCCGTGTCCTCGATGGCTTCGGAGCGCATCTCGGTGCGCGGGCCGGTCTCGCTCGACCGGGCGGTGACGATCACCGTCGCCCCGCCCTCCCCCAGGGCGCGCGCAATCCCCCGCCCCACGCCGCGGGAGGCGCCGGCCACGAGGCAGACCTTGCCGGAAAGATCGGGCGTGGGCACGGATCAGGCGGGTTTCGAGCGCGACAGGAAGGCTTGCAGCCGCTGCTGCGATTCCGGTGATTGCAGTTGCGCGTCGAAGGCCGTCGCTTCCGCTTCCAGGGCGGCCTCGACCCGGTCCCGGTCGCCCCGGATCAGTTTCCGCGAGGCGGCGAGTGCGCCCTGCGGCAGGGCGGCGAGCCGGGCCGCCTGCGCGAGGGCATGATCCACCAGCATGTCGGCGGGTAGGACCGCGTTGACGAGACCGAGGGCGACGGCCGCATCCGCGTCCAGCATCTCCGACAGGAGCAGCAATTCGGTGGCCTTCAGCCGCCCGACCCGAAGCGGCAGCAGGTAGCTCGATGCGGCCTCCGGCACGAGGCCGAGTTCCACGAAGGGCATGCGCAGACGCGCCACCGGGCTCGCATAGACGAGGTCGCAATGGAGCGTCAGCGTCGCGCCGATGCCGACCGCGATGCCGTCCACCGCCGCGATCATGGGCGTGTCGGTGCGGGCGAGTTGGCGGATAAAGCGAAGCGCCGGGGCATCGCTGAAGCCGTTCCGCGCCTGGCCGAGGAAGTCCGCGAGGTCGTTGCCTGCGCTGAACATGCCGGGTTGCCCAGCGAAGACCAAAGCGCGGATCGACTCCGACGCGTCGGCCTCTTCGAGCGCTACGCGCATCGCGTCGTACATGGCGCCGGTCAGGGCGTTCTTCTTCTGCGGCCGGTCGATGACGATCAGGCGGACGCCGTTCCCGCCGTCGCTGATCGTGACGTGTTCGGTCATGTCCCCCTCCTCAAACGGCGAGCGCCAGGGCGGCATCGTCGGTGAAGGCGCCGCCGCCGAGCACCGCCTCCTCCAATCCGCCCGCGGCCGGGAGCAGGTTCTCCGCGTAGAACCGGGCCAGCGCGATGCGACCCGCATGGGCCGGATCGGTCTCGCCCGCCTTGAGCGCCGCCGCCGAGGCCAGGGCCGCACGGGCGAGGGATGCGCCGCCGAGCGCCAAGCCGAACAGACGCAGATACGGTGCCGCCCCGGCGAGTGCCGTCTCGGGCCGGTTCGAGGTGAGCACCGCGAGCTGGTGGCTCGTCGCCCGGTCGAGGGATTCGATGGCATTCCGCAGGCGCGCCGCCATGTGGCCGAAGGCAGGGTCGGCATTCTTGAGCAGACCTTCCGCCGCCTTGCGCATCCAGGCGATCTGCCCCCGCGCCGTCGCACCGCCGTTGAGGGGCAGCTTGCGGGCGGTGAGATCGATGGCCTGGATGCCGTTCGTCCCTTCGTAGATGCCGAGGATGCGGGCATCGCGCAGGAACTGCGCCGCGCCGGTCTCCTCCACGAAGCCCATGCCACCATGGACCTGCACGCCGAGCGAGGCGACCTCGTTGGCGATGTCGGTGGAGAACGCCTTGGCCACGGGCGTGAGAAGCGAGGCCCTGTCGTGGGCCGCCTTCCCCTCCGGTCCATGGGCGGCATCCAGCGCGGCGGCGGTGAGGAAGCAGATGGCGCGCGAAACCGCCGTATAGGCCTTCATCGTCAGCAGCATGCGCTGCACATCCGGGTGGGCGATGATGGGACTCGTCGCCTCGGCGGAACCGATCGCCTTGCCCTGCCGACGCTCAGCCGCATAGGCGAGAGCCTTCTGCGTCGCCGCCTCCGCGATGCCGACACCCTGCACGCCGACGCCGAGCCTTGCCGCGTTCATCATCGTGAACATGCAGGCGAGCCCCTTGTTCTCCTCGCCGATCAGCCAGCCGGTGGCTCCACCGTTGTCGCCGAAGGCCATGGAGCAGGTCGGCGACGCATGGATGCCGAGCTTGTGCTCGATCCCGGAGCAGCGGAGATCGTTGAGCGAGCCGTCCGGAAGCACCTTCGGCACGAGGAACAGGGAGATGCCCCGCGTCCCGGCGGGCGCATCCTTCAGCCGGGCGAGGACGAGGTGGACGATGTTCTCGGCGAGGTCGTGCTCGCCATAGGTGATGTAGATCTTCGAGCCGGTGATCCGGTACGAGCCGTCGCCGACCGCCTCGGCACGGCTGCGCAGCAGGGCGAGGTCGGAGCCCGCCTGCGGCTCGGTCAGGTTCATGGTGGCGGGCCACTCGCCGGAGACGAGCTTCTCCAGGTAGCGTGCCTTCAACTCGTCCGAGCCATGGGCCGCCAACGCCTCGATGCCGCCCTGGGTCAGGAGCGGGCAGAGGCCGAAGGACAGGTTCGCCGCGCTCCACATCTCGGTGCAGGCCGCCTCGATCGCCTTGGGCAGACCCTGGCCGCCATGGTCGGGATCGGCCGACAATCCGTTCCAGCCGCCGGACGTGAAGGTCGCATAGGCCTCGCGCCAGCCCGGCGGCGTGGTCACGCTCCCATCCGAAAATTGCGTCCCGTGCCTGTCCCCGACGCGGTTGAGCGGGGCAAGCACATCGCCCGCGATGCGCCCGGCCTCGTTCAGGATCGCCTCCGCATCGTCGGGGTCGACGCCGTCCAGCCCGGAGACGTGGCGCAGGGTGAACAGCATCTCGGAGACGGGCGCACGGTAGCTCATGGGATGTCCTTTCCGTCTCCTCCCGGCACGATACGGGTTTGACCCCGCCCCGCCGCCGGCGCTAGGGCGGTTGACGTCTCAACCCGCAAGGCGGCGCGATGCCGCCGCAGATGGCATCCCGCATGAGCAATCCGGGGTCAACGGTCCCGGCCGAAACCCGGCTTCTCTCGGCTAATTCCGCTGGCATCGCGGAGGCGGTGGCATTCCTGCGCGCCGGGCGGCTCGTCGCCTTTCCGACGGAGACCGTCTACGGGCTCGGCGGCGACGCCACCGAGCCCGCGGCCGTCGCGGCGATCTATGCGGCCAAGACTCGACCGAGCTTCAATCCGCTGATCTCGCACCTGCCCGACACGGAATCCGCACGGAGGCAGGGTGCCTTCGATGCGGAGGCGAACACGCTCGCAGCGGCGTTCTGGCCCGGTCCTCTCACCCTCGTCGTTCCGGCCTCGGCGCAGACAGAGGTCTGCGACCTCGCCCGCGCCGGATTGCCGAGCGTCGCCCTGCGTGTTCCGGTCAGCGAGGCGGCCTGCGCCCTGCTCGACGCCTTCGGCAGGCCCTTGGCCGGTCCCTCGGCGAACCGCTCCGGCCGGGTCAGCCCGACGCGAGCGGCCCATGTGCTGGAAGACCTGAGCGGTCGCATCGCAGCCGTCCTCGACGGGGGCGACACGCAAGTCGGGTTGGAATCAACGGTGGTCGCCTGCCTCGGCGGTCGAGCGCGGCTGCTGCGGCCGGGCGGGATCACCCGCGAACGCCTGCGTGATGTGCTCGGCTACGATCCTGCCGGGCCAGATGAGGCCGATTCCCACGCCCCGGTCGGGCCAGGGCTCCTCGCCTCGCATTACGCGCCGAATGCCCGCGTGCGCCTCGACGCGACACGCATCGCAAAGGGTGAGGCGGTTCTCCTGTTCGGGGCGTTCCGGCCCGAAGGATTCGAGGAGGCCTGCGCCTCCATGAACCTCAGCGAACGAGGCGACACCGCCGAGGCGGCAGCCCGGCTGTTCGGCACCTTGCGTGACCTCGACGCCTCGGGCGCGCAGACGATCGCCGTCGTTCCGATCTCCCCCGAAGGATTAGGCGAAGCCATCCGCGACAGGCTCGGCCGGGCTGCGGCGCCGCGCTGAACTTTTTCGGGAACAAGTCGGCCGCCAACCCGTTCATTGATCAGGAAGGCCACTCAGCCCCCATACGGCCTTCAACCTTTCGAGGCTCGGAGCAATCCGAGCCTTTTCTTTTGCCTTCAGGTCGACCTGCCATCGCTCCCGTAGACGAGGGGGTCAGCCTCTGGTCGTTCGCTCAGGCGAGCTTCGCCGCGATGCCCGCGACGTGCTTGCCCTGGAAGCGGGCGCCATCGAGTTCGACCTGGCTCGGTTGGCGGGAACCGTCGCCGTCCGCGATGGTGCTGGCGCCGTAGGGCGTGCCGCCCTTCACCGCCTCGACGCCCGCTTGACCCTGGAACGCGTAGGGCAGCCCGACCACGACCATGCCGTGGTGGAACAGCACCGTGTGGAAGCTGGTGAGGGTGGTTTCCTGGCCGCCATGCTGCGAGGCGGTCGAGGTGAAGACCGAGCCGACCTTGCCGACCAGGGCACCCTTCATCCAGAGGCCACCGGTCTGATCGATGAACTGCTTCATCTGCGAGGCCATGTTGCCGTAGCGGGTCGGCGTACCGAAAATGATGGCGTCGTAGTTGGCCAGCTCTGCCACGGTCGCGACGGGCGCCTGCTGGTCGAGCTTGAAATGGTTCTGCCGGGCGACTTCCTCCGGGACCAGCTCCGGCACCCGCTTCACGACCACCTCGGCGCCGGTCTCGCGGGCGCCCTCGGCGACGGCATAGGCCATCTGCTCGACGTGACCGTAGGTCGAGTAATAAAGCACGAGGATCTTGGCCACGGCTGACTCTCCTGTTCGCTGCGCCGTTCGTGGCGCCCTGACGCTCCATCGCGCGATGCGCCGCTTGCAGGAAGCCCGCAGATGCAAGACCATCCTTGCAGATCTGCAAGGAGGCGCGATGTCTGCGAGCTGGGACGATTTCCGTTTCGTGAAAGCGGTGGCCGATGGGCATGGCCTCACCGGCGCGGCGGAGGCGTTGGGGATCGACCATTCGACCGCATTCCGGCGCCTCGGTGCCGTCGAGAAAGCGGTCGGCGCACGCCTCTTCGAGCGGGGACGCTCAGGCTACGCTCCGACCCCGACGGGGCGGGCGATGATCGAGGCCGCCAGCCGGATCGAGGCGGATGTTGCGGGGTTCTCTCGAGTCGTGGCGGGCGGCTCCGAGGAGGTGGCAGGCGAGTTGCGCGTGACCGCGCCGGTCGGCCTCGCCGGGCCCGTCTTCATGCCGATCCTGGCGGATTTCTCCCGCCGTTACCCGGCCGTGCGGCTGGATCTGATCGTGGCGGAGGAGACCCTGAATCTGTCGCGGCGGGACGCGGACGTCGCCCTCCGTGCGAGCCAGGGACCAGACGAGACCCTGGTCGGGCGGCGCCTGACCGGACTGTCCTGGGCGATCTACGGCCTGGCCGGTCGCGACTATGGCGATCTCGCCGACGAACGCTGGATCGGGCTCGGCGAGGGCGTGGCGGGCGGCATGCTGAGCCGCTTCATCAAGGCCCGCGTACCACCGGAGCGGATCGTGATCCGCCTCAACGCGGTGACGACGCTGCGGGACGCCATCGCCTCCGGAATCGGCATCGGGCTGCTGCCGTGCTTCGAGGGCGATGCCGATCCGGCCCTTGCGAGGCTGAAGGAGCCGGAGCCCGAGCTACGCGCGGATCTCTGGATTCTGACGCATCAGGACCTGCGCCGGGCGGCACGTGTCCGCGCTTTCATGGACCACGTCGCCGCCGCAATGATGCCTCAGCGCCCGGCCTTCGAGGGGACAAGCGTCAGCCTTTAATCTCGAGAATCTCGACGTCGTGGCCGTTCACCTCAACCACGTCACCGACACTCTTGCCGGTGATCGCACGGGCCAGCGGCGCGACGTAGGAGATCGACCCCTTGTGCGGATCGGCTTCGTCCTCGCCGACGATGCGGAAGGTCTGCTTCGTTTCCTTGCCGGAATCGTCCTCGCGCACCACCGTTACGGTTGCACCGAAATGCACCGTGTCGCCGCCCTTGGGCTCCACGATCTGCGCGGTGTTCTTGCGGGCCGCCCAATAGCGCAGGTCCCGTCCGATGCGGGAATCCTCCGCCTTGTCGTTCGGATCGAGGGAGGCGACCTCACGCTCCAACCGCGCGACTTCGGCCTCGATCTGCTTCAGACCGTCCGGCGTAACGAAGTTGGTGTGGGGCGAGATCGGCCGGTCGGGAAGGTTCTCGAACGCTTCCCCACCCTCGGGCTCTTTGACGAATGCGACGCTCATGGAGAGATCAACACGTTCGATATGGCGACGGTTCCAGTCGGCCTCAGCCGACCGTCACGACGGTGCGACCCCGGACATGGCCGCTGAGGATCTCGTCTCCGAGCCGACCGACCTCCGGAAGCGTCACCTTGCGCGTCATGGCGGCGAGCTTGTCGAGGTCGAGTTCGCGGGCGATCCGCGCCCAGGCCTCGCGCCGCTTGGGCAGAGGCGTCGTCACGCTGTTGATGCCGAGCAGAGAGACACCGCGCAGGATGAAGGGGGCGACCGAGGTCGGCAGATCCATGCCCTGGGCGAGGCCGCAGGCGGCGACGGCACCGTCCGCCTTGGTCATGGCCAGCACGTTGGCGAGGGTCGCGGACCCGACCGCATCGATCGCCGCCGCCCAGCGCTCCTTGCCCAACGGGCGGCCGGGCTTTTCCAACTCGGCCCTGTCGAGGATTTCGGCGGCGCCGAGGCCCTTCAGATAGTCCGTCTCTCCAGGACGCCCCGTCGACGCGATGACGTGCCAGCCTGCCTGCGCGAGCAACGCCACCGCCACCGAGCCGACGCCACCGGAGGCGCCCGTCACCAGGGCAGGCCCGTCGGCCGGGGTCACGCCATGGGCGTCGAGCGCCATCAGGGAAAGCATCGCGGTATAACCTGCGGTGCCCACCGCCATGGCCTGCTCGGGCGAGAGGCCCTGTGGCAGGGGAACGAGCCAGTCGCCCTTCACGCGTGCCTTCTCGGCATAGGCGCCGAGATGCGTCTCACCGACGCCCCAGCCGGTGAGCACGACCGCATCGCCGGGCTTGTAAGCGGAATGGTCCGAGGTCTCGACCGTACCGGCGAAGTCGATGCCGGGGATCATCGGAAAGCGGCGCACCACGGGCGACTTGCCCGTCAATGCGAGACCATCCTTGTAGTTGAGGCCCGAGTGGCTGACGCGGACGGTGACATCGCCTTCCATCAGGTCGGCTTCGTCGAAATCGCGGAACGCGAGGCTCTGTCCGCCCTCGTTCTTCTCGACAACCCACGCCTTGAACGTGCCCATCGCTCGGTCCTCCCGTTTATGGCGGGGAGGTACGCCGCAGACGGCCGGAATCAAGGCGGCCCGGATCGGTGATCCGGGCCGTTCGTCACTCAATATCCGTCGTAGATGCTGCCCCGGGAGAAGCCGAGCCCGACGCCGATATCGGCGGAGCTGGCGCCTGTGATGCCGAACGCATCCGGGATCGACCCGACCACCGGGCCGCCGTAACCCCGGTACCCGCCATAGCCGCCACCCACCGGCACCCACCCGGCCCGCGCCGGCGCGACCAGCACCCGGCGGCTCACCGTGGCGTATTCCGGGGCATAGGTCTCGGGGATCGTCTCGGCCGGACGCACGACGACCGTACGGCGGCGGATAGCGAAACGCGGCGGGGTCTCGACCCAGCAGCCGATCAACTCACCGCCGGGACCTCGGCTCTCCTGCCAGACGCGCCCGCCGGGGGCGACCATCACCCGCTCTTCGACGGTGTCGTAGACCGGCGGGATGGTGCGGTAGACCGTGCGAGGCGGGCGCACCAGCACGTTCTGCTGCACTGTGCCGTAGACCGGCGGGGTCGTCGCATACCGATAGCATTCGGCCCCATAGCACCCACCGGCCATGGCCGGTCCGGCGAGAAGCGATCCGCCGAGGGCAGCGGCGATCGTGAACAAACTGGCGGCCCGGGCACGCATCGTAACAGACCTCGTTAAGCACTATAAATTCAAGGGCACAGCCACTGCTGCGCCTACGCTCAACGAGAAAAGCAGTACCTCGATCAAATCCGCAATCGATACCGCGAATCAGAGTAAAATTAATCTATGGGCACAACTGCGTAGACGCTGCCGGCGCGTCCGTTAACTGTTGCTCGCAATCGTACGGAACCAATTGAGCTTGGACTCTCCGATACCAAATAGAAAACCCCGCCGGCCTGGGCCGAGCGGGGCTCGAAAATCACCTTGAGGGGTGGAGTCGGCTCAGGTCTGACCCGGCTTCAGGCCGTAGAAGATGTGGCGGCCGATCACGTCGAGCTTTCGCATCCGGCGCGACCAGCCGGGCCGAACGTAATTCGCGTGGTAATGGGTCGCGCCGCCGACTTCGGCAACATAGGTGCGCCCCTCCAGCACCGAGCGGGCGACACGGCTCGCATCGTCCCAGGCGGAGGCATCCGTGATGCGCAGCGACTTGCCTTCACACGCGAAGGAGAACTGGCAGCCCATGTAGCGATGGCGGTTCTGATAGACGACGCCGCAGATGCTCGGCGGGTAGAGACCACTCTTCACCCGGTTCAGCACGACCTGGGCGACGGCCGCCTGACCGGTTTCGGATTCGCTACGGGCCTCGAAATACACCGCCTCGGACAGGCAGCGCGTCTCCTTGTCCTGCGCCTCCGGGTCGATCAGATCGGCATAGCGGCTGCGGGGCGCGTCGGACGGTGTAGGCTCGACCTCCTGTCCGCTGCGAAGGGGATAGTCCGGCATCACGAGGCTCGCGGCCGTGATCTCGACGGGGATCGCATCCGTCGGGGCGGGCGTGGTCGAGGACAGGGCGACGGCCTTGGGCACGGCGGGGGTGGAACCGTCGAAGCGGTTCTCGTCCTCATCGCCGGTCTGGTCGGCACTGGCGGCCCCGGTGGACGCGGCGCTGTCGGTGCCGGTGGTCAGCCCGAGATCGGGAACGGGGACGAAGCTGTAGGTCGGCTCGGCTTCGGCGTCCCAAACGGCCGGGCCCGCCGTAAGCAGACCGCTGACGCCGCCGGTCACGTCGCCGAAGAGCATCGCGAGACCCGCTTCGCGGGAGAAGGCGACGGGTTCGGGGTGGAGCGGATCCTCGCCGATCCGGCGCATCGCCGCGCCGATCAGGGCGGTGCCGGGTGGCATGGCCGGAGCGACGCGCCGGATATCGGCGGCGCCGAGCACGCCCGAGCCGACCGTGCTCTCGGTTCCGGCGCTTGCCGTGAAGGAGACCAGCAAGCCCAGCCCGGCCATCCACGGCGTAAATACCGCCGAGAGCCAGCGTAGGTGGGTTTCCGGTCGCGCTCGTCTCGTCGCCGCCACTGCCGAACCGTTCCGATGTGCCGCAACTGCCACGCTGCCCGCCCATCACGGCGGAAGGTGACCCTCACGAAATTTATCGGCCGGGATGGTTGATCGGTGGTTAACGGGCGGATGTCGGGCCGGCGGAACGAAAAAGGGGCGGCCCTTCGGCCGCCCCTTTTCCCTATGGCGATGGTGCTTCGATCACTCGGCGGCGGGCGGGAGGCCCTCGACCGGGTCGATGCCACTCTCGGTCTGACGCTGCTGGAGGATCATCGTGTCCCGGCGACGGGCCACCGAACGGATGTCGGCGACGAGCGAACCGGTACCGGCCGGGATGAGCGAGCCGACGATGACGTTCTCCTTGAGGCCTTCCAGCGTATCGACCTTGCCGTTGACCGCCGCCTCGGTGAGCACCCGGGTGGTCTCCTGGAACGAGGCCGCCGAGATGAACGACTTCGTCTGGAGCGACGCCTTGGTGATGCCGAGCAGAACCGGCACGCCCTGGATCGGCTTCTTGCCCTCGGCAATCAGCTTCTCGTTGAACTCGGCGAGTTCGGTCCGATCGATCTGGTCACCCGAGAGGATGTCCGAATCGCCGCCATCGGTCACTTCGACCTTCTGCAGCATCTGACGGACGATCACCTCGATGTGCTTGTCGTTGATCGACACGCCCTGGAGCCGGTAGACCTCCTGGATCTCGTTGACGAGGTAAGCGGCAAGCTCCTCCACGCCCTTGATCGCCAGGATGTCGTGCGGCGCAGGGTTACCGTCGACGATGTAGTCGCCGATCTCGACCACGTCCCCATCCTGCAGGTGGATGTGCTTGCCCTTGGGGATCAGGTACTCGACCGGCTCCGACCCGTCATGCGGCGTCAGCGTCAGGCGGCGCTTGTTCTTGTAGTCGCGGCCGAAGGCGATCGTGCCCGACTTCTCGGCGATGATCGCCGCGTCCTTCGGGCGCCGGGCCTCGAACAGCTCCGCCACCCGCGGCAGACCGCCGGTGATGTCGCGGGTCTTGGCCGAATCGGTGGAGACACGGGCGAGGATGTCGCCTGCCTTCACCTTGGCCCCCGGATCGTAGCCGATGATGGCATCGACCGGCAGCGCGTAACGGGCATCCGACCCGCGCGGCAGCTTCACGGCCTTCCCGTCCTTGTCGACCACCACCATCGAAGGCTTCAGGTCGGAGGTGCGGGCGGAACCGCGCCAATCGATGACGACGCGCTTGGCGATACCCGTCGACTCGTCGGTCGTCTCGGTGATCGACTGGCCGTCGTACAGATCCTCGTAGGCCACGATACCGTCGACCTCGGTGAGGATCGGACGGGTGTAGGGGTCCCACTCGGCGATACGCTGGCCGCGCTTGATCTTGTCACCTTCGTCGACGCGGACGCGGGCGCCGTATTGCAGACGGTGAACCGCCCGCTCGACCCCGTCCGACCCGACGATGACGACCGCCACGTTACGGCCGGTGGCGACGAGATCCCCGTCCGAGTTCTTCGCGAGAGCCCGGTTGCGGATCTTGATCGTGCCCTCGAAGCTCGACTCGATGAAGGACGAGTCGGCGATCTGGGCGGCGCCGCCGATGTGGAAGGTGCGCATGGTGAGCTGGGTGCCCGGCTCACCGATGGACTGCGCCGCGATGACGCCGACGGCCTCACCCATGTTGACGGGCGTGCCGCGGGCGAGGTCGCGCCCGTAGCAGGTGGCGCAGACGCCGCTGCGGGTGGCGCAGACCAGCACGGAGCGGATCTTCACCTCCTGGATGCCGGCGGCGGTGATCGCCGGCAGGTGCTTCTCTTCGATGGTCTCGCCGGTCTTCACGATGACCGTGCCGTCCTGGGCGACCAGGTCCTCGGCCGTGGCGCGGCCGAGAATGCGGGTGGCGAGCGTGGCGACCACTTGGCCGGCATCGACGATGGCGCGCATCTTGATGCCGTTGGTGGTGCCGCAATCCACCTCGCGGATCACCGCGTCCTGGGCCACGTCGACGAGACGACGGGTCAGGTAGCCGGAGTTGGCGGTCTTCAAAGCGGTGTCGGCGAGGCCCTTACGGGCACCGTGCGTGGAGTTGAAGTACTCCAGAACGTCCAGGCCTTCCTTGAAGTTCGAGATGATCGGCGTCTCGATGATCTCACCCGACGGCTTGGCCATGAGGCCGCGCATCGCCGCGAGCTGCTTCATCTGAGCGGGCGAACCACGGGCGCCCGAGTGGCTCATCATGTAGATCGAGTTGACCTGCTTGTCGGCGCCGGTGTCGTCCTTCTGCACGGACGAGATGCGGCCCATCATTTCCTGGGCCAGCTTGTCCGAGCACTTCGCCCAGGCATCGACGACCTTGTTGTACTTCTCACCCTGGGTGATCAGGCCGTCGTTGTACTGCTGCTCGTAGTCCTTCACGAGCGTGCGGGTGCCCTCGACGATCTCCCACTTGTTCTCCGGCACGACCATGTCGTCCTTGCCGAAGGAGATGCCCGCCTTGAAGGCGTGGGTGAAGCCCAGGCCCATGATGCGGTCACAGAAGATCACCGACTCCTTCTGACCGCAGTGGCGGTAGACGGTGTCGATCATCGCCGAGATCTCCTTCTTGGTCATCAGCTTGTTGACGACGTCGAAGGGCACCTTCCGGTGCAGCGGCAGGGCGGTGGACAGGATCACGCGGCCGGGCGTGGTCTCGTAGGTCTTGGTCAGCGGCTCGCCATCCGGGCCGATGCCCTTCCAGCGCCACTTGATCTTCGAATGCAGCTTCACGACGCCGGCGGCCAGGGCGTGCTCGAGCTCGCCGATATTGCCGTAGACACCCTGCATCGGGTTCAGCTTGTTGGTCGCGTCGAAGGCGCCCGGGAGCCCCTCGCCCACGATCGACAGGTAGTAGAGGCCGAGAACGATGTCCTGCGAGGGCACGATGATCGGCTGGCCGTTGGCCGGGTGCAGGATGTTGTTCGTCGACATCATCAGCACGCGCGCTTCCAGCTGCGCTTCGAGCGACAGCGGGACGTGCACGGCCATCTGATCGCCGTCGAAGTCGGCGTTGAACGCGGCGCAGACCAGCGGGTGCAGCTGGATCGCCTTGCCCTCGATCAGCTTCGGCTCGAAGGCCTGGATGCCGAGACGGTGCAGCGTCGGCGCGCGGTTCAGCATCACCGGGTGTTCGCGGATCACCTCATCGAGGATGTCCCAAACCTCCGGCTTCTCCTTCTCCACGAGCTTCTTGGCCTGCTTGACGGTGGCCGAGAAACCCTTGGCGTCGAGGCGCGCGTAGATGAACGGCTTGAACAGCTCCAGCGCCATCTTCTTCGGCAGGCCGCACTGGTGCAGCTTCAGCTCGGGGCCGACCACGATGACCGAACGGCCGGAGTAATCGACGCGCTTGCCGAGGAGGTTCTGGCGGAAGCGGCCCTGCTTGCCCTTCAGCATGTCCGCGAGGGACTTCAGCGGGCGCTTGTTGGCGCCCGTGATGACGCGGCCGCGGCGGCCGTTGTCGAACAGAGCGTCGACGGCCTCCTGCAGCATCCGCTTCTCGTTGCGGATGATGATGTCCGGCGCGCGCAGCTCGATCAGCCGCTTGAGGCGGTTGTTGCGGTTGATGACGCGGCGATACAGATCGTTCAGATCGGACGTGGCGAAGCGACCGCCATCCAGCGGGACCAGCGGGCGCAGGTCCGGCGGGATCACGGGGATCACCGTCAGGATCATCCACTCTGGCTTATTGCCGGACATCTGGAACGCCTCGATGATCTTGAGGCGCTTCAGGAGCTTCTTCGGCTTCAGCTCGGAGGTCGTGACCGCGATCTCCTCGCGGAGGTCATTGGCGATCTTGTCGAGGTCGAGCTCCTGCAGGATCCGGCGGATCGCCTCGGCGCCGATCATGGCGGTGAAGCTGTCCTCGCCGTACTCCTCCTGAGCGCGCAGGTATTCCTCCTCCGTCAGGAGCTGACGCTCCTTCAGGGGGGTGAGGCCCGGCTCGATGACGCAGTACGACTCGAAGTACAGGATCCGCTCGAGGTCCTTGAGGGCCATGTCGAGCAGAAGGCCGATGCGCGAGGGCAGCGACTTCAGGAACCAGATATGCGCGACGGGGGCGGCCAGCTCGATGTGGCCCATGCGGTCGCGCCGGACGCGCGCCAGCGTCACCTCGACGCCGCACTTCTCACAGATGACGCCCTTGTACTTCATGCGCTTGTACTTGCCGCACAAGCACTCGTAATCCTTGATCGGCCCAAAGATGCGCGCGCAGAACAGGCCGTCGCGCTCGGGCTTGAAGGTCCGGTAGTTGATGGTCTCGGGCTTCTTGATCTCTCCGTAGGACCAGGAGAGGATCTTCTCCGGCGACGAGATCGAGATCTTGATCTGGTCGAAATTCACCGGCTGCGGCTGCTGGTTGAAAAGGTTCATGACCTCTTGGTTCATGATCCGCTCCTCGGCTCGACGCCGCCGGCCCCGCGCCGGGCCGCAGCGTCTTCAAAAAAAGGGCCGGCGCCATGCCCCAGGGGCTCGGCTCGCCGTCGTGCAGGAGGCTCCTCCCCTCCCCGCTCGACCGTGGCGGCGTTGCCGCCGCCACGGGAGGTGTCTTGCGAGTGCTACTCGGCCGCGTCGGCCGGGGGCTCCAGCTGGTCGTTCGCCGCCTTCTTGGAGGACGTCAGCTCGACGTTGAGGCCGAGCGAGCGCATCTCCTTGACGAGCACGTTGAACGACTCGGGGATGCCCGCCTCGAACGTGTCGTCGCCGCGCACGATGGCCTCGTAGACCTTGGTGCGGCCAGCCACGTCATCCGACTTGACGGTGAGCATCTCCTGCAGGGTGTAGGCGGCGCCGTAAGCCTCCAGCGCCCAGACCTCCATCTCACCGAAGCGCTGACCGCCGAACTGCGCCTTACCGCCCAGCGGCTGCTGGGTGACAAGGGAGTACGGGCCGATCGACCGCGCGTGGATCTTATCGTCCACGAGGTGGTGCAGCTTCAGCATGTAGATGTAGCCCATCGTGACCTTGCGGTCGAAGGGCTCGCCGGTCCGCCCGTCGTAGAGCGTCGACTGCGCCGAGCGGTCTAGCCCGGCCATCTCCAGCATCTGCTCGATGTCGGCCTCCTTGGCGCCATTGAACACCGGAGTGGCCATCGGCACGCCGCGACGGACGTTGTTGCCCGCCTCCAGCAGATCCTCATCGGACAGGCCTTCCAACTCCGACGGGGAGTAGATGGACTCCATCTCCTGCTTCAGCGGGGCGATGTCCTGTGTCTTGAGATAGGCATCGACCGCCTTGGACACCTTGCGACCCAAGCCCGCAGCCGCCCAACCGAGGTGCGTCTCCAGGATCTGACCGACGTTCATGCGCGAGGGCACGCCCAGCGGGTTGAGCACGATGTCGGCATGCGTCCCGTCCTCCAGGAACGGCATGTCCTCGATCGGCACGATCCGCGACACGACACCCTTGTTGCCGTGACGGCCGGCCATCTTGTCGCCCGGCTGGATCTTGCGCTTCACCGCCACGAAGACCTTGACCATCTTCATGACGCCGGGCGGCAGCTCATCGCCGCGCTGCAGCTTCTCGACCTTGTCGAGGAAGCGCTGCTCCAGACGCTTCTTCGACTCGTCGTACTGCTTCTGCATCGCTTCCATCTCGGTCATGAGACGGTCGTCGATGACGGCGAACTGCCACCATTGCGAACGCGGATAGTCGTTGATCAGCTCGCGGGTGAGCGTGGTGTCCTTCTTGAAGCCCTTCGGCCCGGCCACCGGTGCCTGACCGATCAGCACATCCGCCAGACGGGCGTAGGTGTTGCGGTCGAGGATTGCCTGCTCGTCGTCGCGATCCTTCGCGAGACGCTCGATCTCCTCGCGCTCGATCGCCTGGGCGCGCTCGTCCTTGTCGACGCCATGCCGGTTGAACACCCGCACTTCGACGATGGTACCAGTGACGCCCGGGGGCACGCGGAGCGACGTGTCACGCACGTCGGAGGCCTTCTCGCCGAAGATGGCGCGGAGGAGCTTTTCCTCCGGCGTCATCGGGCTCTCGCCCTTCGGCGTGATCTTGCCGACGAGGATATCGCCCGCATGGACCTCGGCACCGATGTAGACGATGCCGGCTTCGTCGAGGTTCTTGAGCGCCTCTTCCGAGACGTTCGGGATGTCGCGGGTGATTTCTTCCGGACCCAGCTTGGTGTCGCGGGCCATCACCTCGAATTCCTCGATGTGGATCGAGGTGAACACGTCATCCTTCACGATCCGCTCGGAGAGCAGGATCGAGTCCTCGAAGTTGTAGCCGTTCCACGGCATGAACGCGACGAGCACGTTCCGGCCGAGCGCCAGCTCACCGAACTCGGTCGAGGGACCGTCGGCGATGATCTCGCCCTTCTTCACGAACTCGCCGACGCGGACCAGCGGCTTCTGCGTGATGCAGGTCGACTGGTTGGAGCGCTGGAACTTCTGAAGACGGTAGATGTCGACGCCGGGCTTGTTCGCATCGGCCTCTTCGGTCGCGCGGATAACGATACGCGTCGCATCCACCTGATCGACGATGCCCGTGCGGCGGGCCGCGATGGCGGCACCCGAGTCGCGGGCGACGACCGCTTCCATGCCGGTGCCCACGAAGGGAGCGTCGGCGCGGACCAGCGGCACCGCCTGGCGCTGCATGTTCGAGCCCATGAGGGCGCGGTTGGCGTCGTCGTTCTCGAGGAACGGGATGAGCGCCGCCGCCACAGACACGAGCTGCTTCGGAGACACGTCCATCAGATCGACGCGCTCGGGCCCGACGACGATGACTTCGCCGGCACGACGGCAGACCACGAGGTCTTCCGTGAGCTTGCGGGCCTCATCCATTTGCGCGTTGGCCTGCGCGACGTAGTACTTCGCCTCCTCCATGGCGGAGAGGTAGGCGACTTCATCCGTCACCACGCCGTCGCGCACGCGGCGGAACGGGGTCTCGATGAAGCCGTACTTGTTCACGCGGGCGAAGGTCGCCAGCGAGTTGATCAGACCGATGTTCGGGCCTTCCGGCGTCTCGATCGGGCAGATGCGGCCGTAGTGGGTCGGGTGCACGTCGCGCACCTCGAAGCCGGCGCGCTCACGGGTCAGACCGCCCGGGCCGAGGGCCGAGAGACGACGCTTGTGCGTGACCTCGGAGAGCGGGTTGGTCTGGTCCATGAACTGCGAGAGCTGCGACGAGCCGAAGAACTCGCGCACCGCCGCAGCGGCGGGCTTCGCGTTGATCAGATCCTGCGGCATGACCGTGTCGATATCGACCTGGCTCATGCGCTCACGGATGGCGCGCTCCATGCGGAGCAGGCCCAGACGGTACTGGTTCTCCATGAGCTCGCCGACAGAGCGCACCCGGCGGTTGCCGAGGTGATCGATGTCGTCGATCTCACCCTTGCCATCGCGCAGTTCCACCAGCGCCTTGACGACCGCCAGCATGTCCTCCTTGCGGAGGGTACGCACGGTGTCGGCGGCGTCGAGGTCGAGACGCATGTTCATCTTCACGCGGCCGACCGCCGAGAGGTCGTAGCGCTCGGCATCGAAGAACAGCGAGTGGAACATCGCCTCGGCGGTATCGAGCGTCGGCGGCTCACCGGGACGCATGACCCGGTAGATGTCGAACAGCGCGCCCTCGCGGCCGGAGTTCTTGTCCACGGCCAGGGTGTTGCGGATGTACGGGCCGATGTTGACGTGGTCGATGTCGAGCACGGGGAGCTCGGTGACGCCGACATCGTCGAGCGCCTTGAGCAGCTTCTCAGTGATCTCCTCGCCCGCCTCGGCCCAGATCTCACCCGTCTGCATGTTGACGAGGTCTTCGGCGATGTACTGGCTGACGAGATCCTCGTCGGTCGCCTTGAGGAACTTGACGCCCTTCTCGGTGATCTGCCGGGCGTTGCGGGCGTTGAGCTTCTTGCCCGCCTCCAGCACAACCTCGCCGGACTCGGCGTCGATCAGGTCGGTCGTCGCCTTCAGACCCTTCATGCGCTCGGCATCGAACGGCACGCGCCAGTCGGCACCGTCGCGGTCGTAGACAACGCGGTTGTAGAAGGTCGACAGGATCTCTTCGCCGTCGAGGCCCAGGGCGTAGAGCAGCGACGTCACCGGCAGCTTGCGCTTCCGGTCGATGCGGACATGCACGATGTCCTTGGCGTCGAACTCCACATCGAGCCACGAGCCGCGATACGGAATGATGCGCGCGGCGAACAGGAGCTTGCCCGAGGAGTGGGTCTTGCCCTTGTCGTGGTCGAAGAACACGCCCGGCGAGCGGTGCATCTGCGAGACGATGACGCGCTCGGTGCCGTTGACGATGAAGGTGCCGTTCTCCGTCATCAGGGGCATGTCGCCCATGTAGACGTCCTGCTCCTTGATGTCCTTGACCGACTTGGCCTGCGTGTCCGGATCGACATCGAACACGATGAGACGCAGCGTCACCTTCAGCGGAGCCGCGAAGGTGATGCCGCGCTGACGGCACTCGTCCACGTCGTACTTCGGCGGCTCGAACGTGTAACGGACGAACTCGAGCAGGGCCGTCGAGGCGAAGTCCGAAATCGGGAAGACCGACTTGAACACACTCTGCAGGCCCTCGTCGGCGCGGCCACCCTCCGGCTCGTCGACCATCAGGAACTGCTCGTAGGATGCCTTCTGAACCTCAATGAGGTTCGGCATCTGCGTCACTTCCTTGATCTTGCCAAAGAACTTCCGAATGCGCTTGCGACCGACCAGCGTGTTGGCCATGTGACCTCGCTCCATTCCGCGTGCCCGTTGCCCGGGGAAGCTCGAGGCTCCCGCGCCGTGGCTGTGACGCGCGCCCCGCCGGACCACGCCACCCGTCCCGAATTCCGCCGAACCCGTTTCAGGGCCCACCGGTCGCCCGAAGCGACCTTAGCCCGCGGGTGCGAACACCCGCGGGCTCCGGTTCCGGTCAGCCTCGAGAGGCGCGCCGGAGAGTGATGGGCCGTTGGCGGCCCATCGCCGTCTTACTTGAGCTCGACCTTGGCGCCAGCCTTCTCGAGCTGGGCCTTGAGCTTGGCGGCGTCGTCCTTGGACACGCCTTCCTTGACCGGCTTGGGAGCGCCCTCGACCAGGTCCTTGGCTTCCTTGAGGCCGAGACCGGTGATCGCGCGGACCTCCTTGATGACCTCGATCTTCTTGTCGCCAGCGCTGGCGAGAACGACCGTGAACTCGGTCTGCTCCTCGGCAGCGGCAGCAGCGCCACCACCAGCGGCCGGGCCAGCGGCGACGGCGACGGCGGCAGCGGCGGAGACGCCCCACTTCTCTTCGAGCATCTTGGCGAGCTCGGCGGCCTCGAGAACGGTCAGCGACGACAGGTCGTCGACGATCTTGGCGAGATCAGCCATGTTGGTGTCCTTTCAGGATATCGGTTCGAACGGTTGGGTTTTGAAGGGGCCTCAGGCGGCCTCGTCCTTCTTGGCGTAAGCCCCGAACACGCGGGCGAGCTTGGCTGCCGGCGCGGTGCTGAGCTGGGCGATCTTGGTCGCGGGAGCCTGGATAAGGCCCACGAGCTTGGCGCGCAGTTCGTCGAGCGACGGCAGCGAGGCGAGCGCCTTCACACCATCGGGGTTCAGGGAGGTCGTGCCCATCGCCCCGCCAAGAATCACGAGCTTGTCGTTCGTCTTGGCGAAGTCGACCGCGACCTTGGCGGCGGCGACCGGATCGCCCGAATAGGCGAGCAGGGTCGGGCCCTTCAGGAGCGGCTTGATGGAGGCGACGTCCGTGCCTTCCAGAGCGATGCCGGCGAGGCTGTTCTTGGCGACCTTCACGGTGGCGCCGGCCTGCTTCATCTGCGAACGCAGCTTCTGCATGTCGGCAACCGTGAGGCCCTTGTAGTGGGCCACGACGACGACGGCGCTCTGATTGAACACGCCGTTGAGCGTCGAGACGAGATCAGCCTTTGCTGTCCTGTCCACTGGGCTCTCTCCGGTTGGCGGAACCTGGATTGGCTCCGCCGGTTGCACATGCCGCCCGGACGTGCTCGGCCTCGCGAAAGACCGTGAACGTCCGAACGACGCTTCGCGGCCCTGTCCCCGACCCGCTCCCGAGGGAGCTCACCGGGTGAGTTGGTTCAAACCGATTGCCTGCCTGGCCGAAGCCTGGCGCGGCTGTCGTAAAACGTCGGTCATCCCCGTCTGTGCAGGCTTTGCGATTAAGCTGGCGAACCAGCGCCTGCAGTCTCGGACAGGACATGGCCGAGCAAGGCTCCATCGGGCTGTTCACCCTCTGGATCCCGCTGGCCAGTGACGTCCGGTCACCCGGACGACATTTCGAACGGAAGCCGGCCTATCGGCCGTATCCCTTGATCAAATGAAAAAGCGTGAGGCGCGGTGTATAGAACCTAGCAAGCCGCCTGCCAAGGCCCGAAGCGCGACTTTTCCGCCGCAGGCAAGGGACGAAGCTTGGAATGGCTGCCATGCACCGCTCGCCACCGTCGGGCGGGTCCTGACGGATGGCTTTGCTTTTTGGGTCACCGGGGATATCTTCCTTGGCGAGGACCCGCGGGAGGCACCCCGCGGGCCCTCTTATCAGACGATCCGACTAGATCATCAAAGCGAGATGGATGGCGAACCGCCACCCGTCTCGCGTTTTCGCGATGGTGATGCTCACCATCAGCGGAAACACGATCATCGTCCTCACCTCCTCCGACATGCCTGCTCTCAGGCGGCGGCCGGCTAGCTCCGCCACAGGCTTCCATGCCCGAAGCCGTCGCGTCGGAGGGTGATCGACTGACCGGCCAAGCTTAGGATCAGCGTCTTAGGCTGTCACGTCTTTGGCTCGTCTCAGGCTACATCTTTGCGCGTCGAGACAGAGCTTTGCCCCCCTCGACGGCTTATCCACACGACTTGCGGATGTCTTCCTAGATGCCGGCACAAACCTGCGGCGAGGCCGGCTTACGCTGCCTCGCGCTCCGGCACGAATCGACGGCGGGCATTCTCCCACCAGCTCCGCTCCTCGGCCTCCTTCGCCTCGGCAGCCTTGGCCGCGTAGAACGAGGCGTTGTGCTCGCCGCGCAGGGCCTCACGGGTGAAGCGGATCAGGTGGTGGGCCACGAAGCCCATGTTGAACACCGCTTCGATCTGCCCACGCTTCAGGGCATAGCCCGCCGCCCGCCAGAACGGCCCGCGATAATCCGAGAACAGCCCGACCCGTGTGATGATGTTGAAGCCAAGGATCAACCCGCGCCGCAGGTTGGTGAGCGTCAGCTTGCCCGCCGTCGGCGTGGTGATCCGGTGCGGGTAGGTCACCTCGCACTGATGCTTGAACCGCTCGAAGATCTTCTCCGGGTCGTAAGCGTGAGCGATGGCCCGGCGCCAGCTCGCCACCACCGTGTCGTGGGGGCGCTTGAACAGCACGTTCGATTCGAGCGCAGCATCGTGGATGAGGCGGCCCTCCTTCTCCAGCCGGTCCCATAGGGGCGTCTTCGGCAGGGCCTGGAGAAGGTTGATGGTAAGAACGGGGATCGCCGAGCGATCGATGAAGTCGATCAGATTCTGCTCCGACTTGTCCGTATCGGAATCCAGGCCGAGGATGATGCCGGACGTGACCTCAAGCCCGTAGGAGTTGAGGGTCGAAATCGCCTCGTACATCGGCACGGCGGCGTTGTGGGTCTTGTCGATACCCTTCAGCGCCTCGGCTTCCGGCGTCTCGATGCCGACGAACACGGTCATGAAGTTGGCCTGCCGCATCAGCTCGAGAATCTCGGGCTGCTTGGCCATGTTCAGGGTCGCCTCGCAGGCGAACTGGAGCGGGTAGTTGTTCTTCTTCTGCCACTCCACCAGCACCGGCAGCATCTCGCGCGTCGCCTTGCGGTTGCCGATGAAGTTGTCGTCCACGAAATAGACCACCGCCGGGTGGCCCGGCTGGCTGACGATGGCGTCGAGCTCGGCGCAAAGCTGCTCAGGGGTCTTCAGGCGCGGCTGCCGTCCGTAGAGCTGCGGGATGTCGCAGAACTCACAGCGATAGGGGCAGCCGGACGAGAATTGCAGCGAACCGATCAGGTAGCGCTTCAGCGGCACGGCCTCGTAGGCTGGGACAGGAAAGTCCGCGAGGGCGAGGCGGTCGGCGGTTTCGTAAGTCTCCTGCGAGGTCGGTCGAGCCACACCCGCATCGAGGCGGGCGATCAGCCGGTCCGTCGCATCGCCGATCTCGCCGATGTGGAGGCAGTCGAAATCCGGATACTTCTCCGGCGCGCCGGAGACGGAGGGACCGCCGAGCACCGCGAGCTTACCGGCCGCGTGGGCACGGTCGCAGATGTCGTGGATCTGCCCTTCCTGGATATGCATGCCGGAGACGAACACCGCGTCCGCCCAGGCGAAATCCGCTGCGGAGGCCCGTTTGATGTTCTCGTCGATGAAGCGGCACTCCCAACTCTCGGGCATGTAGGCCGCGATGACGAGGAGCCCCTGAGGCGGCATGAACGCCTTCACGCCGCCCATGAGTGGGTAGGCGTGGGAAAATGTGCCGAAGGACGGCGTATAGGCGGGGAAGACGCAGAGGATGCGTCGACGGGACGTGACGGAGACGGTGCTGCGCATGAATGTGTATCTAGCACAGCCGTGCGCGTTGGCGCCCCCCTTCAGCAGTTAAGAATGGCGTGAGGCGAGAGACGAAGCGACCCAGGGGCTTGCCGCATCGGCCCAGACAAACAAAAAGCGCCCGGCCATGGGCCGGACGCTTCTAAAGGCGAACGATCGCCGGGATCAGGCGGTCAGAACCGTGTTCGGCTCGACCTTCACGCCCGGGCCCATCGTCGAGGTGACGGCGATGCGCTGGACGTAGGTTCCCTTGGCGCCGGTCGGCTTGGCCTTGGCCACCGCATCGGCGAACGCCTTGATGTTCTCGACGAGCTTGTCGGCATCGAACGAGACCTTGCCGATACCGGCGTGGACGATGCCCGCCTTCTCGACGCGGAACTCGACGGCGCCACCCTTGGCGGCGGCGACGGCGCCCTTCACGTCCATCGTGACGGTACCGACCTTCGGGTTCGGCATCAGGCCGCGCGGGCCCAGCACCTTACCGAGACGGCCGACGAGCGGCATCATGTCCGGGGTCGCAATGCAACGATCGAAGTCGATCTTGCCGCCCTGAACGATCTCGAGGAGATCCTCAGCGCCGACGATGTCGGCACCAGCGGCCTTGGCGTCGTCAGCCTTGGCGCCACGGGCGAACACCGCCACGCGCACCGTCCGGCCGGAACCGTTCGGCAGGTTGCAGACGCCGCGGACCATCTGGTCGGCGTGACGCGGATCGACACCGAGGTTCATGGAGACCTCGACGGTCTCGTCGAACTTCGCGGTCGCCCGCTCCTTCACGAGCTTGATCGCCTCGGCGAGCGGGTAGAGCTTGGTCGGCTCCAGGCCCTCGCGGGCGGCGCGGATGCGCTTTCCTTCGCGTGCCATCTGTCCCTCCTCAGGCCGTGACTTCGAGGCCCATGGCCCGGGCGGAACCCCGGATCATGGCGACCGCCGCTTCGACGGAATCGCAGTTGAGGTCGGGCATCTTCTTCTCGGCGATCTCGCGCAGCTGCGCTTCGGTGATCTTGCCGACAGTCGGGCCCTTGCCCGGGGTCTTGGAGCCGGAAGCCGGCTTCTTGCCGATCTTCAGGCCCACCGCCTTCTTCAGGAAGAAGGTGACTGGGGGCTGCTTCATCTCGAAGGTGAAGGACCGGTCCTGATACGCGGTGATGATCACCGGGATCGGGGTGCCCTTCTCCATCTGCGCGGTCTTCGCGTTGAAGGCCTTGCAGAATTCCATGATGTTGAGGCCGCGCTGACCGAGCGCGGGGCCGATCGGCGGCGACGGATTGGCGGCGCCAGCTGGGACCTGAAGCTTCACGTAGCCCGTGATCTTCTTCGCCATGGGGACTGCTCCCAATGTTCATCCGCCCCCACGCTGCCGAGGCGCGGCGGGTCGGACGGTTGCAGGTCGCGGTACGAACCGAAGCTCCCGGAGGCGAAGCCGGGCGGATCTCCCGCGTGTTTTACGCTCAGACCTTTTCGACCTGGGCGTATTCGAGTTCCACCGGAGTGGCACGGCCGAAGATCGACACGGCCACCTTCAGGCGGGAACGTGCATCGTCGATTTCCTCGACGGTGCCGTTGAAGCTTGCGAACGGGCCATCCGCCACGCGGACGGTCTCGCCGATCTCGAACGAGATCGAGGGCTTCGGGCGATCGACGCCCTCGGCGACCTGACCCTTGATGCGCTCGGCCTCGGCATCCGGGATCGGCACCGGCTTGGACTTGTCGGCGCCGAGAAAGCCCGTGACCTTCGGGGTGTTCTTGATGAGGTGGTAGACCTCGTCGGTGAGGTCGCACTTCACGAGGACGTAGCCGGGGAAGAACTTGCGCTCGGCATCGACCTTACGGCCGCGGCGCACCTCGACGACCTTCTCGGTCGGAACCATCACCTCGTCGAACAGGTCGGTCAGCCCGCGCTGCGCGGCCTGGTCCTTGATGGACTGGGCGACCTTGTTCTCGAAATTCGAATAGGCGTGGACGATGTACCAGCGCTTGGACACGGCTTTCGCTCAACTCCGATGAAGTCCGGGGCGTGACGCCCCTCAGAGCCCGAGGATCAGGCCGACGATGAAGCGCATGGCCTGATCGACCACGGTGAAGAAAAGGCTCGTCACCACCACCATGATGAACACCATCATCGTGGTGATGGTGGTCTCGCGGCGGGACGGCCACGTGACCTTGCGGGCCTCGTCACGGACCTGGGAGAAGAACTCGCCAGGGCCGACACGCTTCTGAGGCACCTTGGCAGGCGGCGTCTGACGGGCGGGCGGCACGACATCGCGACCGCGGTTCGTGCCGCGGGCGAGGTCCACCTTCTTCGTCGCTTCGTTCGATGCCATGGCGCCAGATTCGTTGACGGATACGTGCCTTGCGGCTGCGTTCAAAAACGCGAACGCCCGGCGCCGAGGGCCATTCCAGCCCGCACCGACGGTCGCTTCAGATCTCGGATCGGAGCCGCTCTAGCGCAAGTCAGAAGACTTGTCGACCACGGAGCGGCAGGGGCCGGAACTGGCAGGAGTGGAGGGACTCGAACCCGCAACCTCCGGTTTTGGAGACCGGCGCTCTGACCAGTTGAGCTACACTCCTGTGTGCACCGCTTGCGCGACGCGAAGGCTCCATGCCGCAACCGCATCGCGGATGCAAGGGCTGCCGCGCCTTCCGGAGCCCGAAAAAGGAAAAGGCCGGCACGAGGCCGGCCTTTCCACACCTGCCGACTGAAGCGATCAGTCGTTGATGGCGGCGACGACGCCGGCGCCGACGGTCCGTCCGCCTTCGCGGATGGCGAAGCGCAGCTTCTCTTCCATGGCCACCGGCACGATCAGCACCACGTCCATGGTCACGCTGTCGCCCGGCATCACCATCTCGGTGCCCTCGGGCAGCGTGCACACGCCGGTCACGTCCGTCGTGCGGAAGTAGAACTGCGGACGGTAGTTCGTGAAGAACGGCGTGTGGCGACCGCCCTCCTCCTTCGTCAGGATGTACGCCTCGGCCTTGAACTTCGAGTGCGGCTTCACCGAACCCGGCTTGCACACGACCTGGCCGCGCTCCACGTCCTCGCGCTTCGTGCCGCGCAGCAGCACGCCCACGTTGTCGCCCGCCTGGCCCTGGTCCAGAAGCTTGCGGAACATCTCGACGCCGGTCACCGTCGTCTTCGTCGTCGGCCGGATGCCCACGATCTCGACTTCCTCACCGACCTTGATGATCCCGCGCTCGACGCGGCCCGTCACCACCGTACCGCGGCCCGAGATCGAGAACACGTCCTCGATCGGCATCAGGAACGGAAGGTCGATCGGACGCTCCGGCTGCGGGATGTAGCTGTCCACGCTCTCCATCAGCTTCAGGACGGCTTCCTTGCCGATCTTCGGCTCCTTGTCCTCGAGCGCCATCAGGGCCGAGCCCTTGGTGATCGGGATGTCGTCGCCGGGGAAGTCGTACTTCGACAGAAGCTCGCGCACCTCGAGCTCGACGAGCTCAAGGAGCTCCTCGTCATCGACCATGTCGCACTTGTTCAGGAACACCACCAGCGCCGGAACGCCGACCTGACGCGCCAGAAGGATGTGCTCGCGGGTCTGCGGCATCGGGCCGTCGGCCGCCGACACCACCAGGATCGCGCCGTCCATCTGCGCCGCGCCCGTGATCATGTTCTTCACGTAGTCGGCGTGGCCGGGGCAATCGACGTGCGCGTAGTGACGGTTCGTCGTCTCGTACTCCACGTGCGCCGTCGAGATCGTGATCCCGCGCGCCTTCTCCTCAGGAGCCTTGTCAATCTGGTCGTACGCCGTGAACGTCGCGCCGCCAGACTCCGCCAGAACCTTCGTGATCGCCGCCGTCAGAGACGTCTTGCCATGGTCGACGTGACCAATCGTCCCAATGTTGCAGTGCGGCTTGGTGCGAGAGAACTTTTCCTTGCCCATGATTCCCGTTCCTGCGGCGGGGGCAGCGGGGGCGCCCCGGATCCTGCTCGGCCGCCCCGACGCTCGACGGGGCCTAAAAGCGCCGACCGCTTAGAGGGTCATGCCGCGCGGATCAAGGGTATCGCCGAATTCATCTTATTCCGCTGGGCGGTCGCCGGACCCGGCGCGCGGGGCCCGGAACAGCTTCGCTTTGGACGCTACTGTGTCCTCAAAGGCATAGGCGCCTCGCGGCTTGGCGTTTAACTTGGCCTTAGAGCAAGCCAAAACAAACTCCGGGTCTCGCCCTTATGATCAAGAAAGTCCTTCTCGCCACCGCAGCGTCGGCGCTCATCGCCACCGCCGCCAGCGCCGCCGACCTTCCGCGTCGCGCCGCGCCGCCGCCGGTCTTCACGCCGGTCCCGGTCTTCACCTGGACGGGCTTCTACGCCGGTCTCGAGTCGGCCTACACCTTCACCGACAACCAGCGCATCACCACCACCGGCCTGACCGCCGTGACCGCCGGCAACGTGCAGGCCGGTCGCCGCCCGGGTCTCGTGACGACCTCGCAGGACGGCATCGCCAACATCGGCGGCACCGCTGGCTACAACTACCAGTTCACGCCGGGCTCGGGCATCGTGGTCGGTGTCGCGAACAGCATCGACTGGACGGACATCACCAAGAACCGCTTCATCCTCGGCGCTCCGCTCGCCGGCGGCGTTCTCCCGAACCCGAGCCAGTACCGTCAGAGCCTCGACTGGCTCGGCACCCTCACCGGCCGCGTCGGCTACGCCTTCGACCGGTTCCTCGTGTACGGGACCGGCGGTCTCGCCTACGGCAACGTCTTCCACGACGTGAACTTCTACAACCCGGCCGGCACCCTGCAGTTCGCGGGCCGCTACGACGACTTCAAGATCGGCTACGCCTACGGCGGCGGCATCGAGTTCGCCCTCCCGACCGACAGCTTCCTGAACACCTTCGCCGTCGGCCGCTACCTCGGCATCAAGTACGACGCCATCACCATCAAGGCCGAGTACATCCACTACGACCTCGGCTCGCAGAACGTGCTGGTCAACGCCATCCCGGGCGTCGGCACCGGCGCCTACCTCTCGCGCTTCAAGACCGAGGGCAACGTCGTCCGCGCCGGCTTCAACTACAAGTTCGGCGGCTTCTAGGATCACGGGCGGGGAGCGATCCCCGGCCGACAGGGGGGCGGGTGCCGGACACGGCGCCCGCCCCTTTTCGCGTGAACAGGGGGGAAGGCGCGTCGCATGCACATGTACGGCAACTGGCGGTCGGCCGCCGCCTTCCGGGTGCGAATCGCTCTGAAGCTCAAGGGCATCGCCTACGAGGAAACCTTCATCGACCTCGATGCGGGCGACCAGCACAAGCCGGATTTCCGCGCGATCAACCCCCAGGGCGCCGTACCCGCGCTATTCGACGGCGACGGGCCGCCGCTCACCCAATCCCTCGCCATCCTCGACTACCTGGAGGAGACGAAGTGCGGCCAGCGCCTCCTGCCGGAGGATGCCCGTGAGCGAGCCCGGGCGCGCTCGCTGGCGCAACTCGTCGCCTGCGACACCCACCCGCTTTACGTGCCGCGCGTGCGCAACTTCCTGATGGAAGAGTATGCTCTGCCGAAGGATCGCATGATGACCTTCGTGCGCCACGCCTTCACGAGCGGTCTGACGACGCTGGAGAAGCGGCTCACAACGGAGGCCGGGACGGGTCGCTTCTGCCAGGGCGATGCCGTGAGCCATGCCGACCTGTGCCTCGTGAGCCTCTGGGTCGGCACGGGCATCTTCGCTGTGGACACAGCCCCCTTCCCGACCGTGAAGCGGATCGCCGAAACCTGCCTCGCCATCCCGGCCTTCGCGGAGGCGCATCCCCTGCGCCAGCCGGGCGCTCCGCAGGGCTGACGTGACAACGCGGCACGGCGAAATGAGGGAATAACTGGCAAACTCTCGTCGCGCCGGTCTATTCAACATCCCAGTCGGCGGCGTGGACATCCCGCGCCGTGATCTCCGAGGCATCCATGGGTTCAACGGCAAGCGCGTCCGGTCCTCATCGTATCGTCGTCGTCGGCGGCGGTGCCGCCGGCCTTCAGTTGGTGACCAAGCTCGGCGATCGCCTCGGAAAGAAGAACCAGGCCGAGGTCGCTCTCGTCGACCGTGCCCGGACCCATATCTGGAAGCCGCTGCTGCACGAGGTCGCCGCCGGGAGCCTCGATGTCGGCCACCACGCGGTCGATTATCTCCACCACGCGCACCAGCACCATTTCCGATACCGGATCGGCCAGATGACCGGCCTCGATCGGGAGGCGCGAGAGATCACCCTGGCGCCGAGCTTCGATGCCGAGGGTCGGCAGGTCACGCCCGAGCGTAAGGTCACCTACGACACGCTGGTGATCGCGGTGGGCTCCACCACCAACGATTTCGGGACGCCCGGCGTCGCCGAGCACGCCATCGCCCTCGACACGCAGGAGCAGGCGGTGCGTTTCCACCAGCGCCTCGTGAATGCGAGCCTGCGGGCGCACACGCAGGATGGACCGGTGCGGCCCGGCCAGCTGCACGTCACGGTCATCGGCGCGGGCGCCACCGGCACCGAACTCGCCGCCGAACTCCACCGCACCCTGCGCCACGTGGTGGCCACGGGTCTCGACAAGATCGATCCGGACAAGGACATCCGCATCACCCTCGTCGAGGCCGCCGACCGGGTGCTCCCGGCGGTGCCCGAGCGCCTTTCGGCCGAGGTCATGCAGCTGCTGCGCGGAATCGGCGTGGATGTGCGCCTGAAGGCGCGGGTGACGGAAGTGCGAGCCGACGGCGTCGCCTTGGCGGACGGCACCTTCCTGCCCTCGGAACTCGTCGTCTGGGCGGCGGGGGTGAAGGCTCCGCCCTTCCTCCAGAATATCGGTGGGCTGGAGACCACGCGTACCAACCAACTGGTGGTGACGCCGACCCTTCAGACCACCCGCGACCCCGACATCTTCGCGATGGGAGATTGCGCCTATCTCGTGGAGGCGGGTTCCGATCGGCCGATTCCGCCGCGCGCGCAGGCGGCGCATCAGCAGGCGACCCACCTCGTCGGGCAGATCGAGGCCAAGATCGCCGGCAAGCCGCTCAAGCCGTTCAAGTACCGGGATTTCGGCTCGCTCGTGTCGTTGGGCCATTACTCCACGGTGGGAAGCCTGATGGGCTTCATCCGCGGCCAGAACATGCTGATCGTCGGCCTGTTCGCGCGGATGATGTACCGCTCGCTGTACAAGATGCATGAGCGCGCCCTGCACGGGACGATCAAGACCACGATCGATGCGATGGCCCGTGCGCTCACCCGGCGCACCGTCTCACGGGTCAAGCTCCACTAGAGCCGTATCCGACATGACTGCGCGAGACCGGTGGCGCGAGGTCCTTATTGCAAGGCGCTTTCTTTCGACGAACCGGCGACCACTTCGTCGGAAAGCGCTCTAGATCGACACGGTGAATCCCCTCCCCGCCTCATCCTGAGTTGCGGGAGAACAAAGAAGCTCCTCCAAGCACAAGGGAGAACGCCATGATCCTCATCACCGTGATGTACCCGGCCGGGCCGAAGTTCGACATGGGCTACTACCTGAACACTCACATGCCGCTCGTGCGCGAGCGCTGGTCCGGCATGGGCCTGCACGAAGCCACCGTCGTCACCGGCACGAGCACGCCGGACGGCGGGCAGGCTCCGTTCCAAGTGATGGCCCTGCTCAAGTTCGAATCGGCCGACGCCTTCGCCACGGCCGCCGCCGCCCACGGCGCCGAGATCTTCGCCGACATCCCCAACTTCACCGAGGCCCAGGCGCAGGTGCAGCTGAACGAGTTCGCATGATCGATGTCATCGAGGCCGTAAAGGAGGCTGATCCCTCCCTTGGCACCTACGTGCTGGTCCTGCGCGGCGACGCGCGGGCTCTGGCGGCGCCGGACCGTTTCACGCCGGAGGCGCAGGCCTGGATCGACGCCAAGGCGCCGGGAGCCAAGCTGGTTCAGGTGCCGGTGATGCTGAGCCCCTATCCGGGCGGCACGCCGACCCCGCGGACGCTCAGCGTCGCCGCCTTCGCCGATTCCCGCGAACTCGCGGCCTTCGCGACGGCGTGGACGAGCGATCCGATCGAGGACGAAGCCGAGGCAGGCTGAACCGCACCGTCGTTCTTGCGAGCGTAAGCGATGCACGGACGACGGTGGGATCTTCCGGGCTCACGCGGCGCGGATCGTCCGGATGGCCCTGAGCGCCTTGGATCGTTGAACCTCGAGCCGCCGGATCAGCGGGGAGAGATCCCCGCCGGCATGGGCGGCGGCTTCCAACTCGCGGCAGAGTTCCGACAGCCCGGCAAAGCCCAACATGCCCGCCGCCGAAACCATGGCGTGGGCGTCATGGGCAATTTCGCTCCGGTCGTTCGCCGCCGTGCGAAAACGCTGCGACAACTCCCCCGCCAGCATATCCAGCAGGCCGTCGACGCGCTCCGGACCGAAGCGCAGGCGCATCCCGTCGAGCACGTCTGCGTCGAGGATCTGCGGATCGACCTTGGGCGGGGCGCTCGGCACCGGCCGGGCATGGTGCTGGCGCGCACCGGGCTCGGTCCAGCGCCCGATGGTGGCGAACAGATCCTGCCGCTTGAACGGCTTGCCGACGTGATCGTCCATCCCGGCGCGGATCAGATCCTCGACCTGTTCGGGCAGGACGTTGGCCGTCATCGCCACGATCGGTACATCGCGCGCGGGCCCGGCGAGATTGCGGATCCGCCGCGTGGCCGCGAGCCCATCGACCCCCGGCATCTGCACGTCCATGAGGACGAGATCGAAACCGTGTCCTGCGGCGAAGGCCGACTCGACCGCCGTGACGGCCTCCTCCCCATCGACCGCGACCGCCACCTCGTAGCCCTGGGCTTCAAGGACGGCACAGGCGAGTTCACGGTTGATCGCGACATCCTCGGCGAGCAGAAGCCGAAGCCCGGGCTGCGCCCCGGCCGTCATGGGCTCGGCTTTCGCCTGGGTGTTTTCGTGGCTCGGCTCGTCGCCCCGTTGCAGCACGAGGGTGAACCAGAAGGTCGAGCCCACGCCCTCGCGGCTCGTGACCCCGATCGTCCCGCCCATCAGCTCCACGAGCTGATGCGAGATGGCCAGCCCGAGGCCGGTGCCGCCGAAGCGGCGGCTGATCGAATCGTCGACCTGACTGAACCGGCGGAACAGGCGGACCTGATCGGCCGGCGCGATGCCGATTCCCGTATCGGTGATCGAGAAACGCAGCGCCTCGCCCGTCCCGCCGCCGGACACGGTCCCCTCGCCTTCGCTCCGGACACTGAGCGTCACGGAGCCCTCCGGCGTGAACTTCACCGCATTGTTCAGGAGGTTGAGCAGAACCTGCCGCAGCCGTCCCGAATCGCCCACGACGAACCGGGGCAGCGCGGGATCGAGATCGATATTGATGGCGAGCCCGCTTTTCAGGGCGCTCCCGCGCACGATGGAGATCGCCGCGTCGATCATGCCGAGGAGGGGGAAGGACAGGGATTCGAGGGTCAGCTCGCCCGCATTGACCTTCGAGAAGTCGAGCACGTCGTTGACCACCGTCAGCAGGGCCGCGCCGGAATTCTGGATGAGGGAAAGACGGCGGCGATCCTCGCCGTGGATCGTGTCACCTTCGAGCAGCAGGTCGGCATAGCCGATGATGCTGTTGAGCGGCGTGCGGATCTCGTGGCTCATGGCCGCGAGGAAGTTGCTCTTGGCCGCGCTTGCCCGCTCGGCTTCGGCCCGCGCCGTCTCGGCATCGTGGTTGGCCGAGCGAAGGGCCGCCTCGGTCGCCTTGGAATCGGTGATGTCGAGATGCAGGCCGACCATGCGGACCGGCCGGTCGTCGGCACCGAACACCGTGCGTCCGCGCCCGTAGATCCAGCGGTCGCCGACACGGAACTGCGCGGCGTAGGTGCTGCGCGAATCGATCGACCGGCGCACCTCGTTCCAGGCATCGGCGGCATCGTCGGGATTGAGCAGGCCCGTCCAGGTCGCGGCGCTCAGGAGGCGCGGCCCGTTCGCCGGACAATCGAGGCCATGCATCCGCGCACTGGCGGGATCGAGGGAGACCACGCCGGTCTGCATGTCCCAATCCCAGGTGCCCGCCCCCGCCGCCTCCAGGGCGAGGCCGAGCAGTTGGCGCGCATCCTCCATGGCGATGCGCGCGGTGACGATGTCATCGACATCGAGCGCCGTGCCGAGCCATTCGAGGATGTCGCCATTGGCATCGAGCAGGATCGGCGAGATCGAGATCTGGTGCCAGCGGTACACGCCGTCATGACGGCGGATCCGCCACTGGCCGGAATAGCCGACGCCGCTGGCGAGCCCCTTGGTCCAGGCGGCCTCCATGGCGCTGGCGTCGTCCGGATGGTTGCGCGACAGGCGCTCCGCCCGGCTCGCGCCGATGGGGCCGTAATAGGTACGGAACTGCGCGTTGAGGTAAGTCGCCTCGCCGTCGCTGACCCGCATCGTCCAGACAAGGAGCGGCAGGCTCTCCGCAAGCCCGCGATAGCGCACATCGCTGCGGCGGACCGCATCCTGCACCCGGCGCATCTCGGTGACGTCGATGAGAACGCCGACCAGACCCGTGACCGTCCCGCCGGGATCGGTCTGCGCCACGCCGCGGACCACCACGTCGCGCAGGGTCGCGTCCGGCCGAAGGATCCGCGCCTCGTAGGCGAAGGAGCCGCCGGAGGAGAGGGTCTCCCGCACCAGCGCCCTCACGCGATCGCGGTCGTCCGGATGGTAAAGGCTCGCCAGCCGCTCGAAGTCGGGCGGCGACTCCGCGGGGTCGAGCCCGCAGATCCGGTAGAGGCCCGGCGACCACGCGACCCGTTTTTCCGCCAGGATCAGGTTCCAAGTGCCGATGGAGGCGAGCCATTCGGCCATCATCAACTGCGCGTCGGCGCTCTCCTGGGCGCGGGCGCGCAGTTCGATCTCGCCATTCTGCTTGAGGATGACGGCTTCGCGCTCCTCCACCACTGCATCGACCTTGGCGCGCTCGGCCTTGACCAGAGCGAGCCGGAGATGCGCGATCACCGTTTCCGCGAGATCGGAGAAAATGGCTTCCTCGTCCTCGGTGAAGTCACGCGGCTGCGTATCGACGAGGCAGAAGGTGCCGACAGGCAATCCGGGCTCGAGGGCGAGCGGGATGCCGGCGTAGAAGCGGATGCCGCGCTCGCCCCTGACTCCAGCGAGATCCTTGAAATCGGGATGCTCCCAGGTGTCGCGGGCGACGATGGGCACACCCTTCTCGACAGTGAAATGGCAAAAGGTCTGCCGCCGTGGCGCGGTGGTGGGGATCAACTCGCAGGGGGTCTTCAGCCAGACCTTCTCGTCGCCCATCAGCGCGACGAAGGAGCCCGCGACGCCGAAGATGCGCTTGGCCACCCGGCAGACCGCCTCGAAATGCGGTTCCGGCGCGGTGCCGAGAAGCCCGAGCGCAGCCATCGCCTCGACCCGCGCGGCCTCATCGCGCGCGGGGATGACGTCGCTCTCGCCGGGACGTTGTTCGACGTCGTGCCTCATGGGCTGCGACCTACCCTGTCCCCGCCAGACTTCCACCGCGTGCTATGCAGTACGGCTACGCCGGTCCTCAATATCGGCCCGCCGCACAAGACGGAAGGACGACAGCGGCACGGTCGAGGGAAATTGCTTAGGCTTGGCGAACGACAGGTACTGCCACGCCGGGCTACTCCGCCGCCTGCGCCCCCGGCACCGCCGCCAGGAGGTTACGGGTGTAATCGTGCTGCGGCGAGGCGAAGAGTTCTGCCGTAGGGCGCATCTCGACCACCGCGCCGCGATGCATCACCGCGATCCGGTCGCAGATCGTCGCGGCGACGCGCAGATCGTGGGTGATGAACAGCATCGCGAGCGACAGTCGCTTCTTCAGATCCTCCAGAAGGTCCAGAACCTGCGCCTGCACCGACACGTCGAGGGCCGAGACAGCCTCGTCCGCGACGAGCACGTCCGGCTCCATCGCGAGGGCGCGGGCAATGCCGACGCGCTGGCGTTGGCCGCCGGAGAAGGCGTTGGGGTAGCGGTCGTAGGCCGTGGGATCGAGCCCGACCAGGGCGAGCAGTTCCTCGGCCTTGGCGCGGGCCTGCTTCCCGGGCACGCCATGGGCAATAGGCCCGGCGGTGATGATCTGGCCGACCGTGCGGCGCGGATTCAACGAGGCGAAGGGATCCTGGAAGATCATCTGGATCCGGCGGCGCTCGCTGCGCAGGTCGGCAGGCTTCAGGGCCGAATAGTCGAGGTCGCCGACGCGGATCGTGCCGCCGTCGGGTTCGATCAGACGGATGGCGAGGCGCGCCGTGGTCGATTTGCCGGAACCGGACTCGCCCACGAGCCCCAGGGTTTCGCCCCGGCGCACGTCGAAGGTGACGGAATTGGCCGCATTGACCACGCGAGGCGGGCCGAACAGGCGGGCCTTGGTGACATAGGTCTTCCGCAAGCCGCTGACCGAGAGGGCGACGGGCGCGCCGTCGAGGGGCTGGCGCTGCGGTGGGTTCAGCGTCGGCACGGCCGCGAGCAGCTTCTTGGTGTAGGGCGCCTGCGGATCATGCAGGACCTGCGCGGCGGGCCCCGCCTCCACCAGCCTGCCCCGCTGGAGCACGGCGACCTCGTCGGCGATGTCGGCCACCACGCCGAAATCGTGGGTGATGAACATCACGCTCATCCCGCGCCGCTGCTGCAACTCGCGGATCAGTTTCAGGATCTGCGCCTGAGTGGTCACGTCGAGGGCCGTGGTCGGCTCGTCGGCCACAAGCACCGAAGGTTCGAGGGCGAGCGCCATGGCGATCATCGCGCGCTGCCGCTGGCCGCCGGACAATTGATGCGGATAGGCCCGCACGATCTCCTGCGGGTTCGGCAGGCCGACCTCGGTGGCGAGCGCCACCACCTTTTCCCGGCGCTCGGCCTTCGTGAACAGGCCATGCGCCTCGTACATCTCCGCGATCTGGTCGCCGATGCGCATGACGGGGTTCAGGGCCGTCATCGGCTCCTGGAAGATCATCGCCACCCGGCGTCCGCGGAGATCGCGCCACTCCGTCTCGCCGAGGGTGAGGAGATCGCGACCCTCGAAGGTGATGGAGCCGCGTGCGGCCTTCAGGGAGCGCGGCAACAGGCCGGTGAGCGCATAGGCGCTCATCGACTTGCCCGAGCCCGATTCACCCACCACGCAGAGGATCTTGCCCGCCTCCAGATCGAAGTTCAGCCCTTCGACGGCGTAGGGCCGGTCGGCCCCCTTCGGCAGGGCGATGGTGAGATCGCGGATGCGGACGATGGCGGAGGACCGTTCGGGCTCGGACATGGTCAGGCTCCCTCGGTGCGTCGGCGCAGGATGGCGGGCCCATCCTCGCCCAAATCCCAGAACAGGCCCGCCATGATCGCCATCGATTCCCGTGCCTGCGAGCCGAGCAGGTGCTCGTTCGGGGCGTGTTGCTGGCAGGCGGGATAGGAATGGGGCACCCACAGGGTCGGCAGGCCCAGAATCTCGGAGAAGGCGTCGTTCGGCAGCGATCCGCCGAGATTGGGCAGCAGGGCGGGCGCCTTGCCGCTGCTCGCCTCGATCGAGCCGAGCGCCCAGGTCACCCACGGATCCTCCACCGGCAGGCGGGTCGCCATGAACACTTCGGACCCACGGGCCGGGCGCACCGCGACCATGGGGAAGCCGTGGGCGTCGAGATGGGCGCGGACGTTGTCGATCAGCGACTGCCATTCCGTGCCGACGACGAAACGCAGTTGCAGGACCGCCTTGGCATGGGGTGGCACGGCGTTGACCGGTCCGTCCGGATCGCCGGTGCGGAAGGCCAGCACTTCGAGGGCGTTCCACCCGAAGACCCGCTCGGCGGGGGAGAGGCCCGGCTCGCCCCAATCCTCATCGATGGTCGGCGCGGTCGGATCGGTGCCGACGCGGATGTCAGCCAGGGCGGCGCGCACGCCCGGCGGGATCGGTGGCGGGCGCAGACCCGGCACGAGGATGGTGCCCCGCGCATCGACCAGCGAGGCGATGGCACTGGCGAGCACGGTGCCGGGGTTCCGCAGCAGGCCGCCCCAATTGCCGGAATGGTGGCCGCCATCGCGCAGCTCGACGGCCAGCTCGAAATTGAATGCGCCGCGTGAGCCGAGGAACAGGGTCGGCCGCTCGGCACTGAGGCGCGGCCCGTCGGACGCGATCAGCACGTCGGACGCCAGCGCCTCGGCATGCTCGCGGCAGAAGGGGCGCAGGCCCGGCGAGCCCAACTCCTCGCCCATCTCCACGAGGAACTTCACGTTGAAGCCGAGGCGGCCCTGCCGTGACCGGATCACATGATCCAGGGCCAGGAGGTTGAGGATGTGTTGACCCTTGTTGTCCGCCGTGCCGCGCCCGTACCAGCGGTCGCCGTCCACCGTCACGGCCAGGGGGTCGAGGTCCTCGCGCCATTGCTCGGGGTAGTTCCGCACCGTGTCGCCGTGGCCGTAGATCAGCACGGTCGGCAGGTCCGCGCCCTCCTGGCGGCTAGCGATGAAGAGCGGGCCGTGGACGCCATCCGGGTTGGGGAGGATCCGCCGCTCCTGGAAACCGAGGCGTTCGGTGAGCGGGTCCAGGAAGCGCGTCAGGTAAGCGTGCAGGGCTTCGTCCTGGCCGGGCTTCTGGCTTTCGGTCGGCATCGCCACCGCCTCGCGCAGGAGGTTGAGGTAACCGCCCGCGTCGAAATCGGCCGTAGCCCTGGCAATGGCGTCGTCGCGCGTCATGAGATTTCTCTGGAAGGCGAAGGTCGTGACACTCCCGTCCTTGCGGGCGGAGCGAAGCAATCCAGGGCCGTGGGACGTTTCAAACCGTGGCGTGTCCCTGGATCACGTCGCTACGCTCGCGATGACGGTGGTGGAAACATCAGTTCCGGGCCTCGGGGGCGGTCACATCGCGCAAGCCATCGCCCAGGAGGTTGATGGCGAGCACGAGGATGAGCAGCGCCACGCCGGGGATGGTGATCACCCAGGGCTGGAAGAACATGTACTGCTTGCCCTCCGCGATCATCAGTCCCCACGAGGGCAGCGGCGGCTGGACGCCGAGGCCGAGGAAGGACAGGGCGGCCTCGAGCAGGATCGCGTGGGCCATCTCCAGCGTCGCCACCACGATCAGCGCGTTGGCGATGTTCGGCAGGATCTCCTGCAGGACGATCCGCAGGGAGGTGAGACCGGAGGCGCGGGCCGCGCTGATGAAATCCTGGTTGCGGATCTGTTGCGTGGCCGCACGGGCGACCACGGCGAAGCGGTCCCAGAGCAGAAAGCCCAGCACCAGCACCACGACCTTCAGCGAGCCCCCCACGAGGGAGGCCATGGCGAGCGCGACCAGCACGACGGGAAGCGCGAGGCGGGTGGTGACGATGTAGCTGACCACCGCATCGATCCGGCCCCCGAAATAGCCGGCGCAGACCCCCAGAACGGTGCCGATGATCCCGGAAATCAGGGCTGCCGAAATGCCGATCAGCAGAGAGATCTGACTGCCGTAGAGCAGGCGGCTGAGATAGTCGCGCCCGAGCTTGTCGGTGCCGAGGACGTGGTCCCAGGTACCCTTGGCCTGCCAGATCGGCGGGATCAGCCGCCGGGACACGTCCTGGGCATAGGGGTCGTGCGGCGCGATGAGCGGCGCGGTGAGCGCCGCCAGGACGATGAGAGCGAGGAGGCCGCCGCCGATCAGGCATCCCCCGTGGCGCAGGCCCCGGCGCAGGGCCAGGGCCCCAGGCGAGTGGATGGCGGCGGGAGCCTGGACCGGGGCGACCTGCGCCTCCGGTTCCTGCGGCAGGGTGGCTGCGGCGAGGGCCGCGGAGTCGCGGGGCAGGGTCATCACTGGCGAAGCCTCGGATCGAGGAGCGCGTTCAGCAGGTCGGCGGCCAGGGTCAGGGCGATGTAGATCATCGCCAGCACCAGCACGATCGCCTGGACCACGGGGAAGTCGTTGCGGGCGATGGATTCCCAGGCGAGTTGCCCGAGTCCTTGAAGGGAGAACACCGCCTCGATCACGATGGAGCCGCCGAGCATGAAGCCGAACTGCACCGCCGCCAGCGCGATGACCGGGATCACGGCGTTGCGCAGGGCGTGCCGGATCAGAATCTTGCGCGGGGGCAAACCCTTGGCTCGCGCCGTGCGGACGTAGTCGGACGACAGGACTTCCAGCATCCCGTTCCGCGTGAGCCGCATTACGGCGGGCATTGCGTAGTAGCCCAGCGCCACGGCAGGCAGGACGAAGTGCTTCCACGTCGCGTTGCCGGAGACCGGTAGCCAGCGAAGGTTCACGGAGAAGATCAGGATCAGCGTCAGGCCGAACCAGAAGCTGGGCATGGCTTGGCCCAGCACCGAGACCGAGAGCGCGAGCCGGTCGATCCAGGTATCGCGGCGCACCGCCGCCACCACGCCCAGCGGGATCGCCACCAGAAGCGCCACCGCCAGCGCGATGACACCCAGGAAGAGCGTGATCGGCAGCCGCGCGGCCAGCAGGTCGATCACCCGCTCGCGGAAGTAGAACGAGTTGCCGAAATCGAGATGGAGCGCCTTCCAGCCCCAAGCCAGGAACTGCGTGACCAGGGGCTGGTCCAGCCCGTAATCGCGGCGGATCTGCTCGATCTGCGGCCCCGATGCGTCGGGACCGGCGATGGAGGTCGCGAGATCGCCGGACAGGTGGAGGAGTAGGAAGCTCGCCACCGCCACCGTGAAGGCGACGGCGATGGCGACGAGGATGCGCCGGATCGTGAAGGCGATCATAGTCCGCGCCCCCTTACTTCCACGACGCCGCGTAGAAGCGCGGAACCTCGTCGGGCTGGGCGGTGAAGTTCAGGTCGGAGGTGAAGGCGTAGTTGGTCGCGTAGGAGAACATCGGCAGCGCGTAGGCCTGCGACGCGATCCGAGCCAGCGCCTTGGCATAGGCGGCCTTGCGCTTCTCGGGATCGAGGGAGGTGTCGCCCGTCTGGAGATCGGCGATGACCTCGGGATCCTTCGTCAGATCCTCTTCGCCGCCGCGGAAATAGACGCCGTCGAAGGCGGAGACGTCGTTCACCGAGAACGAGCCCCAGGTCTGATAGCCGATGGAGACCTTGCCCGCCCGCAGCGAGTCGCGGAACGCGGCATAGCGCAGGTAATTCAGGCGCACCTTGATGCCGACCGCACCCAGATAGCCGATCACCGCCTCGGCATAGTCCCGCTCGCGATAGGCGCCGAGATCGATCTCGAAACCATTTGCGTAGCCGGCTTCCTTCAGGAGCGCCTTGGCCTTGGCCGGATCGTAGGGGTAGCGCATGACGCCCTGATCGGTGCAGCCGAACTGCTCGATATAGCAAAGCGAGTTCATCACACGGGAATTGCCGCGGACGAGGTTGTCGACCATCGCCTTGCGATCGACCGCGTAGGAGATCGCCTGCCGGACGCGCACATCCTTGAGGGGCGAGTTCTCCTTGGCCCGGCCGAGGGTATCGAATTGGAGGAAGCCGACCCGCATCGTCTCGGCATTGAGCACGGTGAGGTTCGGGGCGGCCTTGAGCTGGTCGGCCTGATCGCTCGGCACCCGCCAGATCCAATCGACCCCGCCGGTCATCAACTCCGCCATCCGGCTCTCGCCATCGGGGATGATGCGGAATTCGAGCTTGCCGATCTTCGGCTTACCCAGCGGGCTGCCGTCCCAGTACTTGTCGAAGCGCGCCATCTTCACGCTACGGCCGTTCTCGACCGCCGTGATCTTGTAGGGCCCGCTGCCGATGGGCGCCTTGGCGAACCCATCGAGACCGACCTTCTTGAAATAGGCGGCCGGGAAGATTGGCGTCGGGCCTGCAAGATATTCCAGGGCCGCCGGGAAAGGTTGCTTGAGGTGGATGCGGACCGAATGCGGGCCCGTCACCTCGGCGGACTTCATCCAGTCCACGTTCTGGCGCGTCACGGTGCGCGCTTCGGGCGTCAGGACGTAGTTGAAGGTAAAGGCCACATCTTCGGGACTGAGTGAATCACCGTTGTGGAAGGTAACGCCCTCGCGGATCACCAGATCGAGGGTCGTATCGTCGACCCATTTCCAGCTCGTCGCGAGCATCGGCTCGTAAGCGCCGGTTTGTGTATTGCGGTAGATCAGAGTGTCCCAGCAGTTTCGCGCCAGTATAACACCCTCGCGGAGGTTGTTATGGTAGGGGCTGACGTTCTCTGGCTCCGAATCGGATGCGTAGACTAACGTGTCGTTCGCTTTACCGGCGAAGGCGGGTCCCACCACGAGGCTCGTGGCAAAGGCGACGGCGAGGGTGCGTACGAGCATTCGAATCGGCTTCCCTACTGGGGTTTCGGGGCGGTCTCGTTTGCTGATTTTTTGACCTTGCCAGCATGTTGTGCAGGAGCCTTCGCAACAAGTACAATTTAGCGAAGGGAGCATTGCCGAATCGGCAACGGAGCCGGAATGCAGACCACGAGCCTGCGCTACTTCCTGACGGTTGCCCGCACGGGCTCCATCGCGGCCGCCTCGTCCACCCTGAATGTCGCCGCCTCGGCGATCAGCCGCCAGATCGCCAACCTCGAAGCCGAGCTGGATTGCGTGCTGTTCGAGCGCCTGCCGCGCGGCATGTCGCTCAGCCCGGCGGGCGAGCTTCTGGCTCGCCACGCGCATCAGGTGCTGGTGCGGGCCGATCAGGTCGTGATGGAGATCCGCGAGATCGAGGGATTGGCACGGGGCCGGGTCAGGGTGGCCTGCTCGGAGGGCTTCGCCCTGGACATCATCCCCACCGTGATCGCGGACTTCCATGCCGACTATCCGGGCATCCGCTTCGAGGTGACGATGCTGCCCCCGGCCCAGGCGACCCATCTCGTCGCGCAGGGTGAGGCGGACATCGCCATCACCTTCGCCATGGCACCGGTGGATGGGGTGGATGTGCTCTATGACGGCACGGTCGAGATGATCGCCTTGGCCGCGCCCCACCATCCGCTGGCGAAGGAAAAGGACCTCTCGCTGTCGGACATGTTGAACTTCCCCCTCGCCCTGCCGACGCGGGACACGACCGTGCGGCTCGTCTTCGACGCGGCGTGCCAGGCGGAAGGAATCGTGATCGAGCCGGTGCTGACGGCGAACGTCCTCTCGGCGCTGCTGCCCTTCGTGCGCCGCTCGCGCGGCCTCGCGCTGATGTCGGCCCTGCCGGTGCAGACGCCCCTGCGCCACAACGAGATCGTGAGCCTGCCGATCCGCTCGCGGGTGCCTCTGACCCGGCGTATCCAGATCCAATCCTTACGCGGGCGGCGCCTGCCCCGCTCGGTTCAGTCGTTCGTCAGCCGCATTCGCGCAGCCCTGCCGCCGCCCCTGGAGACGTCGGCTTGAGGTGATGCCTCGACATAGGATGGAAACATGCCCGTCCCACTCTGATCGCGCGGAGTACGGGACGATGCTCGAAGACGAATACGACGGCACCCGATCGCGCCGGATCGACCGGGCCCTGCTCCTGGCGGCCCTGGTATCGTTCTGCTTCGGCTGCACCGCCATGCTCGCCGGATTGATCCGGTGAGCGAGGGCACGGGCCGCCGGACGGATGAGACGGGCCGGGCCGCGCTCCTTTTGATGGGAAGCGGCCTTATGCTCCTGATCCTGGCCGTGGTCCTGGTGGGTTTCCCCTAAGCGAGAGCCGTATCCGACCGAGTTGAGCCGCCGCTGTCGATGGATTCTCAGGCGTCTTTGCGAGCACAGCGAAGCAAAGACGGAGGTACGTGAGCCAACGTGGTCGAAGACGGCGCTAGCGCGTCGCCCGCTCGACACCCGGCGCGGCCGTCGCCTCCATACGAAGCCGGTCGTGGCGCCAGTCTGAGGGGGGCTCGAAAGTGCCCGCCCAGATCCCCTTGCGGGTCGCCCAGGCGCGCGCCTCCTGCCGGACATAGGCCGTCGAGACTGAGCGGCTGGCGAGCGCATAACCCTGGCTCACGAGAAAAGCCGACAGATCTTCACCGCCGACCTTGCAGGTCGCCTGAGCCCGTCCCTTGCCGTCGAGCTTGTGCGGTTCGCAGGTCACCGGCCCCTCCCCGATCCGCTTGCGCAGCAGCCGGGTCGCCTCGTGTCCGCACGGATAGGAGCGGCCCGCGGCGGTCTCGCACAACTGGCCCTCCTCCGGCGCGTCGATGCCATAGAGGTGGACGCGGACACCGCGGAGTTCGAGCGTGTCGCCGTCCACCACGGTGGCGGGACCGGCAAGGGTCTCCGCGGCACAGGGGGCGCAACCGAGGAGGGCGAGGGCGAGAACAAATCTCCGCATCGAAAGGTCCAGATCCACACTGCTTTGTCGGGCTGACGCCGGAAGCGACAATCCGTGGACGATGTTTGTGGCGGTTTTGTCGAAACGTTGACTTAACGGCGAGATGGCGTCGCCCCGGCGGGAACGGCACCACGGGCGGCCCGTTAAGGTTGCATGCGAACGCTCACCACCCTCGCCTACGGCCTCGCCGCGACCCTGGCTCTCATGGTCGCCACCTCGCACGTCATCGGCCCGCCGAACCCGGACGACGGGCGGCGCGGCGGGCTTACGGCGGCAACGGTGCTGGGCAGCGACGGATCTCAGGCCGACGCGCTACGCGCCACGGCCCGTCCGTCGAGCTAGAGCGCATTCCGACGAAGCGGATGCCGGTTCGTCGCAAGAATGCGCGTCAAAGCTAAGAGCTAGAACCGCCGACCTGATGCAATCAGGTCGGATACGGCTCGAGGGTGATCAGACGCGGTCGCGACCGCCGCGCTTGACGATGACGCGGGTGCCCACCGGCACGCGTTCGAACAGGTCGGCCACATCCTCGTTCAGCATGCGCACGCAGCCGGAGGACATCTGCTCGCCGATGCTCCACGGCTCATTCGTTCCGTGGATGCGGAACAGGATGTCGCGATTGCCCTGATAGAGGTACAGGGCACGCGCCCCGAGGGGGTTATCGAGGCCGCCCTTGCGGGTGCGCGGCAGATCGGGATGCAACGACACCATGGTCGGGGTCGGGCTCCAATCCGGCCAAACGCCCTTCCGGCCGACGCGCGCCTCACCCTTCCACGAGAAGCCCGCTTTGCCGACGCCCACGCCGTAACGCTCGGCCCTGCCGCCCTCCTGCACGAGGTAGAGCTGCCGCTGATCGATGTCGACGACGATGGTGCCGGGCGCTTCCAGGCCGGTATAGGCGACCGTCTGGCGACGGTATTTCGGATCGAGCCTGCCGGTGTCGACCAGGGGAATGTCGAAGGGCTTATCGGCCTTTGCGCCGATGTACCAAGCCGAGTCATCGTCCTGCGCGAGTTGCGCCTGACGGGTCTGGCAGGCGCCGAGCGGCAGGGCAGCCAGCAACGCCAGACATGCCGTCCTGATGCGGTGACGGTCGTTCGGGCGCGTGGCGGCCATGACCTTTCCTTCTGCAACTTTGATTTGCTTGCCTAACCCGATCTCGTCCGCACCGATGTAGCTTTTGCGCCGCATCTTCCGCCCTAGATCGTCCCTACAGGCAGGAGGCGCCCATGCCCGAGACCCAGATCGAGGCCGAAAACACCATCGAGGCGCCGCCGCTCGACCTGCGACCGGCGATCCATCTCGACCATTGCGTGATCCACGTCAGCGACTGGGACCGGTCGAACGCCTTCTATCGGGACGTTGTCGGCGCCGAGATCATCGAGCGCGGCCCCGGCTTCGCCTATCGCTTCGGCGGCGTTCAACTGAACTGCCACGGGCCGGGTGTGAACGCCGTACCGGTCGCGGCGCAGCCGGTGCTCCCCGGCAACAGCGACCTGTGCTTCCGCTGGTCGGGGACGATCGAGGAGGCCATGGCTCACCTCGAAGCTCTGGGCGTACCGGTGGAACTCGGTCCCGTCGAGCGCCACGGCGCAGCGGGCGCCGGGCAGAGCGTCTATTTCCGCGATCCCGACGGATCGCTCCTCGAATTCATTACCTACCCGGCGGAATGAGGCGGGGGAGACGGCCTCCCGCCAGCCCCGCCTCAGCCCCGGCTCTCCGCCAGGGCCTGGTTCGTCTGTTCGAGACGCGTCGCCAGCACCCGCATCAGGGCGATGCTGATCTGGGGGAACTGCGCCAGCAATTCGAGGAAGACGCCCCGGTCGATGCGAAGCGCAGTGACGGCGGTCTCCGCCGTGATGGTGGCCGAGCGGGGCTGATCGGCCAGGATGCCCATTTCGCCGACGAGCGCATCGGCGCCGAGCAACGCGAGGCGCACGGGACCGGCCGGTCCGTCGATGCTTACCTCGGCGCTGCCTTCGAGGATGACGTAGGCGGCGTCCGAGACGTCGCCCCGCGCGAAGAACTTCTGGCCGGGCTCGAAATGCACGCGCTCGCTGGTGAAGGCGAGCAGCTTGAGCCGCGCGGGCTCCACCTCCCGGAACAGCGGGACTTGCCGCAGGGACGAAACCTCGGTGTCGAGGGTCATGCAGGGCTCCGCGACCGGAAGGACAACCGGACGGCGAGATATCGCCAGCCGCCGTCATCCATGCGGCTCGGCGGGTTTTTGTCCAGCCCCGTGCGCGCCCTCGCCCTCGCGGCGGCCCTCTTGCTCACGCCTTCCGGTGTCGCAGAGGCCCGGCTCTCACGGGCGGAACTGGATCGGGTGGCCATGGCGCCGGAGCCCGGGGCACGGGCGCCGTTGAATCTGCCCGTCACACGGGCGGAGGATGGAACCGCGACGAGCCTCGGCGCCGTGCTCGGCGGGCACCCGGCCCTATTGCTGCCGGTGGATTACACCTGCGCCAATGTCTGCGATCCGATGATCGGCCTGTCGGGCGATGCCCTGGCCGCCACCGGTCTCGATCCGAGGGACAGGCGGCTCATTCTCATCGGGCTCGATGCGAAGGACGATGCGGCGACCGCCCGCGACCGCCTCTCTGCGATCTGGGGGGACCGGCCCGGACGTCCGGCCGCTCTCGTGACGGACGCGCCCAGCATCGCACGCCTCACCACGGCGCTCGGGTACCGCTACGCCTACGACCGGGATACGGACAGCTTCGCCCACCCGGCTGTCGCTCTGGTGCTCACCGGGGACGGACGCCTTGCCCGCGTTCTCTCGCCGCTGGCCATGGATCACAAGGTCCTGCGCCTTGCCCTCACCGAGGCGGGCGAGGGCCAAGTCGGCTCGCTGTCCGACCGCCTGATCCTGCTCTGCTACGGGTACGACGCCGCGAAGGGCGCTTACACTCCGCTCATCGGTCGGGTCCTGACGATGCTCGCGGCGGCGACGGTCTTTGCCATCGCCACCCTCATCCTCGTCCTCATTCGTCTGCGTCGTCGGCAGGAGGCGAGCTGATTCGTCTCAGCGCCGCGTGGCAAGGCCCTGTTTGTGCTCATCCGGCGCGTCGCGCTTGGCGCTGACATTCGGCTGCGGCGAATCGATTGGATCCTCGCGGGTCGTCGGATGGGCCGCGTCCTCGGGCGCGGGCATGGGCGGCAGGGGAGCCTGGTTCGGCTCTACCTTCCGCGCATCCTGGTTCACCATGTTGCGATTGGTCATGCGCTGAGATCCTGCGTTGCAACGAGCGGCTGATGCACCTGAATGTTTGCAAGCCGCGATGTAGTCGCCAACGTTTTCGTGCGTGCAGCGGTTGCCGCCAAGCTTAGCGACGGTTTCCGGCCCAGCTCGCAGGCCTAGCAGGAACCTTGGTTATTGCTGAAGGTTGTTGCCGAGTGCAGTGAAGCCTGAGGAGGAACTGATGGCATCCGGAAACTCGACCTCGAAGCGGGGCTTTGCCTCGATGGATATCGAGCGTCAGCGCGAAATCGCCAGCAAGGGTGGCCGCAGCGTGCCCGCCGAGAAGCGCTCCTTCTCGCAGGACCGCGAGCTGGCGTCGTCCGCCGGCCGCAAGGGCGGTCAGTCCACCGGGACGGGTCGCGGCGAGTAATCCTTGACGAGTGAGTTGCGTACACGGCGCCGCGTCCCCTGGACCGGCGCCGTTTTTTTATTGCGCGCTGCACACCCCAACAAAAAAGCCCCGCCGAAGCGGGGCCTTTTAAGGAAAGCGACGATTCTCAGGAGATGCAGCGGCCGGGGATCATGCGACGGGCCTCGGGCCCGACGAGGGAGCTGAGCGGCGCTTCGCAGCCCTCGCGCTGGAAGCGACGGACAGGCTTGGGGGTCGGGCTGCCAGGCAGTTGAACCTCGCTCGCCACCGGCCCGGAGGCGCGGCTGCCGCGCTCGATGCCCGCGACCCGAGTAGGACTCAATGCCAGGGAGGCGGGGCGCATGCCGGGAAGGACCGCCGGGCTGGCCGGAGCCGAAACAGGAACCGTCGGCGCCCACTGATCAGCACTGTCCCGGATCACCGGCTGAGCGAGCACGGTGAGCAGAGCAGCAGGGGCACTGATTCCGAGAATGACACCAGACCGCCGCATCACCGTGACCCTCACGAAGAGCTTGACAGGATGTTCTGATAACGCGGATTGCGTTATCTGGTTCCTCGACTGTCACGCTTCCTTAAGAAGTCAGTATTCGCCCCGCCGAGAGGGCAGCGTGCGGCGACGCACCCCCGTTATCCACAGCCTCTCCCTGTGGTGCAAAAAACACGCACGCTCAAAAAATAACGGAACCGGGGTGCTATCCGGCGGTTCTTGTCACACCCGGCCACTTGGTCCTCCCCGCATTCCCCTTGTGCATCGGCCGGAACCTCATCGACGGGCTGGAGCGTGCTCCGGCCCGTTTCTTTATGTTCGGGGCATGAAAAAGCCCCAGCGGATGCCGGGGCTGTTTCAAAGGAGACGTTGCGGAAGCGAGCCGGTGTAGCCGTCTCGTTAAGCTGACTTGGCCTCGCGGCGGCGGGCCGTCTGCTGGAAGAACAGCGCCTGGCTGATGACGGCCGAGACGTTCGCGGGCTGGAACGGCTTGGCGATCAGGAAGGCGGGCTCAGGCCGCTCGCCGGTGAGGAAGCGCTCCGGATAGGCGGTGATGAAGATCACCGGAACCTCGAAGGTCTTCAGCAGGTCGTTCACCGCATCGAGGCCGGACGAACCGTCCGCGAGCTGGATATCGGCGAGGATCAGACCCGGGCGGGTGTCGCTGCTGGCGATCTTGACCGCCTCGGTGCGGGTGCGGGCGACGCCGATCACGTTGTGGCCCAGGCCCTCGACCAGCGCCTCGAGATCCATGGCGATGAGCGGCTCGTCCTCAATGATGAGGATACCGGTCGCCATGTCGGCGGCGAGTTCACGACCGGCCTCGTCCACGAGATCGCGAACCTCGGCGACGTCGACCCCGAGGATCGTCGCGGCATCCTCTTCCGAGAAGCCTTCGAGGCAAGAAAGCAGGAAGGCCTGCCGGGGCAGCGGCGTGATCTGACCCAGGCGGACTTCCGCCGGGAGATCGTGCTGAACCTGCTCGCTGCGACCGTTGACCGAGAGCGAGTTCCAGATGCGCGTGAACACGCGGAACAGGTCGGCCTTGATGTTGGTGCTGCGCCCGAGCGTGTCGGGCTCGTTGACCAGGGTCTCAAGGGTCGCCGCCACGTAGGCATCACCCGCCACTTGGCTGCCGGTCAGCGCCCGCGCGTAACGGCGCAGGTACGGCAGATGCTGCACCACGAGTTGCGATGTCGACATTCGTTCTACCTGTGCCTCACAATGACCTCAGGCAACGCCCCGCCGTGACCGGTCGGAAAGGTGCCTGGGCCGTGACTTATATGACCCTTGGCTTCCCGCCCAACGCGGGTGCGCACGCTCCGTTCCGCGAGAAACGGAACCGAATTGCAGAGCGGGCGTTGCCGCCGAGCCATGACGCAACTCGAGCCGCAGCACAATGTGGCCGTGTGAATGCGCGCAACAAGGGGCGCTTGGATGACGGTGGACGGATCTGGAGAGGATCTCCGGAACGACAAATCGTGCGCCCAGGGCGACGCTGAGATGGCCGAGGGTGAAATGTTGTCCGAACGATCCGAGATCGACGCACCGCACGACGAGCCGAGCCGACGGGACCCGCGCGAAGCCGCGACACTGACGCCGCACATTCGCGACCGGATCGCCGGTCAGCTCCGGGCGATGTACGATTCCGTGGCGAGCCAACCGGTGCCGGACCGTTTCGCGGACTTGATCGCAAAGCTCGACGCGACCGAGCGCGACGTATCCTGACTGCGTTCTGATTTCTATCGCTTAAAACGAAGAGGGCCGCCCCAGTGGGGCGGCCCTTTCCGTACCGACCTTCAGGATGTGAAGGTTAAAGTGTCGGCGAACGGCCGCGCATCAGGCCAACGACGGCCGAAATCGCGAAGAGGACGATCGCAACGAAGAACACAAGCTTTGCAGCTTCCATGGCGGTGCCGGCAATGCCACCGAAACCGAGCAGAGCCGCCACGAGAGCGACGACGAGGAAAGTGACGGCCCAACCCAACATCGCTGTAATCCTTCTAAAGCTCCGGCACGTCCGAATGTCCGTGCTGATGATTGCCTACAAAACGCCAAGTTTGAGCTTCGGTTCCCAGGATCGTAGCCATTCTGTCGCAGCCAACGGCAACCGGCGGACAGGAGGAACGGTCGGGACCGCCCGGCGTTCGTGGAAGGGTCAGAGATGCCATGTCTGAGGTGAGCGATGCCTGCTTTCGGGTTCAGGACTGCACGTAAGCCTGCGCGCTCGACCGTCGGCGCCATCCCCGCTCGCGTGTCGGCACTCAAGTCGGGGCTCGGGAAGACGGTCTCCGACCTCGTGGCCACCATCGTGCGTGGCCTCGGCCCGGCACCGGTGTTGCAGCCCATCCCGGTGCGCGTGCGCGACCAAAGACGCCATCAGCGTTGAGAGCAGGATAAACTGCTTTGATGGCGAGATAGGCGCACGAAGTCGGCGGACTGATCGTAAAAACCGGTTCCTAGCGCGTTAATCAGTTGTTTACCGGTGTTGCCGGGCCACGCATTGCGCGCCTAATCCGACGGCTGAGGCGAATCGGACGGGGGCGGGCGTGCGTCAGGCTTTGGGACGCCGGAATGGTCTATTCCGGCGTGTCGCCGGGGCCGTGAAGAACGGCCTCTCCGCTGGAAAGGGACGTCGTCGGCTCGTCGGCCCGGCCGTGGCCGGTCTCGTTCTCGGCCTCGGGTCGGTTTCTGTCGGATCTTCCCTCGTGCAGGCCTCCGAGCGCGATGGGGTCGCGGGCTTTTTCGAGATGTTGTTCGGTGGCGGCGCTCCGCGTCAGGCCGAACTGCGCCCGCCGCCTCAGCCGACCCGCTACAACACCCTGCCGCCCCATAGGCTCGACCGCACGCCCAGACGGATCGTGCACACGCCGCGGCCGGAAGCCTTCCGCTTTGCAACGGTCGAGCGCCACAGCCGACAGAATCCCGAGATCGTCCGATCCGCAAGCGGGGATACGACCGTGTGCGTGCGCCGCTGCGACGGCTATCTCTTCCCCCTCGGGACGCTGCACGACCGCACGGACCTGCCCGTCCACCGTAACGCCTGCGCCGCCGCCTGCCCGAACGCGGCGACGGACGTGTTCACGCTGGCGGCGGGAGAGACCGAACTCGAACGCGCCGTCGGCCCCAATGGCCGCCCCTATCGGACTTCGGCCTCCGCCAATGTCTACCGCCAGCGACGGGTGGCGGATTGCTCGTGCCAGCCCCTCGGACGGGCGACCCATGCTTCACTCGAGAGCGATACGACCCTTCGCCCCGGCGATATCGTCGCCACGGGCACGAGCGCGCAGGTCGTCACCCGTATCCGCGCCGGGCGTGTCGACATGCAGGATTACCGCCGCGCCGCCATCGGCAAGACCGAGGTCCGGGCGATCGAGGCGCGGGTCGGCACGATCCGCCGGGAAGCCGCCGCACGCAGCTTCCGCCAGCAGCTCAGAGCGGCCGAGCGCACCCCGAGCGTGGTGCAGGTGGCGGGCGCGGGTGACGGCTTCATCCCGGCACGCGCGAGCCTGCGCATCGTCTCGCCCTCGCCCTACCTCCGCTGATCGCAGCCCCTCGCACCCTTCGGCCCGACGGCATCAGGCCAGCGGTTCTCTGTCCTCTATCGCGTGCATTCTTTCGACGAACCGTCGATCACTTCGCCGGAAATCGCGCTAGATGCGGCCCATGGCAGAGACCGACGATACCAATCCCACCCTCAACCCGGCCATGCCGGAGCCGGGGCATATGGAAGAGGTCGCGCGGCTCATCCGGCGGCGGGTCGCCGGCAATCGCGGCCCGTTCACCGCCACGGGCACTTGCACCTATGTGGTTGGGCGCGGCCGTGTTGCGGTGATCGACCCCGGCCCCGACGATCCGGCCCATCTCGACGGGCTGCTCGCGGACCTGTCGGGCGAGACGGTGGAGGCGATCCTCGTCACCCACACCCATCGCGACCATTCGCCCGGCGCCCGCCGCCTGAAGGAGGCGACCGGTGCGCCGATCCTTGGCTGCGGCCCGCACCGGGCGGCACGTCCCCTCGGCGAGGGCGAGACCCCGGCGCTCGATGCCAGCGCCGACCGGGAGCATCGCCCCGACCGGGAGATGGCGGAGGGCGATACGGTCACAGGTCCGGGCTGGACGCTCACGGCGGTCGAGACGCCCGGCCACACGATGAACCATCTCGCCTTTGCGCTCCCGGAGGCGGATTCGCTGTTCTCGGGCGATCATGTGATGGCGTGGTCCACGACGGTCGTCGCCCCGCCCGACGGGCAGATGCGGGCCTACATGGACTCCCTCGACAAGCTGCGCACGCGCAGCGAGGCGACCTACTGGCCCGGCCATGGCGGGCCGGTGCGCGATCCCAACCGGTTCGTGCGCGGCCTCGCCGGGCATCGCCGCCAGCGGGAGGCCGGCATCCGCAACCGGCTCGCGGCGGGCGACGAGCGCATCGCCGAGATCGTGGCAGCAGTCTATCAGGCTCTCGATCCGCGTCTGCGCGGGGCGGCTGCGCTCTCGGTCTTCGCGCATCTGGAGGATCTGGTTTCGCGCGGCCTCGCCCGATCCGACGGACCACCCCTCCTGCACAGCCGCTATTTCGCGGCGAGTGCCAAGTTCGACACGTCGTCCAGATAGGCGCGGATGCGGTCGGCATTACCGCCGAAGTCGCGGTTGCCGAGGCGCGAGGCCGAGCGGACGTCGATCCGCGCCCCGTCCGCGCGGGGGCGCACCCGCACGGTCACGTCGTCGGGCAGGTTGAGGACAAGGCCGCGAGCGATGGCGTCGATGCGCCCCTGGCCCATCCGCCCGCCGGGCCGGATCGCTTCCACGATCTGCCAATGGCGCTTCAGCGCCGCCTGCCGGGCGAGTTCGAAAGCTTGGTCGGCATCGATGTCGAGGGTGAGCGGCGCGATCTGCGGATAGGCCTTGCGCTGCATGTCCCGCGCCGCGCGGCCGGGATCGGGGGGCAGGCGCCCATCCCGCGCGGCGAAGGCGACGCGCGAGCGCGAGAAGGCGGGCGGCAGGTCCGGATCGGTCGAGATGTCCGACAGCGCGGGCAGCCGTGCTCCGCGCAAGCCCGCATAGGCCGGATAGGCCAGCACCATCACCGCGAGCAGCAGCCCGCCCAGCGCCGCCCCGAGGCCGCGGGCGCCCTCCTGCCAGACGCGCACGAAGGCGAAGATCGCGGCCAGGATCGCGAGCACCGCGACGCAGAGCCCCGCCGCCAGCGCCACCAGCGCGGCCGACACGTCGGCACGCGGATCCCGCACGATGAGGAGGGCGATGCCCGTGGCGAAGAGGGAGAAGACCGCGAGGTGCCGGGCCAGCGGTCCGGCATGGGTCACGGGGTCCTCGACGAGCAGGCGGCGCATGGATTTCCCTGGGGCACGTCGCGGCCCGCTCATGACGGCCGCCACGGAGCCGATCGCTCGGCTGTCGTCTTACGCGGGCGCGCGGCGCCCGGCCAGCCCGTTGCCTTGCATCAATTTTTCCAGACACGGCTGACGCCTCCGTCTGGATCGATGCTTTACGGCGCGTAGGAGCGAATGGCGGCGGGAAGACCCACGGCTTCGGGGGGTTGAAGGATGCTACGCATCCGGGCGAGCGTCGAGGTGGCGCCGCCCGGCTCCTGAATCTCACCGCGCTGCGCCTGCGTGGTCACCGCATCCCACGGTCCCGCGATGGCGATGCGCACCGTGCGCGCGCCCTCCATCGCCTGACGGGGGGCGAGCAGCGCCATCATGTCGAGGCGTTGATCCGGCAGGGAGACCTGACCGCGCAGGGTCGCCGCGACCCCGGCCCCGCGCAGGTCCGCCTCGGTGATCTCGCCGATCCCGTCCGCGAAGCGGAAGGCGATGGCCGCCCGCTCGAAGCCGGTGCGGCCGTTGCGCCGCGCCAAGGCCCCCGGGGCGAGACCGCCATTCCGGTGAATCACATCCGTGAGGTCCAGCCCCGACAGCGCGCCGCCGTCGATGGCCACGCTCGCCCGGCCGCCGAGAGCCGAGACCAGCGCCGCCACGTCGCGGCCGTGGCTTTCGAAGGTGAACTGGCCCTGGAGCGGGCCGGACACCCACCGGCTTCCACCGAGATCGCTCATCAACCCGCCGAGATCGACCTGATCGACGCCGCCCTGCGCCTTCATCTCGGTCTCGGCAGGATCGAGACCGCGCGCCAGGGTGAGACGGCCCTTCACCACGCCGTCCTTGAGCCGGGCGCGGTTGACCGCGACTTCCACGGCGGAGTCGCGTACGAGCACGCTCGCCGCGAGATCCTGCAGGACCAGGGGCCCCACCTGCCCCTCGGTCGCCGACATACGCAGATCGAGATCACCCCGGCTCAAGGGCGCCAGGGCGACGGACGCGCCGCCATCCTCGAACAGTTTCACCAGCGCGCCGACCAGGGGCGCCAGATCGATCCGGTCGGCGGCGAGCGTCGCCTGCGCCGAGAGGCGGGGATTGTCGCCGCCGCTGAGGGCGAAGCCCCCCGCTCCCTCCATCACGGCGTTGCCCGCGCCGACCCGCAGAACCGGCCAGGACACCGTCCGGCCCTGCGCTTCGAAGGCGCCTTCCAGGCTGAAGGCTCCGGTGAGGGGAGAGAGGGGGGCATCGCGGCCGATCCAGGCCAGGGTCTCCGGTAGGGACTTCGTCTGGAACCGGGCGCGGCCCGACAGCGAAGGCGATCCGGCAGCCTCGGCGGGCAGGAGCGCCGTGCCGTCGAAGGCGAGCCCACCGCCGGGCCACGTCGCCTCTGCGGCGAAGGGGCTGCGCTGCCCCTCGAACAGGTCGGACGGCCGCAGCCGCGTCAGCGCGATCCGTGTCGGAACGCCCCGCCATGTCAGGTGCGCCTTCGCCTCGACCGCGCCGCTCCAGAACGGCCACGCGACGTCGAGGCCGATATCCTTGATATCCGCCCCCTCCCCGAGGGTCGCTCCGGACAGAGTGAGGCGAGGCGGATGCTGCCCGCCCCCGGCCACGCCCTCGCGGATCCGCGCGAAGGGCTGAGCCCAGGCGGCGCGCTCCGCCGAAAGCGTGCTGTCCTCGAAGCGCAACCCGCCTACGGGGGAGCGGCCGGTGAGGAAGGCCAGCGGGTCGATGTCGGCGGTGAGGTGTCGGCTCTCGATGAGGGTCGGGCCGCTCGCGTCCGCGATGCGCACCTGTGCCAGGGAAAAGGACGGAAAGGGCAGTAGCCGCAGGGAGGCCGGGCCATCGGCCGTGAGCATCAGCCCGTAGGTGGACAGGGGCCTTTGGGCGAAGGCGATGGCCTTGCGGCTATCCACCGGCCAGTCGCGCAGGCCGAGCCCGGCGAGGGCAAGGGCGCCGATGGCGAGGAGGAGGATCGGGCGGCGCGGCGACATCGGGCTCCGGAGGCACCGCAGACGCGCCACGACCAGCCGGCCGGCGCGGCCCGCTGGGGCTCGTCGAGTAGCCAATCACTTAATGCCTTCCGCGGCTTTTGTATGCCCATGCGACATTTTCGAGGCGGGAAGCTGTGGGTCGTCGCGCGTGACGGATCGGCCTGGCTGCCGCTTCCGGCACTGGACCCGGCGCCCGGAATCGGGAAGAGCAGGCCCGGATCATGCTTACCGGCTCGGCAGAAGCCGACGGGAGGAAGGACGGTTCGATGCGGAAGGTTCACAAGGGTCCGACGGAGGCGCTCGCCGGTCTCCTGCGCGACGACATGATGATCATGTGCGGCGGTTTCGGTCTGTGCGGCATCCCCGATGAACTGATCGACGCGGTGCAGGCATCGGGCGTGAAGGGCCTGACCATCGTCTCGAACAATGCGGGCATCGACGGCGTCGGCCTCGGCAAGCTCTTGGAGACCCGGCAGGTCGCCAAGATGATCTCGTCCTACGTCGGCGAGAACAAGGAATTCGCCCGGCAGTATCTCGGTGGCGAACTCGAGATCGAGTTCAACCCGCAGGGCACGCTGGCCGAGCGCATCCGCGCGGGCGGCGCGGGCATCCCGGCCTTCTTCACCAAGACCGGCTTCGGCACCAAGGTGGCCGAGGGCAAGGAGACCCGCCAGTTCGACGGCGAGGATTACGTGATGGAGCGCGGCCTGTTCGCCGACCTCGCCATCGTCCACGCCCATACCGGCGATACCGAGGGCAACCTCCGCTACCGGATGACGGCGCGCAACTTCAACCCGATGATGGCGACCGCCGCCAAGGTCACGGTCGCGCAGGTGGAGCATCTCGTGCAGCCGGGTGAGATCGACCCCGACACGATCCACACCCCCGGCATCTTCGTGAAGCGGATCATCGCGGTGAACACGGGCGAGAAGCGCATCGAGCAGCGCACCACCCGCAAGCGCAACGACGCGACCCCGGCCGCAGCGGCCGGCGGCGGCACCCACTGATCGCAGGAGAGGAGACCACCCATGGCCTGGACCCGCGAACAGATGGCGGCGCGCGCCGCCAAGGAGCTGGAAGACGGCTTCTACGTGAACCTCGGCATCGGCATCCCGACGCTGGTGTCGAACTACATTCCCGACGGCATGTCGGTGCAGCTGCAATCCGAGAACGGCATGCTCGGCATGGGCCCCTTCCCTTACGAGGGCGAGGAGGACCCGGACCTGATCAACGCCGGTAAGCAGACGATCACCGCCCTGCCGACGACGAGCTACTTCTCCTCCGCCGATTCCTTCGGGATGATCCGGGGCGGGCACATCAACCTGTCGATCCTCGGCGCCATGCAGGTGGCCCAGAACGGCGACCTCGCCAACTGGATGATCCCCGGCAAGATGGTGAAGGGGATGGGCGGCGCCATGGACCTGGTGGCGGGCGTGAAGCGCGTCGTCGTGGTGATGGAGCACGTCGCCAAGAACAAGGACGGCTCGGAGAGCGCCAAGCTCCTGAAGGCCTGCGACCTGCCGCTCACCGGCACGCATGTGGTCGATCTGGTGATCACTGATCTCGGCGTCTTCAGCATCGACAAGAAGGGCGATGGCGGCATGACGCTGATTGAACTCGCCGACGGCGTCAGCGAGGACGAGGTCCGGGCCAAGACCGAGGCCGAGTACAAAGTGGGGCTGCGGTAGCGCCTCCGTTTCCCCTCCTCCCCTTTGCGGGGGAGGGTGGCCCCTGAAGGGGGTCGGGAGAGTGGAGCGCCAGTGCCGGAAACGGTGATGCTGGCTCTCTACTCCTTCGTCATTGCGAGCGTAGCGAAGCAATCCAGGGGCGGAGGGCCGCGCCCAAAGCGTGGTGCTTCCTTGGATTGCTTCGCTACGCTCGCAATGACGGGCTGAGGTGTCGATGAGGAAGCTCCTCCCCCCGCAAGCGGGGAGAGGAGAAACCCTCGCCTCACATCGGCGGGGTCAGGCCGTCCTTGCCGACCGCGACCAGCTTGCCGTCGATCTTGCCGCTGGCCTTGTCGACCACGGCGAAGACCTTGGCGCCCGGCTTGAGGGCGCTGGCATCCGCCGGCTCGAAGGCCACGATCGGGGCCGAGGACGGGACGATGATCTGCTTCGAGCCGTCGTTGCCGTAGCTGACCGTAAGGGTCCGCTCGCCACCCGCCGACTTGTCGGCCTTCACCGTGCCATTGGTCATGGCGCTCTTCACCTTCGGGCCACCGGCCGACTCGGCCTTCACGGTGCCGTTGGTCATCGCGCTCTTCACCTTGGAGCCCACTCCGGCGGTGTGGTCGGTGATCGCATCCCAGGCGTAGTGGCCCTCGCCGGTGCCACGCATGGATTCGGGGAACAGCACGACCTCAAGAGCGGTCATCGGGTTCTCACCCTTGGTGGCCGTGCCGATGAAGGTGCCTTCCTTGATCTGGTCGAGGCTCGACGGCACGACGGACACGACCTTGGCCGAGCCGATGTTCAGCGTCTCGTTGCCGCTGTCGGTCTTGAGGGTGAGCGTGCCACCATCGGCCTTCTCGATCGTGCCACGCACGCGCTCCAGCGCGGAGGCCGCGGAGACGCCTGCAAGGCTGATGAGACCCACGGCGGCGAGGCGGGCGAAACGACTTTGAACGGTCTTCATAAGATGTTCTCTCCGGTGAATAGGCGATAGGTTTCGAGGACCGGACCGGTCACATCGGCGGGGTAAGGCCGTCCTTGCCGACGGCGACGCGAGTGGCGGTGAAGGTGCCGTCCTTGCGGATCGCGACGACGAACACCTTGGCCCCCTTACCGAGAGCCGTTCGCGTGGTCGGCTCGAAGGTTACGACCGGCGCGGACGGGGGAACGAGAATCGTGCTCGATTGACCGCTGCCGTAATTGACCGTGAGCGTCTTGGTGCCGTCCTTGCCGCCAGCATCGGCCTTCACCGTGCCGTTGGTCATGGCGCTCTTGACCTTCGGATGAGCGGCGCTGCCCGTGGTCTCGGCCTTGACGGTGCCGTTGGTCATGGCGCTCCTCACCTTGGCGCCTCCGGCGGTCGTGTCGGCGATCTCGTCCCAGGGATATTGCCCTTCGCCCGTGCCGCGCATTGCCTCGGGGAACAGCACGACCTCTAGGGCGGTCATGGGGTTCTCACCCTTCGTGGCCGTGCCGATGAAGGTGCCTTCCTTGATCTGGTCGAGGCTGGCCGGAATGACCCAGGAGACCTTGGCATCGTCGGCCAGCGCCACGCGCTCGCTCTTGCCGTCGGAGGTTTTCACGGTGATCGCGTTGGGCTCGACCGTCTCGATCGTTCCACGCAGCCGCTCGGGCGCGGCGGCCTGGGCGAGGCTCGTCAGCCCGATCAGCGCGGCGGCGGAGAAGCCGGCAAGAGTCTTCCTCGCGGATGTCGTCATGAAGCATGTCCTGGCTACGGGCCCGGAACATGGCGCGCTACGGCACGGCGACAAGCTTGTGCGCGATTGATCTATGCAGGCTCTTCAACCGCCGCCGTCATTGCGAGCGAAGCGAAGCAAACCAGGGAGGCGGGCCGCCTCCGGACGTAGCGGATCCCTGGATTGCTTCGTTCCTCGCAATGACGGAGCGGGCGCAGAGAAAAGGGGGCGGCGCCGGCGGCACCGCCCCCTTTTCGATCCGTGGTCGTTCCGGTGCTTACGCCGCGAGCGAACGCAGCACGTAAGGCAGGATGCCGCCGTTGCGGAAGTATTCGAGCTCGTCGAGCGTATCGATGCGGCAGGTCAGCGGAACCTGCTTCACCGAACCGTCGGCGGACTTGATCTCGGCGGTGAGCGTCTGGCGCGGCTTCAGTTCACCCGCGAGGCCCTTGATGGTGACGGTCTCGTCGCCCTTCAGGCCGAGCGAATCCCAGCTCGTCTCGCCCTGGAAGACCAGCGGGACGACGCCCATCCCGACGAGGTTCGAGCGGTGGATACGCTCGAAGCTCTCGGCGATCACGGCGCGGATGCCGAGGAGCTTGGTGCCCTTGGCCGCCCAGTCGCGCGAGGAGCCGGTGCCGTACTCCTTGCCCGCGAAGACGACCAGCGGCGTGCCCTGCGCGGCATACTTCTGCGCCGCGTCGTAGATGAACATCTTCTCACCGGTCGGCTGGAACAGCGTGTAGCCGCCCTCGACCACGTTGCCCGAGGCGTCGCGGACCATCTGGTTCTTGATGCGGATGTTGGCGAAGGTGCCCCGCATCATGACTTCGTGGTTGCCGCGGCGCGTGCCGTACTGGTTGAAGTCCTGCACACGCACCTGATGCGACTGCAGATACTCACCGGCGGGCGAGGCCGCGCGGATGTTGCCGGCGGGCGAGATGTGGTCCGTCGTGATCGAGTCCTGGAACAGGCCGAGGATGCGGGCACCCTCGATGTCCGTGACCGGCGCCGGGGTCTTCTGCATGCCGACGAAGTAGGGCGGGTTCTGCACGTAGGTCGAGCCGCCGTTCCAGGCGAAGGTCTCGGCCTCCGTCACCTCGACGCCCTTCCAGTTGTCGTCACCGCCGAACACGTCGGCGTAGCGGCTCTTGAAGAGTTCGGAGGTGATGGTCTGCTCGATGAAGCTCTGGATCTCGGCAGCCGAGGGCCAGATGTCCTTGAGGTAGACCGGCTGACCGTCCGAGCCCGTGCCGAGCGGCTCCTTGGCGAGGTCGACCTGCATCGAGCCGGCGAGCGCGTAGGCAACGACCAGCGGCGGCGAGGCGAGGTAATTCGCCCGCACGTCGGGGTTCACGCGGCCTTCGAAGTTGCGGTTGCCCGAGAGCACGGCGGCGGCCACGACGTCGTTGTCGTTGATCGCCTTCGAGATCGCCGCAGGCAGCGGGCCCGAATTGCCGATGCAGGTCGTGCAGCCGAAGCCGACGAGGTTGAAGCCCAGCGCGTCGAGGCTGTCTTGAAGACCGGCCTTGGCGAGGTACTCGGCCACGACCTGCGATCCGGGGGCGAGCGAGGTCTTCACCCACGGCTTGGAGCGCAGGCCCTTGGCCACCGCGTTGCGCGCGAGAAGACCGGCGCCGATCATCACGCTCGGGTTCGAGGTGTTGGTGCAGGAGGTGATCGCCGCGATGACGACGTCGCCATGGCCGATGTCGAAGTTCGTGCCCTCGACCGGGAAGCGGCCGGAGATATCGCCGCCCTTCTTGAACTCGGTCTGCATGGAGGAGGCGAAGCCCGCCTTGGCGTCGGAGAGCAGCACCCGGTCCTGCGGCCGCTTCGGACCGGCGAGCGAGGGCTGCACCGTGCCCATGTCGAGCTCGAGCGTGTCGGTGAAGACCGGGTCGGGGGTCTTCGCGTCGCGCCACATGCCCTGAGCCTTGGCATAGGCTTCCACCAGGGCGATCCGGTCGTCAGCGCGGCCGGTGACCTTCAGGAAGTCGATGGTCTTCTGATCGACGGGGAAGAAGCCACAGGTGGCGCCGTATTCCGGGGCCATGTTGGAGATCGTGGCGCGGTCGGCCACCGCCATGTCGTCGAGGCCGGGGCCGTAGAATTCCACGAACTTGCCGACCACGCCCTTCTTGCGCAGCATCTGCGTGACGGTGAGCACGAGATCGGTGGCGGTGGTGCCCTCGGGCAGCTTGCCCGACAGCTTGAAGCCCACGACCTCGGGGATCAGCATGGAGAGCGGCTGGCCGAGCATGGCCGCCTCGGCCTCGATGCCGCCGACGCCCCAGCCCAGCACGGCGAGGCCGTTCACCATGGTGGTGTGCGAATCGGTGCCGACGAGCGAATCGGGATACGCGATCTCTTCGCCGCCTTCCTTCTTCGTCCACACGGTCTGCGACAGGTATTCGAGGTTCACTTGGTGGCAGATGCCGGTGCCCGGGGGCACGACGGAGAAGTTGTCGAAGGCCGACTGGCCCCACTTCAGGAAGGTGTAACGCTCGCCGTTGCGGGCGTATTCGAGGGCGACGTTCTCGTTCAGCGCCTTCGGGGTGCCGAACTCATCGACGATGACCGAGTGGTCGATCACGAGGTCGACGGGAACGAGCGGGTTGATCTTCTGCGGGTCGCCGCCGAGCGCCACCATCGCATCGCGCATGGCGGCGAGATCCACCACGGCCGGCACGCCGGTGAAATCCTGCATCAGCACGCGCGAGGGGCGGAAGGCGATTTCGACCTCGGCCTTGCCCTTCTGGTCAAGCCAGGAGACAGCAGCCTCGACATCGGCCTTCTTGACCGAGCGGTCATCCTCGAAGCGCAGCAGGTTCTCGAGCAGCACCTTCATCGAGAAGGGCAGAGAGGCAGCCGACCGGAGGCCGTTCTTCTCGGCCTCGGGGATGGAATAGTAGGTATAGGTCTTGCCACCGGCGCTCAGCGTCTGGCGGGCCTTGAAGCTATCGAGAGATGCCACGGCTGGTCGTATCCTCGCTGCGAATTGATCGAACACGCGCAGGCATAACCCGCGCCACGAAGGTGTTCGGCCTGTGAAGCGCCCGACGGGCGCGCGCCGCCCCGGGAGTGCCCGGTTCGAACGAGGCGCGGGGGCGATTTGGACGCCCTGAATGCCGCGCGGCGCAGCCGCGGCCCGTATAGAACGTTTCGAATGTGCCCGCTACCGGGACGTGATGACAGGTCCGGGAGCCTGTCGTTCGCCTAAATCGCTTGCGACGAAGCTCGACGTCATCGCGAGCACAGCGAAGCGACCCGGGGATTCGCGACGTCTTCAGACGTCTCGCTGCCCCGGATCGCTTCGCTCGCGAAAACGATGATGCGACGGTGAGGCTCAGCCTACCCGCGCTGCGCCCGCGCCAGACCGTCCTTGAACTTGTTCGGCGAAGCCGCCAGCCGGCGCAGGGCCGCGACGTTGGCGGCCGCTTCCTGCTGGCCCATATCCTGGCGCAGCAGCGTCTCCGCCTCGTCGTACCGGCCCTTCAGGCCCAGCACGAGGGCGAGGTTGGCACGGACCTTGGCATCGGCGCCAGGCTGGGCCGCCGCCTGCCGCAGGGTTTCCTCGGCGCGGTCGAGATCGCGCGAGAGGGCATAGGACAGGCCGAGATTCGACAGGAGCGACGGCTCGTTCGGGCGGATCTTCAGCGCCGCCTCGTAGAAACCTTGAGCGCGGACCTGATCGCCCATCTGCGCCGAAGCCGAGCCTTCGGCGGACAGGATGCGCCAGTCGGGATTGGCCGGGGTGTGGGCGTTCGAGAGAACCTCGAGGGCTTCACGGTAGCGCCCGGCCTCCACCAGCGACTTGCCGTAGGCGCCGAGGATCACCGTGTCGCGTGGGTTGCGGAGCGCGGCCTGCTGCAGCACGGCGCTGGCCTGGGTGATCTGGTCCGTCGCGCGAAGCGCCCGCGCGTAGCGGAAGGCGGTGCGGGCATCGCCCGGATTGGCCTTGTAGGCCTCGGCGAGACCGTCGAGATCGCGCCGCGCCGAGGCAGCCGCCGAGTCGGCGGAGCGGGCAGGCCCGATCGAGCCGGTCGTCTCGGGACCGGACGAGGTGTTGCAGGCGCCGAGCGTCACGGCGAGGCCGAGGATGGCGACACCACGGAGGATAAAGATGGCCGAGGTCATGTCACGCTCCGCGCGAGGCTCATGGCGATGGCGGGCCGGGCGAGGCGGATCGCCCTTCTCCGTGCCGTTGCCTCGGTGGTAGATCGTTAAGCCTAACCCTGGGTTAAGGGCGCGCCGAAGGGCTCGCCCGGCGAGGTCGAGACCATTCATGAGCCACTCCGTTCCCGAGGCCAGCGCGATCGCGTCGCTCCTGCCCGCCGGCACGCCCGCCATCGCCGTGACCTGCCTGCGTGCGAGCGGCTGGGAGGAGGGCCTGAGCGCGGCTGAGCGGGCTTTCGCCCGTGCGACCGGTTTCTCCGGCAAGGCGGGCACCGTCGCCTATCTGCCGGGGCCGGACGGAAGCGTGGCGCGGGTGCTGTTTGGCCTCGGCGACCCGGATGCTCCGGGCGCCGACCCGCTCATCGCCGGTCGCCTCCCGACGCTGCTGCCGGTCGGCACCTATCGGCTCGAAGGCGCGCCGGACGCCTCCGCCGCGACCCTGGCGTGGCTGCTCGGCAGCTATCGCTTTGGCCGCTACCGGAAGGGGGACGCCGCCAAGGCCAGCCTCGTCTCGCCAGAGGGCGTCGACGGTGCGGAGGTGGCCCGCATCGCTGCGGCCGTGGCCATGGGCCGCGATCTCGTCAACACCCCGGCCAACGACCTCGGGCCCGCCGAGATCGAGGCCGCCGCGCGGTCGCTCGCAGAGAAGCACGGCGCGGCGATCCGCGTGGTGCAGGGTGAGGACTTGGCGCGTGAGTTTCCCCTGATCCACGCCGTGGGCGAGGCCTCGACGCGCCCTCCCCGCCTGATCGACCTCACCTGGGGGGCCGAAGACGCGCCGCGCGTCACGCTGGTGGGCAAGGGCGTGGCCTTCGACACGGGCGGGCTCGACATCAAGCCGTCCTCCGCCATGCTGCTGATGAAGAAGGACATGGGCGGGGCCGCCGTCGCCCTGGCGGCGTCCGACATGGTGATGGGCGCGGGGCTCTCGCTCCGCCTGCGCCTGCTCATTCCGGCCGTGGAGAATGCGGTGGCGGGCAACGCCTTCCGCCCCGGCGACGTGCTTCGCAGCCGCGCTGGACTCACGGTCGAGATCGGGAACACCGATGCCGAGGGGCGCCTGATCCTCGCCGACGCCCTGGCGCTCGCGGAGGCCGACCAGCCCGACCTGATCCTGGATTTCTCGACCCTCACCGGCGCGGCCCGCGTCGCGCTCGGCCCGGATCTCCCCGCCTTCTTCACGGAGGACGAAACCCTGGCACGGGAGGTCGCGGAGGCGGGTGCGCAGGCCAACGACCCGATCTGGCGCATGCCCCTGCATCAGCCCTACGCGTCGATGCTCGACTCGAAGGTGGCCGACCTCAACAACGTCTCGAACGGCCCCTTCGCCGGGGCGATCACGGCGGCGCTGTTCCTACGCCGCTTCGCCCCCAAGACGAAGCGCCATGGGCATTTCGACCTTTACGGCTGGAACCCCTCCACCAAGCCCGGGCGCCCGGAAGGCGGCGAGGTGCAAACGGCACGGCTCGCCTACGCCTTGTTGAAAGGGCGCTACGGGGGGTGAGGACTCAGACGCACCAGATCAGGCCGCTCTGAGCTTTTTTGCGGCCTCGGCCAACGCCTCGTTCATCCGGGTCTGCCAGCCGGGGCCTGTTTCCTTGAAGGCGGAGAGCACGTCGGGATCAATGCGCAGGGACACCGGCACACGCTTCGATGGGGATCTCGGTCGTCCCCCACGCTTGAGCATGGCCGTCGCGAGGAAGGACGGCAGTCCCGTCCCCCCTGGCTGAAGCCCGGCGAGTTCAGCCTCGGTTAGCTCTGGGTTGTCACAGACCTCATCCCAATCATCCTGGGAATAGGCCGCGTTAGGCGTGTACCCGGGCGCGTGTTCAGGTCCGTTCATAGGCAACCCTCTCCTGGCGGCTTGCGCGGCGAACGCTCACGATATCCGTCGCCTCGGTTCCCAGAGGCGAAACGATCACCGTCACGACAGTCTCCCCGAACCACGTTCCGATAAGGAGAAACCTCTCACGCCCGGTTCGGCTGGGCTTGGTGGGTCGGCTTAAAAAGCGATCGAAGCTGAAAGCCTCTTCAAACTCCGCGAAGTCGAAACCATGCTTGGCAAGGTTCGCTTGCCGCTTTGGGGCGTCGAACGTGAACCGCACGGTTTAGGTATATACCAAAATAGGGCTACTGCAACGCGGTTCCATTCTTACTCCCCCACCGGCAACCCGGTCTCGATCAACCGCGCCCAAAGCGCGGCCCCGTAGGGAGCAGCCTCGTCGTTGAAGTCGTAGAGCGGGTGGTGCAGCGAGGCGCTGTCGCCGTTGCCGATGAACATGTAGGCGCCGGGGCGGCGGCCGAGCATGTAGGAGAAATCCTCAGCGGTCATCATCGGCGCGACCGCCCGGTCGACCTGCTCGGGCCCGACGAGGGATTCGGCGACGCCGGCCATGAAATCCGTCTCGGCGGGGTGGTTCTCGGTAACCGGGTAGCTCGCGCCGTACTCGATGCGGCCCGTCGCTCCGAAGCCCGCCGCGATCTCGCCGACCAGGGCTTCGAGCCTCGCCTTCACCTGTATGCGCACCGCCTGGGACAGGGTGCGCATCGTGCCGCGCATGGTCACGCTTTGCGGCAGGACGTTGAACGCCTCGCCCGCATCGAGCGCACAGACCGAGACCACTGCCGATTGCAGGGGATCGAGATTGCGCGACACGATCGTCTGCAGGGCGATGATGACGTGGCTCGCCACCAGCACGCTGTCGATGGCGTTCTGCGGCAGGGCGGCGTGGCCGCCGCGCCCCTCAATGGTGACGATGAACCGGTCGGTGGAGGCCATGATCGGCCCCGGCCGTACGGCGAAGGTACCGACGGCCATGCCGGGGATGTTGTGCATCCCGTAGACCGATTCGATGCCGAACCGCTCCATCAGCCCGTCATCGACCATCGCCTCGCCGCCGCCCCCGCCCTCCTCGGCGGGTTGGAAGATCAGCACGGCGCTGCCGTCGAAATCGCGCGTGTCCGCGAGGTACTTCGCGGCGCCGAGCAGCATGGCCATGTGCCCGTCATGCCCGCACGCATGCATCTTGCCCGGCACGGTGGACCGATAGGGCAGGTCTCGCACCTCCTGGATCGGCAACGCGTCCATGTCGGCACGCAGGCCGATGGCGCGGTTCGAGCGCCGTCCACGGCCCCGGACGACCCCGACCACCCCTGTGCGGCCAATGCCGGTGGCGACCTCGTCGCAGCCGAATTCGCGCAGGCGCTCGGCCACGAAATCCGCCGTGCGCTCCACGTCGTAGAGCAGCTCCGGATGGGCATGGAGCGTGTGCCGCCACGCCTTCATGGGGCCGGACAGGGCTTTGATCGGTGGGGGGACGGGCATGCCGGCCTGGATCCGTTGGAGACGCGTCCTCAAAGCGCGAGCAAGCCTAAGGCCAGATGCCGCGTCAATCCGAAACCCGTCGGCGTGGAGCCTTCGTCCTCAGGGCAGGCGCGGCATTCCCGGCGGCGAGGTCTTCGAGGATCGGGCAATCCGGGCGCTCGTCGCCGCAGCAATCGGCGGACAGCCGCTCCAAGCTGCGCGCCATGCCCTCCAGAGCGGCGATCCGGTGGCGAAGCTCCGCGATCCGCGCCTGGGCGATCGCCTTCACCGCCGCGCTCGGCCGCGCGCGATCGCTCCACAGGGCCAGCAACTCCGCGATGGCTTCAACGTCGAAGCCTAGATCGCGGGCGCGGCGCACGAAGTGCAGCGTGCGGATGTCCGCCTCGCCGTAGTGCCGATACCCAGCGGCCGTGCGGCGGGCGGGGGGTAGGAGCCCCCGCGCCTCGTACCAGCGGATCATCTTGGCGGAGACGCCGGTGAGCCGCGCCGCCTCGCCGACGGTGACGAGGCCCTCGCTCACGCCGTCCCCCCGGCGCGGCGCAGGCGGAGGGCGTTACCGAGCACGAACAGGCTGGACAGAGCCATGGCCCCCGCCGCCAGAATCGGAGACAGGGACGGTCCGCCGAAGGGAACGAGCAGCCCCGCCGCCAGGGGGATGAGCGCGGCATTGTAGGCGAAGGCCCAGAACAGGTTCTGGCGGATATTGGCCATCACCGCCCGCGACAGGGCGAAGGCCGCACTCAATGCCTCCGGTGCCCCGGACATCAGGACCACGTCCGCGCTCTCGACGGCAATGTCCGTGCCCGTACCGATGGCGAGGCCGACATCCGCCTCAGCCAGCGCCGGAGCGTCGTTCACCCCGTCGCCGACGAAGGCCACCGGCCCATGGGACTCACGGAAACGCTTGACCGCCTCGGCCTTGCCGCCGGGCAGGATACCCGCCGCCACCTCCGCGATGCCGAGCCCGGCCGCGACCTTGGCCGCAGCGCCGGGATCGTCACCCGTCACCATCGCCACCGTAAGGCCCCGCGCGCGTAACGCCGCCACCGCGTCTCGCGCGCCGTCCTTGACCGGATCGGTCACGGCGAGCGCCGCCGCATGGCGCCCGTCGAGGACGAGATGCACGGGGCTGAGGCCCGCGCCGGACCAAGCCTCCGCCTTCGCTGCCAGCGCAGGATCGCGGGCGATACCGAGCCGGTCGAGATAGCGCAGGGCCCCGACAGCGACCGCACGGCCCTCGACCCGGCCCGAGACCCCGAACCCTTCCACGGCCTCGAAAGCCTCCGCCTCCGGCAGAACCAGGCCGCGCGCCCGCGCCGCCGCGATGATCGCCCCCGCCAGGGGATGCTCGGAGCGCCCTTCGAGCCCCGCCGCGAGGCGCAGGGCCTCGTCCGGGGACAGGCCCGCGACGGTCTCGCTCTCGGCGAGCATCGGGCGCCCTTCCGTGAGGGTGCCGGTCTTATCGAGGGCGACGACCTTCACCCGCTCCAGTCCCTGCAACGCGGCACCGTCGCGAAACAGAACGCCCTTCTCCGCCGCCCGGCCGGTGCCGACCATGATGGCGGTGGGTGTGGCGAGGCCCATGGCACACGGACAGGCGATGATGAGCACGGCCACCGCATGGACGAGAGCCGGGCCGAGGGCGGGCGCTGGGGCGAACAGAAGCCAGCCGAAAAACGTCGCGAGGGCGAGACCGATCACGGCGGGCACGAACCGACCGGTGACGCGATCGACCAGAGTCTGGATCGGCAGCTTGCCGCCCTGCGCCCGCTCGACCATGGCGGCGATCTGCGCGAGCACCGTCGCGGCCCCTACCGCGCCGACCCGCAGGTCGAGGCTGCCGCCGCCGTTGAGGGTGCCGCCCACTAAGGCCGCGCCGGGCGACTTCCGCACGGGGGCAGGCTCGCCCGTCACCATGCTCTCGTCCACGCGGCTCTCGCCCGCCACGACCGTGCCGTCGGCGGCGATGCGTTCGCCGGGACGGACGCGGACCACATCCCCGACCGTCAGCGCGGACAAGGGAACCTCGTGCTCGGCGCCGTCGCGGATCACCCGCGCCATCTTCGGCGTCAGGTCCATCAGCCGCGCGATGGCTTGGCCGGTGCGGCCACGGGCGCGGGCCTCCAGCATCCGCCCGAGCAGGATCAGCGTGACGATGACGGCGCTCGCCTCGAAATAGAGGTGGGCCGCCCCCTCCGGCATGATCTGCGGCGCCAGCGTCGAGACCAGAGAGTAGAGGTAGGCCGCGCCCGCGCCGAGGGCGACGAGGGCGTTCATGTCCGGGTGCCCCCGGAACAGGCCGGGAAGACCCGCCGCGAAGAAGCGCCGCCCCGGCCATGCAAGGACGAGGGTCGCGAGCATCGCCTGCACGAGGGCGGCACCCTGCCCGTGGGCAATAGCCGGAAGGCCCTGACCGCCGAGGTGCCCGCCCATGTCGAGCACGACGATGGGGGCCGTGAGAAGAGCGGCGATCCCGAAATCCCGCCGCAGGTCACGCGCCTCGGCTTCGCGCCGCTCCGCCGGATCGACGGTGGCCGCCTCGGAGGGCAGGAGCGCCGTGTAACCCGCCGCCTTCACCGCCGCCGCGAGGTCGGCCGGGGCGACGATGCCCTCTCCGTGCCGAACCAGCGCCTGGCCGGTCGCGAGGTTGACGCTCGCCTCCGTCACGCCGGGCACGGCGCCGAGCGCCTTCTCGACCTTGCCGACGCAGGAGGCGCAATGCATCCCCTCGATCGGCAGCGTGGTTTCGGACGGGGCGACGGGGTAGCCCGCTTTCTGAAGCGCGGCGGCGACCTCGGCAGGCGCATGATCTCGCGTGAGCGCGAGGCTCGCCCGCTTGGTGGCGAGGTTCACCGACACATCGCTGGCGCCGGGCAACCCGGCCAGAACCCGCTCGACCCGCGACACGCAGCCCGCGCAGGACATGCCCTCGACAGGCAGGCTCAGGCGGACGGATTCAGGCTCGGAAAATGGGGCGATCGTATCCATGCCCCTTCAGATGGGGGTTCCCATCGTGGGAAGGTCAAGGGCGGATGGACGTCGCCGAAGACCACAGGGACGTGGACTGTGCGTGCCGGTTGCCGAGGCGGAACTCGAGCGAGCCCGCCCCGGCCGTCGGCACGATTACGACTGAGACTTGAGATAAGCGATCAGGTCGGTGAGCTTCTTGTCGTCGCTGATGCCCTGGAAGATCATCTTGTTGCCGGGCACCTTGGCCTTCGGGTTCTTCAGCCATTCGCGCAGATTGGCTTCGTCCCAGGTGAGGCCGGAATTCTTGAGGGCGGCCGAGTAGGTGTAGCCCTCGTAGGTGCCCGCCTTACGGCCGACGACGCCCTTCAGATCCGGACCGACACCATTCTTCTGGAAGTTGTGGCACGCCTTGCACGGCGCGAAAGCCTTCTCACCCGCCGCCACATCGCCAGCGTCTTGAGCGAAAGCCGGCGTTCCCATCAAAGCGACGACGATGGCGCCGAACGTAGCTGACCGCATCATTTGCCCTCATGTTATCACTGGGCGTTGCGACCCTGCTCGCTTGCCAACCACGCTTGCAGCGAGCCTCGGGCCGCCGGACACGTGGGTGACAAAGACGAAGCGCTGTTCGCATGCCAGGGAATAAACGGACGCCCGGTCCACTTATTCCGGCCCGCCATCATCATTCTTCAGAATGGCTCGAAAAAAGCGGCCGCCGCTTCGTCGAAGGAGGAGCACGGCGGGATGGTCGAAGGCGGATCGCCTCATGACAGCCGCCCGCCCCATCCTCTTGACCCTCCCCAGTTCCTTCTGATCGTCTCGGCGGAACCCGTCACGATCATCGAGGGAGCAGGACCGAGCGATGCCACCGCTGACGATCTACGGCAATTCCGGCTCTGGAAATTGCCTCAAGGTGAAGTGGGTCGCCACGCATCTCGGCCTTCCCTTCACCTGGGAGGAGGTCGATGTCCCGGCGGGGGGCACGCGCACGCCCGCCATGCTCGCCCTCAACCCGGCCGGTCGGGTGCCCTTCGTGGTGCTGCCGGGCGGAGAAGTGCTGTCCGAGTCCAATGCGATCATCGCCTATCTCGCGGAGGGCACGGCGCTGATTCCGCAGACGGCTCTGGCGCGGGCGCGGATGCTGCAATGGATGTTCTGGGAGCAGTACAGCCACGAGCCGTACATCGCCGTGCGGCGCTACCAGCTTCACTATCTCGGCCGCGACCCGGCCGACCTCGATCCCAAGCTGAAGGAACGGGGCGAGGACGCCCTGCGGCTGATGGAGGCGAGCCTCGGCCGCGCGCCCTACCTTGCGGGTCCCGCCTTGAGCCTCGCGGATATCGCCCTCGTCGCCTACACGCGCATGGCGCATGAGGGGGGCTTCGATCTCGCTCCCTACGAGCGGCTTCGCGACTGGATCACCCGCGTGGAGACCGGCCTGGGGATCGGGCCCTACGCCTGAACAGCGGACGCGCCCGCCCGCTTAAGTCCGGCCCAACCCGGCCCGGTACTCGGGCAGGCTCACACGGGCCGTCGTCCCCTGGCCGACCTCGCTCTCGATGGTGAGGCGGCCCCGGTGGCGTCGCAGGCTGTGCTTCACGATGGCGAGGCCGAGCCCAGTGCCGCCGCGGGCACGGCTCGACGCGACATCGACCCGATAGAAGCGCTCGGTCAGCCGGGGGATGTGTTCCGGCGCGATTCCGGGACCCTCGTCGCAGACGGTCAGCACGATTTGAGGACCGTGGCGCGATTCCTCCTCGCGGGTCAGGCCGACGCGGATTTCGCCACCGCCGTATTTCACGGCGTTCGCGATCAGGTTCTCGATCACGCGCGTCAGTTCGTCGGCATCGCCCTGCACGCGGAAGGGGCCGCCGTCCTCGATCAGCGTCACGCTCGCGTCTCGGGCAGCGGCCAGCGGCGCCTGCGCTTCGACCATCTGCCTCGCCAACGCTCCGAGATCGACCACGGTGGTCGGCGCGACATGCTCGCGCAGCTCGATCCGCGACAGGGAAAGCAAATCGTCGATGAGCCGTCGCATCCGCTGCGCCTGGACACGCATGATCTCCAGGAACTTCTCATGCGCGGCAACATCGTCCCGCGCCGGCCCTTGAAGGGTCTCGATGAAGCCGAGGAGCGAGGAGAGCGGCGTGCGCAGCTCGTGGCTGGCATTGGCGATGAAATCGACCCGCATCGCTTCGAGCCGGTGCGCGGAGGTGAGGTCGCGCAGGAACAACACAGCCCCCGCGCCGGAGCCGTCCGGCACTTGAAGCCCACCCACCTGGATCTCGAACGACCGCTCCAGGGGCACGCGGATCTCGTAGGCGACGCGCTGTGTCGGGCCGCCATTCAGCACCGCCTCGACCGCGTCGGTGATCTCGGGGTCACGCAGGGCGAAGGCCAGGGGATGGGACAGGTGCAGGGTCGGCAGCAGCGCCCGCGCGGCGGGGTTGGCTTCCAGAACGCGGGTGCGCCGGTCCACGAGGATGACCGGATCGGGAATATGGGCGAGCAAAGCCTCGGCCACCGCGTGGCGCGGGGTGCCCGCGACGGGCCGGGTCGGCGGCAGAGTCCGGCGGCGCCCCGCGATGAGACCGCCGAGGACGATGGCGCCAAGGCCCGCAAAGGCCCCAGCGACTCCGAGGCTTCCCTCCCAGAGCAGGAAGGTTATGAAGGCGCCTCCGGTGATCGCGGCGCCGCTCCAGGCCGCAGGCCTTCGAGGATCGTCGATCACGGGGCGGTCTCCCGGTCAGCCTTCGCGCTGATCCGGCCAGGACTTCCCGGAGGGTCCGGCGGTCCCCTCGGGCGGGCTGGACTCCCGGTCTCTGGCGCCCCCGGCCCGCTTCACGATCTCGTAGAGGCCGAGCATCGCGAGCGCCGTCACGAACGGCACGACGTAATAGCAGCCCCGGAACAGGAGCAGGGAGGTCAGCACCTCGTTGCGCGGCAGGCTCGACAGGGCGAGCAGGATCGTCGCCTCGAACACGCCGATCCCGCCCGGTGCGTTTGACGCGATGCCGAGCATCGCCGCCAGCACGTAGATCGCGAGGAAGGTGGTGAAGCCGATCCCGGTCTCTTGCGGCAGGAGCACGTAGAGCACCGCCGCCGCCGCGCAGACATCGCCGATACCGACGATCATCTGGCCGATGGACACCGAGGCACCCGGCAGTTCGAGCCGCCATTGCTTGACCGTGACGCTGCGGCGCTTGGCCGAGACCCAGGCGAGATAGCCGAGCACGGCGAGGAGTGCGGCGAAGCCGACGCCCTGATTCAGTTCGATGGACGTGAAGGCGAGCCCGGCGAGCTGCCCCGCCTCGATGATGAGGGACAGGCCGAGCACGACGCCCATGCCGAGCCAGAAAGTGAATCCGGCGATGACCGTCAGCGCGGCGATCTTGGACGCGGAGAGGCCCTGCCGGGCGTAGATCCAGTAGCGGATCGTTCCCGCCGTCAGCAGGGGAAAGCCGAGGGTGAAGCTCACCGCGTAGCTCGTGAAGGAGGCGAGCGCGGTGATGCGGTAGGGCACCTTGATGCGCAACTGCCGGAGGGCCAGCGCATCGTATCCGGTCAGGAACAGGTAGCTGATGCCGACGAAGAAGAAGGCGAGCCCCAGTTGACCCGCCGACGCCTTATCCAGGGCACCGCGCACCTCCGCCCAGGAGACGCTCTGAACGAGCTTGTACAGCACGAAGATGGAGACGCACGAGATGACGATGCTCGCGATTGTGCCGATCCACGCATAGCGGCTGCGACGGGTGGATTTGCCCGTATCGCCCTGCGACGCGCCCTCCTCGACCGGCTTGGCCGAGGCGACATCGTCCCGATGTTGCCCCTGGAAATTCATGCGGATCGGCGTCCGTCCCCTCGCTCGCGTGGGCAGGGCGGGTTCGAGGCCGCAGGGTGAGAAGCCCCTTGCCGGATCACCCGGACCGCGGCCCGTCGCCCGCCATGTAAGCCGAACACCCGCTCATGGCCAGCGAGGCCGTATGCGCTGTACGCAGTCACAATGCGAAATAAGGCGGCAGAGTGCGCCTTCATCCCCCCCGCAGGATGTCCGCAGCCTCCCTGAGGCCGCGTCGGATCCGGGCTGGCACCTCGGGCGAGGTGCACACGTAGGTCGGGCTCGGATGAGGAATTGCGATCACCGGCAGGCCGGGCCGCAGCGTTGCCAGCATCGGAGCGCACCCGCCCGCGAAGCGACCGGCCAGCACCACGACCACCAGATCGGGTAACAGCGCCAGAAGAGGAGCGAGATAGGGTTCGGCCGCCCTCGCCTCGGACCGGCGCGGGGCGCGGTTGAGGGCGCCGGGGGCGTGGATCACCCAGGGCACCGCGTTCCAGATGAGCGTCTCGCGCCGGGCGATCCCGGCCTCGCGCAGGAAGCGGAACAGGTTGGCGGCCGTGCCGTTCGCGCTGTCGCGGGTGACGAAACCGGTGCGCAGCACCATCGGGCCGGGTGTTTCGAGGAGCAGCAGAAGCCGCGCCGTCACGCCCCCGTCGAGGGGGTCGGGGTCCGGCACCGGGGCCCCTTGCGCGGCAGCGATGGTGCGGGCGAGAGCGCGGATCGGCGCCACGTGAGGCAAATCGATGAGAGCCCGCCGCGCGGCAAGGGCCGCCGGGTCCGCGAGGCTTTTCGGGGCCTCGGGCTCAGGGGGCATCGCGAGCCGGGAACGGCTCCGGCAATCGCCCCGTCAGGCGGTAGCGTTCGATCCCCGCCTCCCGCGCCAGACGCTCGGCGAGACCGTCTCGTCCGCCGAACTGGAAGCCGATCTGGCTCGCATAGGCGGCGCAGGCGGAGAGCTTACGCGACTGCGACGCGTCGTCGAAGGCGAAGGCGCGCGGCGTCAGGTCCGAGAACAGGTGAGCCAGCGGCTCCTTCGGGCTCGCCTCGCGCACCGTGTAGGGAAAGTCGCGCCACCACAGGATCGGCTGAGCAGGCGTGAGGCTCCGCAGGGCGCGCACGACCTGCACGTGATCGACATGGCCTCCGACCGCCTGGGGGGCGAGGATCAGGTCCGGCGCTTCCGTCACGATCAGGTCGGCGAAGGCGGGGGCGAGGTCCCGGTCGATTCCATCGTCCGGACGGACAGGCGAGAAGAGTTCGGGCGCGGAACCGTAGCCCCGGTGCGGCGCCTCCCGGAACGGCAGGTGCATGGGCGCGGCGATGCCGAGTTCGCGCGCCGCCGCCTCGTCCTCGGCCCGGCGCAGGTTCATGTAGTTGACCTCCGGCGCGAGACCCTTGTCGAGCTGGCAGGCCAGGGCGAAGCCCTTCGGATCGGCGACGCTCTGGGTGAAGACCGTCGCCATCACCACCCGCCACCCTCCGGAGGCGAGCGTCGCGAGGAGCCCGCCCGCCGAGAAGGCGGCGTCATCGAGATGGGGCGAGAGGGCGAGCGCTGTCGGCATCGTTCAGAGCAGGTGCGGCTCGGCGCGGAAGCGGCAGGACGGGTCGAACGGCAACGCGTCCGGCACGTCCTGGGCCGGGCGCTCGCGCAGCACCTGCCCGTAGACGCTCATGATCTGCGCGCCGACCGCCTGCCAGGAATAGACCCGGCGGCATTCCTCCAGACCGGCGGCGGCGATGCGGCGGCGCAGGGCGCCGTCCTCGACGATCCGGGTCAGGTTGGCGGCGAGCGCGGGGATGTCTCCGGGATTCGTGAGGAGGCCGTTCTCGCCGTCGCGCAGGCAATCCGACACGCCGACCGCGTGGCACGAAACCACGGCCAGCCCCGCCGCCATGGCTTCGAGGATCGTGTTGGAGAAACCCTCCGCATAGGTCGGAGAAGCGAAGACGTCCGCATCCCGATAGAGCGCGGGCACGCTCTCGTACTCGGCATAACCGGTGAAGCGGATGGCCTCCGGGCCGAAGCCATGCTGCTCGGCCAACGCCTTGGCCGGATCGACATCGGGACCGATGCCGGAGATCGTCGCGGCGAAGGGCGTGCCCTGCTCGCGCAGGATCGTCAGGGCCTCGATGAAGTCGAGCACACCTTTCCGGCGGTCGACCCGACCGTGATAGAGCATCCGGATCGGGCCGGAATGCGCCTCGGGCAAGCCGTCCGGCGTGCCTTGTGCGAAGCGGGCCGTGTCCACGGCTCCGGGCACGATCGTGAACCGCGCCGGATCGGAGCCCAGCCGGTCGCAAACTTCCCGGACGAAGGACGTGCCGCCAATCAGCAGGGCGTTGGCGTGGTCGAGCACGGCGCGCATGCCGAGGCGATGCGTCTCGCAGCACGAGCCGACCCAGTGGCCGTCGCCGCCCTGGATCGAGACCACGTTGGGCACGCCGAGCCGCTTCGAGGCGAGCAACACGGCATAGCCGGTTGGGTAGCCGTACTGCGCGTGCAGGATGTCGAAGGGCTTCTTGGCGTGCTCGGCGCAGATGGTCTCGACCATCGTGTCGATGTCGCGCTCGAAATCGCCGCTGGTCTGCTCGCCGAGCTGTTCGAGCCCGATCACCGTCACGCCCGGCACGGGCGGGGGCGGCCCGCCGCCATAGACCCGGGTGCCGAAGGCGTCGCCCCGATATTGCGAGACCATGGTGACGTCGTGCCCGGCCGAGACGAGCTCTCGCAGCAGGTTCTGGGCGTAGACGCTCATGCCGGAAATGGCCGGGAAGTAGCGGCGGCTGAGGAAGAGAATTCTCATGCGAACGTCGATCTGTGTCCCGATTTCGCCGTCATTGCGAGCGGAGCGAAGCAATCCAGGGATCCGCCACGCTCGCCGATGTCCCGCTGCCCTGGGTCGCTTCGCGACGCTCGCGATGACGAGGGGCGCGGCACCCGCTCACACTTGCCGCCGCGTCTCCTGCCCGGAGGCGAGATCCGGCCCCGGACGGCGGCAGGTCCGCAGGTATTCGAGGGCCTGGGGGATCATCACGTCGGCCCGGTGGCTCTCACGGGACAATTCCACGCAGATCAACTTGCCGAAACCGATCTCCTCCAGCGCCGAGAGGACGCCCGGCACATCCATGTCGCCCTCACCGAAAGGCAGGTGGATATGGCTGCCGCGCTTCATGTCCTCGATGGCCACGGTGCCGATCCGGTCAGCGAATTCCCGCACCGCCGCCTCGGGCTCGCGCTCGCCGGTGACGAGGCAATGGCCGGTGTCGAGGGCGAGCTTCAGGCCGGGAATGTCGAGGGCGGCGAAATCGTCCAGGGTTTCGATCAGCATGCCCGGCTCGGGTTCGAGGCAGGGGACGACACCCGCCTCGGCCGCGAAGGCGGCGACCTCCGCAAGCCCATCTGCGAGCCAGCCCCGCGCCTCGTCATGGTCGACGCCGGGCTTCGGCACGCCAGCCCAGAACGAGACCGCCTCGGCGGAGAGCATCCCGCCGATCTCGCAGGCCCGCTTCAGGAATCCGACACGCCGGGCGCGCCCCGCCGCATCGGCGGTGACGAGGGTCGGCTCGTGCTTGGCGGTCGGGTCGAGGAGGAAACGCGCCCCCGTCTCGATGACGCAGGCGAGGTCGAGCTTCTCCATGAGGCTCGCCACCCGGCCGGCTTCCGCCGCCCAGTTCTCCGCGAAGGGATCGAGGTGGTGGATGTCGAGCGTGAGGGCGACGCCGTCGTAGCCCGCCGCCTTGATCAGTTGCAGGGCGTCGTCCAGCCTGTGGTTGGCGGCGCCGTTGGTGTTGTAGGCAAAACGAAGCGTCACGCGGCCCTCCCCTTCCGCTGCTGCAAGCGGAACGGCGCGTGGTGCGATTCCGGCTCACGATAGAGCGGATAGTGGCGCCCGACGATGCGCTCGGCCAGGGCCACGTCGAACAGCGGCTGGCCGCCGAACCGGTCGATCGCTTCCGGCGTCAGGCGGATGGGCCGAAGCGTCTCGCTCTCGGCGCCGAACTTGATCAGCGGATGGTCGCGCTCGATCAGCTTGCGCGTGTTGCGCTCGCCGATGCGGTAGTAGCTCATGGTCTCGACTTCGAGCCCCGGCACGATCGCCTTCACGACGCCGACACCGCCGCCGGGGGGCGAGCAATCCACATAGAGCACGTCGAACCCGGCCCCCAAGAGCCGGTCACAGGCGATCTTGCCGCGCGCATGGCCATCCTCGGCCTGGGTCGTCGGCAACTCGGTGAAGGCCTTCTTCGACCGCTCGGAATAGACCGTGTCCGCAAGTACCGCCCGCAGCCCGGCATTCGGCATCTCGATCCATTCGAGCATGGCCTGAAGCGCCCTGCCCTCTTCGAGGTCCAGGCTGGGGAGCGCCTTCTGGATGAAAGCATCGACATAGCCCGGCGGCGTCACGGTCGCGGCGAGGTCGAGGGGGCCGTGGCCGAAGGTCTTGCGGACGCGGGCGGCCTGGAATTCGAGCAGCGCCTTGCGCAGCGCCCGGTCACGGTCGGGATCGCAGGCCTCGCCGCAGGCCGAAAGGGCGATGGGTGCGGGGGCGCGATCGGGGTCCTCGTCGTAGCCGACGACATAGAGGTTCGTCAGGCCGAACTGGTCGGTGGCGAATTTCGGCAGGGCCCGGATGCCGAGCTCCTTCAGCCGCGCCAACATCGCCGCGTTCTCCGGCCCGATACCGTCGAGGTCGAGCATCACACCCTGGTCGAGGGCACGGAACAGCAGGCCGTTGCCGTCGCGCTGGAGCAGTTCGAGCACGCCATGGCCCAGTGCGAAAGGCACATCCGGACCGGCGCCGAGGCCGTTGGTGATCAAGTTGGTGAAGGGCTGATATCCCTCCGACAGCTCGAAATAATCCGTCGCGGCGATGTCGAGGGGCATCAGCACGATCTCGCCGGTGGCGTGGCGGATCGTGGGCGTCCACTCAAGGACGGTGGCGCGCCCGACCGGCGATCCGGCAGGCAGGCAGAGGGTCAGCGGATCGGCCACGGATGTCTCACCGTAGACCCGCACGAGATCATCGTAGCTCGCCCGCTCCTTGGCGCGGGGCAGCACCGCGAGCGACGGCATCAGGTTTTCGGCGATCTCGGCGACGGCGCCGATCAGTGCCTCGTCATCGGTCGCGCCGTAGCCGATCCCGGAGGGCATCGCGCCGACGAAGAATGGATCGTCGAGGAAGAGCGCGACGAACCAGACCGGCACGCCCGTCCGGTCGAGGGGCGCCAGGGGGAAGCCGACGATCTTCCCCTCGGGCAGGATGTCGAGATAGGCGCGCACCGGATCGGGCAGCCGCTCGGGCAAGCCCTCGATCCGGCGGGGCGCGCCGAATGGATAAGAGCGCGGCGCCTTCAGCTTGGCGTGCCGGGCGCGTTCGTCCTGGGTCTCGCTCACGTCGGTTGTCCGATCCCTTGTTGAAGCCCTGGAACTCCTTCCCTCGCCCTCATCCTGAGGCGCCCGCAAAAGCGGGCCTCGAAGGAGGGCTCCAGTGTTCGCGCGATCCGCTGGAGCCCTCCTTCGAGGCCGCCGCTCCGCGTCGGCACCTCAGGATGAGGGGAGAGGGGTGAGAGCCGGGGGTAGATGGGGCGAGCGTGGCCACTGTCGCGATCATCCCTGCCCATAGGCCCGCGCCACGAGACGCATCGTGTGCAGGTCGCGGGCGGCGCTGTAGGCGACGCGCTCGCTCGGGTTGCGAAGCGCCGAACCGAAGGCACGGACCTGCTCCGTGAAGGGGGAAGCCTCGCCGTCGAAGGGCACCGGCTCGGTCCGGCCCGTGGCGCCGTCATGGAAGGTCAGGGTGCCGCCGGGCGTCTGACCCATCGTGTTCTCGGCCACGAGCATGCCCTTCGTGCCGACGATCTCCAGACGGCGCCGAGGTAGCGCGTCCGGGCAATTGTAGGCGACATGCAGGCTCGCGAGCGCGCCCGTGCCGGTTCGCCCGATGAGCAGGGCGCCGTCATCGACGGCGTAGTCCTGAACCCGGCTCTGCGTGAGGGCGGTGATATCGGTGAGCGGCTCGCCGAGGAGGAAGTCGATCAGGTCGATGCCGTGGGGCGCGAGATCGATCAGCGCGCCGCCGCCCGCCTGGACGGAATCGATCCGCCAGTTCGGCTGGCCCGCCGCCGACCAATCCCGCCCGAGCCAGCAGGCATAGACGATCCGCACCGTCGTGACGGTGCCGAGCGCGCCCGAAGCGACGCGCTCGCGGATCGCCCGGTGGGCCGGATGGTGGCGTTGATCGAAGGCCGTGCCGTAGAAGATGCTCCCCGCCTCGACGGCATGCACCATGGCTTCTGCGTCGGAGAGGGCAGCGGCCATGGGCTTCTCGCACAGCACCGCCTTGCCCGCCCGCGCCAGGGCCTCCACCGCCTCCCGGTGGAGATGGTTCGGGGTCGCGACATAGACCGCCTCGACCTCGGGATCGGCGAGGAAAGCGGCCAAGCCAGGGTAGGTTCGGGCACCCTCGGCGGCAGCGGCCTCGCGGCACGCCGGATTCGGGTCGCAGACCGCGACCAGCCGATGCCCGGCCTCGCGGATGCCGGGCGCCATGTAATCGCGGGCGACCCAGCCGTAGCCGACGATGCCCCAGCCGACCGGTGCCATCACCAGCGCTCCGGCAGGTCGACGAATTCACGCACGCGGACGCGCGGCGTCTCGGGGGCGTCGATGCCCCCGCCATAGGTCAGGCGCTCCGGTCCGGGAGAGCGCATCGGGTAGGTGACGCGCGGGCCGTATTCGGCCTCGTACCGCTCCGAGGGGAAGCGGATCGCGTAATCGTTGCCGTCCGGCACGTAGAGTGGGTTGAGCGACAGGTGCGTCCCGGCCTTGGGCAGGGTCAGCCCGTCCACCACGGAGCGCGGCGCCGGTCGCATCCCCGGCCCGGCCACCACCGAAAAGGCCTCGCAACCGCGTAGCTCCGCGACCTCGTGCGGGATCGGGGCGCGGGCCTCGGCCAAGGCGTGAGTCAACTCGTCGTCATCGTAGACGAGGGCATCGGGGAAGAGTTCGGCGATCTCCTCCACGGTCACCGCCTTGCCCGCCGAGAAGCCGGGGCAATCCCTGTTGTGGATGTGGCTCAAGGCGAGCCAGCCCTCGTCGCCCGCCATCTGCCGAAGGTGATCGAGGAGGCGGGGCTTGTCGTCGAGGAAGTAGAACGCGTCGTTGCACACGACGAGATCGACCGGCGCGTCGGGCACCGGCCAATGCGGCGAGTTCGCATCGAAGCAGACGAGTTGCGCCTTCTCCCCGACCACCCAGTGCCGGGCGACCCAGAGCTTGGCGAACACCACGTCGGCCCCTGCCACCTTGCAGCCGCGCCGGGCGAGCTCGCGCAGGTAATGGCCGATGCCGCAGGCGAATTCGAAGACGCAGGTGGGCTCGTTCCAGTGTGCCTCGAGCATGGCGAGGCCCGCGAGATAGGTCGGGTCGCTCCAGCGATGCAGGAAATAATCGCCCACGCGCCCCCAGCCGAGGAGCCGCACGGCATCGCGCAAGGTGGCGGTGCGACGATCACGGATCAGGGCGAGAAGGTCGGCCGGGTCGGCGGGCGGCCCGTTCCACCAATCGTCCTGATCGGCGAGGATCGCGCACAGCGCCTCGTCCAATTCGCCCGCATCGAGATGGGCGAGCACCCGCTCCACAAGCGCCTCACGGCCGACGCGCAGGTAGGGGATGCCGTCAATGACCGGCCAGCGCTCCCCCGTCTCGGCGTCCCGCAGGGCATGCGGGGCGTCGGGCTTCAGAGGGTGGCCGGTCGAAGGCGAGACGAGGGGAAAGGGTATCATGGCGCTCACGGACAGGATCGGCAGATGGGCGCGAGCGCCCATCGATCAAGCGTCGCGCTCAAGGGATCCGCATGTCCCGCAGAACCCTGTCATGGAAGCTCTTCACCGGCCCCGCATGAACCAACTCCATCTCATCGAGCACCGTGCCCATGGTCAGGGTCGCCGCGCGGAGATGCTGGGCGATCTGGAGGACGCGATCGATGCAATCGGCCGCATGGAAGGCGCGGCCCTCAGACGTGGAATCGTCGGGCAGGATCGCGCGGGCACGCTCGACGGCGGCACGCAGGCCGCCCGCCTCGTCGAGTTCCCCGAGCGCCCAGCCCGTCGCCACCTCCATGATCGGCAGGAGATGGTCGCCGAGCAGCATCTCGCCGGTGAAGCCCGCATCGGGCATCGCGGCGTTATGGAAATGGTGCGCCATGGCGGCGAGGAACACCGTCGATGGGTCCGCCCCGTAGAACGGGCTGAGGCACACGCCGTACACCGCCACCATTAGGCAGTGCTCGGCATGGTTCTCCGGCGGCTCCAGCAGGATCCGGGGCTTGCCGGGGCAGGTGACGCCCGCCCGGGGCTGGGCGGCGAGCGCGCCGACGAAGCCCGGCACGAAGCCCGCCTCCGGATCCTTGCCGGGGGTGAGCCGGGCACGAAGCCGGTCGCGAAGCGCCGGATCGAGCGCCCCCGTCACCTCATCGAACCCGGCGCGAAGAACCGTCGCCGCCTCGGCCTCGGAGAGGCCGGCGGCGGTGAGGAAGGCGGCGTCGAGATCGGTGAGGCGGGTCGCGGCAAGCGCGGTGGCGGTGATGTCGAGGGCGACGTCCTCGGGATCGGCGCCGCCCGTGAGCATGGACCAGCCCTGCGCGAACAGGCGCTCGGCGATGGTCCCCTCGCGCCCGGCGGACCGGACGCGCTTCAGGTCGTTGAGCTCCACGAGGAGATCACGCAACTCGGCGGGCGCACTGGCGCCCGCCCCGGTCTCGTCCTGCATCAGTGAACGCCGAGCCAGTCGAGGAGCATCTTCTCCTGCTTGCCGAAGGCGTGCTCGGGGCCATGGCCATTCTTGACCATCGGCGCCTTGAAGAAGGTCGAGAGCTGCTCCTGCACGCCGCCGTCGCCACGCTTCTTGGCGAGATCGAGAACGCGGGCGATCTCGATCACGAGCGGGGCGGCCAGGATCGAGTCCTTGCAGAGGAAGTTCACCTTCACCTGCATCCGCTGGCCCATGAAGCCGGTGATGTCGATGTTGTCCCAGGCTTCCTTGTCGTCACCGCGCGGGCGGTAATAGTGAATGTGCACGAGATGGTCCTCGACCGGGTAGCCGAGGATCGAGTCCAGCACCGTGCCCTTGGTGTTGAGCTTCGACTGCAGCGAGTTCGGGTCGTTGAGGGCGAGGCCGTCGCGGTTGCCGAGGATGTTGGTCGAGAACCAGCCGTCCACGTGCAGGGCGCGGGCCTTGAAGGCGGGGGCGAGCACCGTCTTCATCATGGTCTGGCCGGTCTTGCCGTCCTTGCCCGCCACCGGGACGTTGAGGTCCTTGGCGAGTTCGAGGAGCGCGGGTACGTCGGCGGCCACCGACGGGGTGAAGTTCGCGTAAGGGATGCCGCTCTTGATCGCCGCGTAGGCGTAGAGCATCGCGGGCGAGATCGCCTCGTCGCTCTCGTCCAGCCCCTTCTCGAAGGCGGCGCTGGAATTGAGGGTCGGATCGGACAGGTCGGGCCAACGCTCGGTCGAGGCGAGGTTCACCACGACGACGTCGTCGAGGTTGCTCTCCTTCTTGAACCGGCTGAGGTCGTTGGCGATGACCGAAACCGCCTCGCGGTGGTCCTTGGCGACGATGCGGTTCTGCCCGTCGATGTTCTTGCAGAACTTGGCGCTGCCCACAGCCGGCCAGGGCGTGATGCCCTTCAGCACCTGGGCGCCGTTCTCGATGTCCTGCTTCGTCAGCACGCCGTGCCCGGCGGCCGCCGAGGCGAGGTCGTCGCCGTTCAGGTCCCAACCCGCGAAGACGAGGTCCTTATAGTCCGCCATGCCGTTGACCGGCACACCCGCCAGCGGCAGCCCATCGAGCCGGTTCGAACCGGACTTGATCATCTCGATGCCGGCAATGGCGGTGGTCGCGACGGCGCCCCCCATGCCAACGATGGCGACGCCGACGCGGCGACCGGTCTGCATGCTCATGGGAAACTGGTGTCCTTGTGAGGACGCGGAACGCGTCCGGGTTGGAAGGTCGAACCCCCGTGCCCGGCTAACGGGCCCTACCCAACTGGGCCGCCGCTGCTTCGTTCCAAGACGGGCTGCGACATCTTGCGACCGCAACTTGCACGATCTGTTCGGATCAACCTGCGCCGCGCCCCTGCGCACAACCTGTGCGAGCCGCCTTCCAGCGGGGCATCGATGGTTAACCCTTCGTAGACCCTGCCACGGTCAGATCACCTCGCCGTCCCATTCTGGTCACGGCAGGCGCCGATAGAGCAGCCGCCCGACCGCACCTGGCCGTCAGATGCCGGGGCCTTCGGAGACAGGGAACAAGAGGACCAAAGAATGGGGGTTTTCCCGGAGCCGGCGCTCTGCGCCGACGACGTGGGCGGACTCATGCTCGCGACGACCACACGCACCCGGCGGTTTGCCCGCAGGCGTGCGACCGGTGCCCTGGCACTCGGCCTGCTTGCCGGTTTCGGCCTGCCGCAGAGTGCAAAGGCACCCGCCTTCTTCGCCACGGCCGCCCAGGCCCATGACCGGATCGAAAACAGCCCGAAGGCCGAGACCGCCCTCACCGCTGCCGCACCGACCGAGACCCGTTCGGCCTGGAACGGCCTGCCCCTGCCGGAGCAGGACCCGCCGACCACGGCCCTGATCGAGGACAACCTCGCCGCCCTCCCCCGCGTGACGCAGAAGGCCGGTGAGGATGCCGTGCGCTTCGGCGAGCGCAGCGTTCCGCTCAAGGTGGTCGACACCATCGTGAAGGCGTCCGAGGAAGCCGGCGTCGATCCCGTCTATATGATGGCGCTCGCCGACAAGGAGTCCAGCTTCGACACCGACGCAAAAGCTGCGACCTCTTCGGCCCAGGGCCTGTTCCAGTTCGTGCGGGCGACCTGGCTGGAGCTGATCCGCGATTTCGGCGCCCGCTACGGCCTCGATGAGGAAGCCGCCTCGGTGAAGGGAAGCGGCCCCGCCATCACCGTCGCGGGTGGGATGAAGGACCACGTCCTGTCCCTGCGCAACGACCCGCGCGTCGCCGCGCTGATGGCCGCCGAACTGATCAAGCGTGACCGGGACCGGATCGAGGCCCGCGTCGGGCGCCCGCTCTCTACGGCGGAGATGTACCTCGCGCATTTCCTTGGCTCGGCGAGCGCGGGCCGGTTCCTGTCGCTCTCGAACGAGAAGCCCGACGAGACCGCCGCCAAGGCTTTCCGTTCCGCCGCCAAGGCGAACCGCAGCCTGTTCACGCAGAAGCAGGGCGGCAAGCGTCGCCACCTGACGATCGCGGAATTCCAGAACCGCATCGAGGACATGATCGATGTACGCCTCGCCCGCTACCGGGGCGTGACCGCCGTGGCGGCCGTTGCGGACACGGTCACTCCGCCCGAGGCCGAGCCCTCTTCGCCGCGCCGTATCGAAGTGACCGAGGCGCTGCCGCCCACGGCCGAATGACCGGCTGAGGAAGGCGGGGCCGGAACGGGCCCCGTACCCCCGGCGTTCTGAGGCGAAACGGCGCAGCTTGGCTGCGCCGGTTTTCAGCCTCCACCGGAGCGCAGACAGCCATAACGACCGCTCCCTCCTTCGATCCTCACTTAAGGACCCCTCCGGGCTTGCCCCGGTCATCGAGCGGGGTATGTCAGCTTTCGCGCTCAGCGGGTGGGTCGGTGCCTACGCCAACGCGTTTGGAGTGATGCTCCTGATCCTCGCTTCCAGCCCCCATCACACCGCCGCACGGCCGCCCAGGCCGTGAGCGACGGCCCGCGCCCGGACGCCTCCCGGCCGGAGGATACGCCGCCAGACACCCGCTCCGCCGGGCGCGAGGTCTTGGGCGCGGCGGCGGCGCTGGGGCGCAGCCTCGGCGTCTTCATGGGACGAGCGGGCGGAGCCTCGTATCAAGCCGCGCGCTCCAGCCTCACGCGCGCGCTCGATGCACGCAAGCAGCGCCGGATCGCCCGGTCCGCTTCGGCTCCACAAGAGGAACCTCGCGCGGAGCCGACCCTGGCTCGTCCGCGTCTGTACACCCGGCTCACCGACTTACGGGCGGCCTCCGGGAAACGGCCGATCCTGGCCGTCGCAGGCGCCGCGATCCTGCTGCCGGTCGCCCTGCTCGCGATCTACGTGTTCGCGGCGCTCGTGACGCTTCCGCCGTTGGGCAGCGGCGTGACGGTGAACGGGCAACGCGCCATCACGGTCGAGGCCGATGATGGCCGCGTCTTCGCCACGCGGGGCACGTTCCGGGGGCAGAAGCTCACCGCCGCCGATCTGCCGCCGCACCTCGCGCAAGCCATCATCGCCATCGAGGACCGGCGCTTCTACAGCCATTTCGGCATCGACCTGCGCGGGCTCGCCCGGGCTTTCTGGCGCAACCTGCGCGGTGGCGGCGTGCGCGAGGGCGGCTCGACCATCACGCAGCAATATGTCCGGCTCGTCACCCTGAACCAGGAGAAGACCCTCTGGCGCAAGACGCAGGAGGCCCTTCTGGCGCTCCGCGCCGAGGCGACGATGAGCAAGGACGAGATCCTGCTCGGCTATCTGGATGCCGCCTATTTCGGGGCGGGCGCCTATGGCGCGGATGCCGCCGCGCGGCGTTATTTCGGCAAGCCCGCCAAGGCGCTCACCCTGTCCGAGGCGGCGATGCTGGCAGGCCTCGTCCGTGCCCCCTCCCAGTTGGCCCCGACCCGCAATCTCGGTGGTGCCAAGGAGCGCGCCGACGTGGTGCTGCAAGCCATGGTCGAGACCGGCGCGATCACATCGAAGGACGCCGATGCCGCAAGGCGCCAGAGCGTGACGCTGAAGACCCCGCCCGAGGCCCCGCCCGGCACGAACTACTTCCTCGACATGATCGCCCCGGACCTGAAGCGCCTCGCGGGGACCGATGGCGACATCACCGTCCGATCGACCCTGAACCTCGACCTTCAGAGCCTCGCGGAGGCGGCCGTGGCCCGCCGTCTCGACAAGGATGGCGCCCGCCGGAAGGTCGGGCAGGCGGCCATGGTCGTGCTGTCGAAGGAGGGGGCGATCCTCGCCATGGTCGGCGGGCGCGACTACGAGGACAGTCAGTTCAACCGGGCCGTGCAGGCGAAGCGCCAGCCCGGCTCGCTGTTCAAGATGCTGACCTACCTCACGGCCTACGAAAAGGGCTTCAGCCCCGAGACCGTCCTCGTCGATCGCCCGGTGCGGATCGGCGATTGGGAACCCGAGAACGACGACGGTCGATATCGCGGGCCGGTGCCGCTACGGACCGCTTTTGCCCTGTCGATCAATACCGTCGCGGCACAACTCGGCCAGGAGGTCGGGATCCCGGCAATCATCGCCACCGCCAAGCGCCTCGGCATCCAATCCGAACTGCCGAACGTGCCGAGCCTCGTCCTGGGCTCGGGGGCAGTGAGTCTCATCGAGATCACCCGCGCCTTCGGCTCGGTTCTCTCGGGCCTGACGCCCTTGGACACCTACGGCGTCAACGCCATCCGGGGCGGCGATCCCAAGCCGGTCTATGTCCGCAGCGATCCGGCGGGTACGGCGAGCCTTCCTGTCGAGCCGCGCACCATGATGCTCGATTCGCTTCAGGCGGTGGTCGAATCCGGCACCGGCCGGGCAGCCCGGGTGCCGGGCCAGATCATCGGGGGAAAGACCGGCACCAGCCAGGATTTCCGCGATGCGTGGTTCGTCGGAATGACCCCGGACCTCGTCGTGGGCGTCTGGGTCGGCAACGACGACGACAGCTCCATGAGCAAGATGTTCGGCGGGGAGATGCCTGCGGGGATCTTCCACGATTTCGTGCAGCGCGCCTCGTCCCTGCTCGCCAAGGGCAAGGCACGCAAGGCCGTCTCCGCCGCGCGGGCCGAGCCGGCGTCCCCTGCTCCCCCGCCCCCGGTCCCGCCTGCGCCGCAGACCGTCGGCCAGGATGAGGTGCGGGGTGTGCCGAGCGTGATCGACACAGGCACGCTCTCCTTCCGGGGGCGCACCGTGCGGTTGCTCGGCCTTGAGGGCCAAGGCGGACATCTCGCCCGGCAACTCGCGGGTTACCTGCGGCGGCGCGAGGTGGTCTGCACCGGGTCCGGCGAGACCGGTGCCCGCTGCACGCTCGACGGGGCGGATCTTGCCGGGATGATCGTCGCGGCGGGCGGCGCCCGCGCCCGCGAGGACGCCCCGGCCGACCTCTTGGATGCAGAGGATCAGGCAAGGGCAGAGCGTGTGGGGATGTGGGGGCGATAGAAGCGTCTCCGGCGGTTTTCTACCGCAAGCGCTCCACCGTCTTCGGATCCTCGGCGCCACCGTAGAATCGGGCCAGGGCCCTGAGGAACAGCGGCTCCTCCGGAGCCGCGCGGCCGAACAGCGTCATGCTGGAGCGGAACTTCATGTCGTCGGGGCTGCCGAACAGGGCATGGGCCGTACCGCCCGCCTGCAAGGTCGCCTCGGTGCAGTCCCGCAGGCGCGGACCGAGAAGGGGATGGGCGAGATAGGCCCGCGCTTCGTCGAGGGAGCCGATCGCGTAGAGTTGGGCCATGGAGCTCGATCCGAGACCCGCAATCTGTGGAAAGATGAACCACATCCAGTGGCTGCGCTTGGCGCCTGCGCGCAATTCGGAGAGCGCCCGCTCGTAGGCGGTCTCCTGGGCAGAGACGAAGCGGTGGAGATCGAAGGGGTCGTCTTTTGCGTGGACCATGGCAGACCCTGCCCTTTTGACCGGAGTGGGATCAACGCGAGCCCGCCTCGCGGAGTGGCGAGGGCATGACTGAGAGGGAGAACCACCGCATGCCGTCTTCCGATGCCCGCTGGCGCTCGATTGCGAAGGCCGTGACATTGCGAAGGCCGTGACGTGGCGCCTCATCGGCAGCCTCGACACCCTGGCCCTCTCATGGTCCTTCACCGGCGACATCGTCGTCGCGGGCACGATCGCTCTGGGTGGAGACTGTCACCAAGACGGTGCTCTATGACCTGCATGAACGAGCCTGGATCCTGGTTCCTCAGGGCTAGGCCTGAAGCGGGAAAGGAGGCGGCGCCTTGGCATCCATTTCGGTCGACGGCATTGATCTGAATCACACGCTGGAGGGTCCGGAGGGGGCGCCCGTCGTCGCCTTCTCGAACTCGCTCGGTGCGACCCTGGCCATGTGGGATGCACTGCTGCCCGCTCTCGCCGGGCGCTACCGCATCCTGCGCTACGATACGCGCGGCCACGGCGGATCGGGCACGCGTGACACCCGAACCGAGATCGCCGACCTTTCCGGTGATCTCGTCGGCCTGCTCGATGCGCTGGGCATCGCCCGCGCCCATTGCGTCGGCCTCTCGCTCGGCGGCATGACCGTGCAGGATCTCGCCTGCCGGATGCCGGAGCGGGTGATCAGCGCCACGCTCATGGCGACGGCAGCCTGCCTGCCCAGTGAAGAGATGTGGAACGAGCGCGCCCGGACCGTGCGCGAGAAGGGCCTCGGTGCCCTCGTCGAGGCAACGCTCGGGCGCTGGTTCACCCCCGGCTTCGCCGAACGCGAACCGGCCTCGATCCAGGCGGTGCGAGAACGATTCGTCGCGTGTGATCCCGTGGGCTACGCCGCCTGTTGTGGTGCGATCGGCCGGATGGATCTCCGCCCCCGCCTCGGGGCGCTCGAAGCGCCGACGCTCGTCATCGCAGGCCGCGAGGATCCCTCGACCCCGCCCACCATGGCGCAGGAGATCTGCGACCATGTTCCCCAGGCCGAACTCGTCGTGCTGCCGAAGGCCGCGCACCTTCTAGCCGTCGAACGCCCAGACGCCGTAGGCTCTTACCTGCGTGCCTTCCTCGACCGAAGCGGCTGACACGCAAAAAGCCCCCGGCGAGCGGCTCGCCGGGGGCTTCCTGTGTTCAGTGAGGGGGCCTGACGGCCCGCGCCTTACTTGATGAGGGCGAGGAGCGCCTTGCCAGCCTTGGAGTTCAGCTCCTTGGCGTCGAGGGTGCCGTCACCGTCCGGGTCGGCCATCTTGAAGCGCTCGCCGACAGCCGCGAGGTATTCCTTCTTGTCGAGGGTGCCGTCGGAATCCGGATCGGCGGACTGAACGCCAGCCTTGCTGAGGCGGCCCTTCAGCTCCTTCGCGTCGAGCGTGCCGTCGGAATCCTTCTCGAGACGATCGAAGGTGGCGGAGGCCACGGCCTCGACTTCCTTCATGTCGACGGTGCCGTCGCTGTCCGTGTCGATCATCTTGACGGCGGCGGCGCCGCCAGCCGGCTTCGCCATGGCGGCAGGCGCCGCGAAACCAACCGCCACGAGGGCCACAGCCGCGAAGCCACTGATGTTACGAAGGGTCATTGCCACTTTCTCCCGAACCTGTTGCCACGCACACCTAAGCTGCGCGCGGCTTTGACGCAAGTGCGAAAAGAAGCATTCGACGCCATCGCAGGTTCCCGAAGGCGACGGGGAACGGTGAGTACCGGCCCCTGTCGCTCGAAGATGTCGCGATCTCAGTATCCGTAGCCGCGCCGGTATTCACGACGCTCGTTACGGTCGCCGTAGCCTTCGCCCCTGTAACGCTCGCGGCGGTAATAGCGACGCTCGGCCTCGCGATCACGGCGATACTGCTCGCGCCGGAAATCGCGCTCGCGCTCACCGCGCGAACGCAGATCGATGCTCGGACCACGCGGGCCGAGTTCGATGGTTTGGGCAAACGCCGGAACGGCCGTCAGAACGGACGCGGCGACGAGAGCACCGGCCAAGACGATTCTCATTGGATCCTCCCCTTTTGAGTCGCGAGACAACTGTGCTCGCGACGAGGAGTTCCGGGAGCATCACCGTCAGGCTAGTGTCGTCAGGTCCTGAAACCAGTGTTGAGCCTGAACATACTGCTTCACCCGATTCGACAGGGCATGGGCGTTCGTGTCGTGGACCACCCAAACCTGCACGGCATCGTTCACCACGATCTCGTGGATACGGGCGAGCAGCTTGTCCTGCTCGGCGGGGTCGAGGCTCGCCTTCACCTTGTCACAGAGGCCATCGACCTCGGGATTCCGGTAATGGCTCCAGTTCACGCCGTTGGGTGAGATCTGCTTCGAATCGTAGAAGCGCAGGATCGCATAGAACGGGTCCGACGTGACGTAGGCGATGTTGCCGGCCGAGACGCCCTTCAGGCTCGGATCCGCCGCACCCTGGCGCCAGCCGGTATAGGCGACTTCCAGTTCCACCACCTTGAACTCGGCCTGGATGCCGACCTCGGCCCAGCTCTGTTGCACGAACTCGTTGATCGGCAGGGACAGCATTTGCCCGGTGCCGCCGCTCGGGATGAGGATCGTGGTCTTGAGCGGGTTCTTCACGGAATAGCCCGCCTCCTCGACGAGCTTGCGGGCCTGATCGACATCGGTCTTGACCACGAAATCCGGCTTGCCGAACCACGGGCTCGACTTCTGCACCTGGCCGGCCGCAGGGCTCGCAAGACCGCCCATCAATTGCACGACGCCGTCCCGGTCGATGGCGAGGTTGGCGGCCTTGCGCAGGCGCAGGTCGCGCCAGGGCGAGCCCTCCAGCATGGAGAGGTGGTAATTCCAGACATGCGGGGTGTCGTTGCCGACGACTCGCATCCCCGCTCCCTTCAGGCGCGGCACGGCATCGGGCGCGGGCGATTCGATGAGATCGACATTGCCCGAAAGCAGCGCGTTCACCCGCGCCAGATCCTCCGGCACGCAGGCGAGCGTCAGCTTCGACAGCTTGGGAATGCGCTTCTTGTTCCAGTACCCGGCGTTCGGCACCATCTCCAGGCTGACGCGCGGTGTGAGCTTGGCGAGCTTGAACGGCCCGGTTCCCGAGGGCTCGAAGGCGAACTTCGCCCAATCGCGGCCGACCTTCTCGAACTGCGTGGGCGAGGAGATCAGGAACCAGAGCATCTGGTAGGGGAACAGGCTGTCGGCGGCCTTCGTCGTCACCTGCACCGTCATCGGGTCGAGCTTCCTGTAGCTCGCCACCCCCGGCAGGCGCGGGCGGACCTGGGCCGCCTGTCGCTGGTCGAAATGCGGTGCTTCCTTGTTCAGCACCTTGTCGAAGTTCCAGATCACCGCGTCGGCGTCGAAGGCCGAGCCGTCATGGAACGTCACGCCGTCGCGCAGACGGAAGATCCAGTTCTTGCGCTCGGCCGGATCGTTCTCCCACGAGGTGGCGAGGCCCGGCACCATCTTGCCCGGCCGGTCGGCCACATCGAGTTCCCAGGCGACCAGGGGATCGTAGAGGGTGAGGCCGGTGAACTGGTAGCCGCCTGCGCCCCGGTCCGGCTGGCCGGTGGTGAGGGGCAGATCCGTCATGGAGATGCCGTAGGTGAGGCTGCCCGGCTCACTCGCGGCGCGGTCGCTCGAGCCCAGGGCGGCGAGTGCCGCGCCCCCGGCCATGAGGGAACGGCGTGTCGGCACGACAAGAGACATGGTGGTCCTGAAGCTGACGCGGCTGGCATCACCGCGTCAGGTATCTTGCATACATCGTGCCGGTGAGCGGCCGCTCAGCCCTGCCAGACCTGACCCGGCCGGAGGGGGATGAACCGGTCCTGCGGCCAACCGGCCGCGTCGAGGGCGGCGGCGAGATCCTCCGCCGGTCGCTCGACGCCCTCGTCGGTGAGCTGGAACGTGCCCCAGTGGTGGCCGAGCGCCTGCGCCGCGCCGAGAAGCCCGGCGATCTCCACCGCCTCGTGCGGATCGACGTGCTGGGGCCGCATGAACCAGCGCGGCTCATACGCGCCGATGGGCAGGGTCGCGAGGCGCGGCGGCCCGAACTGGGCGCGCACGTCGCGGAAGATCGTGCCGTCGCCCAGGCCGGTATCGCCGACATGGTAGTGGAAGCCCTGGGGCGACAGGATCGCGAAGGCGCACCATAGGGCCATGCGGCGGTCGTTCAGCCCCCGTGCCGACCAATGGTTGGCGGGGGTGAGGTGGACGGAGAGCCCGTCGCCGAGATCGACCGATTCACCCCAGTCGCGGGTCTCGACATGCATCGTGTCGTCGTAGCCGCGCAGGATCGCGTCGTTGCCGAGCGGCGCCACGACGAGGGGCTGATGCGCCTGCCAGATCCGGGCGAGGTTCGGCCCGTCGAGATGGTCGTAGTGGTTGTGGGTGATGAGCACCGCATCGATCGGTGGCAGGTCGGCCAGCGCGATGCCCGGCGGGTTCACCCGCTTCGGGCCCGCGAAGCGCACGGGGCTCGCCCGCTTGGCGAAGACCGGATCGATGAGGATGTTGCGGCCCGCGACCTGCACCAGATAGCTCGCATGCCCGATGAGCACGACGCGCAGGCCCGAGACCCGCTCCGGCGGGATATCGGCGGGGAACGGGCTCGGGACGCTCTTCGGCCAGGGGGTGCGCTGGCGTTGGGCCTGCCAGCGGGCGATGTCCTTCAGGCCGCGGTCGGTATCGACCCCGGGGATGAAGAACCGCTTCCCGTCGAAATGATCGGAGACCGGCCCCGAATAATAGGGGTTCGCGTTACGGCGGTGGGCGGCGTAGCCGACGCCGCCGAGGGTCATGACCGTGGCCGCGCTCGCGACCGTCAGCAGGCTGCGCCGTTTCATGCTGTGAGAGATGGCGGCACGGCCGCGCCGGTCAAGCGCGGCACCTTGCCGGATCGGCCATCGGCCGGATCAACCCTCGATGACCTCCGTCGCGAGGGACAGGCGCACACGGTAGACCACTTTGCCCACGGCATCGCGAACGCCCGCCACGTAATCCTGCCGCTCCACCTCGGGGAGCATGTCACGGGCGATGGCCGACATGATGCGGACCACCTTGGCGCGGGCGGCAGGCAGGTCGGGCAAGTCGAACCCGACTTCGTCCTTGATGGGCTGAATGCCGTCGTGCAGGTCGATAAAATAGCGGGGCATTGGCGAACGTGTCTCGGGGCCTCGGTCCTGGGGCGAGACTACGTAAACCATGGTTAACGGAAGCTTGCCGCGCGTGAGATCAGCCTCGTGCTAGGAGCGCCAGCGCAGCTCGCGCCGCTCTAGTGGATTGACGAAGGGCCGCCCCGCAAGACCCGCTTCCAGCGCCTCGCGCTTCAGGCGGAAGTACCATTGCGAGGGCAGATCGCCCTGGCCGAACAGCACCATGGTCGGCTTCCGGTCGAGCCCCTTCTGCGCGTCCTGTAGCACCCGCTGGTCCTGGCCGAGGAACTGGCGCATCAGCGGCCGGGCGACCGGCTTCAGAAGATTGAGAGCCGGCATGCTCCAATAGAGTGCGTTGGTCAGCATCGTCCGGTTGGCGGAGAGCGGGGTCGCGAAGGTGTAATTCGCCACGTGTTTCTCGCCCGCGCGGATGCGCTCCAGCCGCACACCCGGCAAGCGGAACTCGATCTCGACCTCGGGCACGCCGCCGAGCAGCCGGTAGACCGGCGAACTCGTCGTGGTGGCATGGCTCGCCATGGTGAAGCCGTGCATGACCGGCTCGAAGATCTTCACCTTCTCGCGCAGCTGCTTCGAAGGGCGAAACCACCACGTATCGTGGACGAAGGCGACGTGGCCGGGATCGACGAGGCTGAGCACCGTCAGGTCGAAGGAGGCCTCGACCTCCAATTCGACCACGAGGCTTCCGGCAGGCTCGAAGGCCAGTTCCGGCACGGCGGGCGGCTCACCGGCGGGCGCACCGAGATGCGGATTGACCCAGAGGAAGCCGGCGCTTTCGCGGATGGGGAAGGGCTGCACCCGGATGCGGGAGAAATCGGCGGCGTCGTGCTCGGAAAGGGTCGGCACGTCACGGCAGCCGCCATCCGTGCCGAAGCGCCAGCCGTGGAACGGGCACATCAGAGTCTGCCCGTCGAACGGCCCTTTCGACAGGGCCATGCCCCGGTGAGGGCAGCGATCCCGCAGAGCGAAGAACGCCCCGTCCTTGCCACGGCCGATCACCATCTGTTCGCCGTTCAGCCCGACGGCCCGAAGGCGACCGCCCGACAGGCTGTCGGCGCGGCCGACGCAGTACCACGCGCTCGGCAACGGCTGGCGCATCGCCTCGGGATCGAGGGCCGCCTCGTCGGAAGGGCGCGGTGGAGGAACCTGAACGTTCACGGGCGAGATCACGTTGGAGGATGGAAGCCTTCCGGCCGTCTTACCCCCCAACCGCAACGGCGGCAAAAATTCGACCGGCCCGGTGGGCTAACGGACGCAGGCCCACGCCCTTCACAAGCCGCGTCGGGCCGCCTAACTTCCTTTCATCCGCAACTAACGAAAGGAGGTGATCCAGTGTCTCATTGTCATCAGCCGACCGTCTCGGCTTCCCGGACCTGGACCTTCGCCTCCGGCGCGTCGCTCTAAGCGCGTCTGAGACTCGAATTCGGAACAGATCCGCCGGACGTGTCGGTTCGGCAATGGAAGGGCCATCCTGGAAACGGGGTGGCCCTTCGCCGTTTCAGGCATTGCCGGTTCAGGCCTTGGCCGGTTCAGGCCTTCACTTGGAACAAGGGTTGAGCCAAGGCCTCGGCGCGGGCGCGCCACAAGTCACGGTCGCCGCGAAGCCCGTCGCGCTCGGCGATCAACACGTCCCGCTCGGCGCGGACGGAATCCCGCTCCGCGACGGCCCGGTCGCAGGCGCGGCGGAGGCTGTCTCGCTCGGCCTGGAAAGCGTCGTACTCGGCCTGCACCGCCGCTTGCCCGGCCCGCAATTCCTCCAGGGTGCTCATTTCCTGCGCGATGTGCTCGCGCAACTCGCGGATCTGCACGGCGAGTGCCGTCTGCAACGAGTCCTGCCGGTCCTGCTCGACCTGGAGCCGCGCCTTGAGCATCAGGTTTTCGGCCATCAGCTCGGAGATGTCGGCGGCCTCGGCCTCCTCGGCGGCAGCCGGAGCAGGCTGGACGAGACGGGGCCCCCAAGGCGTGTTGTCGGCGGCCGGTGCCTTCAGGCCACCGTCTTCCTCGGTTTCGTAACGCTTGATGGCGGCGAGCCAGTCCTGCAGCGGCCCCGCGCCGCAATGGCTGTCGTCTTCCGGAAGACGGAATGCGCGGGCAGGTTCAGACATCGGCGAGCGTCCTGGGAATCATTCCCTTCCAGCCAATCCCAACATGCTTAACGGCCGGTAAAGACCTGCGGCGTCCACGCCGCACCCCCTGACGCGAGGGGGCGACCATGCAAAAAATTGACTTTTCCACGCTCGGCCGCTAGGTCCCGCCCTCCCGATCCTGAGATGATCGCAACATGACCCGCCGACCGGCCCGAGAGGCCGGAGGTCAACGCCCGACAGCGCGTGTGCGCCCTCGGGCGCAATGGGTGTTGGACCGATGACCGAGGGACGGGCCCGGTGGCGGAGGCATACACCTGATGGTGGCCGAGAGACACGTGCTGAAGATCGAGGATGCGGTGAACGACGCCTGCCCGTGGTCGGGCAAGCCGATTTCGGCCGACTCGCTCACCCTCTACAACGGCGCCGTGGTCGGCTTCTGCAATCCGGAATGCCGGGACAAGTTCGCCCGCGCGATCCAGAGCTTCGAGGCGTCGCTCCAGGCTCGCCGGGTCTCGCGCGCCGGGCTCGAGCAGTAACGGGCCCGGCATGTTCGAAGGACTTTCCGACCGCCTTTCCGGCATTCTGTCCGGCCTGACCCGCCGGGGCGCGCTGACCGAGGCCGACGTCACCGCCGCGATGCGCGAAGTGCGCCGCGCCCTCTTGGAAGCCGACGTCGCCCTGGAAGTGGTGCGCGGCTTCACCGACCGGGTCCGCGAGAAGGCCGTCGGCGCCACGGTGCTGAAGTCGGTCACGCCCGGCCAGATGGTGGTGAAGCTCGTCAACGACGAGCTGGTCGCCATGCTCGGCACCGATGCCGAGATCATCAGCCTGAACGCCCCCGCCCCCGTGCCGATCCTGATGGTCGGCCTCCAGGGTTCGGGTAAGACCACCACCACCGCCAAGATCGCCCGCCGCTTGTCCGAGCGCGAGCGCCGAAAGGTGCTGCTCGCCTCCCTCGACACCCGCCGCCCCGCCGCCATGGAGCAATTGGCGGTTCTGGCGAAGCAGGTCGGCGTCGAAAGCCTGCCCATCGTCGCCGGGCAATCCGCCGTGCAGATCGCCCGCCGGGCGATGGAGGCCGCGCGCCTCGGTGGCTTCGACGTCGTGATGCTCGACACCGCCGGCCGGACCACGGTCGACGAGGCCTTGATGGTCGAGGCGGCCGACGTGAAGGCGGCTACGAACCCGCACGAGGTTCTGCTCGTCGCCGACGCGCTCACCGGTCAGGACGCGGTGAACACCGCCCGCGCCTTCGACCAGCGCCTCGGCGTGACCGGCATCGTGCTCACCCGCATGGACGGCGATTCGCGCGGTGGTGCGGCGCTCTCGATGCGCGCCGTCACCGGCAAGCCGATCAAGCTCGTCGGCACGGGCGAGAAGGTCGATGCGCTGGAGGAATTCCACCCGGCGCGCGTGGCCAACCGCATCCTCGGCATGGGCGACATCGTCTCCCTGGTTGAGAAGGCGGCGGAGACGATCGACGCCGAACAGGCGATGCGCACCGCCGAGAAGATGCGCAAGGGCAAGTTCGACCTTGAAGACTTGTCCATGCAGCTCGCCCAGATGGAGAAGATGGGCGGCATCGGCGGCCTGATGGGCATGCTGCCCGGCATGGGCCAGATCAAGAAGCAGGTCGAGGGCGCGAACCTCGACGAGAAGATGTTCAAGCGTCAGCGGGCAATCATCTCCTCGATGACGCCGCAGGAGCGGAAGAACCCGGACCTGCTGAAGAATTCCCGCAAGAAGCGCATCGCGGCGGGGTCGGGCGTCGACGTCTCGGAGATCAACAAACTCCTGAAGATGCACCGGACCATGGCCGACATGATGAAGGCGATGGGTTCGGGCAAGCGCGGCATTGGACAGGCGCTCGGCTCGATGTTCGGGCTCGGCGGCGGCGGCGGGATGCCCGGCCTCCCCGGCGGCATGAAGCTGCCCCCGGGCATGCCGGAGCCGACCCCGGAGCAGATCGAAGAGATCCAGAAGCAGTTCGGCGGCAAGCTGCCGCCGATGCCGCCGGGCCTCGGTGGCGGGATGCCGAAATTGCCGGGCCTTCCGGGTCTCGGGGGGCCGAAGCTCCCCGGCCTCGGCGGCGGCCTGCCGTTCGGGAAGAAAAAATGACGATCCTGTCCGCGCAAGCCGTCGATCCTGAACTCGCGCGTCTGCGCGACAGCATCGACAATTTCGATGCCGCCCTGATCCACCTGCTCGCCGAGCGCTTCCGCTGCACCCAGCGGGTCGGCGAGCTGAAGGCCCGCAAGGGGATTCCCCCTTCCGATCCGGACCGGGAGGCCCGTCAGGTCGCCCGGCTCCGCAAACTCGCGGTCGAAGCCAAGCTCGACCCCGATTTCGCCGAGAAATTTCTGGCGTTCGTCGTCAAGGAAGTCATCCGGCACCACCAGACGATCGCGGCCGAGCATGGCGCCACGGTCGACGCTCAAGACTAGGAAGTCATCATGTCCCTCAAGATCCGTCTCACCCGCGGCGGCGCCAAGAAGCGCCCCTACTACCGCATCGTCGTTGCCGACGCCCGCTCGCCGCGCGATGGCCGCTTCATCGATAAGGTCGGCGCCTACGATCCGATGAAGGCCAAGGACGATCCGGCCCGCGTCGTGCTCGACAACGAGAAGATCCAGAGCTGGCTCGCCAAGGGCGCGCAGCCGACCGATCGCGTCCTGCGCTTCCTCGACCAGGCCGGCCTCGCCAAGCGTCCGACCCGCAACAACCCGCAGAAGGCCGAGCCGGGCGAGAAGTCCAAGGAGCGGGCCGCCAAGCGCGCCGAGAAGGCCGCCGCCCCGGCCGAAGACGCCGCCGCCTAAGGCACTCGCTGGTGACGCGCCGCCCCGCTGGTCCCAACTCCCGCGACGGCGCTCGCCGCGCCCGACCTCCGGCCCTTGCGCCGGAGGTCGCCACGTCGGCCAAGCCTCCCGCGCCGAAGCCGCCGCCCACCGCCGTGGATCCGGATCTCGTCCTCATGGGCGAGTTCGGTCGGGCCCATGGCCTCAACGGCGAGGTTCGGCTGAAGTCGTACACGGCCGACCCGAAAGCCATCGCGGGCTACGGCCCGCTGATGACCGCCGACGGGCGGGCACTGACCCTCGCCGAGGTCCGCCCCGCTCCCGGCTCCTCGACCGACATGCTGATCGCCCGCGTCCAGGGCGTCTCGGGTCGCAATGCCGCCGAAGCGTTGAATCGCCTTGCGGTCTACGTCCCTCGCGCGCGCCTCGGCACGCCGGAGGAGACGGATGAGTTCTTCACCACCGACCTGATCGGCGCGGAGGCGGTCGATGCCGCCGGAACCCTCGTCGCGACGGTGGTCGCGGTGCCGAATTACGGCGGCGGCGATCTGCTGGAACTTCGCCCGGCAGCGGGCGGCGCCACGGCGCTCCTGCCCTTCACCAAGGCTTTTGTGCCCGATCTCGATGTGCCGGGCCGACGGATCACCGTCGCGCTACCCGAGGATTTCTTCGAGGCGCCGGGGCCGAAGCCCGCCGACGATCCGGGCTGAACCGACGCAACGCGGCGATTGAAAGTCGGGGCCTGAGGATTTATCTTCAGGCCGGAGCCGGGGCGAGCGCTACCTCAACCCCGACTCCTTTGCTCTTGGCTGTTATACGAGCTTGAATGCCAGCGTGATGGTCACGGACCACGCGCTGGCATTTTTACTCACGGTGACGGTGAGAATCGGAATCCCGAGCACACGAATCACCTCCTCTCCGATCGATCTCCTCACCCTCGCGGGGGCGACGGCCGATCAAGTCCGCCGCAAGCCTCATAGCGAGGGCCTTCGGGCCGGAGAGGCGCCTTGAGCGTGGCCGTTATGGCGAGCCGCCTATGGACGCTCAAGCAACCCTACGTTGATTCTTCACACGCCCCGTCTGGGCGAAATCGCGTGATTGTCCTCATCGCGCACTCGCTGCGTCCTTGCATGGACGGATCGTGTCCGGCTTCGGCCTGGCCTCCGGCGTGGGCGCCTCGAACACGGCGAGATACGTTCCGTCAGGCATGGGGTGGAAGCCGGTTTCCCGGTAGCCGACCGCCGCCAACTCGCATCTCAGCAGCGCGGGTGGCGTTCCGTGGCGTGAGGGGATGTCGTTCGCATCGAGGATGCCGACACGGCCTCCAGGGCGCATCGCGGGAGCGAGATTGTAGAGCAGGCCGAAGGGCTGCGTGATCTCGTGGTACATGTGAACCAGCACCACCGCATCGACGGAAGCGGGCGGAAGGCGGGGGTCGTGGGGCTCGCCCCTAACCACCGTGACGTTCCCGAGCCCTTTCACCCGGCGCTCCAGGCTGGCGAGGTAGGCGGGCGTCACGTCCTCCGCGAGGACCTTCCCCGAAGGCCCGACGCGAGGGCTCAACCTCACGACGTAGTAGCCGCTGCCCGCCCCGATATCGGCCACGGTCTCGCCGGGGCCGATCCTCATGGCCTTGGCGACCGCCTCGAACTCTCCGATTTTGTCCCGCACGGCCTCAGCCGTCCATTGGGGCGCGACAATCTCGGCGACGGGCCGATCCGGCTTCGGAAACGCCTCGGCAGGCGCGCCCGGTGGGGACAGGGGTCCGGCGGCCTGGGCCGGTGCCACGAAAGCGAGGGAGAGGAGGAGCGAGAGGCGCAGCATGCTCCATAACCACCGAGGGCATTCGTCGGTGCCGAGCGCGTTGACCGTGCCGCACCGGACGCGCGATCTAGCGCCATGACACGCACGGACATGCCCTGGCGGGCCACCATCCTCACCCTCTACCCGGAGATGTTTCCCGGCCCCCTCGGCATCTCGCTCTCCGGCGATGCCCTCGGCCGGGGCGAATGGAGCCTCGAGGCGCGCAATATCCGCGAGCACGGGCTTGGGCGGCACCGGAGCGTGGACGACACCCCCTCCGGTGGCGGGGCTGGCATGGTCCTGCGCTGCGATGTGCTGGCCGCCGCCATCGACGCTGCTGCCCCGCCCGGGGATCCGAGGCCACGCCTCTTGATGTCGCCCCGCGGCCGCCCCCTGCGGCAGGAGCGGGTGCGTGAACTGGCCTCCGGGCCGGGCGTGCTCGTGGTCTGCGGCCGGTTCGAGGGCGTGGACGAGCGGGTGATCGCGGGACGCGATCTCGAAGAGGTGTCGATCGGCGATTACGTGCTCTCGGGCGGGGAGATCGCTGCGATCACGCTGCTCGATGCCTGCGTGCGGCTTCTCCCCGGCGTGATGGGCAAGGCCGAATCGGGCGTCGAGGAAAGCTTCGAGGGCGGGCTCCTCGAATACCCGCACTATACGCGCCCGAGGGAGTGGGAGGGCCGCGCCATTCCCGACATCCTGAGCGGCGGCAACCACGGTGCCATCGCGAAATGGCGGCGGGACGAAGCCCGGCGCATCACAGCCGAGCGCCGCCCCGATCTCTTGAAGCGCGTACCGTCCTGACGACGCTCAGGCCGCCTTGAGATCGAGCACCGGCCCGTCGGCATCGACCGACAGCGGATCGAATTCCAGCGATTGGTGGCTCGGCCGCTCCATCAAGTCGGGCTTCCGGCCGCGCGGAAGCAGGGCGATCACGAGACCGAACACGACAGTACAGGCCGCGACGATCGCGGCATCTTCGAAGGACATCGGCGCACCTGAAACACAACGCGGTACGTTGGCGAGACTAAGCCGACGATCTTAATCGCTCGTTCTTGTGACCGGCACGCCACCGTCCCGGTGCGGATCGGGCTTGCGCGCGGCCAAGTTTGGGCGCAGACGCGTCGGCGGGACACTCCTCCCCAACGAGGAGCGCCCATCTGCAAGGATGGATCATATGAGTGCTCGACCCACCACGCGCCCCCGCGTGCCTTATTTCTCGTCCGGCCCCTGCGCCAAGCGCCCCGGCTGGACCCCGCAGGCCCTGGCCGATGCCGCCCTGGGCCGCTCACACCGTTCCCCCCTCGGCAAGGCCAAGCTGATTCAGGCGATCGACCTGACCCGTGAGGTGTTGCAGGTGCCCGCCGACTATCGGATCGGGATCGTCCCGGCCTCCGATACCGGCGCCGTCGAGATGGCGATGTGGACCATGCTGGGCTGCCGCCCCGTGGCCGTCGCCGCGTGGGAGGCCTTCGGCAAGGAGTGGGTCACTGACGCGCTCAAGCAGCTCAAGATCGATCCGGTGATCCACCAGACGCCCTACGGCGTGCTGCCCGACCTTTCGGCGATTGATACGAAGAGCAGCGACGTCGTCTTCACTTGGAACGGCACCGCCGCGGGCGTGAAGGTGCCGGACGGCGAATGGATCCCCGCCGACCGCGAGGGGCTGACGATCTGCGACGCCACCTCGGCGGCGTTCGCGCAGCCCCTGCCGTGGGATAAGCTCGATGTCGTCACCTTCTCCTGGCAGAAGGTGATGGGTGGCGAGGCCGCCCACGGAATGCTCATCCTCTCGCCCCGCGCCGTCGCCCGGCTCGAGAGCCACACCCCGTCCTGGCCGCTGCCGAAGGTGTTCCGCCTGACCAAGGGCGGCAAGCTGATCGAGGGCATCTTCAAGGGCGACACGATCAACACGCCCTCCATGCTCGCGGTCGAGGATTACATCGACACGCTCACCTGGGCGCAGCGGATCGGCGGGCTCGAGGCCCTGCATGGACGTGCCGATGCCAACGCGGCGGCGATCTATACCTGGGTCGAGCGTACCCCGTGGGTGGCGCCCCTGGCCGTCGATCCGGCAACGCGCTCCAATACGGGCGTCTGCCTCGTGATCGCCGATCCGGACGTGCTGGCCAAGGGCGACGACGCCGTGGCATCGCTCGCCAAAGGCATCGCCTCGCGGCTTGAGAAGGAGGGCGTCGCCCTCGACATCGCGGCCTACCGCGATGCCCCCGCCGGGCTGCGGATCTGGTGCGGCGCCACCGTGGAAACCGCCGATGTCGAGGCGCTTCTGCCGTGGCTCGACTGGGCCTTCGCCCAGGAAAAGGCCGCGCTGACCGCAGCGGCCTGAAAACCCGCGCCCTTCCCTCGAGGGGCGTTGTGAACGCTTAGAAGCTCACCCCGTCATTGCGAGCAAAGCGAAGCAAGCCAGAGATCCGCCGAGGTCTCGAAATGTCCCGCCGCGCTGGATTGCTTCGCTGGCACTCGCAATGACGACGAGGATGTGAGGCGCGCACCGCGCGAAGCGGCGGCGCCATGCGGACGCACGCCCTGTTTCCTTCCAGCGCCGGAGGCCCCATGCCCGCGCAGCCCCAGACCCCCAAACGAGTCCTCGTCTCTGACGCCCTCTCCGAGGCGGCGATCCGCATCTTCAAGGATCGTGGCATCGAGGTCGATTTCCGCCCCGAACTCGGCAAGGACCGCGACGCGCTGATCCGCGAGATCGGCGCGTATGACGGCCTCGCCATCCGCTCGGCCACCAAGGTGACGCCCAAGGTCCTGGAGGCCGCGACCCGTCTGAAGGTGATCGGCCGGGCGGGGATCGGCGTCGACAATGTCGATGTCCCCGCCGCGACGGCGAAGGGCGTGATCGTGATGAACACGCCCCACGGCAACGCCATCACCACCGCCGAGCATGCCATCGCGATGATGTTCGCCCTGGCGCGCCAGATCCCTCAGGCCGATGCCTCGACGCAGGGTGGCAAGTGGGAAAAGAACCGCTTCCTCGGCATCGAGCTGACCGCCAAGACCCTCGGCGTGGTCGGCTGCGGGAATATCGGCGCCATCGTCGCGGAACGCGGCATCGGCCTGAAGATGAAGGTGATCGCCTACGATCCGTTCCTTTCGGCGGAGCGCGCCGTGGCACTCGGTGTCGAGAAGGTCGAACTCGATGAGTTGCTGGCCAGGGCCGACGTCATCACCCTGCACGTGCCGCTCACGGACAAGACGCGCAACATCCTGTCGGCCGAGGCGCTCGCCCGGACGAAGCCTGGAATCCGCATCGTGAATTGCGCACGCGGCGGCCTCCTGGACGAAGTCGCGCTTCGCGCGGCGCTGGATTCCGGCCATGTGGCGGGGGCGGCGCTCGATGTGTTCGCCGTGGAGCCCGCGCAGGACAATCCCCTCTTCGGGCATCCCAACGTGATCTGCACGCCTCATCTCGGCGCCTCGACGGCCGAGGCGCAGGAGAATGTGGCGTTGCAGGTGGCCGAACAGATCTCGGCCTATCTCGTGGATGGCGCCATCGCCAATGCGGTGAACTTTCCGGCGATCAGCGCCGACGAGGCGCCGCGTCTGCGCCCCTTCGTGGAGCTGTCCGAAAAGCTTGGCTCGTTCCTCGGCCAACTCACCGAGGCGCCGGTCACCGGCATCCGCGTCATCTACGAGGGCGCGGTGGCCGAGATGAACACCCGTGCGCTCACGGCGGCGGCAGTGACCGGGGTGCTCCGGGCCTTCCGCTCCGATGTGAACATGATCTCGGCTCCTGCGCTGGCGCACGAGCACGGCATCGTCGTCGATGAGGTTCGCCGGGGCGGCGCACACAGCAACTTCGAATCGGTGGTGCGGATCACGGTCGAAGCGCAGGACATGCCCCGCGACGCGGCGGGCACCGTGTTCCAGGACGGCAAGCCGCGGGTGATCGAAATCCGCGGCATCGCCATGGATGCCGCCTTCGCGCCGCACATGCTGTTCGTACGCAACCACGACAAGCCGGGCTTCATCGGCCGGTTCGGGAGCCTGCTCGGCGAGGCGGGGGTGAACGTCGCGACCTTCAACCTCGGCCGTGAGCGCGAGGGCGGCGACGCCATCGCCTTCGTGGCGGTGGATGGCCGGGTACCGGAGGAGGTCCTGGCTCAGATCACCGCCATCCCGCAGGTGAAGCGGGTGCGGGCGGTGCGCTTCTGAAGGTACTCAGCCCGTCATTGCGAGCGAAGCGAAGCAATCCAGGGGCGGAGGTCTACCTTCCGAGCTTGGCGCCTCCCTGGATTGCTTCGCTGACGCTCGCAATGACAGAGAGCAAATGAAGAAGGCCCCGGCTCTCGCGAGCCGGGGCCTTCTTCGTCAGAGCGTGACGCTCAGTAGTTGTAGGCGCGCTCGCCGTGATCGGCGATGTCGAGGCCCTCGCGCTCCTCTTCCTGCGTGACGCGCAGGCCGATCGTCAGGTCGACGAGCTTGTAGAGGATAGCCGAGCCGATACCCGACCAGAGCAGGGTCAGGCCGACCGCCTCGGCCTGCACGATGACCTGGCTCATCATATCGTAGGCGCCGACGACCAGCTCACCCGGCTTGGTGGTGTAGTCGGGGATGCCGACGCCGCCGAGCTTGGGATCGACGAGGATGCCGGTCGCGAGAGCACCGAGGATGCCGCCGACGCAGTGGACACCGAAGACGTCCAGGGAGTCGTCGTACCCGAGGGCGTTCTTCACGGTCGAGCACATGATGAAGCAGACCACGCCCGCGACGAGGCCGAGCACGATCGAGCCCATCGGACCGGCGAAGCCGGAGGCCGGGGTGACAGCCACGAGACCGGCGATGGCACCCGAGACCATGCCGAGCAGCGACGGCTTGCCCTTGAGAGCCCACTCGGCGAACAGCCACGCCACCGCCGCACCGCAGGTGGCGACGAAGGTGTTGAGCATGGCGAGCGCGGCGGTGCCGTTGGACTCGAGGTTCGAGCCGGCATTGAAGCCGAACCAGCCGACCCACAGGAGCGAGGCGCCGATCATGGTCATGGTCAGCGAGTGCGGGGCGAGCAGGTCACGGCCGTAGCCGATGCGCTTGCCGAGCATCAGGCAACCGACGAAGCCCGCGATACCGGCGTTGATGTGCACCACGGTGCCGCCGGCGAAGTCGAGGGCACCCTTCTGGAAGAGGAAGCCGGCATCCTTGTTGACGGCATCGAGGGCCGCCTGCGCGCTCGCCTTGGAGGCGTCGTCCGTGGCGGAAGCCAGAGCCTTGGCAGCGCCCGCAACCACATCCGGACCGCCCCAGTACCAAACCATGTGGGCCATCGGGAAGTAGATCAGCGTGACCCAGAGGATCACGAACACGACCAGCGCCGAGAACTTCATGCGCTCCGCGAAGGAGCCCACGATGAGCGCGGGGGTGATCATGGCGAACGTCATCTGGAAGCAGATGTAGACGTATTCGGGGATCACTACGCCGTTCGAGAAGGTGGCGACGGTCGAGTTCGGATCGACGCCCTTCAGGAAGACCTTCGAGAAGCCGCCGACGAAATCGTTGATGCCGCCGCCATTGGTGAAGGCGAGGCTGTAGCCGAAGAATACCCAGAGCAGGCCGGCGATCGCGACGATCGCGAAGACCTGGGTGAGAACCGAAAGCATGTTCTTGGTGCGGACGAGGCCGCCGTAGAACAGGGCGAGGCCGGGAACGCTCATCATCAGCACGAGGGCCGAAGAGATCAGCATCCAGGCGGTGTCGCCCTTGTTCGGGATGGGCGCCGCGGGCGTGGCCGCAGCGGCGGCCTCGGGCGTCGGCGTCTGCGCGAGCGAGGGCTCGACCAAGAGGAGGGCAAGCGCCGCTCCTCCCAAGCCGAGCGAGAGGGCAGTACGGAGTTTCATGGGCACGAGGCTCCCGGTCGCTTAAGCGGTGTGGAAGATCGAAGAGGGAATGGGGTCGATCGAACGGGCGCTGCCGGGCGGTCCGGCGCGGCCCCTTCGCTCAAAGGGCGTCGGCGTCGGTCTCGCCGGTCCGGATGCGCACCGCCTTTTCGAGGGGCATCACGAAGATCTTGCCGTCACCGATCTGGCCGGTGCGGGCGGCACCCGCGATGGCATCGACGACGCTGGAGGTCAGGTCGCTGGCGACCGCCACCTCGATCTTGAGCTTCGGCAGGAAGCTGACGGCGTATTCGGCGCCGCGATAGATCTCGGTATGGCCCTTCTGACGGCCGTAACCCTTCACTTCGGTCACCGTCAGGCCGTGCACGCCGATGCCGGTGAGGGCGTCGCGCACCTCTTCCAGCTTGAACGGCTTGATGATGGCCATCACGATCTTCATGGGTGGCACCCCCTTGTTGAATACTTGGGATCCGACGCCGAACCAGCGCCACGAGGGATCCGGGTGGCCCACACGGCCAGGATGGCCTGCGGTTGCTCCCCCCTATTCAAGGACTGTGCCAGCCAAGCTCGGCCGTAACGACGGCTCCCGCACACAGGCTGCCCGAAAATTAGCCGGTCAATTGCCTACGTGTTGGACAACGGGCAAAATCGTATGCCCACGGAACCGGCATATTGCGCACAAACAGCGTAGGGCGACGCCAAAGGCGTCGCTTACGTCTCTTCTCCCTTTTTAATCCAGGCGCGGCCGGATCAATCCCTCCTGGGCAACCGACGCGACGAGCCGCCCGTCGCGATCGAAGATCTGGCCGCGGGCGAAGCCTCTGGCTCCGGCGGCGGCGGGGCTGTCCTGCGCATAGAGAAGCCACTCGTCCGCGCGAACCGGCCCGTGAAACCACAAGGCATGGTCGAGGCTCGCCGCCTGGACCTGCGGGTCGAACACGGAGCGCCCGTGGGGAATCAAAGCCACGTCGAGCAGCGTCATGTCGGATGCGTAGGCCAGCACCGCCCGGTGAAGGGCCGGATCGTCGGGCAGCGTCGCCGCCGCGCGCAGCCAAACGTTGAAGACAGGTTCGCGCGGCTCACCGCCGCGATAGCGCCGCAGATCGACCGGGCGCAGGTCGATGGGCCGGGGCCGCGCGAAATAGGCGGCGATGGCCTCGGGCAGGGCGAGCCCGGCCATCGCGGCGATCTCCCGCCCACCCGGCAACCCTTCAGGGCCCGGTACGTCGGGCCGTTCCGTCCCGTGGGCGAAGCCGTCTTCGACGATCTGGAACGAGACCGTGGTGGCGAAGATCGCGCGGCCATTCTGGATCGCCTTCACCCGGCGTGTGGTGAAGCTCTGGCCGTCGCGCAGGCGCTCCACCTCGTAGACGATGGGGATGCGCGGATCCCCAGGCAGCAGGAAATAGGCGTGCAGGGAATGGACCGGGCGATCGGCCGACACCGTGCGCTGGGCAGCGACCAGGGCCTGCGCGACGACCTGCCCGCCGAACACGCGGCGCCAGCCGGTCTTGGGGTTGTGACCTCGGAACAGGTCGGTTTCCAGCTGTTCCAGATCGAGGATGGCGATGAGTTCGGCGACCGCCTCGGTCATCGCGTCGGTGTCGGCATCGGACATTCAGGGGGGATCCGCAGGCCTGGGGTTTCCGTTCCAGGTTCGGATGCGACATAGGCTTGTGCATCCGCGCGGTCCATCGGCCGCCCAAGAAGCCGCCCCAGGAAAACGGAGACTTGCGATGACGGCCAGCGCGCTCGCATCGGCCCGGAACGGCGCCCGCCCGGGCAGCCGCACGGTGCTGATCGCCGGAGGCGGCCTCGCCGGGCTGACCCTCGCGCTCGCTTTGAAGCATGCCAACGGCGCGGCGCTCCAGGTGGCGGTGCTCGATCCCGGCGGGGCCGCGCCGGAACGCCATCGCGGCCGGGCCTACGCCGTCGCGGCGGGCGGGCGCCGCATGCTCACGAGGCTCGGGGTGTGGGAGGCGATCACCGATGCGGCGGAGCCGATGACCCGCATGGTGATCAGCGACAGCCGCCTCGCGGATCCGGTGCGGCCGTCGTTCCTGAACTTCGGCGACACCCCGCTCGAAGTCGACGAGCCCTTCGCCCACATGGTCGAGGCCGAGCCCTTCGGCGCAGCCCTGCGAGAGGCCTGCCTCGCCGCGGGCGTATCCCTGATCGAGGCGGCGGTGATCCGCGCCACCTGCGAGGGCGGAACGATGCGGACCGAACTCTCGACGGGGGAGACGATGACGGCGGATCTCCTCGTCGCCTGCGACGGCGCCCGTTCGCGCCTGCGCGAGGCCGCGCGGATCGGCTGGGTCGGCTGGTCCTATCCGCAGGTCGGCATCGTCGCGACCATCGGTCATGCGAAGCCGCATGACGGCCGCGCCTTCGAGCATTTCCTGCCGTCCGGCCCCTTCGCGATCCTGCCCCTGCGGGATGGCGGGCCCCTCGGCCACCGCTCGTCCATCGTCTGGACGGAGCGGAAGGCGGATGCGGAGGCGCTGCTCTCCGGCGATGCGGACGAGGTTCTGGGCGAGATCGCCCGACGGTTCACCCTGGATCTCGGGGAGATCGCTCTGGAGCACGGGCCACACAGCTACCCGCTGTCGCTCGGCCTCGCACGGGCCTTCCAGGCGGAACGCCTCGCGCTGCTGGGCGATGCCGCCCACGTCATTCACCCCATCGCGGGCCAGGGCCTGAACCTCGGCCTCGCCGACGCGGCGGCTCTGGCCGAGGGGGTGAGCGATGCGATGCGCTTGGGCCTCGATCCCGGAAGCCCGGACGTGCTCAAGGCCTACGAGCGCGCCCGCCGGTTCGACACGCTGGCCATGGCCGCAGCCACCGACGGGCTGAACCGGCTTTTCTCGAACGATGCCCTGCCCCTGCGGCTCGCCCGCGATTTCGGCCTCGGCCTCGTGGACAAGCTGCCGGGGCTGAAGGGCTTCTTCATCCGCGAGGCGGCGCAGCAACGCCAGAGCGTGCCGCGCCTGATGCGGTGAGGACGGACCTCAGGCCTTCTTCTTCGCCCGCTCGATGCCCTCGGCGATGAGGCGGTGCGCCTCTTCCTTGTCGCCCCAGCGGACGAACTTCACCCACTTGCCGGGCTCCAGATCCTTGTAGTGCTCGAAGAAGTGCTGGATCTGGTGGATCGTGATCTCGGGCAGGTCGGTGTAGTTCTCGACCCGGTCGTAACGCTTGGTCAGGCGGCGCGACGGCACGGCGATGATCTTCTCATCCTCGCCGCCCTCGTCCTGCATCACCATCACGCCCACGGGGCGTACGCTCATCACGGCGCCCGGGATGATGGCGCGGGTGTTGGCGACCAGCACGTCGCACGGGTCGCCGTCGCCGGAGAGGGTGTGCGGGATGAAGCCGTAATTCCCGGGATAGAACATCGGCGTGTAGAGGAAGCGGTCGACGACCAGCGCGCCGGATTCCTTATCCATCTCATACTTGATTGGCTCGCCACCGAGCGGCACCTCGATGATGACATTGACGTCATCCGGCGGGTTCTTGCCGATCGAGATCGCGTCGATATTCATGGGGTCGCTCCCTGAGGCGGATATGGCCGCGCTGAGCGTCTCATAGACATGCGGGCGTCTGCTGGAAATTGCCCTTTAGCAACGAAACGGGGAAAGCGTTCGCTCAGACGAACACGTAGCCGACCTTCGCCAGGGTGATGCCGCCCACGCGATCCGGCACGAGCGGCCCGCGTTGTCCGCCCATGCTTTGATAGAAGGCGCCCGCCCGGGCATTGTCCTCCAGCGTCCAGACGCCGAGCCGCCCCAAACCGTGATCGGCGAGGTCGTTATGCACCGCACGGAACAGGCGGCGCCCCAGACCGAGGCCCTGATATTCCGGCATCATGTAGAGTTCGTCGATCTCCCCATCGGTGCCGAGCGTGCGGCTGCGAGCGCGCCCGTAAGCGGCATAGCCGACGACGGAATCACCGGTCTCCACCACGGCGAGGGGCCTCCCCCGATTCAGAGCGACCTTCCACCACGTCCGCCCGCGGCCGGAGATCAGCCGCTCCAGGGCGACGCCGGGGATGATCCCGCGGTAAGCCTCGCGCCACGCCGCGTCGAACACCCGTGACAAGCCGCCGAGGTCGGCCTCCCTGGCCCGGCGGATGCTCGTCGTGCGCGTGGTCATCGGCTCGGCCTCCCGTCTCTGTCGGCAAACAACCCCCGGATCCGGCGCAGGTTCGATGCGGATCCGGGCAGAGTGAAGGCAAGATCGGCGCCGTTTCGGCGCAGCGCATTTGCCGGGCTTCCCCCCTGCTGGTACAGGCGGCCCATCGCCTTCCGGACACATCGTGCTCAAACGTTTCATCAAGCCCGAGACGCGCTACGCCCGCCGCATGGCCCGCATCGCCCGCTTCGAGCGGCCGATCGGCGGCGCGGGCAGTCGGCTCATGGCCTGGGCCAACATGCTGCTCGTCGACCACGGCGTGTTCCGCCTCGCCTATCTCAACCGCCACCGGGTCGGTGGGGGCAAGATCTGGCGCTCGGCCCAGCCCGGCCCGCACCAGCTCGCGCGCTTCCGCGCCGAGGGCGTGCGCACGGTCATCTCCCTGCGTGGGGGGCGAGAGCACGGTTCCTGGCCGCTTCAGCGCGAGGCCTGCGAGCGCCACGGGCTCACGCTGGTGGAGTTCGTGCTGCGCTCACGCGAGGCACCGGACAAGGCGACGATTCTCGCCGCCAAAGCCTTCTTCGAAGGCATCGAGTACCCGGCGGTGATGCACTGCAAGTCGGGCGCCGACCGGGCGGGTCTCGCGGCGGCCCTCTACCTGATCCTGCACGAGGGACGCCCCGTGGCCGAGGCTGCGCGCCAGCTCTCGGCCCGCTACGGCCATTTCCGCTTCGCCAAGACCGGCATCCTCGACGCCTTCTTCGACCGCTATCTCGCGGAGGGCGAGCCCAAGGGCCTCGATTTCCTCACCTGGGTCGAGACCGTCTACGATCCGGAAGCCCTCAAGCGCGATTTCCGGCCGGGCTTCTGGTCCGACATGGTCGTGGACCGGGTGATCCGGCGGGAATAGGGGACGCCCCGCTCTCCGGCCCCTACTCTGCCGCAGGCCGAGCCATCTCGCGGAACGGGTGGGCCGGGTAGGTGCCGATGATGCGCAATTCGCGCGAGAAATAGCCGAGTTCATCGAGAGCCCGGCGCAAGCCCGGCTCCTCGGGATGGCCATCGACCTCGGCGTAGAATTGCGTGGCGGTGAATTCGCCCTCGATCATGTAGCTTTCGAGCTTCGTCATGTTGACGCCGTTCGTCGCGAAGCCACCGAGCGCCTTGTAGAGAGCCGCCGGAATGTTGCGCACCCGGAAGACGAAGCTCGTCACGAAGGCCCCCTCCCCCGGAATGGGCTCCGGCTCGGGCGAGAACACCACGAACCGCGTGGTGTTGTGGGCGGCGTCCTCGACGTCGCGCATCAGGATCTCGAGGCCGTAGACCTCCGCCGCCAGCGCCGGAGCGAGGGCGGCGCGGCTCGGATCACCCGCTTCGGCGATCTCCCGCGCGGCACCCGCTGTGTCGCCGCTCACCACCGAGCGCAGACCGAGGCGGCGGATGATCCGGCGGCATTGGCCCAAAGCATGGACATGGCTGTGGGCGCTCTTCAATGCTTCCACCGGCGTGCCCGGCAGAACCATGAGCTGGAAGTGGATCGGCAGGAAGTGCTCGGCCACGATGTGAAGAGTCGAGGTCGGGATCAGGTGGTGGATGTCCGCCACCCGCCCGGCCAGGGAATTCTCGATCGGGATCATCGCCCTCTGGGCGCGCCCCTCGGTCACCGCCGCGAACGCATCCTCGAAGGTCGGGCACGGGAGCGAGGACCAGTCCGGATAGGCCTGGGAGCAGATGATGTGCGAGTTGGCGCCGGGCTCGCCCTGGTAGGAAATCGTGCGGGGGGACATCGTCTCTATCGGGTTCAGTTGAGGCGGCGGCGCTGCATCACGGCGCGCGCCCTTTCGAGATCTTCGGGGGTGTCGACCCCGAGGGGCAGGTCGTCCACGATCACTGCGTCGATGCGCATGCCCGCTTCGAGGGCACGCAGCTGTTCCAGTTTCTCGCGGGTCTCCAACTCGCCCGGCGGCAAGGCGACGAACCGGACCAACGCCTTCCGGCGGTAGGCGTAGAGGCCGATGTGGTGCCAGAGCGGCCCCGGGCCGTAGGGCGCCCGGGCGCGGGTGAAATAGAGGGCCCGCAGGCGGCCGGGCGCCACCTCGTGGCCCACCAGCTTCACGACGTTGGGGTTGTCCGCCTCGTCGGGATGGGTGATCGGCGCACAGAGCGTCACGATGTCGACCGTCTTGTCCGAGAGCGGCACCACGGCGGCGCCGATGATCGCCGGGTCGATGGTCGGCAGGTCGCCCTGTACGTTCACGACCACGTCGTGCCGCCCCTCCGGGTCGATGCTCTCCAGCGCTTCGGCGAGGCGGTCGGAGCCCGAGGGATGGTCCGGCCGCGTCAGCACGGCGAGGCCGCCCGCCGCCTCGACCACCTGCACGATCTCCGGCGTATCCGTCGCCACCACGACGGGGCCGATTCCGGCCTCTACCGCGCGGCGCCAGACATGGATGATCATCGGCTCGCCCGCGATGTCGGCCAGGGGCTTGTTCGGCAGGCGGGTGGCGGCGAGTCGCGCCGGGATGAGGACCAGGGGATCGGACATGGCTCGAAGGGTCCGTGGAAGGCTCGGGTGCATATCAGGCCATGTCCCGATTGTCGTCCCCAGGCATGAGTGCGGGGCCGCTGCGTAGGCAGGACGGTGACAATACTGGCAGAATCCTGCAGGCACCGCCCCCCCGCGACCCCGCGACCCCGCGCAGCGCCATTGTCAAGATCGGTGCGAAGCGGCTAAGGCACCCTCGAAGCCTTCCAGAGAGCAGCCTTGCGGCCGGGTCAGCCCGCGCAGGTGCGGCCGGGAACGTAGAGAGGCCCATGAACTCGTTCGAGGTGAACAAGATCGCCGGTGCCGTGCTCGGCGCCTTGCTGTTCGCGGCCGGCTCGGGATTCGTGGCCGAGCTCATCTACCACCCGAAACCCGCCGGGAAGGCGGGCTACGACCTGCCCGAGGCGGCGGCCGAGGCGCCCGCTGCGGCCGCAGCCGACGCGAAGGTCGAGCCTATCGCCGTGCGGCTCGCCAGCGCCAGCGCCGAGAAGGGCCAGGGCGGCACGAAGGCGTGCCATGCCTGCCACAGCTTCGAGAAGGGTGGCCCGAACAAGGTCGGCCCGGACCTGTGGGACGTGGTCGAGCGCAAGAAGGCCGCTCACGAGGGGTTCGATTACTCGGCGGCGCTGAAGGAGAAGGGCGGCAGCTGGACCTATGCCGACCTCGACGAGTTCCTGACGAACCCCAAGGCTTACGCCAAGGGGACGAAGATGGCCTTCGCAGGCATCGCCTCGCCGACGGACCGCGCGAACGTCATCGCCTACCTGCGCAGCCTGTCCGACAGCCCCAAGCCGCTGCCCGCAGCCGAGAAGGCTGCGGACAAGCCCGCCGCTCAGCCCGCCGCCGCCAAGGAAGGCGACAAGCCCGCCGCTGCCCCCGCGGCCGAGAAGCCGAGCGCCGACAAGCCCGCTTTGAACAAGGGCTCCGAGGGTAAGGATTCGCCGGCCAAGCCCGCCGACACGAACACCGCCAAGCCTGCGATCGAGAAGCCCCCGGGCAGCCCGCGCCCCGAGGGCAACGGCAGCGACCGCAATGCTCCGGCCCCGCCCGCGAACGCGCATGACAGCGACCAGACCGGTCAGCCGTCGAGCCTGATCCCCGCCGAACAGGATGCCCCCTCCGCCCCCGCCACGAAGGAGCCGCCGGCCAAGGCGAACCCGGAAGCGGTGGAGAAGGCAAAGGAACTCGACGTGGGCACGCCCAAGCAGTAGGCGCCGCGCAGGAACGAGAGGCCGGGCTGATCGCCCGGCCTTTTGCGTTTGAGGCGGAGGATGGCGGCCCCGCGCGGTTTCACCGTTCCGGCCACAATTTCTCGTTCCAAACCAGCGTCCATTGCAACGGAAGATGCTTTAGCGGTAGCCGCAGCAGAAGCGCAGAGGATGCCCCTTTGCCGGACGACGTGACCCGACCCATGACGCCGCGACAGGCGCCGCTCGCCCTTCTCGTCGCGGTGACGATGACGGGCACGGTGGCGCTGCACATCTTCGTGCCCGCCCTCGCTGCCGCCGCCCTGGACCTCCACACCGACGCAGCGGGCATCCAGTCCACGATCACGGTCTACCTGATCGGCCTCGCGGGTGGGCAATTGCTCTACGGGCCCCTGTCCGACCGCTACGGCCGCAGGCCGGTCCTGATCGGTGGCCTCACGCTGTATCTCGCGGGGCTGTTGCTCGCGATTCCCGCGCCCAATCTCGGCGTGTTGCTGCTGGCGCGGGCGATGCAATCGCTCGGCGCCTGTTCCTGCCTCGTGATCGGCCGCGCGATGGTGCGCGACGTGTCCACCCGGGAGGACGCGGCGCGCAAGCTCGCGATCCTCGTCACGGCCATGACCCTCACGCCCGCCCTCGCCCCGGCCATCGGCGGTGTGGTGAGCCACGCCTTCGGCTGGCGGGCCGTGTTCGTCCTGCTGGCCCTGGTCGTCGCCATCCTGGGGACATTGGTCATCGTGATCCTGCCGGAGACCAACCGGCAGAAGGTCGCCCTGCCGGGGGCCGTGGCGGTGCTTGCCGCCTATCTGCGCCTCGTGCGCCTGCCCGCCTTCCGCGCCTATCTCGTCGCCGGGGGATGCGGCGGCACGAGCCTTTACGCGTTCCTGGCGGTAGCGCCGTTCCTGCTCGTGAACCGGCTTGGACGCTCGCCACAGGAAGTGGGGTTCGATTGCCTGCTGGTGGTGTTCGGCATGGTGGCGGGCGCGGTGCTGGCGAGCCGCATCGCGGGCCGGGTCTCGATCCTGCGCGCGGCCCGCAGTGGCAACCTCGTCTGCATCGTCTCGGCGCTGGCGCTGCTCGCGATCGACAGGGCCGGCCTGCTCCAGGTCGAGACGCTGATTCTGCCCCTCTTTCTCTACGCGGTCGGCGTCGGCATCCTCAGCCCCAACGCCGTGGCAGGACTGATGAACGTCGATCCACACGCGGCGGGCTCGGCCTCGAGCCTCTACGGCTTCACGCAGATGAGCTTCGGCGCCCTGTTCACTGCCGCCGCGACGGCATGGCCCGCCACCTCGGCGGCGCCGGTCGCCCTCACGCTGCTGGCGGCCGGGCTGATCGCCGCGCTGTCACTGCGGCGGGGCTGAACCTTCAGCGGCCTGCGGGGAGGATCACGCCTGACAACGTGGCGGCGAAGCCCTCGCGCAACTCAACCCAGAGCAGCCGGGCCGGGTCGACCGGGCCGGGCATGGCGAGCTGGCCCGGCGGCACGGGTGTGAAACCGAACCGCGTGTAATAGGGCGCATCGCCGACGAGGATCACGAGGCCCTCGCCCGCCTCCCGCGCGGCGTCGATAGCGGCATGAGTCAGGGCCGAGCCGATCCCGCGCCCCTCGAAGCTCGGATCGACCGCGAGCGGCCCGAGCATCAGGAAGCCCGCCTCTCCCGCCCGCACCGGGCTCATCCGCACCGAGCCGACGAGGAAGCTGCCCACGGAAGCGGTGACGCCGAGATCGCGCCGGTACGGGTTGCCTTCGCGCAGGCGATAGGCGGTGCGCGCGAAGCGGCCGGGCCCGAAGGCGCGGGACTCCAGGCGAGCGATGGCGGGGGCGTCCTCCGTCCGCTCGGGGCGGACGACGAGGGAGAGTGAGGTCACGGCGTGGCGGCTCCGCGGAAACGTGAGCCGCGTAACAGTGCGGAGGCGCGGCGGCAAACCAGAACCGGTTCGGTGCGCGCCTCCGCTGACGTCAGGCGGCCTGACGCGCCTCGTCCTCGATCAAGTCGTCGGCGGGGCCGAAGAACTCGTACTTCACCCGCGAGGCCGGGATGCCGAGGCGCAGGAGCCCGTTGAGGAGATCGCGCAGGAACGCCTTCGGGCCGCAGAGATAGTAGGTCGCCTGCGCCTGAGGCGTGTTGGCGACGAGCCATTCGGCGGTGATCAGGCCGCGATGGTCGTAATCGCGTCCCTGGCGGTCCGACCCTTCGGGGGCGGCGTAGAAGGTGGCGAGTTCCACGCCGCCATGGTGCGCGGCGAGCGTCCGGGCCCGCTCGCCCAGGGCGTGGACGCGCCCGTTCAGGGCTCCATGGACGTACCAGACCGGCCGGTTGTGCCGCTCGTCGGCCAGGGTCTCCAGCATGCTCATCATCGGCGTGAGCCCCACGCCGCCGCTCACCAGCACAACGGGATCGGACGCCTCCGTATCGAGGAAGAAATCGCCCGCCGGGGGCGCGAGCCTGAGCCGGTCGCCGGGCTTCACCTGCTCGTGCAGCCACGTGGAGGCGATGCCCTCGCGCTTGACGGTGATGCGATAGGCGCGGCCATTCGGGGCGCAGGAGACGGAGTAGTTACGCTTCAGGACGCCGATGCCCGGCACATCGAACAGGAAGCCGAGATACTGGCCCGGCCTGTGCCGCAGCACCGGGCCGCCATCGGCGGGAACGAGTACGAAGGAGCGGATCGTCTCGCTTTCCGGCGTCACACTCTCCACCACGAAGTCGCGCCAGCCGTTCCAGCCTCCCGTACCGCTGGCGAGGTCACGATAGATCGCCGCCTCGCGGCCGATCAGCACCTCGGCGAGGAACCAGTAGGCTTCGCCCCAGGCGGCGCAGATTTCGGCGGTGGCGGCATCGCCCAGCACGTCGCCGATGGCCCCGAGCAGGGCGCCTGCCACATGCGGATAATGCTCCGGCAGGATGTTCAGCGCCACGTGCTTCTGCGCGATCCGCTCCACCGCGCCCGCCAGGACGGACAGGTTGTCGATGTTGCGGGCATAGGCCAGCACCGCCTGCGCCAGCGCCTTCGGCTGTGAGCCGGTCTCGCCGTGATGCGACTGGTTGAAGAGATCCCGCATCTCCGGGTTCTCTAACAGGCGCTCATACATGCGCCGGGTGATGGCGAGACCGTGGGCTTCCAGGGCGGGTACGGTCGCCTTGATCAGGGCGATGGTCGCGGGGCTGAGAGGGGTCGGCATGGCAGACTCTTAAGGTGCATTCGACATGAACCTTATGTGCGCGCCATTTAAAACATGCAAGTGAAATACATGTTTCTCGCTACCGAGAGGCGCGGCCTCGCGCTTCGTGGTAAGCGGAAGGTGAGGAATTCAAAATGCGCCTGACCCGCTACACAGATTACAGCCTGCGCTCGCTGATCTATGTCGGCTTGCAAGAGCCTGCGCAGAGCTCGATCGGCGAGATCGCCCGCGCCTACGGGATTTCGGAGAATCACCTGACCAAGGTGGTCCACCAGCTCGGGCGACTGGGGTTGATCCGGACGATCCGCGGGCGCGGCGGCGGCCTGCGCCTCGCTCTTCCGCCGGAGCAGATCGTGATCGGGCAGGTGGTGCGGCAGACCGAGGACGACCTCGCCCTCGTGGAGTGCTTCGCCTCCGGCGCCTGCATCATCACCGCGCCGTGCCGCTTGAAGCAAGCACTCGGCGAGGCGCTGTCGGCCTTCCTCGCCGTTCTCGACGGCTACACCCTGGCGGATCTGCTGAACGATCCCGGATCAGGTGATGTCGCCCGCCTTCTGGGTGTTGCCAAGCCCGACTTGACCAACGCCGACCCTGCGCTCGCGGAAACCTGAGTCACGTGGCCCGCGCGGAGAAGTCGATCCGCGGATCGATCCAGACATAGATCAGGTCGGAGAGCAGGTTCACCGCAAGGCCGATCAGCGAGAAGATGTACAGGGTCGCGAAGACCACCGGATAATCCCGGCCGACGATGGCGCGGAAGGAGAGTTCTCCGAGCCCGTCGAGCGAGAAGATCGTCTCGATCAGCAGCGAGCCGGTGAAGAAGGCCGAGATGAAGGCGCCGGGAAAGCCCGCGATGACGATGAGCATCGCGTTGCGAAAGACGTGCCCGTAGAGAACCCCGCGCTCGGACAGCCCCTTCATCCGGGCGGTGAGCACGTATTGCTTGCGGATCTCGTCGAGGAACGAGTTCTTGGTCAGCAGGGTCGAGGTCGCGAAGGCGCCGATCACCAGGGCGGTGAGCGGCAGAGCCATGTGCCACGCGTAATCGGTGATCTTGTGCCAGAGGGTGAAGCTTTCCCACCCCTCACTGGTCAGGCCTCGCAGCGGGAACCATTGGTAGAACGATCCGCCTGCGAACAGGATGATCAGCATCAGGCCGAACATGAAGCCCGGCACGGCGTAGCCGACGATCACTACCGCCGAGGTCCAGCGATCGAAGCGCTCGCCGTCCTTCACCGCCTTGCGGATGCCGAGCGGGATCGAGATCGCGTAGGATAGGAGCGTCATCCACAGGCCGAGGGAGATCGAGACCGGCAGCCGCTCGCGGATCAATTGGATGACGCTGACGTCGCGAAAGTAGCTGCGTCCGAAATCGAAGCGGATGTAGTTCCACATCATCAGCGCGAACCGCTCGGGCGCCGGCTTGTCGAAGCCGAACTGCTTTTCGAGCTTGGCGATGAATTCGGGGCTGAGCCCCTGCGCGCCGCGATAATTGGAATTGCTGGCGCCGCCAGTCCCGCCGCGCGATCCGCCGCCGAGATCGCCGCTACCGCCGGTGACGCGGGACAGCGACCCCTCGCTCTGTCCCTGGAGTTTGGACAGAACCTGCTCCACAGGACCACCGGGGGCGAATTGTACGATAGCGAAGGTGATCAGCATGATGCCGAGCAGGGTCGGGATCATCAGGCCGATCCGGCGCAGGATGTAGCTCAGCATGGGGCCGGGGTGCTCGTGGCTGTCTCACACTCCATCGTCATTGCGAACGCAGCGAAGCAATGACGACGGGAAGGTCTGGTATCCATCCTCACTCCCGACCGATCTTGCGCGCCTTATCGGGGTCGAACCACCACGTCGCGGGGGCGCCGAGATCGTATTTCGGTGGGTCCGGCGGACGCCCGAACACATCCCACAGGGCGAGGCGGTGCTGTGCCGAATACCACATCGGAACCCAGTGCCGTCCGGCGCGCAGCACTCGGTCGAGTGCCCGGCAGGCCATGGTGAGAGCCACGCGGGACTGTGCCCCGGCGATGGCGGCGAGCAGCGCGTCGACCGCCGGATCCGCGATGCCGGGCAGGTTGTTCGAACCCGTCGTCGCGGCAGCGCGGGAGCCGTAGAGGTCACGCAGTTCCGCCCCCGGCGAGACGCCGCCCGAATAGCGGCGGGGGGTGAGATCGAAATCGAAATCCTTCAGCCGCGACTGATATTGCGACGGATCCACCATGCGGCTCGACGCCTTGATGCCGACGAGCCCGAGGTTGCGGATGAAGGGCTGCGTCACCGGTTGGAAGACCGGGTCGTCATCGAGGATTTCAATCGACAGCGGCTGGCCGCCCGGCAGGCGCATCTCGCTGCCGCTGCGGGTGCAGCCGGCCTCGCGCAGCAGCGCGTCGGCGCGCTTGAGCAGCGCCCTGTCCTGCCCCGATCCATCCGAGACCGGCGGCTGCCAGGGCTCACCGAACACCTCGGCCGGAAGCGTGTCGCGGAACGGCGCCAGCAGGGCCAGTTCCTCCGGTCCCGGAGGCCCGCTGGCCTTCAGGTCGGAATTCTCGAAATACGAGGCCGTGCGCTTGTAGGCGCCGAACATCAGGTTCTTGTTGGCCCATTCGAAATCGAAGCACAGGCCGATCGCCTCGCGGATGCGCGGGTCCTTGAACTGGGGCCGACGCTCGTTGATCCACCAGCCCTGCGTGCCCGAGGGCCGGGCATCCGGCACGGTCTCACGGACCACGCGCCCCTCGACGGCGGCGGGGAAGTCGTACCCCGTCGCCCAGACACGGGCGGTGAATTCTTCGCGAAAGGTGAAGGCACCACTCTTGAACGCCTCGAAGGCCACGGTGCGATCGCGGAAATACTCGTAGCGCAGGCTCTCGAAATTGTGCCGCCCGACATTCACCGGCAACTCGGCGCCCCAATAATCGGGCACGCGTTCCAGTCCGATGGACCGGCCGGGATCGACGGAGGCGACACGATAGGGGCCGGAGCCGAGGGGCGCGTCGAGGGTCGAGGCCTCGAAATCGCGCTTGGCGTAATAGTCGGCCGAGAAGACCGGCAATTGCGCGACGATCAGGGGCAGATCGCGGGCACGGCCCGGCGCGAAGGTGATGACGACGTGCCCATCGCCCTCGGCGCGGGCGTCGGTCATGTCGCGGATCGTCTCCGCGATCTCGGGGTGACCTTTGTCGCGCAGGATCTTCAGGCTGAACGCGACATCCCGCGCAGTGAGCTTCGAACCATCGTGGAAGCGCGCCTGCGGCCGGAGCGCGAACCCGTAGGTCAAGCCGTCCTCGCTGATGGTCACGGAACGGGCGAGGAGACCGTAGATCGCGTCTGGCTCATCCAGGGCGCGGGTCATCAGGCTGTCGAAGGTCAGGTTGACCCCCGCCGCGCCGGAGCCGCGCAGGACGTAGATGTTGAGGGTGTCGAACGTGCCGAGCGACTGGTTGCCCGTCGTCACCGCCAACTGGCCGGAAAACCGCCCGCCCTTGGGGGCCATGGGGTTCACGTAGCGGAAGTGGGCGAAGTCCTGCGGATAGGTGAGGTCCCCGAAGCTCGACAGGCCATGGCGCTCGTCCGGTGCGGCGGCGCGGACCGGGCGCGGCAGAGCAGCGGCGGCGAGACCGCCGAGGACGAGGCCGCGCCGTGTCGCCCTCACCGGGGCGCCCCCGTCTTCGCCGCCAGCGCCTCGTCATACCACCACGTCGTCGGGAACCCGGAATTGGCGTAGAGCGGCAATATCGCCGGATGGTTGAACCGGTTCCAGCGGAGCGTCCGCTGCCGGTCGGATGCCCATTGCGGCACCACGAAATCATGGGCCAGCAGCACCCGGTCGAGGGCGCGGGTGGCAGCGATGACGCCCTCGCGGTCGGGGGCGAAGATCACCTTCTCGATCAGCGCGTCGATGCCGGGATCCTTGATGCCGACAAGGTTTCGCGAGCCAGGCGTGTCGGCCGCCCTCGACCCCCAGTATTCCCGCTGCTCGTTGCCGGGCGAGAGGGACTCTCCCCACCCCGTGGTGGTGATGTCGAAGTCGAAATTGCGGATGCGGTTCTGGTACTGTGCCTGATCGATGACCCGTAGGGTCGCGCCGATGCCGATCAGCTTCAGCTGAGCCGAGAACGGCAGGATCACCCGCTCGAACGTGTTCTGGAATTCCAGGAACTCGACGGTGAGCGGCGTGCCCGTCTTGTCGACCATCTGGCCGCCCTTCAACTCGTAGCCCGCCTCGCGCAGGAGGCGCACCGCCTCGCGGAGGTTGGTACGCACCGCCTCGGGGCTGTCGTTGACCGGGTTCTTGTAGGGCGTGGTGAAGATCGAGGCCGGAACCTTGTCCTTCACGCTCTCCAGGACCTCGCGCTCCTTCCCCTCGGGCAGGCCCGAGGACGCGAGTTCGGAGCCGAAGAAGTACGAGTCGATGCGCTTGTACAGGCCGTAAAACAGCGACTTGTTCATCTCCTCGTAGTTCATGGCGAGGTTGAACGCCCGGCGGACCCTTGGATCCTTGAACTTGTCCTTGCGGGTGTTGAACACGAACGCCTGCATGATGCCCGTGCCCTTGTCGGGGAAGGCTTCCTTGATCAAGCGCCCGTCCTTCACGGCCGGGAAGTCGTCATAGGCCGTCGCCCAGTTCCGGGCGATGTTCTCGACGCGGAAATCATAGAGGTCGCCCTTCAGCGCCTCGACCAGCACGGTGCCGTCGCGAAAATACTCGTAGCGGATGGTGCCGAAATTGTTGCGGCCCGCGTTCACCGGTAGGTCCTTGCCCCAGTAATCCGCGACGCGCGTATAGGTGGCGGTGCGGCCGGGCTCGAACTTCTCCAGCTTGTAGGGGCCGGAACCCAGCGGGATCTCCAGGCTCGTCTCGGTGACGCTGCGCGGGCGGCCGTCCGCGTTCTTGCCCTCCCACCAATGCTTGGGCAGCACCCGTAGCTGGCCGATCACCTGGGGCAACTCGCGGTTGCCCTTCTCCGAGAAGGTGAATGTCACCTCGCGCGGGCCCGTCGCCTCGGCCTTCGAGACCGTGTGGTAATAGGCGGCGTAGAACGGCGAATTCGCCTTCAGCACGTCGAAGGACCACGTGACGTCCTCGGGCGTGATCGGCTTGCCATCGTGCCACTTGGCGCCCTCGCGCAGGCGGTAGGTGACCGAGCCGAGATCGGGGGCGATACGGATCGCCTCCGCGAGCAGGCCGTAGGAGCTGAACGGCTCGTCGGAGGATTCGGTCGTCAGCGTGTCGTAGATCTGCTGGATGCCGCCTTCGAGATCGCCCTTCAGGCCGGACACGACGATGTTGAAATTGTCGAAACCGCCCTGCGAGCCGAGCCGCACGAGGCCGCCCTTGGGGGCCTTGGGGTCGGCATAGTCGAAATGCGTGAAATCGGGGCCGTATTTCGGCTTGCCCATCAGCGTGACGGCATGGGTCCATTCGCCGTTCGCGTCGGGCGGCGCGGGCTGCGCATGGGCCGGGCCGACCATGCAGGCCGCCAGAAGAGTGCCGTTGAACAGGCGGCGGGTCACGGGCTGCGTCACGCTTAAGCTGCCTCCGGTCCTCGCGAACCGCCGGGCCGATGGCCCGCGATCCTTCCGGGGTCTTAGGACGGAGCCCCCTGTGCGTCGAGTGCGCAGGCGCCCCGTGCGTCACGAGGCGCGGGGCTTCGTGTCAGTGGCGAGCGCGCCGCGCGAGATGCGCGCCGACCTCGAACAGCGCCAGATCGAGGATGAGGCGCAAATGATTGCTGGCCTCTCCCGCCGCCTCGTCGAGCGCCTTGCGGGCATCGAGCAGGGACGCGGCCGCCCGGTCGAGGGGCGTGCGCGCTTCCGTATCAGCTTCCGCGAAGAAGCCGCCGCTCTCCTCGCGGCTTTCGGTGATGTCGATGAGGACACCCTTCGAGCGCACGGGGCGGCCACGCTGATCGTAATAGACACGGCCCCGGCTCAGGAGCCAGCGTATGCCCCGGTCGGGTGAGACGACACGGTATTCGGCGACGAACAGACCCCGGCCGGAGCGGGACCGCTTGACCGCTTCGAACAACCATTCCCGATCATCGGGATGAATGCCGATCATGGCCTCTTCGGCGTGCAGCGATTGTCCAGCCCGTTCGGGATCGAGGGCGAGGAGGTTCGCGGCGCCCCGGTCGTACCGGGCGCAGCGGCGCACCATGTCCCAATCCCACGTGCCGACGACACCCGAGGCGTCGAGAGCGGAGCGCAGATCGTCGAAAGACTCGAGGCTATCGCCATCCACCACGGTGGCCACGAGCGGTATCCCCTCAGTTCAAAACCATACTTTACGTCAGGGGATCGTTCCAGCGCCAAGTGGTAAACACCACCTTGAACATTGATAGCTACCCAATCGGAAACCGGACCGGCCCTATACTTTCAAACCAATACGGAGCTTTCTCCCGCCGAGCAACCTGCGCCTTTAGACAATTTTGGCGACAAGGGCGGGGCGGGGTGAGGGGTGCCCCCCTGTCAAGCCCTCCCGTGGCCACGGCGGCCCTCCACCAGCCACATGGCCAGTACGGCGGCGGCCAAGGCCGCGAGGGCGGCGAGGCCCAACGCCAGGGGATAGACCTCGACGCCGCGGATCGTGGCGCTGTCGCTCGGCCGGAAGCCGATCCAATCCCCACCGGAGAGGCGCCCGCCGCGAAGCACCTGCAGGCGCGGCACCTGCAGGGCACCCGACGCGTCGGACAGGCGCCGCACCGAGCCCCCCGACGCCTCGGAGACCGGCCGCAGGCGCTCGGTATCGCTGAACACGTCGGCGAGTTCACGCGGATTGGCGGGGCCGACGCTGACGAAGGCCACGAGGTTGCCCGAGCGCAGGGTGTGCAGGCCGAGGCTCGCAGCCTCGAAGGTGGCGGTGAACAGGCCGGGTTCGCTCGGCTTCAGCGTCAGGGTCGTGACCTTGCCGGTGGGGCCGGTGACGGTCACCGGCTCGGCGGTGTCGGCCATGGTCTGGCGCTCGACCCGGACCTCGCGCCCGCGCCCGGTCGTCTGGGCGCGCAGAGCCTCCTCTTCGAGGGCAGGCTCCTTCATCAGCCAATGGGCGAGGCGGCGGAGCAGATCGAGATAGGGGCCGCCATCCTGGTAGCCCCGGGCCCACAACCACGCATGGTCGGACAGGAGCAGCGCCACGCGGCCCTTGTCCTCCCGTGAGAGGGCGAGCAACGGCAAGCTGTCGGCTCCCGACAGGATCGGCTCGATGCCCGGCCGCAGGCGCGCCTGGACGATCCGCAACCAGTCGCCCCAGGCGGGCGGGGTCGCGTCCGAGCCCGGCAGGGAGCGGGTCACCGGGTGGCGGCGTCCGGTCTGAGTCGGCGTGGCTTTGTAAGGCCGCTCGACCACGCGACCGTCGGGATCGCCGGGCAGGATCCCCGCCAGCCGGGTACGGGCGAGGCTCGCTGCGCCGGCATATTCCGGCCCGGCCGCGATCAGGAGCGCCCCCCCCTCGCGGACATAGCGGACGATGTTGTCGAAATAGGCTTGCGGCAGCACGCTCTGGTTGGCGTAGCGGTCGAAGATGATGAGGTCGAAATCCTTGATCTTCTGAACGAACAATTCGCGCGTCGGGAAGGCGATGAGCGACAGTTCGGAGATGGGCGTGCCGTCCTGCTTCTCCGGCGGGCGCAGGATGGTGAAGTGCACGAGGTCGACATTGGCGTCCGACTTCAGCAGGTTGCGCCATGTGCGCTCGCCCTGGTGCGGCTCGCCCGAGACGAGGAGCACACGCAGCTTCTCGCGGATCCCCTCGATCGGCAGCACGGCGCGGTTGTTCACCGTCGTCAGCTCGTTCGGAAGCGGCTCGACCTCGATCTCGACGACGTTCTGGCCACCATGCTCGATCCGCGTGGAGAGATCGAAGGGTCGGCCGGTGGGCACGTCGCGCCGGTCGATCTCCTCGCCGTCGCGGCGGGTGACGACGACCGCATGGCCGGTGCCGCCGCGCTCCATCACCTCGGCGCGGATCTTCACATCCTTGCCGACAATGCCGAAGCGGGGCGCTTCGACGAGCTTGATCTGCCGGTCGCGCTCGTCGGCATGGCCGGTGACGAGAACGTGGAGCGGCGCCTTGATGCCGAGCTGCGCCAGCGAGTTCGGGATGTCGTGGACGACCCCGTCCGTCACCATGACGACACCGGCCAGGCGCTCGGGCGGGACATCGGCCAGCGCTTGGCCCAGAGCGGTGAAGAGCTTCGTGCCGTCATCGCCCTCCCCCGCATCGGGTACGTCGATGAAGCGCGGCTCGATCGTGGTGAGCGCGCCGAAGCGGCGCTGCAATTCGGCTCGCACCTGATCCGTCACCTGCGGCCGGTCGCCCAGGGCCTGCGAGGCAGACCGGTCGATCACCACCGCCGCGATGTCCTTCACCGGCTCCCGGTCCTCCCGGACGAGGGCCGGGTTGGTCAGCGCCGCGAGGACAAGCGCCAGCACGAGGGCGCGCAGCAGGGCCATGCGGCCCCGCGCCAGCACGGCCAGCACGGCCATCGCCAGCGCGACGGCGGCCAGGACCGCCAGGACGGGCCAGGGCAGAAGAGGCGTGAAGCTGAGGCTCAGCATGACGGCAGACCTTCCCTCGCCGTCTTTGCGAGCGCAGCGAAGCAATCCAGGGCGGCACCACGTTCGGAGGCGGCCCGTTGCCCTGGGTCGCTTCGCTGCGCTCGCGATGACGGCGTGAATGTCGAAGGGGTATCGATGCCGAACATCCTCACTGCCCCAGCCGCTCCAGCAGCGCGGGCACGTGGACCTGATCGGCCTTGTAGTTGCCGGTGAGCGTGTACATCACGATGTTGACGCCGCCCCGGAAGGCCATTTCCCGCTGGCGCTGGTCGCCCCCGGTGATCGGATAGAGCGGCTCGCCCCGGCGGCCGACCGCCCAGGCCGTGGCGAGGTCGTTGCTGGTGATGATGATCGGGCTCACCCCGTCGCCCGCGCGGGCGGGGCGGCGCTCGCCCCCCTCGGGAGCGGGGGGAAGCGCCTCGACCCAAGTCTGGCCGGTGGCGAAACGGCCGGGGAAGCTGTCAACGAGATAGAACGCCTTGGTCAGCACATGGTCGGCGGGCACAGGCTCCAGTTCCGGCACTTCGAGCGTGCCCAGCATCTTGCGCAGATAGATCGCCTCCGGCGTCGGCGGACTGCCGGGACGGCTGGTCAGGGCATCGCGCGTGTCGAAAAGGACCGTGCCGCCGTTCCGCATGAAGGCGTCGATCTTGCGGATCGCCGCCTCGGACGGCTGAGGCCGGTTCGGGGCGATCGGCCAGTAGATCAGCGGATAGAAGGCGAGTTCGTCCTTGGCGGGGTCGAGCCCCGCCGGTTCACCGGGTTCCAGGGCGGTGCGCGCGGCGAGCATCTGCGTCAGGCCCGCCAGCCCGGCGCGGCTCGCCTCGTCCACGGCCGCATCCCCCGTGACGATGTAGGCGAGCCGGGTGATGAGCGCCGATTCAATGCCGTTCGGCCGGTTGGCCGCCGCATCGGCCGCCCGCGCCTCGTGCAGCGGCACCGCACCCGCGAGCACGCCTGCGAGGAGGAGGGCCGCGGGCCGGGCACGAAGAGCGCGCAGGCGGCCCAGGAACCCGCCGAGCCACAGCCCGGCCAGGGTATCGAGCACGAGGAAGAGAAGGGCGGCGGTGAACAGGCCGGGACGCAGATCCACCGTGGCAGCGCCGGCCAGGGAGCCGAGGGAAGCCCCGGAGAGGGGCGCGAAATCGATCGGCGCCAGTCGGTCATCGGGCTTGAGGGCGTTCACGCTGATCCCTCCGTCAGGCGGGCCGTAGAAACCCGGCGGATGTTCCAGGCTCGCCCGGTCGGCGTAATCCGCCGGGACTGCGGTGGCGGCAGCGGGGGGTGAGCCGAGCGCCCCGAACCCGTCCAGCGTGACGCGGGGCGCGAGGACCGCGACCTTCGCCCGGTTCGCTCCGGCGCCCTGCTCCGGGTTGGCCTGACCGGCGCCGGCCAATGCCACCACCCGCCGGAGCATGTCGATGAACAGGCCGGAAAGCGGAAGGTTCGACCACGTGGTGTCGGCGGTGACATGGAACAGCACGATCCGCCCCTGCCCCCGCGTCTGCGCGGTGACGATGGGCGTGCCGTCCTGCAACGAAGCCCAGGTCTTGCCCGGAAGGTCGCCGTCGGGTTCCGCGAGGATCTGGCGGCGGACGCCGATATCGGCGGGCGGTGTCAGGCCCGCGAAGGGGCTTTCCGGCGGGAAGGGCGCGACGGTCTTGGGCGCGTCCCAGGACAGGGCGCCGCCGAGGTTGCGGCCGCCCCGGCGCAGGCGCACCGGCACCAGCGTATCGTGGCCCGCCGCGAGGCGCGGCCCGGCGAAGCGCAGGAGCAGCCCGCCCTCGTCCACGAACTTGTCGATCCGCCCGGCGGTCTTGTCGTCCAGAGCGCCGACATCGGCCAGGACCAGAACCGAGACCTGGTTGTCGAGGAGTTGGTTGATCGATTCCGACAGGCCCGCCGCGCCGCGCGCCTGCTGCACGTCGGCGAAGGGCTCCAGCGCACGGGAGAGATAATAGAGCGGCGCGAGGAGCGGCTGCGACTGGTCGAGGGTACCGCCGAAGACGAGGCCGACCCGCCGCCGCTTGCCGCGCTCGTCCACCAGCGAGACCGCCCCGGCGGACCGCTCGTTCGCCACCTCGATCCGGCTGATGCCGTTACGCAGTTCGGTCGGCATATCGAAGGCGACCTCCGTCCGCGTCGCATCGCCCGCGAAGGCGAAATCGCGCTCGGCCAGGGGCAGGCCCTTCTGGTCGAGGGCGCGGACCACCCCCGCATCCCTGCCGTTCGGCGCGGCGCGCAGGATCTGCGCGGACAGGCGCCCGCCCGTTTCCGAGACGGTCAGTGCGAGGGCGGGCGGCCTGTCGGCCTTGAGCACGCTGAGCGCGGCCCCGGCACCACCCGCAAGGTCGTTGAGCCCCTTCACGAAACGTTCGTCGCCGATACCCGCGACGCCATCGGCGATCCAGACGAGCCCCGCGCCGGGGTTCTTGTCGAGGAAGGCGCCGATGCCCTGGAGATGGGCGTCCCGCGTCGTCCAGTATGGTCGGGGCGCGATGGCCCGCAGCCGCTCGAGGGCGGCAGCCGGGGGCTTCGCCTCCACCACGGAGATGGGTTCGGCAAGGCCGACCACCGCGACGGCGCGCCCGTCGCGGGCCGCACCCTCGACGGTGTCAGTGGCGACGCGCATGCGGTCGCGCCAATCGTGCGCGGAGGTGAAACCGTTGTCGATCAGGACGAGGAGCGCCTTCTTGCCCCCGCCCGCCCCGATCCCGCCGGGACTCCAGACCGGCCCGGCCACCGCCAGGATCAGCGCCGCCGCGATCAGCAGGCGCAGGATCAGCAGCCAGGGCGGCGTCCGTGCCGGGGTCTGGCGCTGCGGGATGAGGTCCGCGACGAGCTTCAGCGGCGGGAAGTCGATCCGCTTCGGGCGCGGCGGCGTGACCCGCAGGAGGATCCACAGCGCGGGCAAGCCGATCAGGGCGGCGAGCGCGAGGGGCGCGGCGAAGGTGAAGCCGAGCATGAGTGCCTCAGCCGCCGCGGGCGATGACGAGGGTGGCCAACCGCAGGGCCGCCTCGCTGGCGGGCCGGTCGGTGCGGTGGAGTGTCAGTGTCCAGCCGGCCGCGCGGGCAATCTCCCGCAGCCTGTCCCGGTGGGCGGCGATCCGCGTCCGGTAGCGTTCGCCCCAGGCCCCGGCATCGCCGATATCGAGGGAAGGTCCCCCTTCGAGATCGTGCAGCACCGCCTGCCCCGTGAACGGGAAGGTCTCCTCCACCGGATCCGCGATCATCAGGAGATGCCCTCGGCTGCCCGCTGCCGAGAGGCTGGCGAGCGAGGCCGCGATCCGCTCGGGCGGCGTGAGGAAGTCGCCGATCAGCACCACCTCATCGAACCGGGCGGGCTGCGCCTCTGGCGGCAGATCCCGGTCGAGCCCGGCATGATCGGCCACGAGGGCCTGGGCCATGTGCTCGACGATGCCCCGCGAGGCCCGCGCCCGGGTGAGGCCGAGGAGCCCGACGCGCTCACCGCCATCCACGAAGGCGTCCGCCAGGGCGAGTCCGAGCACCAGGGCACGCTCCACCTTGGAGGCGCCCGCGAGATCGGACGAGAAGCCCATGGAGGCGGACCGGTCGATCCAGAACCAGATGTTGTGCGCCGCCTCCCATTCGCGCTCGCGGACATAGAGCCGGTCGTCGCGGGCCGAACGGCGCCAGTCGACGCGGGCGGCGGCCTCGCCGGTCACGAAGGGGCGGAACTGCCAGAAGCTCTCGCCCGGCCCGGCGCGCCGACGGCCGTGCAGGCCATGGGCGAGGAGGCTCGACACACGCCGCGCTTCCAGCACGAGACGGGGCATCGTGGCGGCGAGCGCCGCCGCACCCTCGGTTTCGCGACGGCCCGGACGGCGGGTGCCCGCATCGAGGGCCTGGGTGGCGACCAAGGTCAGAGCTTCTCCGCGAGCTTGGCGATCAAGCCCTCGATGGTCTCGCCGTCGGCGCGGGCGGCGTAACTCAGCGCCATGCGGTGCTTCAGCACCGGCTCGGCCAATGCCTTCACGTCGGCGACCGAGGGCGCGACGCGGCCCTCGATCAGCGCGCGGGCGCGGGCGGCGAGCGTCAACGCCTGGCTGGCGCGGGGGCCGGGCCCCCAGAGCAGCTTGTCCTTCACGAGCGGGTCGCCGCCATGGGGGCGGGCAGCGCGCACGAGATCGAGGATCGCCTCCACCACCGCCTCGCCCACCGGCAGGCGGCGCACGAGGCGCTGCGCGGTCATCAGCTGGTCGGTCGACATCACCGCGACGGGGCGGTGCTCCTCGGCGCCCGTGGTCTCGATGAGGATGCGCCGCTCGGCCGCCCGGTCCGGGTAGCCGACATCGATTTCGAGGAGGAAACGATCGAGCTGGGCTTCCGGCAGGGGATAGGTACCTTCCTGCTCGATCGGGTTCTGCGTGGCGAGCACGTGGAACGGCCGCGGCAGATCGTGCCGCTCGCCCGCCACGGAGACGTGCCCCTCCTGCATCGCCTGGAGCAGGGCGGATTGGGTGCGCGGGCTCGCGCGGTTGATCTCGTCCGCCATGAGCAGTTGCGTGAAGACCGGGCCCTTCACGAAGCGGAAGGCGCGGCGGCGATCGGCATCCTCTTCCAGGATCTCGGTGCCGAGGATGTCCGAGGGCATCAGGTCCGGGGTGAACTGCACCCGGCGGGCATCGAGGCCGAGCACGGTGCCCAGCGTCTCCACGAGCTTGGTCTTGGCGAGGCCGGGAAGGCCGACGAGCAGGCCGTGGCCACCGGACAGGATCGTCACCAGGGCGAGGTCGACGACCTTCTCCTGCCCGAAGATGACCCCATGGATCGCCTCGCGGGCCTGTCCGACCGCCTCCAGACAACTTTCGGCTGTCGCAACGATGCCGTCATCGAGGCTGGTGGCAGGGCTGGTGGCCTGACTCATGCCGTTATCCGTCTCCTGGGAGCGCCGCGGACAGGCATCCGCGGAAGGGGAAGAGTGTGAGCCCCCTTAGGAGGGCTGGCAAGGTCGGGATCGCCGCACGGTTGCGCAGCCTCGCCAGCCCCACCGAAACGGAGCTAGGCCTTGACGTCCCGTCCCTCGGTGAATTCCCGCCACAGGAGCACCAGGGCCGCCATCACCGCCGGGCCGAGGAACAGGCCGAGCAGGCCGAAGGATTCGACGCCGCCGAGGATGCCGAGGAGCACCCAGAGGAAGGGCAGCTTGGTGGTGCCGCCGATCAGCGCCGGGCGGATGAAGTGGTCCGCCACGAAGGTGACGACGAGGCCCGCCACCGCGACGATGATCGCGGCCTTCATCGCGCCCGCCGCCACGAGAAGCAGCGCCGCGATGCCGATGGCGACCGCCGCGCCGAACGGAATCATCGCGGCCACCGCCGTGAAGGCGCCGAGCAGCACCGGATGCGGCACGCCCGCGAAGTAATAGACGATGCCGAGGATCACGCCCTCGCCGAGCCCCACGAGGACGAGCCCATCGACGGTGCCGTGCACCGAAGCGACCATCTGCCGCCCGACCCGCTCGCCGCGCGGCCCGAACATCCGGTCGCAGGCGGCGAGCGCCTGCCGCCGGATCGTGTCGCGGTCGCGGAACAGGAAGAACAGGGCGACGAGGCTGAAGCCGAACAGCACGATCCGGTGAACCACCTCCCTGCCGACGTTGCGCGAGGCGCCGAGCACCTTGCCGTTGTCGAAGCGGTGCAGGATCTCCGAACCCGCCTGGGCATGGCCGAGATTGTCGTTCCACCACGCGATGGCCTGCGCCGAGCCGTAGGGCAGGTGCGAGAGGAATTCGGGCGCGGGAATGCCGCTCTCCTCCGCCTTCCGGACGAATTCGGCGACGTCGTGCGCTTCACGGGCCGCCTGGACGCCGAGGACGACGAGGGGCGCCAGAAAGACGAGCGCCACGGCGAGCACCGCCAGCGTCGGGAGAACGATGGTGTGTCCGCCCGGCGGAAACCGCCGCTCGATCCGCTCGTAGAGCGGCCCGAGGGCAATGGCGAGCACCACCGCCCAGGCTAGAGCGGGCAGGAATTCCCGCAGGATGTAGACCCCGAGCGCCCCGAGCGCGAGCACGAGGAACACACGGGCCGCCCCTTGCGACTTGGCCCGCTCGACCGGCGGGAGGACCGACGGATCGGGCCGCGCCTCGGCCAGGGCGCGGGCGGGCGGTACGGGCCGCTCGAAACCGGGATAGAGGGTCGAGGGGGGCTGCGGCTTCATCCGCCTTCTCCGATTCGGATCGTGGCCCGATTCGGCCGCAGCCGGACGTAGCCGTATCTCGCCGCAGATAGGATTGCGTTGCCATTCGGCCACCGCGACCGGCCGGTGGCTGACCGGCTCGTGATCGCGCCTTGCTGGCCAAACCCCTTTTCTCGTCGCGGTTGCCGCACCGGAACCCCTCGTGTAGAGGTCGCGACCATCCGTCGGCGCCGTGCGACGGGCCCGGTCGCCCGGTCCCGCCGTCCGCGCCTCATGGCAGCGAGGGAAAAGGTGCCGGTCTCCGGCGCGAAGGGGCTCCCGCCGCCGAACCGGAATTCGCTCAGAGCCCACGAGAAGACATGTCCGACGATTCCGCCCACGGCAGCGCGACCTTCCAGCGCGTGGCCGACATCATCGCCGAGACGGCCGACATCGAGCGGGACAAGATCACTCCCGAAAGCCACGCGATCGACGACCTCGGCATCGACAGCCTCGCCTTCCTCGACATCGCCTTTGCGGTCGACAAGGCGTTCGGCATCAAGCTGCCGTTGGAGCGGTGGACGCAGGAGGTCAACGAGGGCAAGGTCCCGGCCGAGCAGTACTTCGTGCTGAAGAACCTCTGCGCCCGAATCGACGCCCTGGTCGCCGAGAAGGCCGCCAAGGTCTGATCGGTTCTCGATCCGACGCGCCCGCCCGCCATGCGCCTTGAATATTTCGAGATGATCGACGCCGTGACACGGCTCGATCTGCAAGCCGGTACGATCGAAGCGTCGGCCAAGGTGCCGGATGCGAGCCCGGTCTTCGAAGGACACTTCCCCGGCCACCCTCTGGTGCCGGGCGTGCTCCTGACCGAGACCATGGCCCAGGCCTCGGGCTACCTCATCCTCGCCCATCTCGGCTTCGAGCGGATGCCGTTCCTGACCGGCGTCGACAAGGCTCGCTTCCGCAGCTTCGTCGGCCCGAGCGCCGCCCTGACGGTGACCGCCAAGCTCGAGCATGACGGCTCCGGCTACGCGGTGACGAAGGCGGCGATCACCCATGAGGGCAAGGCGCTCTGCGACGCGGAACTGCGCTTCCGCACCATGCCCTTCCCGGACGGCCTCGACGCGCCGATGCGCGAGCGGGCGAAGAGCAGCGGCCTCCTCGACCTTGCCGGTCTCGGCCGGGGAGAGACAAAGTGAGCCGTCCCGTCCTCGTCACCGGAATCGGCCTCGTCTCCTGCGCAGGCGAAGGGCCGGAGGCGCATCTCGCCGCTCTCGCCTCAGGCGCGGTGCCGCGCACGGACGCGCAGAGCTTCGCGCCCTACCCCGTCCACCCGGCCCCCGCCATCGCCTGGGACCGGCAGATTCCGAAGAAGAGCGACCAGCGCCAGATGGAGGCGTGGCAGCGCCTCGGTGTCTACGCCGCCGGGCTCGCCCTCGAGGCGGCCGGGGTGAAGGAAGACGCTGCCTTCAAGCAGGCGCTGCACCTCGTCGTGGCCGCGGGCGGCGGCGAGCGCGATTACGCGGCCGATGGTGCCATCCTGACCGGTTTGCGCGATGCGCTGGAGCCCGGCGCCTTCCTCAACGAGCGCCTTCAGAACGACCTGCGGCCGACCCTCTTCCTGGCGCAGCTCTCCAACCTGCTTGCAGGCAACATCGCCATCGTCCACGGCGTCACGGGCGCCTCTCGCACCTTCATGGGCGAGGAGGCGGCGGGCGTCGATGCCCTGCGCATCGCCCGGGCGCGGATCGCCTCCGGCCAGAACGAGGCGATGCTGGTCGGCGGCTCCTACAGCGCCGAACGGCCGGATGCGCTGCTCGTCCATGCCATGGGAGGCTTCGCGAAGCAGGGCGATTACGCGCCGGTCTTCGATCGCGCAGCGCCGGGCGGCTTCATCCTGGCGAGTTGCGCCGCTTTCCTGTTGCTCGAATCCGCCGACCACGCGCAAGCGCGCGGTGCCAAGGCCCTCGCCCGACTGGACGAGGTCGCGAGCGGACGCGGCGCCCGTGAGCCCGGCAGCGTGGCGCAGTCCCTGGCGGCCCGGTGGAAGGAGGCCGCGCCCTCCAGCCCCGACGCAGTGATCTCGGGCGCAACCGGCGTCGCGCCCATCACCGCCGAGGAAGCCGAGACCCTCGGCCGCCTCGCCCCCGAAGCAAGGGTCCACGCCCTCGGCGATCTGGTCGGTCACGGCCTCGAAGTCGCCGCTCCGTTCGGCGCGGCCCTGGCGGCGGCGCTGATCGCGGAAGGCAGGGCTGGCGAGGTCGCCGTCACGACGGTGGGGCACCGCCGCGGTGAAGGCGTCATGCGGCTTTCCCGGGCCTGAACGCCCTAACGCCGCCGCAGCCGGATATAGAGCGCGCCCTCGCCGCCATGGTGGCGAGCTGCTTCCTCGAAGCCCAGCACGATGCCGCGCAACTCCGGGCCGCGCAGCCAATGCGGCACGCTCCGGCGCAGCACCCCGCGCTCGCGATAGGGATCCGCATAGGCTTCCCCCCCCTTGCCGGTGACGACGAGGACGTAGCCGTGTCCCGCTGCCCGCGCCCGCAGGAGGAAACCGGTGAGCGCCGCATGCGCCTCGGATTGAATCATGCCGTGGAGATCGAGCCGCGCCTCGATGGCGACGCGCCCGCGCTTCAGGGCGAGGCGCGCCTGCCGTTCCAGCCCCGCCGTCGGGACCGGATGCTGCGGTGGCGCCTGGTAGGGCGCGGCCGTGGCGACGCGCGGCGGCGGCGGCACGAATTTCGGCGGCGTGCGCAGGTTGGCCCCCGCCTTGCGGTCAGCGGGGGAGTTCGGACGCGACGGCGCGGCCAAGGGGCCGGGTCCACGCTCGGGCATGCGCGGGGCGGCGACAGGCGGTCCCTGTTCCGCCTCAGGGATCGCGGTGCGGCCCCGCAGCGGCGTGAAACGCTTGGCGACCTCGCGCCACAGGTGGCTTTCCCCGGGCGACAGACCACGCGGGCGGCGCGGCGGCTTCACAACCCACCTCCGCGCTTCGGCAGGAGGACGACGAAGCCGACCGCATCGCGCAGGTTGCCGGCGGCGACACCGGCATCCACGCCACTGCCAACGAACAGGTCTCCCCGCGCCGGGCCGACGATGGCCGAGCCCGTATCGGCAGCGATGGTGAGGCGGCCACGCTCGCTCTCACCCGCACCGGGCAGACGCCCTTCCAGCCAGAACGGCAACCCATAGCGCCACAGATTGCTATCGACCGCGAGGCCGATGCCGGGACTGAGCGGAGCCCTGGCCGCGCCCGGCGGCCCCAGATGGGGCTCCTCGACCTCCGCCTGCCGGAAGAAGATGTAGGACGCATTCTGGCGGATCAGCCGACGCGCCTCGTCCGGGTGATCGCGGAGCCATCCCGTCCAACGGGCGAGGGTCAGCCCTTCGAGGGGTAGGTGCCCCTCCTGCACGATCAGCTTCGCCACCGCCGTGTAGGGGCGCCCGTTGCGCCCGTCATAGAGTGCCCGCACCACGCGCCCGTCGGGCAGGCGGATCCGGCCCGAACCCTGGACCTGAAGCACCAAGAGATCGACACGGTCGCGCAGCCATAGGATCGGCTCCGCCTTGGCCCCGAGCGCCCCATCCTCGATGGCGGCCCGGTCGGGATAGGGGGAGCGGCTTCCGAGATCCTCCGGCCGGGCGAGGAGCGGCGCGGTGAAGTCCGGCCCCGGCTCCAGCGAACCCGGCAGTTCCGGCTCGAAATAGCCGGTCAGGAAGCCCGGCCGCCCATCGGGGCGCACGACGCGATAGGCCGAGAAGGATGAGCGGAAGAACCCGGCGGCTCCCTCGGGTGGAACGGTCAGAGACTTCGCACAGGCCGCGATGAGGTCGGCGACATTCCCGGCAACGGACGCCTGGCGGTGCGCCGAGATCGGCGCGGCACAGACCCGGCGGAAGGCAACGAGCGCGCCCGCCGGATCGGCCCCCGGAAAGCCCGGCAGGGCGGCGAAGGCGACCGGTTCGAGCCGCGCGCCGCCGACAGTGAGGGGCGCCGGAGCGGCGCGAACGGCCGAAAGGCCGGTCAGCAGCAGGGCTGCGGCGAGGGCAGCCGGAGCGAAGCCGGAGCGGGCACGCGAAGGTCGCACGTCACGAAAGGGTCAGGCACCGGCCTCGGTCGCGACGAGTTGCCAGTTCGGATCCCGCGAGCCGAGGGTGCGGGCGAAGGTCCACACATCGGGCACCTCGACCACGGTCTCGGCGCTGCCGTCCACCACCTTGCCGTCCGCATTGCGGGTGGCGGTGATGAGGTTCGAGAGGAAGCGGACGGTGACGTGGGCCACGCGGTTACGCACGTCCACGGCGACGATCTCGGCCCGGTCGATGGAGACGAAGGTGGTCTCCAGGGTCTGCCGATTGCGCTCGCGCTCGGCGATGGCGCGCTCGAACGCCTCGCCGACCTCCTTGGACAGCAGGGTCCGCAGGGTCTTCCGGTCGCCCTTCGCGAAGGCGATCATGATCGCCTCGTAGGCGACCTTGGCGCCCTCGATGAAGGAGCGGGGCTCGAAGGAGGGCTCGACCTGCACCACGGCCTCGAGGCCGCGCGCGACCTCGGAGCCCGGCTCGGCGATACCGCGCCAATCGCGGGGGGCCGGAGCCGGGGTCGGCTGCACCACCCGGTCGGCACCGGGCAGGCGCACGACGTTGTCGCGCTCCCCGCCACGGCCTTGGGGTTCCGTGCGGCTGCGCTCCACGGGCTTGAACGGCGAGCGTTCTGCGCCGGTCTTCTGACCCAGCACAGACCGCAGCCGCCAGATGACGAAGACGGCAAGCGCCAGGAAGATGATCGTCGTTAAGTCGAAACCGTCCTGCATCACCGATCCGATCGCGGCCGTCCGCGCGTTTGCTGCCCCGCGCGACTGGGCCCTGCCGTAGCGCGCCGTTCCCCAACCCTTATCTGACCAACGCGCTCGGATCGAGCCGGTTGTTCAACGCTTCGTGTCTCAGCTGCGGCCAACGCGCGCCATCACACGTAGAATGGCCGGATATCACCGCAATGCTGCGTCGCTTGTCCGTTCCCTGCGGGCGTGTTAGCCGCGCCGACATTCGGGCCTTCTAGGCCCGTGGAACGACACACCTCCGCCGTCCGCGCCGGACGCCTGATCGAGAAGGAAGTATCCGATGGCCGACTCCCCGGCAGCGAACGGCAACGGCGGCGGCATGCCGCAGGGCGCCCCCACCATCAACGCCCTCGCCCAGTACGTGAAGGACCTGTCCTTCGAAAACCCGCACGCGCCGCGTTCCCTTCAGCCGAAGGAAGGCGCCTCGCCGCAGATCAACATCCAGGTGAACGTCAACGCCTCGCAGCTCAGCGAGACGGATTTCGAGGTCGAGCTGACCCTCGAAGGCGACGCGAAGATGGACAACGAGGTGCTGTTCGCCTTCGACGTGAAGTACGCGGGCATCTTCCGCATGCTCAACATCCCGGAGGATCAGATGCATCCGGCCGTGATGATCGAGTGCCCGCGCCTGCTCTTCCCGTTCGGCCGCCAGATCGTGGCCGAGGCGGTGCGCAACGGCGGCTTCCCGCCCCTGTACATCGACCCGATCGATTTCGTCAGCCTGTACCGTCAGAAGATGATGGAGCAGCAGGGCGCCACGGGTCCGCTGGCCTCCTAAAGTTTGAGGCCCGTCCTCCGGGGCGGGCCTCTTTACCGCGGGCGGGAAGCTTGACCGCACCGTTCGGGCGGCCCATGCGGGCGCCCTCACGGTACCCGGACAGCATGGCCCCCACCGCCCACCTTTCCCTGATCAACCTCTTCATCGGCGACATCCAGGGAGGGCTCGGTCCCTTCCTCGGCACGTGGCTCGCGCAATCGGCGCAATGGAGCCCGGCGCGGGTCGGACTCGTCGTCACCCTCGTAGGGTTCTGCACCCTCTTCCTGAGCGGGCCGTTTGGCGCCCTGGTCGATCGTGTCCATCGCCCCCGCCTGCTGATCGCCTCGGCCTGTGCCGCGATCCTCGCGGGCACGCTGCTCCTCCTGCCTGCGCGTAGCTTCTTCGCCGTCTTCACCGCGCAGCTTCTCGCGGCGGCGGGCGGGACGCTGCTGCTCCCCGCCGTGGCCGCGCTGACCCTCGGCATCGTCGGCAAGGACGGTTTCCCGAAGCAGCAGGGCCGCAACCAAGCCTTCAACCATATCGGCATCCTGGTGGCGGCAGGTGTCATCGGCTTCGGCACGTCCTTCGGACCGGCCATCGCCTTCTACGTCCTCGGCGGCATGGCGCTGGCGGCCATCGTCGCAACGGTGACGACCCCCGCCAACGCCTGGAACAAGCGCCGTGCCGTGGGCTGGAAGGAGGATGACGAGCAAGAGCCGGAGCGTAGCGGCATTCGGCAGGTGCTCGGCAATCGCCGCCTGCTGGTGCTCACCTTGGGGCTGACTCTGTTCAACCTCGGCAATGGCGGGATGCTGACCCTCCTCGGTCAGAAGCTTGTCGCCACCTCCGGGGACGCGACGGTCTGGACGGCTCGCTACGTCATGGTGGCGCAACTGGTCATGGTACCGGTCGCCCTGTTCGCGGGCTCCCTCGCCGACCGGCGGGGGCGTCGTCTGCTTCTGATGGTCGCCTTCGCCGTCCTGCCGGTGCGGGCGGTCATGTCCGGCTTGATCGACGATCCGTGGTGGCTCATCGGCGCAGAGGTATTGGATGGCATCGCCTCTGGCATCGTCGGCGTCGCCGTGCCGGTGATCGTCGCGGACCTGACCTGGGGGTCAGGCCGCACTCAGACGGCTCTGGGCAGCGTCAACGCGGTGCAGGGCGTCGGCGGCGCGCTGTCGGGATGGTATGGCGGCGTCGCCTATGCCTGGTTCGGATGGACCGGGGCCTTCTTCGCCCTGGGCGTCCCCGCTCTCATCGCCTTGGGTCTCGTGATCTGGCTCGATGCCACGCCTGAGCCCGGCCGCCGTCGCCGCCGTCGTGAGCGTCGCGAATCCCGGGCGAAGCAGCCCGCCTGACCACGAAAAAGCCCGGCCGCAGGGGCCGGGCTTTTTCATTCTCACTTCGCAGGAGGATCAGCCGACGTAGGGGCTGCCCGTCTCGGCAGGGAACCGGTCGGCAAGGGCACGACGGAGCTTCTCCAGGGCGCGATTCTCGATCTGGCGAACGCGCTCCTTCGAGATGCCGAGCCGCTGGCCCAGGGCTTCCAAGGTCGCCTGGTCCTCGGCGAGACGGCGCTCCCGTAGGATCCGCAACTCGCGCTCCGAAAGGACACCGAGCGCCTGATGGAGCCAGCCGAGACGGCGCTCGCCGTCGACGGCCGCGCCGACGGTCTCATCCGGCAGGGCCGCACCGTCCACGAGGAAATCCATCCGCTCGGAGGCCGCGTCGCCATCCTCGCCCACGGGGGCGTTGAGCGACATGTCCGGGCCGGACAGACGGGCGTCCATCAACGCGACGTCATCGCGCGAGACGCCGATGGCGCTAGCGATCCGGCGATGGATCTCGTCACCGACATGCTCCTCGGTCGATTGCATCAACCGCGCGCGGAGCCGACGCAGGTTGAAGAAAAGCGCCTTCTGGGCAGAGGACGTTCCGCCGCGCACGATGGACCAGTTGCGCAGGATGTAGTCCTGGATCGACGCCCGGATCCACCACGTGGCGTAGGTGGAGAAGCGGACGTCCCTCTCCGGCTCGAAGCGGGCCGCCGCCTCCATCAAGCCGACATGGCCCTCTTGGACGAGGTCCGCCATGGGCAGGCCGTAGTGACGAAAACGCCCCGCCAAAGCGATGACGAGGCGCATGTGAGCAGAGATCAGACGGTGCAGGGCGCGCTCGTCGCGCCGGTCCTTCCAGCGGACTGCGAGGTCACGCTCCTCTTCCCGGGCGAGGAAGGGCGCTTCCATCGCGCTCCGGATGAATTGTCGACGAATGCCAGCGATCTCCGCCATCCCGCCTGCCTCTCATAACCGAGTGCTTATGCGGCACCGGTCCCATGATCCGGCGCGTGTGGCGCTGCAAAACGAGCAACGCCAAGCGACCGGTAACGGAGGCACGAACGCGAAAGTTCCGCCCCCCGCTGCGTTAAAAATGCAGGGCAGGACGAAAAAGCCGGTCAACTTCTCGACAAATGGGTCGCGACGCGCCGCTTTCCAGAGTCGGATAGCAAGTCCAGGGGGAAAAATGACGCGGCACGCAATTTTTACCTGAAAAGAAAAAAGCCCGGCCAACTCGGCCGGGCTCTTGTTTCACTGAGTTTTACCTCGGATCGCGAGGGCGAAGCGGCTCAGGCCGCCTCCTCCTGGATGTCGTCGCCCTCACCTTCGCCTTCACCCTCGCTCTCGGCTTCCGCCTCGGCCTTGGCACGGCGCGGCGACTTGGCGAGGCTCTGCTCGATGAGCTTCAGGGCTTCGGTCTCGGTGATGCGGTTGACCGACGAGATCTCGCGAACGATCCGGTCCAGGGCCGCCTCGTAGAGCTGGCGCTCGCTGTAGGACTGCTCGGGCTGGGCCTCGGAGCGGAACAGGTCGCGGACCACCTCCGTCACGGCGAGCAGATCGCCCGAATTGATCTTGGCCTCGTACTCTTGAGCGCGACGCGACCACATGGTGCGCTTCACGCGGGCGCGGCCGGTCAGCACGTCGAGGGCCTTCTTCACCACCTCCGGCTCGGCGAGCTTGCGCATACCGACGGAGTTGGCCTTCGCGGTCGGGACGCGGAGGACCATCTTGTCCTTCTCGAAGGATACGACGAACAGCTCAAGCTTGTATCCGGCGATCTCCTGTTCCTCGATCGCGGTGATGCGACCGACACCGTGGGCCGGGTAAACGACGGCCTCGCCGGTCTTGAAGCCTTGCCGGCCTGCGGTCGTCTTCTTGGCTGTGGTCATGCGAGAAGGGCCTCCACACTGACGCGCGACGCGGGGTAACGCCCCGCGCGAAAAGCTGATCCCGGGCGGACGACACCCGGTCGGATCGCGGATACCCGCCTCCACGCCGATAGGCGCAAGTTTCGGGATACCCGTGAAGCCGGGCACGCGACATTGCACTCCGCCGGGGGAACCCGGCGGCCGAACACAAACAGCCCCATGGAGGGAAGTGCGTTTCGGCGCGGAGTAGGCACGTCTGACGCGAGCGACGGCAGGCAGATTGTGTATCACAATCCGCGCCGGAATCAAAGCTCGCTGGAAGGCACGCGCGGGCTCGAAGCACCGCCGTGAGAGGTTTTACACCGACACGCCAGCACGCCTAGGGTGCCAGCGCAGGGCAGGTCTTCGCAGAGCGCAGGACCCAGGAAGGATGAAACGCGATGTCCTTCCGCGGGCGATCCGCCGGCCACGACCGGCGGCGAGCCCGGACGTCCGTCTCAATCGCCCTTGCCGGCGTTCGGCGAGAAGTGGGCCTCCAGCTTTCCGGACACCCCATCCCACTCCTTGGCGTCGGCGGGGGCATCCTTCTTCTGCGTGATGTTGGGCCAGCTCTTCGCGTAATCCGCGTTGAGCTTCAGCCACGTCTCGAGGCTTGACTCGGTGTCGGGCTTGATCGCCTCGGCCGGGCACTCGGGCTCGCAGACGCCGCAATCGATGCACTCATCCGGATGGATGACGAGCATGTTCTCGCCCTCGTAGAAGCAGTCCACCGGACAGACTTCCACGCAGTCCATGTACTTGCACTTAATGCAGTTTTCGGTGACGACGTAGGTCATCGGTTATCTTGGTCCTCAAGTCCCGCATCTTCCGGACGGGGCCGTGCGGCCCGCGCGTCCGGTGGCTGCGCTGGTGCGCAGGCGTTGTTGTGAACGGCTCTAGACCCTGCCTTTCGCACTGACAAGCGCGACGGCGCCGCTCCCTCAGGTGGAAGACCACCTGTGGCAGAGCCTCATCACCCTGCCTCTCCGGATAACAGCTCGTAGAGACCTTTCGCCTCCTCGGAAGGCCCGCGCCGCAAGCCGAGGTCGATGACCCTCACGGCCAGGGTGGCGTGCTGAGCTGCGACCGTTACGACATCCCCGAGGCCGATCGCCTTAGCCGGGTTGTCCGAGCGGGTTCCGTTCACCCGGACATAGCCATCGCTCACCAACCGGGCGGCGAGGGTCCGCGTGCGGGCGAAGCGCGCGAACCACAGCCATTTGTCGAGGCGCTGGCGATCATCACGCATCGCGCCTCCCGCCGGTCAACGCTTGCCGCCGTCGCCGGATTCGAGCTGCGCCTTCAGGGCGGCGAGCTTGGCGAAGGGCGAATCGGGATCGGGCGCACGCTCACGCCGGGGCGGCCGCTGGTCGGGACGAGGCCCGCCGTGACGCTCCTGCCGGGGATCGTGGCGGCCCTCGCCGCGATGCTCCGGACGCCGGTCGGGACGTCCCTCGTCGCGGCGGCGATCCGGACGCCCCCCCTCAGGCCGGTCGCGGCGGGGACCGTCGCGCCGATCCTCGCGGCCCTGACCTTCCGCCCGGCGAGGCTGATCGGAGGCGCCCTGCGGGCCACCCTCGCGCCGACCACCACGCGGACGATTGTTCGGACGGGCATTGGCCGGGCGCTGATGACGCTGAAGCCGCCAGACCTCGACGGGCGCAACCTCGGGGGCGGTGGAAGGCTCGCCTTCGACGGCGGCGTCTTCGCTCACGGTCTGGCCAGCATCCTGACCAGCGTCTTCGCCGACATCTTGGCCGACATCTTGGCCAGCGATCTCCTCGGCCGAGGCCTCCTGAGCCACCGGCGGCTCGGTCGCGGCGGCGACTTCCTCCGCCCCCGGCTCGGCAGCAGGCTCCTCGGCAGCGGCTTCGGGACCCGTCTCGGGCGCAACGGGGCTCTCCGCCTCGGCGACGAGGGCGTCGGCCTCCGGCGCGACCGTATCGTCCTCAGCCTGTACGGGCTCGTCCACCGGCTCCGTACCGACCTCCGCCGTCCCGGCCTCACCCTCCGGGGCGGCTTCGGCGGCGGTTTCGTCCGTCGGCTCGGCGACGGCGGGCTTGGCCGGCACGGTCGGGGCGGCGGCGAGGAGCGGCACGGTGATGGCCGGGCCGGGGCGCGATTCGTTGGCGTAGCCCAGCGACTTCAGGATCGAGGCGAAATCCTCACCCGAGCAGCCGACCAGCGAGGTCATGCCGACGGTGGCGACGAAGGCATCGCCGTCGGCGGTGCCCTCGGGCGGGGCGCCCGGCGTGGTACCGGGGCGGTAGGCGATGGCCGGGCGGATCAGGTCGGCGAGGCGTTCGAGGATATCGACACGCACCGCCCGCTCGCCGCAGACGCGGAAACCGGCGGCCCGGTAGAGGCCCTTGGCGATCTCCTTGTCGACCTTGATCGAGGTGCGGCCGGACCCCGCGAGATGGGCGATCTCATCGAGACCGCGCTGGTCGAGGCCGCCGTTGCGCAGCGCCCAGAGCTGGGCGGCCAGCGTGCGCGGCGCGGGCTTCAGCAAGGCGGGCAGGAAGATGTGATAGGCGCCGAAACGCACGCCGTGGCGACGCAGGGCGGCGCGGCCGTCCTGATCGAGGCTGCGCATCTCGTGCGCCACCTTCGAGCGCTCCAGCACGCCGAGCGATTCGACCACCTGATAGCCGATGCCCTTGGCCAGACCGGTAAGGTCCGCCGCCGTCTCGATCTCCATGAGCGGCCCGAGCAGGCGCGTCACATGCGCCTTCAGCCATGCATCGAGCCGGGCCTGGACCTTTTCGCGGCCAGCGGTGTCGAGGCTGTCATCGGCGAGGACGCGGACCTGCGGGGCGAACAACTTGTCGCCCGGCAGGAGACGCCCGACGGGCGCGCCGGTCCAGCGGATCGTTCCATCATGCGAGAGCACGAGGGTCGAATCGGCGGTGGACGAGAACCGCTCGGCGCGGGCCTCGAATTCGCTGGCGAGCGCCTTCTCGGCTGCGCTGCGGAGCGTCTTGGCCTCATGGCCTTCGGCGCTCGCATCGGGCACGAACAGGAAGCCGTTGAGCTGGCCGACATGCTGACCCTCGACGGTCACATCCCCGTCGGGGGTAATCTGGGCTTCGAGCATCGTGTTCTCTCGTAGGCGTCGCATCAGGACGCTGGTGCGCCGGTCAACGAAGCGGCTCGCAAGGCGTTCGTGGAGGGCGTCCGACAGCCTGTCCTCTACCCGACGCGTTTCGCCCTGCCAATGTTCGGGATCACGAAGCCAATCTGGCCGGTTCGCGACGAAGGTCCAGGTCCGACCCTGCGCGATCCGCCGGGACAGGGTGTCGATGTCGCCGTCCGTCCGGTCGATCGAGGCCACGTGCTCGGCGAACCATTGGTCCGGAATGCGCCCAGCCATGCCCTTCATCAGGAAGCGGTAGAGCTGCGCGACGAGGTCCGCATGAACCTGCGGATGCACCTTGCGGTAATCGGGCACGCCGCAGACATCCCACAGGCGGCGCACGGAGGATGGGCCGCGCGCCATGTCGCGGATGTCCTCCTCCCGCATCAGGATTTCCAGCGCCTGCTGGTCCTCGCCCATCGGCGCCCGGGTCAGGCCCGCCTCGCGGGGGTGCTCATCGAGGCTCGCCTGAAGGGCCTCCAGGCTGGCGAAGGAGAGATCCGGGTTGCGCCATTGCAGGATGCGCAGCGGGTCGAAATCGTGGTGCTCCAGCCGCTCGACCAATTCCGCCTCGAAGGGCGGGCAGCGGCCGGTGGAGCCGAACGTGCCGTCGGATAGGTGGCGCCCGGCCCGACCCGCGATCTGGCCCATCTCGGCCGGTGTCAGGCGACGGAAACGGGTGCCGTCGTATTTCCAGTTGGCGGCGAAGGCGACGTGATCGACATCGAGGTTCAGGCCCATCCCCACCGCATCGGTGGCGACGAGGTAATCGACGTCGCCGCTCTGGTAGAGTTCGACCTGGCTGTTGCGGGTCCGGGGCGAGAGCGCCCCCAGCACCACCGCCGCCCCACCACGCTGACGGCGGATCAACTCCGCGATCGCGTAGACCTCCTCCGCCGAGAAGGCGACGATGGCGGTGCGCCGGGGCAGGCGCGAGAGCTTCTTCTCACCCGCGAAGGTCAGGCTCGACAGGCGCGGCCGGGTGGTGGTGTGGACGTTCGGAATCAGGTCCTGCACTAGTGGCAGGATGGTCGAAGAGCCGATGAGAAGCGTCTCTTCCCGGCCCCGCACATAGAGCAGCCGGTCGGTGAAGACGTGGCCGCGATCCATGTCGGCGGCGAGCTGAATCTCGTCGATCGCCACGAAGGCCACGTCGAGATCGCGCGGCATCGCTTCGATGGTGCAGATCCAGTAGCGCGGACGATCCGGCTTGATCTTCTCTTCGCCGGTGACGAGGGCGACCTTCTCCGGGCCGACCTTGGCGACGACGCGCAGATACACCTCGCGGGCGAGCAGCCGCAGGGGCAGCCCGATCATGCCGGTCGGGTGCGCGAGCATCCGCTCGATGGCGAGATGCGTCTTGCCGGTATTGGTCGGCCCCAGAACGGCGGTCACGCCACGGGCGCGGGCGTCGCGTTTCAGGGAGCGCAGAGCGGGGCGAAGAAGGGCGTCGATGATCGGCTGTTCCTGCGGTCGGACGACCGTCTCCCCTCAATATGGGACGGTGCGCCCGCCCCTGCCAACCTGCGGCACGATGACGGGGTACAGATCGATCTGCACGCCCGTCTGGGGGTGTTGCGGCTCGACATCGGCGCAGAGGGTGTCCGGCACCGCCGTCAACGGCCCCCGCCGGGGCGGCCGGTGCTCGATCACCTGTGCCGACGAGAAGGCATCGCCGCCGCAGGGCGAGCCTGCGGTCAGGGGCTGGGCCAGGGCAGGCGTGGCGCTCAGGAGAACGAGACAGCAGGCGAGACGCATGGGCACGATTCCTGTCTCGCCTCGGCGCGCGGCGACGCCGATCTGACATGCGCCCTACGCGTAAACGTCCCGCTACCCGGATCGATTCACTTCGAAATCATCGACGGATCGTCTTTGCGAGCGGAGCGAAGCAATCCAGGGATGCGCCCTGCTCCGTGACGGCCCGCCGCACTGGGTCGCTTCGCTCCGCTCGCGATGACAGCGTGAAGACGATGGGCAGCTACTCGACCCCTTCCACCAGCACGACCTCGCCGGTTCCGGCGGGCAGGCGCTTGGCGACGGCGGCTTGGTATTCGGGGGAGTAATAATAGGTCCGGGCCGCCTCGTAGGAGTCGAACTCCAGCACGACGTTGCGCGGCCGGGCCTCGCCCTCCAGGGCTTCGCTGCGCCCGCCCCGGACCAGGGGCTTGCAGCCGTAGATCTTCATCGCCTCGGAGGCCATCGCGGCGTATTCCTTGTACGCCTCGGGATCCGTAACCGTCATGCGGACGATGATGTAACCCTTCGCCATGACCACTCCTTCAGCGACCCCTGCCGCCGCGCGGGGATTAGGGCGCCCCCGCGCCGAAGGGAAGCGTCACTGCTCCGGGATGGTCGCCTGGGCGAGCGCCGGGGCAGCCGGCCCGGTCTCGCCCGTGCGGGCCCAGCGGGTCGCCTCGATGATGTTGGTCCCGATCTCGGTCATCACCGAAATGCGCAGCGGCACGAGCAGCCGCGTGCCCTCCACGGGCGCAAGCCAGACCGACATCTCGCGGTTGTCCTCCATGAAGCGCACGCCCGGCCGGTCCGGCCGGTGCCCAGCCACCGCCTTGTAGCGCGCGTTGCAGACGAGGACCGGGCCGGAATAGCCGGGCTTCTGCACCTCGCGCGTCTCGGCGTAGCTCAGGGTCACATTGAATCGCGTCGCCCCGTCGAACAGAGGCAGGCTGCGATCGCAATTGGCCGGATCGGTCGGGGCGCTTCCCGCACGGACCGGCATGACGAGGGCACTCGCCGGATCGACGATGCCGCGCTTATCGGTGGCCGTGACCGGAACCCGGTCCTGCATGTCGACCAGCGGCGGCGTGATCTCGGTCTGAGCCACGTTGCCGTGGGAAAGCGCCATACGCACAGCGATGCCGGAATTGGCGGTGCGCGTCGCGATGGAGAAGGTGCTCGGCAGCGGCCCGGCCCCGAGGGTGCCCGTGGAGCGTGCCGAGCCCTGGCCGCCCGTGATGGCGCCGACGAGGCCGGTGAGCGTCGCGGAGACGTCGACCCGGTAGCTGTCCCGCTCGAACGCGCCGGCGAGGCGGCCGGTCCCGATTCGCATGCCCGCCAGGGCGATGGCGTAATCCACCGTGAGCGAGGCTGCGGTCGCGGAGGCCTTCGCCTTGCGCGGGCGCGCCTCGGCGGAGGGTGTGAGGAACGCCATTGTGGCGACGAGGCTCGCGACCAGCGCGGGCCTGACCGGGATCGTGATACGCATGGTCCGGCTCGAAATCCTGGTCCGCACCGGAACAAGCCGTGCGGAGTGGAACTCGGTTATCCCCGCACCATGGTTAACAGAGGGTTCGGCGAGACCCGGACCAGTCCAGCCTTGACGGGGCGGCCATCGGTCGCCTATAGCCCGCGCCTTCAACAGGACTCCGCCGGACCTGGTTTGACGCACGGGCGCGGCCCGCGGCGCGAAGGTTTGCGCAGGCTGCGATCTGGCCCGCGGCGGAACGAAACGGGATTATTCAAGTCATGGCGCGCCGCTGCGAACTCACCGGCAAGGCCGTTCAGGTCGGCCACCTCGTGAGCCACTCGAACCGCAAGACCAAGTGCCGGTTCCTTCCGAACCTGTGCAACGTCACGCTTCAGTCCGATGCCCTCGGCAAGCGTGTCCGTCTGCGCATCACCGCTCATGCCCTCCGCACGGTCGAGCACCGCGGCGGCCTGGACGCCTTCCTCGTGAAGGCTTCCGAGGGCGAGCTGTCCCCGACCGCCCGTCTCCTCAAGCGCGAGCTGCACAAGAAGCTCGCCGAGGTCCCGGCCGCGGCCTAAGGCCCTTTACTGGTTTCTGAAAACGACCGGCGCTCGCGAGGCGCCGGTCGTTTTCGCTCGTCTGTACCTCCAGCATGAGTCGTGATTGACGGCCTTCTCTCGGCATTGTACCGATCGGTACAGATCTGAAAGGAGCTTGTCATGTCCGAGTCGCGCCCGCCGCTGCCACCCTTTACCGCCGAGTCTGCCGCGCAGAAGGTCCGCGCTGCCGAGGACGGGTGGAACGGTCGTAATCCCGAAAAGGTCGCCCTGGCCTACACGCCCGATAGCCGCTGGCGGAACCGCGCGGAGATCTTTTCCGGCCGACCGGCCATCGTCGAATTCCTGACCCGCAAGTGGAGCCGGGAGCACGAGTACAGGCTGATCAAGGAGCTCTGGGCGTTCCACGAGAATCGCATCGCGGTGCGCTTCGCCTATGAATTCCAGGACGATTCGGGCGCGTGGTTCCGGGCCTACGGCAACGAGAACTGGGAGTTCGATGCGAACGGGCTGATGCAGGCTCGCCATGCCAGCATCAACGATCTGCCGATCAAAGAGAGCGAGCGCCTGTTCCACTGGGATCGCTCCGCCCCCCGCCCGGCCGACCATCCGAGCCTGAGCGACCTCGGCCTGTGAGCCGCAGCGCCGCCGACAGGGCTGCGGCCATCATGGCCGTCGCGGAAGTGTTTCGCGAGCACGGCTTCGAAGGCGCGAGCTTGTCGGCCATCACGGCGCGGACAGGGCTCGGCAAGGGAAGCCTCTACCATTTCTTTCCCGGCGGAAAGGAGGAGATGGCCGAGGCTGTCCTGGCCGAGATCGATGGGTGGTTCACCCGCGCGATCTTCGCTCCCCTACGGAACGATGCCGATCCTGAGGCCGCGATCCGGCGGATGGTGCGGGAGACCGATGCGTATTTCCGTTCCGGCCGCCGGGTCTGCCTGATCGGAGCCTTCGCCCTAGGCGACACCCGCGACCGCTTCGCCACGCGCATCGCCGCGTATTTCGCGGCGTGGCGGGACGCCCTGGCCGAGGCACTCAGGCGGGCCAAGCGCTCAGGGGCATCGGAGCGAGCCGAGCATGCGGTTCTTGCGATCCAGGGCGCCCTGGTCCTGGCCAGAGCGCTGGACGACCCAGGCGTGTTCGGCCGGGCGCTCGAGAGGCTGGAGCAGGAGCTTCTCGCGGAGTGAGAAGCTCCCCTCGGAGCCGCTTCTACCGCCGCCCGCCCGCGGCTTTCCGCCCGGGCAAGCGAACCGGCAGCGGCGAGCCGTCCTCTTCGAACAATTCGGCGAGCTTCTCCGTCATCGCGCCCCCGAGCTCCTCGGCGTCGATGATCGTCACGGCGCGACGGTAGTAGCGCGTCACGTCGTGGCCGATGCCGATGGCCAAAAGCTCCACCGGAGACCGGGTCTCGATGTCCTCGATCATCCAGCGTAGGTGCCGTTCGAGGTAATTGCCCGCGTTCACGGACAGGGTCGAATCATCAACGGGCGCACCATCCGAGATCACCATCAGGATCTTGCGCTGCTCGGGGCGACCGAGCAGGCGCTGATGCGCCCAATCCAGCGCCTCGCCGTCGATGTTCTCCTTCAGAAGCCCCTCGCGCATCATCAGCCCGAGATTCTTGCGTGCCCGCCGCCACGGGGCGTCCGCCGCCTTGTAGACGATGTGGCGCAGATCGTTCAGGCGGCCGGGTGACGGCGGCTTGCCGGCGGCGAGCCACGATTCGCGGCTCTGCCCCCCCTTCCACGCGCGGGTCGTGAAGCCGAGGATCTCGACCTTCACGCCGCAGCGTTCGAGGGTCCGTGCCAGGATGTCGGCGCAGGTCGCCGCCACGGTGATCGGGCGCCCGCGCATCGAGCCGGAATTGTCCAGCAGAAGCGTCACGACCGTATCGCGGAAATTCGTGTCCTTCTCCTGCTTGAAGGAGAGAGGCTGGAACGGGTCCGTCACCACGCGCACGAGTCGCGCCGGGTCGAGCTGGCCCTCTTCGAGATCGAAATCCCAGGCGCGGTTCTGCTGCGCGAGCAGGCGCCGCTGAAGCCGGTTGGCCAGCCGCCCCACCACGCCCTGCAGATGCGAGAGTTGCTTGTCGAGGTAGCTGCGCAGGCGGGCGAGCTCGTCCGCGTCGCACAGATCCTCGGCGTAGATCACTTCGTCGAATTTCGGGCTGAACACCTTGTAGTCGGGACCGCGCGCCTCGTTGGCCTGACGGGGCGGCGGGCGCGAGCCCTCGGCCGCCTCGTCCGATTCGGCGTCCTCGGCCTCGTCGGGCAACTCGCCCGAGGGGGCGTCGGCCTGTTCCTGGGCGCCTTCCTCGATATCGTCCGAGGCTTCCTCCGAGGTCTCGATCTCGGCGCGGTCGCCTTGCGACTTCTCCTCGGAATCGCCCTCGCTCGGGTTCTGCTCGTCGTCCTGAGCGTCGTTCTCGTCGTCGTTCTCGTCGTCCTCCGGGTCGAAGGGCGTCTCGTCCGACATGTCGAGGGAGGAGAGCAGATCGCGGATCGAGCGGGCGAAGGCGCGTTGGTCCTCAATGGAGCCGATGAGCCCATCGAGGTTCGGCCCGGCCTTTTCCTCGATATGCGGGCGCCAGAGTTCGACGATCTTTTCGGCGGCCTCGGGCGGAGCCTGACCCGTCAGCCGCTCACGCACCATGAGCGCGACCGCGTCCTCGAGCGGCGCGTCGGCCCGATCGGTGATCGATTCGTACTTCCCGCCCCGGTGGTAGCGATCCTCCAGCATCGCGGCGATGTTGCTCGCCACGCCCGACATCCGCCGGGAGCCGATGGCTTCCACGCGCGCCTGCTCCACCGCGTCGTAGACCGCCCGCGCCGGGGCGTTCTCCGGGGCGAAGCGGCGGTGCAGCGCCACGTCGTGGCAGCCCAGCCGCAACGCCATGGCATCGGCATTGCCCCGCAGCACGGCCACGTCCCCGGCCGACATCTTCCGCGGCGGCTCGGGCAGGCGCGCCTTGTCGCCCGTCAGCGCCGGCCGGTCGGTGGCGTAAGTCACCTCGATCTCGGCCTTGCGCGCGATGGCGCGAAGGCATCCCGCCACGGAACGCTTCAGGGGTTCCGCGACGGGCTCGCGCCGCTCGCCGGGCTTGCGGTTGGATAGGGACATGCGGGCCCTCAGCTCAGGGCGACGTTCATCGCGCTCTCGGGCAGTTCCTTGCCGAAGGCGCGCTGGTAGAACTCGGCCACCAGGGTCCGTTCCAGCTCGTCGCACTTGTTCAGGAAGGTGACGCGGAAGGCGAAGCCGATGTCGCGGAAGATGTCGGCGTTCTCGGCCCAGGTGATGACCGTGCGCGGGCTCATGACGGTGGAGAGGTCGCCGTTCATGAAGGCGTTGCGGGTCAGGTCGGCCACGCGGACCATGCGGCTGACGATGTCGCGCCCGCTGTCGCCCTTGTAGTGGGTCGCCTTGGACAGGACGATGTCCACCTCACGGTCGTGAGGCAGGTAGTTCAGGGTCGTGACGATGGACCAGCGGTCCATCTGGCCTTGGTTGATCTGCTGCGTGCCGTGATACAGGCCCGACGTGTCGCCGAGGCCGACCGTGTTGGCGGTGGCGAACAGGCGGAAGGCCGGGTGAGGGCGGATGACCCGCTTCTGGTCGAGGAGGGTCAGGCGGCCCGAGACTTCCAGCACGCGCTGGATCACGAACATCACGTCCGGGCGGCCCGCATCGTACTCGTCGAAGACGAGGGCGACGTTGTTCTGCAGCGCCCAGGGAAGGATGCCGTCCTGGAAGGCGGTGACCTGCTTGCCGTCCTGCAGCACGATCGCGTCCTTGCCGACGAGATCGATGCGCGAGACGTGGCTGTCGAGGTTGATGCGCACGCAGGGCCAGTTCAACCGGGCGGCGACCTGCTCGATATGCGTGGACTTACCGGTGCCGTGGTAGCCGGTGACCATCACGCGGCGATTGCGCGCGAAGCCCGCGAGGATGGCGAGCGTCGTCTCCCGATCGAAGATGTAATCCGGGTCGAGATCGGGCACATGCTCCTCGGCTTCCGAGAAGGCCGGCACCTTGAGGTCGAGGTCGATGCCGAAGACATCGCGGACGTTGACGGTGCGGTCGGGGAGCCGGGCGGGCGTGTCGTCGGAGCGCATTCGGGACCTCTTGGAGCGCGGGGCCACGGGAAGGCGGCCATCGCGCGGGAGACGCTGGGAAGCAAGTTCCGCACGTCACGGAACCTTAGACGGCAGCGCGGGGACTCGCTACCGCGGAACGAGAGTCTTCATATAGAGCCGTCCCCCGCCCGCTTCGAGCGGGACGGCGTGCATCGATCGTGCCGCGTGCTCAGCAGAGCCCAGCCCCCCGCAGCACGTCGTGGGCGCGGATGATGTCGCGCAGGCGCTCCTCGAAGGAGCGGTCACCGCCATTGGCGTCCGGGTGGAAGCGCTTCACCAGCGTCTTGTACTGCGCCTTGATGGCCGCCGAATCCGCACTCTCATCGAGGCCCATGACGTCGAGCGCCTTGCTCACGGCGGCCGAACGACGGGGACGTTCGGGCTCCTCCTGCCGGGCCCGTCGGCCCTTGTCGCCCACGCCGTTGGCCCGAAGGATGCCCAGCGGATCGACATAGGCCCAATCGCGGCTCACCTCCTCCTCCGGCTTGGTCGGGCCGGTGCGGTTCACCCCCATCGCCCAGGTCGGCCGGTGTCCGATGATGGCATCCTTCTGATAGGCCTGGACGGCGGCGTCGTTCATGCCGTCGAAGTAATTGTACGAGGCGTTGTAGGCACGCACGTGGTCCATGCAGAAGCGCCAGTACTGGCCTTCAGCCTTGCGGCCCTTCGGCGCGCGATAGAGCCCCGGATTCTTGCAGCCGGGACTCTCACAGGCCGAATCCGCAGCGGCCTTCGGCTCGTCGCAGGACGGCTTGATGCGGATGCTGTCGAACAGGCGCGAGTTGAGATCCATGACGGGCCGATTATGAGGGGGCGTATCGCCAACACAAGGGCACCGGGCCTGATGACGCATGCGCGCAACCGGGCTTGACGGGCTAAGCGACACGAGACGCGAAATGACCGAAACGCTTCGGGACTGGATCGAGATGCGGCTGCGCACCGAATTGGCGCCCGCTCACCTCGATGTCATCGACGAATCACACCTTCATGCCGGCCATTCCGGGGCACGGCCGGGGGGCGAAACCCATTACCGCCTCGATATCGTGTCGGCGGCCTTCGAGGGGAAGAGCCGCGTGGAGCGCCACCGCATCGTGAACGGGCTGATGGACCCCGCCTTCGCCCGGGGCCTGCACGCGCTGGCGTTGCGCGCACGCACCCCCGCCGAGGCGGCGTGACCGAAAGGCTCCGGCCGTGACCCTCGTCTGTACGCCGGAGATCGCGATCCCCGACGCGGAACTGATCGAGACCTTCGTGCGCTCGTCCGGCCCCGGCGGCCAGAACGTCAACAAGCTCTCGACGGCGGTGCAATTACGCTTCGACGTCCGCAGGTCACGCGCCCTGCCGGATGCCGTCGCCGTGCGGCTGATGCGGCTCGCCGGGCGGCGTCTCACCGATGACGGGGTTCTCGTCCTGGTGGCGCAGCAATTCCGCACCCAGGAGCGCAACCGGGCCGATGCCCGCGAACGCCTGGCCGCCCTGGTGGCGGAGGCCGCCGTGCCGCCGACGCCGCGCCGCCCGACGCGGCCGACGCTCGCCTCGAAGAAGCGCCGGTTGGAGGCGAAGACGAAGCGCGGGGTCACCAAGCGCCTGCGCGGCGCACCGATGGATTGACCGCGCCCGCACGGCGCATTGCGGCCCGCCGCCCGGACGCCGATATCGGCGGGACATCGCAAGACGACAGGACGACATGCCCGAACTTCCCGAGGTCGAGACCGTGCGCCGGGGCCTTGAACCCGCCATGGTCGGCGCCCGCTTCAGCCGCGTGACGCTCCGGCGGCCCGATCTCCGCTTCCCCTTCCCCGCCCGCTTCGCCGCTCGCCTCGAAGGCCGAAGCGTCACCGCCCTAGCGCGACGCGCGAAATACCTGACCGCGAACCTCGATTCCGGTGAGACTCTGATCATGCATCTCGGCATGAGCGGGCGCTTCGACGTGGCCATGCCCGACGGCAGCAACCTCTCGCCGGGGGATTTCTATCTCGAAGGTGCGCAGGGCGTACCCAAGCACGACCACGTCGTGATGGCGATGTCGTCCGGAGCGACGGTCACATACAACGATGCCCGCCGCTTCGGTTTCATGGACCTCGTGCCCACGGCGGAGTTGGACACCTGCCGCCACTTCGCAAAGATGGGCATCGAACCCCTCGGCGGTCTCACGGGGGCGACGATCGCGGGCCTGTTTCGGAGCAAGATCACACCGCTCAAGGCGGCGCTGCTCGACCAGCGGCTGATCGCCGGGCTCGGCAACATCTATGTCTGCGAGGCGCTGCACCGGGCGAAGATCCATCCGGAGGCGCCCGCCGGATCCCTTGCGAAACCCGATGGGCGGCCGACGGCGCAGGCCAACGCGCTGGCGCGGGCCATCGTCGCCGTCCTGAACGAGGCGGTGCAGGCGGGCGGCTCGACGTTGCGCGACTATGCCCGGACGGATGGGAGCGCGGGCGGCTTCCAGCACGCCTTCCGGGTCTATGACCGCTTCGGCCTCGCCTGCGCGCGGGCGGGCTGCACGGGCACGGTGGCGCGGATCGTTCAGGCGAACCGATCGACATTTTTCTGTGCCACCTGCCAGCCATCCCCCGGTGAAGCGGCACGACGGCCTGTGGTCGAACGGCAATTTCGCCACAAAAGCGGTTAGGGTCGCGCGGACGACACGACACCCCGATGTGGGCGGCCGACCCTGACCCGTTCACGCAACGGTTCGGCCGGACGCCGAGGATCCCGATGTTCTTTCGCCGTTCGAAGACGCCCCCCGGTGAGGGACAGGAGCCGGTCGATCCCGAGGGCCACGACGACGAGATGCCGTTGCCGCAGCGTCTCTCGCCGCGTTCCCCGAGCGAAGCGATCAAGCCCATCGCCGCCCCGCCGCCGCCCGAGCGCCCCGAGCGCGAGCGCAGCAGCTTCATCGGCCTGTTCAGCGGCCTCCTCACCTTCGCGGTGGCCGCCGCCCTCGCGGCGATGGTGACGCTCACCATCTACCAGCGCAACGTGCAGGAGCCGGGTCCCCTGGCAACGGACAAGGTCGTGGTCATCCCGAGCCGCAGCGGCACGAGCGAAATCGCCGAGACGCTGGCGAAGGAGGGGGTGATCCAGCATACCGGGCTGTTCGAGTTCGCCGCCCGGTTCGGGGGCCGTCCACCGCTGCGCGCGGGCGAATACCTGTTCAAGGCCCATGCGAGCATCGCCGACACGCTGGATACGCTGGCGACCGGCCGTCAGGTGCAGCACGCGATCACCTTCCCCGAGGGGCTGACCTCGGAGCAGATCGTTGCCCGCCTCAACGACAACGACGTGCTCTCGGGCGACATCGGCGAGGTGCCCCCGGAGGGCTCGCTCCTGCCGGATACCTACAAGTTCGAGCGCGGCGCTACCCGCCAGCAGATCGTCAACCTGATGAAGGCGAAGCAGCGCGAGGTGCTGAACCAGATCTGGCAGCGCCGCAGCGCCGACGTGCCTGTGAAGACTCCGGCCGAACTCGTCACCCTCGCCTCGATTGTCGAGAAGGAGACGGGCCGCGCCGACGAGCGTCCGCGCGTCGCCGCCGTCTTCGCGAACCGCCTCAACCGGCGGATGCGCCTGCAATCCGACCCGACCATCGTCTACGGGCTTGTCGGCGGCCGGGGCACCCTCGGTCGCGGCATCCTGCGCTCCGAGATCGACCGCGCGACACCCTACAACACCTACGTCATCGAGGGTCTGCCGCCGGGGCCGATCGCCAATCCCGGCAAGGCCGCGCTGGAAGCCACCGCCAACCCGTCGCGCACCCGCGACCTCTACTTCGTGGCGGACGGGACCGGCGGCCACGCCTTCGCCGAGACCCTTGAGGCGCACCAGCGCAACGTCGCCCGCTGGCGCGCCGTCGAGAAGAGCCGACAGGCCCCGCCTGACGCGGTGGACAAGGCCGATCCGCCTGCCAGCGACACCTCCGGGGCAGCTCCCAGCAGCACGAACGCCGCGCTGCTCGATCCGACGTCGCCGGAGGCCCGCTCCCGCGCCTTCGACGCCTCGGAGGGCACGCGGCTCGATCCGCTGAAGAACAAGACCTACGATCTCGGCTCGCCCAAGAGCATCCCGGTGCTCGCGGAGCCGCCGGGCGCGAAGCAGAAGCCGAAGCGGTAGGCCCCCTCCCCCTTTCTCGCGCCGGAATCCGTGCTACAGCCGCCGTCCCTCCGGACGAAGCACTGCCCATGGCCCAGATCGCGAGCATGACGGGATTCGCCCGCGCCGCCGGTACGTCGGGCGCGGTGCAATGGGCCTGGGAGGTCCGCAGCGTGAATGGGCGCGGGCTCGATGTCCGGGTCCGGGTGCCCGCCGGCTTCGAGGCGGTGGGCGAGACCGCCCGGACCGCCCTGCAGAAGACGCTGTCGCGCGGGCAGATCCAATTGTCCCTGAACCTGACGCGCAGCGAGCGCGCGCCCAAGATGCGCATCAACGAAGCCCTGCTGGCGAGCCTCGCCCAGGCGGTGGCCCGCGTGCCCCGGCCGGAGGGCGTCGCCCCCGCGACCATGGACGGGCTGCTCTCCGTGCGCGGCGTGGTTGAGGCCGAGGAGGAGACCGCCCCGGAGGCCGATACGCTGAATCGGGACCTGACCGACGGCGTGGTCCGACTCGTCGCCGATCTCGTGGAGGCCCGCCGGGCCGAGGGGCGGCAGTTGGAGGAGATCGTCTCCGCCCAGGTCGCCCGTATCGGTGCCCTCACCCAGGCCGCCGAGGACGAGCCGTCCCGCCAAGCCGAAGCGGTGCGCGCCCGACTGAACGCGACGGTCGAGAGCCTGTCCCAGACCAGCCTCGATCCCGAGCGCCTGCATCAGGAAGCGGTGCTGCTCGCCGCCAAGGCCGACGTACGCGAGGAACTCGATCGCCTACGCGCCCATGGCAGCGCCGCCCGTGACTTGCTGGCGGCGGGCGGCCCGATCGGCCGCCGCCTGGATTTCCTGGCCCAGGAATTCGGCCGGGAAGCCAACACCCTCTGTGCGAAGGCGGGCGAGATCGGCCTTTCGCGCATCGGCCTCGATCTGAAGGCCGTGGTCGAACAATTCCGCGAGCAGGTTCAGAACATCGAATGAGCGCGCGGCACATGCACCCCCATTGGAGCCCGGCACGGCCGTGATCGACGAGACGAGAATTGCACGCCGGGGCCTGATCCTCATCCTCTCCTCGCCCTCGGGCGCGGGGAAGACGACGCTGACCCGCGCCATCGCGGCGGATCCGAGTTGGGCGCTCGAATTGTCCATCTCCGTGACGACCCGCGCGCGACGCCCCTCGGAGATCGACGGGCGGCACTATCATTTCATCGACCGCGAGGCCTTCGACGATCTGCGCGCCCGCGACGACCTGCTCGAATCCGCCGAGGTCCATGGCAATTGCTACGGCACCCCGAGGCGTCCGGTCGAGAAGGTGCTGGGCTCCGGCCGGGACATGATCTTCGACATCGACTACCAGGGCACGCGGCAGGTCCGCAGCAAGCTCTCCGGGGACGTGGTGAGCGTGTTCATCCTGCCCCCGAGCATGGCCGAGTTGCGCCACCGCCTGGAGCGCCGGGCCGAGGATTCGGCCGAGACCATCGAGCGCCGCCTCGCCAACGCCCGCACCGAGATCCAGCGGTGGAGCGAGTACGATTACGTCATCGTCAACGACGATCTGCAGAACGCCTTCACCTCGCTTCAGGGCATCCTGGCCGCCGAGCGCCTGAAACGCACGCGCCGCACGGGTCTCGGCGCCTTCGTGGAGCAATTGCTGGCCGAGGGCGACGGGCAGGCCTGACTCAGGCCGTCAGCCATTCCCGCATGGCGTCGAACGTCTCGTTCGCCGCCGCCATGACTTGGTCGCCCTCGGCATCGAACGTATCGAGCCGGGCGCGGAAGGCCGACCACATGGCGCCCGTGCGGACGCCGTGGCCGGAATAATAGGCGAGTCCCCCGTCCATCAGCCCGTGGGCGGAGGCGATGTGCTTGCCGATAACCCGGCCGCCGAGGGTCGAACCTTCGAGCACGTAGAGCGCCCCCATGGCCGGGGCCGGGCCCGAGAGCGCGATGACCTTCGCCAGCGGCAGGGCGCCGATCCCGGCCTCGGACAAACCGAGATAGGCCAGATCCTCGCGCAGGGCGCTGAGGCGGCGACGGGCGTCGAAGAAGTCGCCGTCAGCGAGCGCCGCGCCGATGGCCGGCTCCCAGGCCGCATGAAACCCGTGCAGACGCGCGAGCATGTCGCGATAGCCCGCCAGGGTCGCCACCCGCGCCTTCCAGTCGAGCTCCCGTTCCAGCGCTTCGTGCGTCGACGCCGTGGCCGCTCGCAGCCGCTGATGGAGGATCGGCTGGTCCATGCTCAGGCGGTGATGGTGAAGCAGGCGCCGGGATTGTTCACGACGTCGAGTCTGGCGTTGATCTGGTCCAGCATCGCCCGAATCAGCTTCATGCCGAGGCCGGAGCCTTGCCCGTTGCTCTTGGGCTCGGCCCACCCGTCCGGCAGGCCGCCGCCGTCGTCGCAGACCTTGAGCTGCACGCCGCCCTCATCGTTCAGCGACGAGACCGTGACTTCCACTCGCCCACCACCCGTCGGCGTCGACGCGTATTTGAAGGCGTTGGTGACGAGTTCCGTAGCGATGAGCGAGAGCGCCACCGCCTTGCGGTAGGGCACCATCATCCCGCGCTCGACGGTGAGATCGACGGAATGTCCATCCCCGGCGAGCCCGGCGAGATCCTTGCACAGGCTCTCGATGGTGACGCCGAGATCGACCTCGTCCACCCGGTCGGCCTGATAGAGGCTGTCATGGACGCGGGCGACGCTCATCACCCGCGCGGAGGTCTCCGCAAAGGCTTGGCGCGCCGCCGCATCGGCGATCTGGCGTCGCTGCATCTGAAGGAAGGCCGAGACGATCTGAAGCGAGTTCTTCACCCGGTGGTCGATCTCGCGCGAGAGCAGATCCTTCTGCGCGAGAAGGCGCTCCTTCTCCGCGAGCAGGCCGGTCAACTCATCGATCTTGCGGCGCTGGCGCAGCACGACACCCTCGACCGCCTCCGCCAGAGAGACGGCAAGGTTGGACTGCCATTCGGCCCAGGGGTTGGCGTGACCGGTGCGCTCCTCCACCCACCGCTCGAAGGAGCGCCGGGGCAGCACCGCGACGGAGCCGCTTCCCGCGAGCACGGGTTTGCGCGGGTCGCCACCCCAGGTAACCGTGCTCGGCATTTCCGGCCGGAACCACATGAGCAGGGTCTCGCGCCCATCATCCACGAAGGCCGCGAGCAACCCGCTCGCGACCTCGCGATACGGTCCGGCGGCAGGATAGGCCGTAGTGAAATTACTGCTTTCGAAGCAGGTCTGATCCTGAGGCACGGTTTCACGCAGCCAAGCCGCGATCTCCAGAACGGCCTCGGCGGGTGGCGCGCGGCCGATCAGCGTCGCCCGCTCGCCCGAGACGATGCCCGCCCCCGTCGAATCGAACAGGTGCAGCAGGGTGGTGACGCCGCCCGTAAGCGCGGAGACGAAATCGTCCGAGCGGGTCAGGCTGCGCACCAGCCGTCCCTCGACGTCGAGATGAGCTTGTCTCTCGGCCCAGAGGCGGCGGGACTCGATCTCCTGCACGCGCATGGCGAAGGCATCGGTCAGCACGGTCGCCGCCGCGCGGGTCTCCGGCGGCACGTAATGCGGTCTGCGATGGTGGCCGATCATCAGCCCCCACAAGCGCCCGTCCACCATGATCGAGATCGACATGGAGCCGTTCACGCCGAGGTTGCGCTGGTACTCCAGATGGATCGGTGAGAGCGAGCGGTGCTGAGCGAAGGTAAGGTCGATGGGCGCGTTGTCGGTGCCCGGCGCGCCGACCAGGGCGACGGGCACACTGTCGCGATCGATCACGAAGCGACTCTTGGCCTTAGTGTAGAGGGCGCGGGCCTGTGCGGGGATGTCGGAGGCGGGGAAGCGCAGGCCCAACAGGCTGCGAGACCAGTTCGGCGCCTTGTCCTCGGCCACGGCTTCGCCGTTCCAATCCGAATCGAAGCGGTAGACCAGCACCGCCTCGAAGCCGGTGAGCGCGCGGATTTCCGCGGCGGCGACGCGGGCCGCCCCCACGAGGGTTTCGGCATCGCTCAGCCGCGCGACGGCCAGTTCCGTGTCGGTCTGGCTCGCGAGCCGGAAATCGTCGGCGATATCGGGCTCGCGCTCGATCTCGACGATCAGCCGTCCGGCGTGGAGATGGGCCACCGCGAGGTAGCCGGCTTCGGACCGCTCCGGAAACCGCACCCGCCGCCGGAGCGAACGCCCGTCATCCAACGTGCCGTTGGCAAGCCGCACCTTCACCGCCTCTATGTAGGAGGCGGGCAGGACATCGCCCAAAGGGCGGCCGAGGAGCGGCGGATCGGACAGGTCCACCACTTCGGTGACGTTGGTCGAGAAAGCGGTGACAAGGAGCGTCGCCGCATCCGCCGCGAACAGCACGGCGTTCGGCTGGATCGAGCCCGGAATGTGGATCGGCTCGCGCTCGCACAAGCTGGGATCGACGGGTTCGGCCCGGACCCGGCGGCCGATGGCCGAGACCACCGCATCGCGACGCGCGCCATAACCGAGGGTTTCCATCGCCTCGATGCGCAGCCAGGTGACCGGGTTGCCCGCGAAGGCGCCGCGCCGCATCTGCACCTGCGCCCGCAGGGGCTGCGGCAGGCGGCCGAACACATATTCGAATCGCTCGTCGAGGCTACCGCGCCGCGCACCCGCGAGGAATCGGCCGCGGAAGGCCGGCACATTGGCGGCGGGCATCACGTCCTGGAAATAGTCGCGGCCGAGCACCGCCTCACGCGGCAATTTCAGCAGGTCACTCGCGCCATCGCTGAACGCGACGATGGTGCCCGCCTCGTCAAGGGCGATCACCCCACCTTCAAGGCGGTCCAGCTCGTCAGGGGCTAGGGCGTCGAAGTCGGCACCGTTCGTGCCGCTCTCCAAAGGGGGCTCGCTTGGCGGCATCAGGCACGAGACCGTATCATCGCAGACCGTATGCAGAAACGATCCACGAAGCGCAATGCTTACGAATAACCTGTCGGCCTACGACGTCACAAAGTCGCTCATTTGCTATTCGCATCGCCGACACTTTGTACCATTTCAGACAATGCGGTCGAAAGCCCCTCTTCGAGAGTGGGATGGTAAACCGGGCGGTCGCGCATCGCCTGCACCGTGAGCCCATCCCGCAACGCGTTCGACACGATCTGGGCGAGGTGCTCCACCGCAGGCCCCAGCATCTCACCGCCCAGCAGGCGCCCATCCGGCGCGGCCCAGAGGCATATGCCACCTCGATTGACCCCCTCGGTGCGGGCCCGGCCCTGGTTCGAGAAACTTGTCCGTACGACGATCCGTTTCTCGTCCTCGTCGTAGGCTTCGCCGATCGTCGCGGCCTGCGGGTGAGTGAACACCATGGCCAGGGATGGCCAGGGCTCCGGCACCTCGGGAGGACGCCCGCTTGCCAGTGCGGCCGCATTCTCGCCCGCGATGCGTCCCTGGCGGCTGGCCTCGTGCAGCACCGGACGCCAGGCATTGGCATCTCCCGCGATCAGGATCGGCGCCCCCCGGCAGACGAGGCTGCGGGGGTCGAAATCCGGAAGACCATCCTCGTCCAGCTCAAGCCCTGTGGCGTCGAGGTCGAGCCCGGCGAGGTTCGGCGCTCGCCCGGCCGCCGAGAGAACGGACGCGACATCCGTCGAGCGGCGCTGCCCTCCATGATCGCGCCAGTGGAGCCGCACGCCCTCGCCGCAGCGCTCGGATCCCTCGACCCGCGCGCTGCGATGGAGCGTAAAGTCTTCCGCGAAAAGCGTCGCCGCTTCCTCGACCAAACCGGGTTCGGTGAGGCCCGCGATGGACTTGCCGGAATCGAGCGCCGTGACCCGCACGCCGAGACGCGCCATGGCCTGGGCGATCTCGATGCCGACGGCGCCGAGGCCGAGGACGGCGAGTGATTCAGGAAGATCGGGAATCTCGAACAGGGTGTCGGTGGTGAGCAACCGGTCGCCGAGCCCCTTCAGCGGCTTTGGGACGATGGGACTGGACCCCGTCGCGATCACCGCCGCGCCGAAGCGCAGGCGAACCTTCTCGTCGATCTCCAGGCTGTGGCTGTCGAGGAAACGAGCCTCGCCCTCCATGCGATCCTCGGCGGGGATTGTCTCGACGCCGTCCAGCACCAAGCCGACGAAGCGATCCCGTTCCCGCCGGACACGGTCGAGGACAGCCTTGCCGTCGATGGAAACGCCAGCGACCCGGATGCCGAAGAGATCGGCCGTGCGGGCCGCATGGGCAGCTTCGGCCGCGGCGATGAGGAGCTTGGAGGGCATGCAACCGACGCGGGCGCAGGTGGTGCCACCCGGCCCACGCTCGATCAGAACGGCGCGGGCTCCTGCATCGCGCGCGGCCCGGTAAGCGGCGAGACCAGCCGATCCCGCGCCGATCACCGCTACGTCACATTCCCGTTCGCGCATCCGGCCCCCCAGCCCGTTGTGCCGGGCCAACAGGACGAAAGCGCCTCAGTTCCGGGCTGCGCCGACCCGCCTCAGGCGCGGCCGGGCGCAGTTCCGCCCAGGTGGAAGACCCGGTGCGGCACGAGCTCGCCCCGCTCCACGTCGCCCACGGCGACCAGGATGCCACCGCAGGTCGCGAAGGCCTTGCCGCCGACCGGCGCGTCGCGCCCGCGCAGAATCACCGGCTGGCCGCGCATCAGGCGCAGGCCCATGTCGCGGGAGACGGCGACACCGGGAATGGCATCGAGGGCGGTCTCGACCGGACGCAGATGCGCGAGTGCCGCCTCCGGCCCCTGATCGGTCAGCGTCGCCACCGCGCAGGACTCGGCCTCGGTGAAGGGGCCGACGCGCGTCCGGCGGAGCGCGGCGACGTGGCCGTAGCAGCCGAGCATCCGGCCGAGATCGCGGGCCAGCGCGCGGACATAGGTGCCCTTGCCGCACTCGGCCTCGATCACGGTCTGCCCGTTCTCGTGGGAGACCACTTCGAGCCGGTCGATCTGGACCGGACGGGCGACGAGTTCCACGGTCTCGCCGTCACGGGCGAGGTCGTAGGCGCGTTCACCCTGGATCTTGATCGCGGAGTAGCGCGGCGGAACCTGCTCGATCGCACCGACGAAGGCGGGCAGCGCCGCCTCGACCGCTGCACGCTCGGGCCGGGCCTCGCTCGTCGCGACGGGGCGCCCTTCGGCATCGTCCGTATCGGTCTCGACACCCCAGGCCACGGTGAAGCGATAGGCCTTGCGGCCATCCATCACGAAGGGGACCGTCTTGGTCGCCTCGCCCAGCGCGATCGGCAGGATGCCGGAGGCCAACGGATCGAGGGTCCCGGCATGACCGGCCTTCTTCGCGTTGAAGGCCCGCTTCACCACCGCGACGGCGTGGGTCGAGGTCATACCGACATGCTTGTCGAGGATCACCCAGCCGGACACGTCCTTGCGCTTGGGACGGTCGGGACGGGGGCCGCGCTGTTGCGGGCGGCGACCGTCATGGCTGCGGGCTTCGCCCGGCAGGCCGGCGACCGGCTGCGCCGGACCGTGATCGTCGGTGGAAACCGTCATGTCCTCTGTGCCCTAAAGCGCGAATAAACAGGTTTCAAAAGGACCACGTCCTTTTGCGGGTGCAGGGCGGCGCCCTGCGAACCATAGGGGCTCTGCCCCGTACCCCACCAAAGGGCTCGCCCTTTGGGATCCCGGATTCAATGATCCGTGTCGTGATCCGTTTCGTCGAGGTCGCGACGGACACGCTCATCGCGCAGCAGGCGGTCGATTCGCGCCGCCTCGTCGAAGGTCTCGTCCCGGCGGAAGCGCAGTTCGGGAGCGTATTTCAGGTTCACCCGGCGGGCCACCTCGTGGCGCAGCACCTTCCGGTTGCGCTCCAGGGCGGCGATGACCGGTGCCTCGTCCTGCCCGCCGAGCGGCATGACATAGGCCGTGGCGAGCTTGAGGTCTGGAGACATCCGGACCTCAGGCACCGTCACGACGTGCGAGCCGAGCACGGGATCCTGGATATCGCCACGCTGCAGCACCTCGGCCAGCGCATGGCGGATCAATTCCGCCACGCGCTGCTGGCGCTGGGATGGGCCTGTGGATGTGGGTTTCTGTGCCATGTCCGTAAGCTCGGCCCTCCGCCGGAGTGGAGCGGCCGTTGCCTTCGAGAAAAGAAAAGACGGCCGCGGCTGAGGCCGCGACCGCCCTGTCCGGACTGTCCGTCCGGACGATCAGAGCGTGCGGCGGATCTCCTCGACCCGGTAGCACTCGATCTCGTCGCCAGCGCGCATGTTCTCGAAATTCTCGAAGGCCATGCCGCATTCCTGGCCGCTTGTGACCTCCTTCGCGTCGTCCTTGAGACGCTTGAGGGTCTTGAGCTTGCCCTCGTGGATGACAACGCTGTCGCGCACGAGGCGGACATGGGCGCCGCGCTCCACCACGCCGTCCGTGACGCGGCAACCGGCGACCTTGCCGACCTTCGACACCTCGAAGACCTGAAGGACCGTGGCCTCGCCCAGGCGCTCCTCGCGGAGCGTCGGCGGGAGCATTCCCGACAGCGTGGCTTTGATATCGTCCACGAGGTCGTAGATGATGTTGTAGTAGCGGATATCGACACCCGCGCGCTCGGCGGCCTCGCGGGCCTCCTTGTGGGCGCGGACGTTGAAGCCGATCACCACCGCCTTGGACGCCTGGGCCAGGGTGATATCCGATTCGGTGATGCCGCCGACACCCGAGAGCAGGATGCGGGCTGCGACCTCGTCGTTGCCGAGCTTCTCCAACGCGCCCACGATGGCCTCGACCGAACCCTGCACGTCGCCCTTGATGAGGACGGGCAGCTCCTTGCGGGTCGAGCCCTCCTTGGCCTCGCGCATCATGTCGATGAGCGAGCGGTTGGCGCCGCCTGTGCGGGCCGCAGCACGCTCGCGCTTGATGCGGGCGCGGTATTCGGTGACCTCGCGGGCACGGGCCTCCGTCGGCACCACGATCACGCGGTCGCCGGCATCGGGCGTGCCGTTGAAGCCCAGCACCTCCACCGGAACCGACGGGCCGGCGTACTGAACGTTCTCCCCGAGATCGTCGATCAGGGCGCGAACCTTACCCCACTCGGCACCGGCCACGACGATGTCGCCGGTGAAGAGCGTGCCGCGCTGCACGAGCACGGTGGCGACCGGGCCGCGACCGCGATCCAGCTGCGCCTCGATCACGGTGCCCTCGCCATCGCGCTTCTCGTTGGCGCGGAGGTTCATGATCTCGGCCTGGAGCTGCAGACCCTCGAGGAGATCGGGCAGACCGTCGCCGGTCTTGGCCGAAACCTCGAATTCCAGGGTCTCACCGCCCATGGACTCGACCTGGATGTCGTGCTGCAGCAGCTCGGTGCGGACCCGCTGCGGATTCGCATCCGGCTTGTCGATCTTGTTGATCGCAATGATCATCGGGACGCCAGCCGCCTTCGCGTGCTGAATCGCCTCGATCGTCTGAGGCATGACGCCGTCATCGGCCGCCACCACGATCACGACGATGTCCGTCACCTTGGCGCCGCGGGCGCGCATGGAGGTGAAGGCCGCGTGGCCGGGGGTGTCGATGAAGGTGATCAAGTCGCCAGAGGGCGCCGCCACCTGATAGGCGCCGATATGCTGCGTGATACCACCGGCCTCGTCGTCGGCGACATTGGCCTTGCGGATCGCGTCGAGCAGCGAGGTCTTGCCGTGGTCGACGTGGCCCATGATCGTGACGACCGGCGGACGGGGATCGAGATCCTCCTCCAGATCCGGCTCGTCCGAGGACAGGCCCTCTTCGACGTCCGACTCGGCGACGCGACGAACCGTATGGCCCATCTCCTCGGCGATGAGCTGGGCGGAGTCCGAGTCGATCACGTCGGTGATCTTGTGGATCTGACCCTGCTTCATCAGCATGCGGATCACGTCCACCGCCCGCTCCGACATGCGGTTGGCAAGCTCCTGGATCGTGATCGTCTCCGGGATCGTCACCTCGCGGGACAGCTTTTCCTTTTGCTCGACCTGGCCGCGCCCGCTCATCCGCTGCTGGCGGCGGCGGAAGGAGGCGACGGAGCGCGTACGCTCGTCCTCGCCAGACGTGGCGTTGGCGATCGTCAGACGGCCGCGGTTGCGGTCGCCGCCCGGACCCTTGGGGGTCTTCGGCGGGGTGATGATCTTGAGCGGCATGCCGGGACGGCGGATGACCCGCTTCGTCTCCGACTCGTCTTCGTTGGTCTGCGCGCCGCGACCCGGGGCGGGCCGCGCCGCGGCGCCACCGGCCGGACGAGCGGCGGTGGTTGGCGTGGCCGACTTCTCGGGCTCCGGCGCAGGCGCCGGCTTGGCCATGAAGTTCAGGTCACGCGGCTTGCGGTTGTCGGCCGTCAGGATCTTGCGCGGCTCGTTCGAGGCCGGGCGCGGAGCCGGGGGAGCAGCGGGACGCGGAGCCTCACCGGCACGCGCCGCCGGAGCAGGCGTGCGGGGCGCCGGGCGGGCGGGCGCCGTCGGCTGGCGAGCCGGAGCGGCGGGCTGGCGCGGCGCAGGAGCCGGCGCCCGAGCCTGCACGGGGGCCGGTGCAGCAGGGGTGGGGGCCGGAGCCGCAGGTGCAGCCGGGGCCGGGGCGGGCTCGGCAGGCGCCGGAGCAGGAGCAGCAGCAGCCTGGGCGGCAGCGGCGGCCTGCGCTTCGGCGGCGGCCTTGCGGGCAGCCTCCTCGGCGGCCTTGGCCTCGGCGGCGGCACGGGCGGCCTCCTCCTCAGCCTTGCGGCGAGCCTCGGCTTCCTCGCGCTGGCGGCGGGCCTCGGCCTCGGCGGCCGCCTTGCGGGCAGCCTCCTCTTCCTCGGTCTTGCGGCGCGCATCAGCCTCGCGACGCTGAGCGTCGGCAAGGGCAGCGGCGCGGGCCGCGCTTTCCTGCTCGCTCAAGGTGCGAAGGACGACGCCTCCGGCTGCGGGACGCTGCGGCGGACGCTGAGATCCGGCAGGCGCCGCACCAGCGGGCCGCGCGTTGGGAGCGGTGCGCTGAGCGGGCGTCGCGGCCGGAGCCGGAGCCGCCGGAGCACCGACGCGACGCTTCACAGTCTCGACCATGACCTGCTTCGTGCGGCCATGGGAGAAGCTCTGACGCACCACACCCTGTTCGATCGGGCGCTTCAAGGACAGCGGCTTGCGGGGGCCCCGCTCCGCCGACTTGTCGCCCGGGTTGTTCGTATCGCTCATCCAGTCAGAACCCTGGGGGTTTCCATTCGTGTCGTGGATTGCGCTCCGGTGCCGCCGGATGCGCAATCAATCTCGTGTCGTCATCGTGGGGCTCATACGGTCCCGCCGGGTGAGGCTGGATCGGGCTCCTCGGTCGCCGTGGCGGCGCCCTCGAAGGAGCGGAGCCGACGCCAACGCAACAGGCAGCCGGTAGATCCAGCTCCTGCGACGAGCGCAGCGTGTATCACATGATCCCGACCCAAGGCCATGTCCAATTCGTCTTCGGACAAGTCATCGATGATCGGGACTGCCGATATGGCGTGTCCGTGCCGCCGCATCAAGGCTGCGGCGATCTTCCGGCGTCCGTCCGGGCTCGCCTCGCGGGCGTGAATCACCGCGGCGACCCCCGGATCGGCTCCGATCGCCGACTCGACCTTACCGAACCCGGCCACCACGTTGCCCGCCTTGTTGGCGAGCGAGAGGGCCTGCCGGAGTTCGGCGCGCAGCGCCTCTCCGATTCGTTCAGGCAGGTCGGCCCCGACCGGGGTCGGCCCCTTAAACGCCCGTGAGAACAGGTTTTTCTTCACGGCCGTGGCCACCGCATCCCGCCTGGCGCTGATCCAGGCGCCACGGCCCGGCAGCTTGCCCCGCAGGTCGGGCACCACGGCCCCGTCGGGGCCGCGCACGAAGCGGATCATCGCATCGGGGGCCTGGGCTTCCCGCGTGACAATGCAGGTGCGCGTGCGCGCGCGTCGGCCGGGACCGGCATGGTCGGGCCCCGAATCGAGGGCGTCCTCGATCCCGGCTTCCGTCGTGATGTCCACGGCCTCGCTCATGCTGCGGCGCTCCGGCCTCCCTTACGCCTGCTGCTCGGCGGGCTCGCCCTCGGCACTTTCAATGCCCTCGGCCTCGCCTTCACCCTCTTCCTGCTCCTCCGATTCGGCCGGAGCCTCGATCCAGCCCGCATGGACGCGGGCCGCCATGATCAGGGCCTCGGCCTCGGCGCGGGACATGTCGAACCCGTCGAGGAAGCCTGCGTGGCGCACGGCCTCGGGCCCACGGCCCTCGGTGTAGCCCACGAGGTCGTCGGTGGCGCAGCCCGCCAGATCCTCGATCGACTTCACGTCGTTCTCGCCCAGCGCGACCATCATGGGCGTGGTGACGCCCTCCAGCTCGCGCAGATCGTCCGAGACGCCGAGTTCGCGGCGGCGGTCGTCGTGCTCCTGCTCGATCCGGGCGAGGTGATCCTGGGCGCGGGCCTGGATCTCGGCGCCGGTCTCCTCATCGAGACCCTGGATGTTCGACAGCTCGGAGGTCTCGACGTAGGCGATCTCCTCCACGGAGCGGAAGCCTTCCGCCGCGAGAAGCTGGCCGACGGTCTCGTCCACGTCGAGGGCGTCCATGAAGACCTGGGTGCGCTCGGCGAATTCCTTCTGGCGGCGCTCCGATTCCTCGGCCTCGGTCAGGATGTCGATGTCCCAGCCGGTGAGCTGCGAGGCGAGGCGCACGTTCTGGCCGCGGCGGCCGATGGCGAGCGACAGCTGGTCGTCCGGCACCACCACCTCGATGCGGTCGGCCTCCTCATCGAGCACCACCTTCACCACCTCGGCGGGCTGAAGGGCGTTGACGATGAAGGTCGCCTGGTCCTCGGACCACGGGATGATGTCGATCTTCTCGCCCTGGAGCTCGGCCACCACCGCCTGGACGCGGGAGCCGCGCATACCAACGCAGGCGCCGACCGGGTCGATCGAGCCGTCGCGCGAGATCACGGCGATCTTGGCGCGCGAGCCCGGATCGCGGGCGACAGCCTTCACCTCGACGATACCATCGTAGATTTCGGGCACTTCCTGGCCGAACAGCTTGGCCATGAATTGCGGATGCGAGCGCGACAGGAAGATCTGCGGTCCGCGCACTTCCGAGCGCACATCGAACAGGTACGAGCGGATGCGGTCGCCGGGGCGGAAGGTCTCGCGCGGGATCATCTCGTCGCGGCGGACGATGCCCTCGCCGCGGCCGAGATCAACGATGACGTTGCCGTACTCGACGCGCTTCACGACGCCGTTCAGGATCTCGCCGATGCGGTCCTTGTACTCGTCGAACATCCGGGCGCGCTCGGCGTCGCGGACCTTCTGGACGATGACCTGCTTGGCCGACTGGGCGGCCACGCGTCCGAAATCGAAGGGCGGCAGAGTGTCGGAGATGACGTCGCCGACCAGCGCGCCGGGGTTGAAGCGCCGGGCCTGATCGAGGGTGATCTCGCGGGAATCGTTCTCGACCTGCTCCACCACCAGCAGGTGGCGGGAGAGGCGCAGGGCACCGCTCTTCGAGTCGATCTCGGCATGGACATCCGTCTCGGCGCCGTAGCGGGAGCGGGCGGCCTTGGCGATCGCCTCCTCCATCGCCTCGATGACGATCTGGCGGTCGATCACCTTCTCGCGGGCGACCGCGTCGGCGATCTGGAGGAGTTCGAGCCTGTTGGCGCTGACGACGGCCATCGGTTCAGGTCCTTCTTCTCAAGTGAGCAATTCTAGAGGGGCTCGTCGTGGCCCTTGAGCCGGTTGGCCTTCGTGAGGACCGGCTGCTTCGGCCCGCTGCGCGCGGGCTTCTCGGCGGCTTTGGGTTTCCTGCCCGGAGACTTCGCCTTCGGTGAGGCAGCTTTGGCGGATGCCCCCTTGGAAGAGGTCCCCTTGGGAGAGGCTGCCTTGCCGGGCGCGGGGCGCGGGGCCTCGATGGTCTCGTCCTCGTCCTCGAAATCCCCGTCCTCGTCGCCCGGCGGGCCGCCCCGGCGCAGCGATTCGCGCACCAGTTCGTCGGTGAGGACGAGATGGGCCTCGGCGAGATCGCGCAGGGGCAGGCTGATGCGGCTCGGCAGACCTTCCTTCACGTCGGGCAGGTCGATCGGCACCGTCTTCCCCTGGGCGTCGGGCACCCCGAGGATGCCACGGAAGCGCTTGCGCCCGTCCAGCGGCACGGCCAGCTCGACCTTGGCCTCGTAGCCCGCCCAGCGGGCGAAATCCGAGACGCGCACCAGCGGGCGGTCGATTCCCGGCGAGGACATTTCGAGGTTGTAGGCGCCGCCCACCGGGTCATCGAGATCGAGGATCGGAGACAGCACGCGGCTCGCGGCCTCGCAATCATCGATGGTGCAGGTGCCGTCCGGCCGCTCCAGCATGATCTGCACGGTGCAGCCGTTCTGTGCCGAGACCTTCACGCGCACGAGCCGGAAGCCCAGGCCCTGCAGGGGGCCTTCGACGACCCGCGCCACCTGTGCGCCGACGCCGGTCTCGACCGCGAGACGCGGTTCCATGAGTTCGGAGGGGGATTCGGCCATGAATGTTTCGCGCAAGAGCCCGCATCGGGTGGCGAGGTCGCGGCCAAAAAAAAGAGCGGGCCGGGGGGCCCACTCCGAACCGCAGCCTCGCGACTGCCATCAGAAATGTTGTTCTGTACTTACGGGCAATCGCCTTCCGCCGCAAGGGGCGGGCAGGTACTCTGCCCCATCGCAGCGGGGGAAACGACGTGCCGCACTGGCGCAAGCTCGGCCGGGTCTTCGACCCTTCGACGGTCCATGACCGCCCCTGGCTCAAGGAATTCGCGCAGGCCCCCAGCGCGCTGATCTGTGGCGACGTGGTGCGGGTCTATTTCTCGTGCCGCCCTCCGGCCGATGCCGCCGGCCAGTATGTGAGTCACAGCGCCTATGTCGATCTCGACCGGGCCGATCTGTTCAAGGTCCGCGCCGTCGCGCGGGCGCCGATCCTGCCTCTCGGCGAGACCGGCACCTTCGACGAGTTCGGCGTTTACCCCGTCTCGGTCATCCGGCAGGGGGACGAGGTCCGGGCCTATTACGCGGGCTGGACGCGCTGCGAATCGGTGCCCTTCAACACCGCCATCGGCTGTGCCGTGAGCCGCGATGGCGGCGAGACCTTCCAGCGCCTGGGGCCGGGGCCGATCATCCCCTACACGCCCGACGAACCCTTCGTGATGAGCGGCCCGAAGATCCGCCGCTTCGGCGACACGTGGTATCTGTTCTACATCGCCGGGCGCAGCTGGAAGATGCATGCGGGCCGGGCCGAGCCGGTCTATCGCATCCGCATGGCGACCTCGCCCGACGGGCTGGCCTGGACCAAGGCGGGCCACGATGTGATCCCGCCCCGGATCGAGCCGGACGAGGCGCAGGCGAGCCCTGACGTCTTCCACGCGGACGGCCGCTACCACATGCATTTCTGCTACCGCTACAGCACCGATTACCGGAGCCACGAGCGCGGCTACCGGATCGGCTACGCCTGGAGCGACGACCTCGTGACCTGGACCCGCGACGATTCCCGTGCCGGCATCGACGTTTCGGACGAGGGGTGGGACGCGCAGATGATCAGCTACCCGCATGTCTTCGAGGTCGATGGCCAAACCTACCTCGCCTATCTCGGCAACGATGTCGGGCGCGGCGGCTTCGGCCTCGCCGTCCTCGACGGGCCGATGGGGTGAGACCGATGCGCTGGGACCGGCTCGGCCTTGTCTTCGATCTGCGGAAACACCCCCTGCCCTTCGGCATCGGAGAGTTCGCGCAAGGACCGCAGGCCCTCGTGCTGGAGGACCGGGTTCGGGTCTACCTGTCGACGCGCAGCCGCGATCCGGACGGGAAGTTCCGCAGCCTCGTCGGTTTCGCCGATCTCAGCCCGGACCTGTCGCGGTTCATGGGCGTCAGCGAGGCGCCGGTGATCGGCCCCGGCGATCTCGGCACCTTCGACGAGCACGGCATCTTTCCGATGAACGTGCTGGCGCATGAGGGTCGCATCCTCGCCTACACGACCGGCTGGAGCCGCCGCGTTTCGGTCTCGGTCGAGACCGGGATCGGCCTCGCCATCAGCACCGATGGTGGCCTCACCTTCACCCGCCACGGCACCGGCCCGGTCCTCTCGGCCACGGTCAACGAGCCGTTCCTCGTCTGCGACGGGTTCGTGCAGGTGATCGGGGGCGTGTTCCACATGTGGTACATTTTCGGCACGGCCTGGACCCGGCCCGAGCCCGGTGCGGAAGCCGAGCGCATCTACAAGATCGGCCATGCGACCTCGGCGGACGGAATCGCCTGGACGAAGGACGAGGGCCGCCGCATCGTGCCCGACCGTCTGGGCCCCCACGAGTGCCAAGCCCTGCCGACCCTCTTCGAGCGGGACGGGCGCCACCACATGGTGTTCTGCTACCGCGAGCAGGTCGGCTTCCGCACCGATCCCTCGCGCGGCTACCGCCTCGGCCATGCGTGGTCCGACGACCTCGTCCATTGGACCCGCGACGACGAGGGGCTCGCCCTCCCCCGGCAGCCGGGCGCGTGGGACGGGGCGATGCAATGCTACCCGAACGCCTTCACCTGCGACGGGGCGACCACCCTCCTCTACAACGGCGATGCCTTCGGGCGCTTCGGCTTCGGCGCCGCGCGGCTGGTGGGATGAGGCCGGCCCCGTGATCCTACCTTCGGGGCTGTTCCGCAATATTGGGGTGTCGAGCCGGACAGCCAGACCCCTCCCCTCCGCCCCCTCATCCTGAGGTGCGGCGTCAGCCGCCTCGAAGGAGGGCTCCAGGGATCGCTGCGTGATCTGGAGTCCTCCTTCGAGGCCCGGCAAGCCGGGCACCTCAGGATGAGGTAACGTCCCGGGAGTACGCTGCAGACGGCTTCCGTGCCGCAACGAGGATCGGACCATGACCGGGGCACGCGATTTCGACCGCGAGGCGCAGGACGTTCAGGGGCACCGCTACGCCTACGACTTCGATTTCGATGTCATGCACGGCTACATGGTCCGCGCCTTCACGCCGTTCTTCCGGCCGGGGCGGCTGCTCGAACTCGGCAGCTTCCGGGGCGATTTCACGAAGCGGCTGGTGCCGCATTTCTCCGACATCACCTGCGTCGAGGCGTCCGGCGAAGCCGTGGAGGCGGCGCGCGAACGGCTCGGCGGCGCGGCCACCCTCACCCATGCCACCTTCGAGGACGCCGCCCTGGAAGGCCGCTTCGACACGGTGGTGCTGACCCATGTGCTCGAACATCTCGACGATCCCGTCGGCGTCCTGCGGCGGGTGAACGACGAATGGCTGTCCGAGGGCGGGCGGCTTCTCGTCGCCTGCCCGAACGCCAACGCCCCCTCGCGGCAGATCGCCGTGCGCATGGGCCTGATCTCGCACCACACCGCCGTCACCGAGGCCGAGCGCCTGCATGGTCACCGGCGGACCTACGCCCTCGACACCCTGGAACGTGACGCGGCGGCGGCGGGCCTGCGCGTCGTCCACCGCTCCGGGATCTTCTTCAAGGCGCTCGCGAACTTCCAGTGGGACGCGATCCTGAAGACGGATATCGTCTCGCAGGACTACCTCGATGGGTGCTATGCGCTCGGGCAGGTCTACCCGGACCTCTGCGCGAGCATCTACCTCGTCTGCGAACGAGGCCGCGCAGCCTGAACCCGGAGCCGCCCCGGCGGCGTGAGAGTGAACCGTGCTTCCCTGGATCGAGATCGACACCGGCCCCGTCCCCGGCTGCGAGGCGCCCCTGCGTCTCATGCAGCGCGGCCACGAATATTCGATCTTCGCCGGGTCGAACGAATTGATGAACAGCTTCCGCGGCGGGTCGGAAGAGGCGCTGGCCACTCTCGCCTGCGAAAGGCTGGCGGGGATGCGAGCGCCGCGCATCCTGATCGGCGGCCTCGGCATGGGCTTCACCCTGCGCGCCGCCCTCGCGAGCCTCGGGCCGGACGCCCATGTCGCCGTGGCTGAACTGGTGCCCAAGGTCATCGAATGGGCGAAGGGGCCGCTGACGGAGGTGTTCAAGGGTTGCCTGGAGGATCCCCGCGTCGCCCTGCACGAGGCCGACGTGAACCGTCTGATCCAGTCCGGCCAGGGGGCCTGGGACGCGATCCTTCTCGACGTGGATAATGGCCCCGAAGGCCTCACCCGGCGCGAGAACGACCGGCTCTACGACAGCTGGGGCGTGAAGAGGGCGCTCTGGGCGCTCAGCCCGAACGGCGTGCTCGGCGTATGGTCCGGCGGCCCCGATCGCAAGTTCAAGGCACGGCTGCAGAACGGGGGATTCGTGGTCGATGAGGTGCGCCCTCGCTCCGGGGGGCGGCGCGGGGCGCGGCATGTCGTCTGGCTCGCCTCCCGGCCCGGCCGCGCGAGCACCCCGGCGCGGTAATCTTTAACGCCTCCGGACGCGTATTCCGGGGGCTCCACGGACGGCGTGCTCAAGAGTATTATCCATGGCTTGCGAGCCATTTCGGCAGCGTCCTGCAAGCATCTCTTTCCGTATTGGACATCATCGGGCCGGTCCCAAACCGTCCACAGGATCAGGATTTTGCACGCCCCGGTTGTGCTTCTTGTCTCTTTCTACAATTCTGGTCGCAAGGACCTGATCTCGAGGCCGTCACTGCTTGGCCGAACGGTCAAGTCTTTTGAAGAGCAGCTGCGGACGAACAACAGAGCTTCATGCTCGCCCCGGCAAAAACTGCCGCTCACATGTTAATCCGCATCAGGACACATTAGAAAAACCTTACCCAGCAAGGGCATGTTAACTGCGCATTAACCATGGCCGTGGTCCACATAGCATCAAGTTAAAACTTCGTGTGGAGGGCAGAAACATGGCGGTGACTGCGCGCACTCCCTGGTCGCAAATCTTGAACCAGTTTGCGGAAGGGCTCGACGCTATTCCTGATCAGAAGAGCGCTGAAATTCTTGTTCTCAAGTCCAGCCTCGACAATCCGTCGCCGACCCGCGACGAGTTGGCCGACAAGGACATGCCGGAGGCCGTGACCGAGACGGTCCGTCCTCAGGTCTCGGCCCAGATGACGGCGCCGATCTCGGCTCCGAGCGCCGCTCAAGTGGCGGCAGCCCAACTCGCCGCCCAGTACGCTGCGGCGTCCGATCTAGATCCGGCGGCGGGCGAGGATCTGTCCGATTGGACGACGACCCTCGACATCATCAACGGCATGGCCGGCTACGCCGACGAGCAGCGCTCGCGGGTGAAGGAGCAGGCCAAGTCGTACAAGGAGACCCTGCAGGACCTGCAGAAGGAACTCCGCGACGTCCACCAGCGCCTCCGCCTGTTCGAGAAGCAGGCCGCCGAGACGCAGCTTCAGGCCGATGCCCGCGTCCAGCGGATCCAGGCCGAGGCCGACGCCCAGGTGCAGGACATCCGTCTCGCCGCCGAAGCGCAGATCCGCTCGATCCGCAACGAGGCCGACGGCCGCGTGAAGATCGCCGAGGAAAAGACCCGCGCCGCGAACCTGCGCGCCGTGACCGCCGAGAAGTGGCTCCAGCGCATCGACAACGCCGCGAAGAACCTGCTGACCGGCGTCCATACCGGCGTCTGATGCCCCCGCTCTCACCGGTCCCGTGGCTCGCTTCGGGACAGCCGTAACAGGGTTCTAAACGGGTCAGGGACCGATGGACGACCTCAGCTACGATCAGAACCCCACCGTCAGCTCGCTGATGGAAAAGGGCAAGAAGTTCGCCAATGCCGAGCAGGTGAAGAAGCTCATGCTGCTCAACACGGCCGGTCGGCCGGCGGCGGAGCGGGGCGCCACCGAGACCCTGCCGAGCGCCGAGAAGATGGCCGGGCTCTTGGAGCGGGTCCGTGACGCGGCGAGCTACATCCGCGATGTGGAAGACCGCGCCCAGGAGCAGGAGTACCGCACGCAGGAGCTCCTCGACCAGGTTCGGGCCGACATGCAGGCCGCCCGGAACCAGGTTCTGGCGGCCGAGCAGCGCACGCGGGACATCCAGGCCCAGGCCAACGCTCTGATCAAGGCCGCCGAGGAGCGCGCGCGGGTCGCCGAGGAGCGGGCCGAGGCGTCCGAAGGCTGGCTGCGCCGTATCGCCGAGGCGATCGAGTCCGAGTTCGCACCCGGTTCGGACGAGGCTGCCGCCATCCGCTCGAGCATCGGCCGCGCCGCCGTGGCGTAACGGTCCATCAGGAGTGGGGGACCGGACATGCCAGGGTTAGACGACGCGTTCTGGAATCATCTCGACGACCGCATCGCCGCCACCCTCGTCAGGGCGCCGCGTCGGCGCCGGTCTCAGCAGGCCTCCCCCTCGCTCGTCCCCATGTCGCGTCCGCCTCTGGCGGACGAGGCGCCTTCCGACCGGCACGAAGTGGCCGATTGGACGGGATTGGTGGAGACAATCTCGGCGGCCGGTGCCGCCGCACAGGTGCAGGACGAACGCCTGCGTGAGCGCAACGCCGCCTACGATACCCTCGCCAGCGACCTCTCCCGCGCCCTTGCGGATGTCGAGAGATACAAGGCTCTCGTCGCCCGCGCCGAGGCGCAGGTCGAAGCGAAGTCGCGCGAGATCCAGGCCCTGGCGGAGGCCCGGATCAAGTCGATCCAGGCCCGCGCCGATGCCCGCGTGCAGCGGGCCGAGGAGCGCGCCCAGGCCGCCGACCGGCGGGTGATCGTCGTCGAGGAATGGCTCTCGAGCATTGAGGAGGCGAGCCGCCACCTCATGCCGGTGCAGCGCCAGCCCATCGCCAAGGCGTCCTGAGGCAGGCGCCTCAGTCCCCGCAGCGCGGCAGGCGGCCCTCGATCGGATAGGCCGGATCGTTGTAGCCGGGTGTCGAGGGGTGTCCCACCGTGACGTACTCGTCGACCAACGCCTCGTCCTCCGGCGTGAAGGCGTAGTCGAGCGCGCCGACATATTCCTCCCATTGCGCCAAGGTCCGCGGTCCGGCGATCACCCCCGTCACGAGGCGGTTGTTCAGCACCCAGGCCGTCGCGAACTGTCCGGCCGTGATGCCCCGCGCCTGGGCATGATCCCGAAACAGGCGGGCGATCCTCAGGGATTCCGGGCGCCACTCGGTCTGCATCATGCGCTTGTCGGCGCGGCCCGCGCGGCTTTCCTCCGGCGGCGGCGCGTCGGGATCGTACTTGCCCGTCAGCACGCCCCGCGCGAGGGGCGAATAGGGGAAGACCCCGAGTCCGTAATGCGCGCAGGCCGGCAGATGCTCGGTCTCCGGCATGCGGTTGAAGGCGTTGTAATAGGGCTGGCTGACCACCGGGCGGTCGATGCCCGCGTCGTCGCAGAGGCGGCAGATCTCCGCGACGCGCCATGCGCGGTGGTTCGAGACGCCGAAATGGCGGATCTTGCCCGCCCGGACCAGATCGGCCATCGCCCGCACGGTCTCCCCGAGGGGCGTGCCGTGATCCTCCTTGTGGAGGTAGTAGATATCGATGAAATCGGTGCCGAGTCGCCGCAGGCTGTCTTCGGCCGCCTTCATGATGTGGATGCGGGAAAGCCCGCCCTGGTTCGGCCCGTCGCCGACGAGCGTTGCGACCTTGGTCGCCAGCACCCAATCGTGCCGTTCGGCCGCGATGAGGCGCCCGGTGACCTCCTCCGAGCGGCCTTCCGTGTAGACGTTGGCCGTGTCGATGAAATTCACACCCTGGTGACGGGCATGGGCGACGATCCGTCCGGCATCGGCCTCGTCGGTCGGGCCACCGAACATCATGGTGCCGAGGCAGATCGGCGAGACCTTCAGGCCAGATCGGCCGAGATGGCGATAATGCATGGCGGGGTCCGTCTCCTAGCGGGATGCGCGCTATGTCGCCCGGCGCTCGCAATCGTCAACCACGCGGAAGGGTAACCAGACCCAAAGGCGCGGCGAACTGACCCTGGAAGGGACCGATGCGCGCCCGCGCGGTTTCCCCCCCCGTCCCGCACTCACGCAGATCCGATGACGCGCACCGCATACTCGGCTCCCTCGCAGGCCGCCTCCCGCCCTCCGAGCCGGTTCTGGCCCTGGCTCGACCGGGCGGGCCGCCTATCCTGGCTGAAACTCGCCATCTTCCTGGCCTGCCTCGCTCCAGCCTGCGAACTGGCCGTGGCCTACCGGCTCGGTGCGCTCGGGGCGAAGCCCATCACCGCGCTGATCCACGGGACCGGCGAATGGGCGATGCGCTTCCTGCTGGCGAGCCTCGCCATCACGCCCCTGCGGCGGGTCGCGGACTGGCCGAAGCTGATCCTCGTGCGGCGGATGCTCGGCGTCACCGCCATGGCCTATGCGATCGGCCACCTCGTCCTCTACGTCGTCGATCAGAATTTCGATCTGACCAAGGTCGTCTCGGAAATCGCCCTGCGGATCTACCTGACGATCGGTTTCGTCGGCCTCGTGGGTCTGATCGCGCTCGGCGCCACCTCGACGGATGCCGCGATCCGCAACATGGGTCCGAACTGGCACCGCCTGCACCGGCTCGCCTACACGATCACCGTGCTGGGGCTCGTCCACTACTTCCTGCAGGCCAAGATCGACGTGTCCGCGCCGGTCTTCTGGACGGGCGTGTTCCTGCTGCTGATGGGCTGGCGGATCATGCGCAAGTTCCGCCTGCCGGAGCGCCCCTGGGCGTTGCTTCTGCTGGCGATCACCGCCGCGCTCCTGACGGCGGGGTTGGAAGCGGCGTGGTACGGGCTCGCGAGTGGGGTTCCGGCCGGTCTCGTCCTCTCGGCCAACCTGGACTTTTCCGGGCCGATCCGCCCGGCTTGGTGGGTGCTGGCAGTGGGGCTGGCCCTGCCGGTGACCGCCCTGGTGCAATCCTTCCGTGCGACGCCCCGCGCAGGGAGTGCGAGCCCGCGCTTGTCGCCGCGGGCCTGATGCCTCAGAACCCAGCGGCTCGCCCCTCCGGCGGGCCGACACGGATGGGTCGGGATGATGCGCGGCTTGCTGTTCTTCCTTACGGGCGCCCTGGCGGCCGCTCCGGCCCTCTCGGCGCCTCAGACCAAGCAGCCCGTGACGCCAGCGGCCCCGCCCGCCCCGGTTGCCGCGTCCTGCACCGTGCCGGTGCCGCCCCCGGTCGGCGAGAGGCCGGTCAAGCCCGCCCTGCCGCAGAAACCCGCCTGTCTCGACGCCAAGGAAGGCTGCCCCGGCTGGGAGGCCTACAGCTTCAACGATGCGGTGAAAGCCTACAACCTGCAGGCCCAGGCGTTCCGGCCCCTGGCCGAGGCCTATCTCCAGAAGCTCAATGCCTACGTGAAGGCGAGTTCGGCCTACGCCCAGTGCGAAGCCGAGACGATGCAGAAATAGTCGCGCTCAGATCCGCGCGGGCGCCTTCTTCAGGGCCGTCGCGAAAGCCTTGAGCTGCCGGTTGAGATCAGCCAACTCATTGAGAGCGATGGTCTTATGGCCATCACGAACCGCCCGCTCGATATCCTCGACCTGCGAGGCGACGAGGCGGCGGAGCGCCGTGGCGACTTGTTCACGGGTCATGGATCGAGCGTCTTCGAGAGCCTTCGGATGGATGGCCGGAGGAGCGGCCGGGCACAATCCGGTGATAGGCGGGTAGGCTTAACCCTTCGTGTCGCGCGGCGCGCGCCGGTCACAGGATCATGGGACGCGACGGCCGCCCTTCTGCATCTCGCCCTGGCGCATCGGCATGGCATCGATGGTCTCGAACAGGGTTTGCGGGGGGATCGGCTCGGCGGAGACCATCTTGGCATCGCCATCCTTGCCGACCAGCACTGCGCGGAACGCATCGCCGGGCAGCTTCAGCCGCTTGCGCAGGGCGGTCGCTTCCGGGCCTTTGCCGACGGCCTCCAGAACCACGAGATCACGCTCGGCGAGGCCGTTGCGCACCGGGCCGAGGGCCGCGCGCTGCGCCCTCAATCCGGCATCGTTCAAGGTCGGCGCGAAGACGACGAGGATGCGCGAGCGCCATTTCTGGCTCGCGAACGGGTCGCGCGCCGCCGAAGCGCCGAAGGCGATGGCCGCTAGGCAGAGACCGGCCACGAACGCACGCATTGTCCACCTTGTCCGAGAGTGCGGAACGGCTGCTAACGCGCTGACCCGCCGCCCGTTGCGGTTTGCCGTTGCGGCGAGCCGCCCCAGATCGGGAGCATCGTCCGATCTCGAATACAGGAGCTGCCCATGGCCGCCATGAACCGCCGCATCGTCCTCGCCTCACGCCCACACGGCGAGCCGAAGCCGGAGGATTTTCGCCTGGAGGAGGCCCCCGTGCCGACGCCGGGACCGGGAGAGGTCCTGCTGCGCACGCAGTGGTTGTCCCTCGACCCCTACATGCGCGGGCGGATGAGCGCCGCGAAGTCCTACGCCGCCCCCGTCGAGATCGGCCAGCCGATCACCGCCGAGACGGTCGGCGAGGTCGTCGCTTCGAACAACCCGGCCTTCAAGGTCGGTGAGTTGTGGACCGCCTTCGCCGGATGGCAGGAATACTTCGTCACCGACGGCAAAGGGTCCCGCCGGGTCGATCCCGACGCCGCTCCGCCGTCGACGGCCTTGGGCGTGCTCGGCATGCCGGGGATGACCGCCTATACCGGCCTCCTCAATATCGGGGAGCCCAAGGCGGGCGAGACCGTGGTGGTCGCCGCCGCCGCCGGGCCGGTCGGCTCCCTGGTCGGGCAGATCGCCCGGCTGAAGGGCGCGCGGGCGGTCGGCATCGCGGGCGGGCCCGACAAGTGCCGCTATCTCACCGAGGAACTGGGCTTCGACGCCGCCATCGACCACCGCGCGCCGGATTTCGCGGACGCGCTGGCCCGCGCCTGTCCCAAGGGCATCGACGTGTATTTCGAGAATGTCGGCGGCGCGGTGTTCGATGCGGTGCTGCCGCTCCTGAACGACTTCGCGCGCCTGCCGGTCTGCGGCCTCGTCTCGTCCTACAACGCCACGGAGGTGCCCCCCGGCCCCGACCGCCAGCCCGCGCTGATGCGCATGGTGCTGACCAAGCGCCTCCGCATCCAGGGCTTCATCGTCTGGGACTTCGCATCCCAGGCCGAGGAGTTCCGCCGCGAGGTCGGGACCTGGGTGAAGGAGGGCCGCGTGCGCTACCGTGAGGACGTGGTCCAGGGGCTGGAGAAGGCGCCGGAGGCGTTCATCGGCCTGCTTAAGGGGCGCAACTTCGGCAAGCTGGTGGTGCGCGTCGCGGGTTGAAGGCTCTGCGGGAGGAAGAGACGAAGTGCTGTCGTCCTCCCGCTCCCTGATCCCAAGGGGCCCGCCTTGGGATCAGAGGAGGAACGGTCGGCGTCCCCCCAGCGGATGAGGCGGCATTCCTCCCCGAAACCGCCCGACCAAGCGATTTTCTTCGCTCGGCGCCCCGCCCAGCGATAGCATTCTTCCAAATATTCTTTGTTCAATCCGACCCATCGCGAATAATTCGCCTGCTTCGCGCCTTACGTGACGTGTTGTTTTCTGCGTCTTTGCGCAAAACCGAAAATATCCTCTGGCAAGCCAGCGATCTTTAAAAGGCCGTTTCATTGACGGGATCGTGACCGGACGCCACCCTTTACGGCGACAACAGGGCGTGACGAGGCGCATGTCTTCGCCACGCCTGACCCACCGGAAAGATCCCGTGATGACCCGTCCGAGACTCGTCGGCCTGAGCGCGAACGTCCAGCGTCCGTCCAAGACCCGCACCCTGGTCGATACCATCGTCCGTGAGGCCGCCGCCCATGGTCCGGTGGAGGCCCGCGTGTTCGATTTCGTGGATGCCGGCTCCGGCCTCGGCGCCGCGTGGACGCGGGAGCAGCTCTCCCTCCCCGCCCGCCGGATCGTGGAGGCCATCGAGGAGGCGGACGGGCTCGTCGTCGCCTCGCCGGTCTACAAAGGCAGCTTTACCGGCCTGTTCAAGCACCTGTTCGACCTGATCGACCCCACCGCACTGGCGGGCAAGCCCGTCGCCATCGCCGCGACCGGCGGCGGCGCTCGCCATGCCCTGGTGGTGGAGCATTCCTTTCGGCCGCTCTTCGGATTCTTCGGCGCGCTGCAGGTGCCGGTCACCGTCTACGCCTCGGATGCGGATTTCGCTGATGGTGTCCTGACCGATCAGGGCGTGCGCGAGCGCGCGGGTCTCGCCGGGCGGCAGATCGCCAACCTGCTGGCGGATCGGTCGGCGGCGTCCGCCCCCGTCTCCCTCGCGGCCGCCCGGTGATCGCAGCCATGCTGCACCGGCGCCATATCTTGTCCGGACTGGCCGGGCTCGCGACACTCCCGACGCTCAAAGCCGCACGTGCGGCCGAGCCGGGCGTCTTGCGGATCGGCTATCAGAAGAACGGCATCCTCGTCGTCGCCAAGCAGCAGCGGGCGATCGAGGCCGCGCTGGAACCGCTGGGCCACCGGGTGACCTGGGTCGAGTTCTCCTTCGGCCCGCCGCTGCTCGAGGCGCTGTCCCTCGACGGGATCGATTTCGGCCAGACCGGCGATGCGCCGCCGATCTTCGCCCAGGCGGCGAAGTCGACGCTCGTCTACGCCGCCGCGCAGGAGGCGGGTGGGTCCGGCTCGGGCATCCTGTTGCCCAAGGGCTCGACCCTCAAGAGCCTCGCGGACTTGAAGGGAAAGCGGGTCGCCTTCGCCAAGGCGTCGAGCGCGCATAACCTCACCGTCGCGGCGCTGGAAAAGGCCGGGCTGACCTACGCCGATATCGAGCCGGTGACGCTGGCCCCCGCCGACGCGGCAGCGGCCTTCTCGCGCGGCAGCATCGACGCCTGGACGATCTGGGACCCCTACTACGCCATCGCCGAGGCGGGCGACGGGGTCCGCGTGCTCGCCACCGCCCAGGACATCGCCCCACAGAACAACTTCTTCCTCGCGGGACGCAGCCTCGCGGAACAGCGGCCCGCCGTGCTCTCGGCAGCGGTCGGTGCCCTCGAACGTGTCGCGGCATGGTGCACCCAGAATCGGGGCGAAGTCGCCGCCCTGCTCTCTCAAGGGACCGGCGTGCCGCTGGCCGCCACCCGGAGAGCGGTCGACCGGACCGATTACGTGATCGGCCCGATGACCCCGCGGGTCGCCGCCGCGCAGCAGGCCATCGCGGACCGCTTCCACGCCCTCAAGCTCATCCCCCGCCCCATCCGCGTCGCCGACGCGGTGTGGACCGCGCCTGCCCGTAACGGCTGAGACCGATGACCCACGCCCGAACCCTGACCCAGACCGCCGAGCACGGCCCGAGCCGCCGCCTCCTCCTCTCCGCCGGCCTCGGCCTCGCCGCCGCCTGCGCCCTGCGCCCGGCCCGCGCCGCTGCCACGACCGTGCGGATCGGCTACCAGAAATACGGCTCGCTCGTGCTCCTGAAGGGGCGCGGTTCGCTGGAGCGGGCCCTGAAGCCCCTCGGCGTTGCGGTGGAGTGGGCGGAATTTCCCTCCGGCCCGCCCCTCATGGAGGCGCTGAACGCCGGGGCCATCGATTTCGGCTCGGCGGGCGAAGCGCCGCCGATCTTCGCCCAGGCCGCGAGCACGGAACTGCGCTACGTCGCCGCTGAGCCGCCCGCGCCGAAGGGCGAGGCGATCCTCGTGCCCAAGGGCAGCCCGATCCAGAGTCTGGCGGACCTGCATGGCAAGACCATCGCCTTCAACAAGGGCTCGAACGTCCACTACCTGCTGGTACGGGCCCTCGAGAAGGCGGGCATCCCCTACGATGCGGTGAAGCTCGCCTATCTCGGTCCGGCCGACGCCAACGCCGCCTTCGTGCGGGGTTCGGTCGATGCTTGGGCGATCTGGGATCCGTATTTCGCCGCCGCCGAGCGCGCGACGGGCGCGCGGGTGCTCACCGACGCGCAGGGGCTGGCCCCGAACCGGCAATTCTATCTCTCCCGGCGCGGCTTCACGGATACCAGTCCGGAGATCGTGGACGAGGTGCTGAAGGCGATCGGCGAGATCGATGCCTGGGCCGCAGGCCATGCCGACACGGTGGCGGCGGAACTCGCCCCCTCGGTCGGCATCCCGGCGCCGGTGCTCGCCGTAGCGCTCGGGCGCCTCTCCTATGGCGTCGCGCCCCTCGACGAGGCGGCCGTCGCCGACCAGCAACGGATCGCGGACACGTTCCACACCCTCGGCCTCCTGCCGAAGCCCCTCCGCGTCGCGGACGCGGTGTGGACCGCGCCGAAGAAGGCTGCCAGCCGATGAGCCGCGCCTCGACCCTCTCCCGCCTGAACCGAGCCGCGACGCCCTGGCTTCTGCCGGCGACGATCCTGTTGGGCTGGCAGGCCGCCGTCTCCACCGGCCTCGTCTCGAACCGCTTCATGCCCGCCCCCCTCGACGTGGTGAGGGCGGGCTGGGACGCCGCGCGGACGGGCGAACTCTGGACCAATCTTGGCGTCAGCACCCTGCGGGCACTGGCGGGCTTCGCCATCGGCGGCAGCATCGGCTTCGCGCTCGGCCTCGCCAACGGCCTGTCCCGTGTGTCCGAGACCCTCACGGATACCTCCGTGCAGATGGTGCGCAACGTGCCCCACCTGTCGCTGATCCCACTGGTGATCCTGTGGTTCGGCATCGGCGAGGAAGCGAAGCTGTTCCTCGTGGCGCTCGGCGTGTTTTTCCCGATCTACGCCAACACCCTGCACGGCATCCGCTCGGTCGATCCCGCCCTGGTGGAGATGGGCCGGGTCTACGGCATGTCCCGCGCGGAACTGTTCCGGCGGGTGGTGCTGCCGGGCGCCCTGCCCTCGATCTTCGTGGGGCTGCGCTATGCGCTCGGCATCATGTGGCTGACGCTGATCGTCGCCGAGACGATCTCGGCCTCCTCCGGCCTCGGCTACATGGCGATGCAGGCCCGCGAGTTCATGCTCGTGGACGTCGTGGTGCTGGCGATCCTGATCTACGCAAGCCTCGGTAAGCTCGCCGACACCCTCACCCGGGCACTGGAACGCCACTGCCTGTCCTGGAACCCCGCCTACAGGAGCGCCTGATGTTGCTCGACGTCCTGCGCCGGGACGCGCTCCCGGCCTCCCCCGCCGTCCCCGACACCCGCGAGGCCGCGCCCCGCGCCGGATCACCGGCCCGCCCCGCAGCCGGGCGGGGCCTCTCCGTTACCGTGAACGGGCTGCATAAGAGCTTCGACGGCAACACCGTCATCGCCGGTCTGGACCTCTACATCCCGGCGGGCAGCTTCACGGCCATCGTCGGCCGCTCCGGCTGCGGCAAGAGCACCCTGCTGCGGACCGTCCTCGGGCTGGAGCAGCCGAGCGCCGGTCGGGTGGTGGTGGAGGCGCCCTCTGCCGCCTCGCCACGCGCCGTACCGCCCCGGCGCATCATGTTCCAGGAGCCGCGCCTGCTGCCGTGGGCGAGCGTGCTCGACAACGTCGCCGTGGGCCTGACCGGGCTCGGCACCGGCGCCGAGCGGCGGGATCGCGCGCGAGCGGCCCTGGCCGAGGTCGGACTCGCGGACAAGGCGGGGCAATGGCCCGCCAACCTCTCCGGTGGTCAGCGCCAGCGCGTCGCCCTGGCCCGCGCCTTGGTGAGCGGACCGGGCCTGCTCGCCCTGGACGAGCCTCTGGGCGCCCTCGACGCCCTCACCCGGATCGGGATGCAGGATCTGATCGAGCGGATCTGGCGCATACAGGGCTTCACCGCGCTCCTCGTTACCCACGATGTCAGCGAGGCGGTGGCGCTCGCCGACCGCATTCTCGTCATGGAGGATGGCGGCGTCGCCCTCGATCTGCGGGTCGACGTGCCCCGTCCTCGCCGCCGGGGCGACCCGGAGCTCGCGCGCCTCGAAGGGCGCATCCTCGATCATCTCCTCGGCGCCACACAGGCCGCCTGAGCAAGGACCCGACACCATGTCCCATTCGCACGACGGGCGCGCCGACGTCCTCTGGTTCCTGCCGACCCATGGCGACGGCCGCTATCTGGGTGCAGCCGAAGGCGCGCGGGATGTCTCGTTGCCCTATCTCCGGCAGATCGCACAGGCCGCCGACGAGCTCGGCTATTTCGGCGTGCTGCTGCCGACCGGGCGCTCCTGCGAGGATTCCTGGGTGATCGCCTCGGCGCTCGCCCCCCTGACGCGGGACCTGCGCTTCCTCGTAGCCGTGCGCCCGGGCCTTCAGGAGCCTTCCGCCGCCGCGCGCATGGCCTCGACCCTCGACCGGATCTCCAACGGCCGCCTGCTGATCAACGTCGTGACCGGGGGCGATCCCGTCGAGCTCGCGGGCGACGGCGTGTTCCTGTCCCATGACGAGCGCTACGCCGTCACCGACGAGTTCCTGCACATCTGGCGCGGCCTGATGGCAGGCGAGACCGTCAATTTCGAGGGCAAGCACCTGCGTGTCGAGAACGGACGGCTGATCTTCCCGCCGGTCCAGAAGCCCTATCCGCCGCTCTATTTCGGCGGCTCCTCGGCCCCCGGCATCGCCGTGGCCGCCGAGCATTGCGAGGTCTACCTCACCTGGGGCGAACCTCCGGCCCAGGTGGCGGAGAAGATCGCCATCGCCCGCGAGGCCGCCGCCGCGAAGGGCAAGACCTTCTCCTACGGCATCCGCCTGCACGTCATCGTCCGCGAGACCGAGGCCGAGGCCTGGGACGCCGCCGAACGGCTGATCTCGCGCCTCGACGACGCCACCATCGCCAAGGCGCAGGAGACCCTGAAGCGCCAGGACTCCGTCGGGCAGAGCCGGATGATGGCCCTGCATGGGGGCAACCGCGACAAGCTCGTCGTCTCCCCGAACCTCTGGGCGGGCGTCGGGCTGGTGCGCGGCGGCGCGGGCACGGCTCTGGTCGGCTCGGCCGATCAGGTCGCGGACCGGATGAAGGAATACATCGACATCGGCATCGACCGGTTCATCCTGTCCGGCTACCCGCATCTCGAGGAAGCCTACCGCTTCGCGGAACTGGTCTTCCCGAAGCTGCCGCTCCGGGCAACGACCGGCCGCGCCGCGAGCAACGCGCGCAACAACGGTCCCTTCGGCGAGATCATCGCCAACGACCTCGTGCCGCAGCGGCAAGTCTCCGCAAGCTGAGGCGGGTCCCTCCTATCGTCCATCAACCAGCCTCATCCTGAGGTGGTTGGATGGGTTGCAGCAGGAGCGGTGGCATTTGCGTGGCATCGACAATATCTGCAGGCGGTTCCCGTGCCGCCTTCGGATGCCGCCCGTGATCCCAACCCCGCTCGCCCTCCTCGCCTCCGGTGTGATGCTCGCCTTCGTCGCGGCAGGCACGGGTGCGATCGTGATGCAGCAGGGCTCGTCCTTCAGCCATCCGCGCCGGGTCGGCGGGTCCTTCACCCTCACCGACCTCGACGGCAAGCCGGTGAGCGACGCGGACCTGAAGGGCAAGCCGACCCTGCTGTTCTTCGGCTTCACCCGCTGCCCGGACGTTTGTCCCACCACCCTCTCGACCCTGTCGAGCGTGCTCGGCACGATGGGCAAGGACGGCGACCGGCTGAACGTGGTCTTCGTCACCCTCGACCCCACCCGCGACACACCGGACGTGGTGCGCGAGTACCTGACCTCGTTCGATCCGCGCATCCGCGCCCTGACTGGCAGCCCGGAGCAGATCGCGCGCATGGCCGACCTGTTCCACATCCATGTGAAGCGCATCCCCGGCAAGGACGGGGACTACACGCTGGAGCACAGCGCGGCGGTCGAGCTGTTCGACCGGAACGGCAAGGTCGTCGGAGAGATCGGCTATAACGAGGACGAGAAATCCGCCCTCGCCAAGCTCTACACCCTCGCCTTCCCCGGCCAATGCCACCCGAGCGGCGGCGTCAGCCTCTGGGACGGCGCGGCCGACAGCACCTGCCGCCCTTCGTGATCCCGCCGTCATTGCGAGCGGAGCGAAGCAATCCAGGGTAGCGGGACGTCTGCGGATGTAGCGGATCCCTGGATTGCTTCGCTTGCGCTCGCAATGACGGGGGCGGGGTTTCGCGACCCCCGACGCCCCAATGACGAGGTCAGAACGACAGCTTCATCCCACCCGTGAAGGTGCGCGGCGCGCCCGCGTAGATGGAGCCCGTCGTGGTCGCCAGCGCGGCGGCGCCGTTCTGGAAGCCCGTGGTCGCGCTGATGGAATTGGCCAAATTCTGCGCCGAGGCGATGTAGACCGTGTCGAACAGGTTCCGCACCTCGACATACAGGTTCAGCCGCTTCGCGTAGCCGCCATTCAGCGCCGTCTCGTAATGAATGTTGGCATTGACGATCGTGTAGCCCGGCGCCTTGAGCAAGTTTGCATTGTCGATGACGAAGTCGTCCTGGAAGACGGTCTCGACGAAAGCGCCGAGCCCCGCCAGCGGGCCAGTGGGAACATCGTAGCCGACCCGGGCGAGAAGCTGGTTCGCGGGAACGCCGGGGATGCGGTTGCCTGCCCGGTCGAAACTCCGCGTGAGAGTGCCCCCGCTGATCTGCTCGACGTACTTCGTATAATATTGATCGTTGAAGCCGTAGGCCGCCGTCGCCCGCCAACCGGGGGCGAATTCCCAATCCGCTCCCACCTCGATGCCGCGATGCTCCGAAGCCGGTGCGTTGAACGTGTAGGCCTGAAGCCCCGCGCCCGGCGATTGTGAGACGAGTTCGTTGCGGAAGAACTCGTAGAAGCCGGTGATGCTGAAGGTCACGCCCGGCGCCGGGGTCCAGTCGGCCCCGAGGTCGAAACCCAGATTCTCCTGCGTCTTCAGCTGCGTGTTGTTGCCGGGCAGGCCCGCCGGGGTGATGAACAGGTTCGAGGCGGCGGGCGTCGTGTAACCCGTCGCGACCCGGCTGCGGACCTGCCACTCGTCGCTCGGGCGATAGACGAGGGCGAGTTCGGGGGCGGTGTTGAGGTAGCGGCGGTCTGTGTCGGCGACGCTCCGGGTGATGCCGCTCGCCGCATAGCTGTAGGCGAGGTTGCGGCCGGTGATGCGGGTCGATTCCGCGCTGATCCCGGCGACCGCCGTCACGCGGTCGGTGAGCGCCACCTCGACGCGGGCACGCCCGCCGAGATTGTCCTGAACGGCATTCTGATCGCCGATCAGCCCCCCGAGACTCGGGCCATTATACGGCGCGCGGTTGTAGGTGGCGATGCCGAGGTCGAGGCGGTTATAGGCCAGCGCCACGTAGCCCACCGCCGGAAGACCGAACAGGTCGCCGCGCTTGGTCAGGTCCGTGAGGAAGTTCCACGAGGGGTAAGACCCCGTCGAGGCGGTGGTGTAGAAAGGCTGGTTGAAGTTGCGCTCGTCGAAGACGAGTTGGGTCCGCCACGTGGTGTCGGCGTCGATATCGTGCTCGTAGCGCAGAGCCACCACGGTGCGGCGGTCGTTGCGCTGGAGCGAGGCCTCGGTCGCCGTCACCGGCACGGTGCGCCCGAAGGCACCGTTCACGAAGTAATTGTAGGTCGTGCAGCCCGGCGCCGCCGTGGCCGCCGCCGCGCAGCCGAGCTGGTACGGATTGATCCGGTACTGCGCGAGCGAGGAGCGCGCCGCGAGATTGGCGTGCAGGTCGTTGTTGATGACCTTGAGGGTGAAGCGGTTGTCCGGCGTGGGCGTATAGCTCGCGAGCAGGTTGATGGTCTGCGTGTCGTAGGAGGAATGGTCCTGATAGCCGTTGCCGCGCACGTCGCTGGCGAACAGGCTGATCTCGAACGGGCCGCTCACCCCGCCGACCGTGAAATAGTTCGACAGGTAGCCGAACGACCCCGCATCGACGCCATACTCGTAGCCGTCGATCTCCCGCCCGGTGCGGGTCCGGAAGGCGATGGCGCCGCCCGTCGCGTAATTACCGAACAGGGCCGATTGCGGCCCCCGGAACACGTCGATCCGGCTGTAGGCGCGCGGATCGGTGAGATCGAACCGCGAGGCGCCATCGGGTTGGGTCAAGCTGAACCCGTCCTCCAGCACCACCATGTTCTTGATGACGCCGGTCGAGCGGGCATTGTTGCCCCGGATCGAGACGATCACGTCCCGCGCGCCGTTGCCCTGGCGCACCGTCACGCCGGGGCTGTTGACAAGCACCGAACCGATGCTCGTCGCGGGCCGGTTGGCGATGACGTTCTTCCGGTCGATCTGCGAGACCACCTGACCGACCGGCCGGTCGATGACGAGCGAGGCACCGTTGGGCGGCCCCGAGACGCCGAAGCCCGGAACCGGCACCGGAGCACCGCCCTCGCCGGTGACGGAGAGTTCCTCCAGCGTGACGGCCTCCTGCGCCCGCGCGCCACCGGACGAGGCACCGACGAGAACGAGACCGAACAGGGCGAGCGAAGCGCGCCGCCGCGCGCCGCCCAGGATGAGATCGAGACCGAGCATCGCCAGAACCGCGAGCCCGGTAAGGGGGAACAGGACGCCGAGGACGAGGACGAGCCCGGTGACCGCCGCCACGACGCGTCGGTCACGCGGCCAGGGCGGCGTACCGAGCGAACCCTGTGGGCGGCGCTTCCACCACATCGTGCCCGCCGTGATCGAGAGCAGGATGGTGGCGAGACAGAAGGCGAGCATCGCCAGTTGATTGGCCCGTCCCCAATACTGGCCGAGATGGATACCGATCCCGTACTGGATCAGCCGCCCTACGGGGCCGAGGTCCTGGAAGGGCACATCGAGCAGCGGCTTGCCGGAATACTGGTCGAGCGACACGACCCGCTGGCGGGCGACATCCTTCGGATAGACGGCCGCCGCGTAGACACCCTGCGGCCCCACCGGCAGGGACAATTCGTAGCCGCGCGGCATGCCGAGACGGGTGAGGATCGCCGCCGCATCGTCGATCCCGATCGATTTGCCGGAGGCCGTCGAGGACGGGAGCGGCGCGTCCTCCATCGTCCAACCGGCCGAATCGAGCACCGCGTTCAGCGGCAGGGCGGAGACCGGCTTGTTCGCATAGAGGGCGGCGGGCTGGCCGAGACCGGCGGCGTTCGACCATGAGCGGAGTTGATCGCCCCACCAGATCGACCAGGGCAGGCCGGTCAGCGCCAGGAACAGAAGGCCCCCGCCCGCGACGAAGCCGGTGACGGCGTGGAGATCACGCCACCACACCCGGCGGCGGGGCGTGCCACGCACGCTCACGACGCCGCCGTCCTGCCCGCGCGGCCACCAGAGATAGACACCCGTGACGACGAGGATGATCGCGAAGCCCGCCACCACCTCGATGATTCCGTTCGCCAGGGGCCCGAAATAGGCGAGGCTGTGCAGGCGCCTCACCACCATGAAGAACTCGTCGTCGCGATCGACCGTATCGAGCACCGTGCCGTCGGCCGGGTCGAGGTAGACGAGGATCTTCCGTGCGCCCTCGGCCAGGGTCACCAGGGCCGAGGCGTCGGGCCGGGCGGGGTCGGTGTAGGAGATCGGCGTGCCGCCGGGCACCGCCTGCATCGCCTCGAAGATCAGCCGGTCGGGACCGAGGGGCCTGTCCGTCGGAGTGACCACGTTCCGGCCCGCGAAGGCGGTGGCGTTGATCTCGTCCTTGAAGAGGTACAGCGCCCCCGTCGCGGAGAGCGTCACGAGGAAGGGCAGGCAGAGCAGCCCGGCGTAGAAATGCCAGCGCCACACGGCGCGATAGACGGAATCGCGCGAGGCGCGCACGGCCTGCGCGGCGCCGAAAAGGCGCGCGCTGCCGGAAAGCGAAATCGACATGGGTTTGGGTCCGGTGGCTCTGAGCGATCGAAGGGCGGATCGATCAGGCGGCGGGCGGACCTCGGGAACTGACGGCGCGATTCGGAGGGCCGCGCACCGGCGGACGCTCGGCCGGGCGCCAGACCGACGCCACCGCTTCGCGATAGGGAGCGGCGAGCGCGACGGAAACGAGCGCCGGAAGGACGTGGGGCTGTGCGAGATGCGCGGCGAGGCAGCAGAGATGCTGCGGGCAGGCCGTGCCCTCGTTCGCCGGAGCGCCGTCATGGGCGGCGCAGATCACCCCATCGGGGCCGAAGGTCGGCGGAATGGGCTGGAGCGAGACGAGGAAGACCTGCAGCAACAGGCCGTAGAGCGCGGCCACCGTGATGACCGCGCGGCATCGAGCCGTCCGGTGCCAGGCGCTGCGCATGGATACTGTCTAGGCGGCGAACCGCGTCCGCGTCAACGCAGCGGAAGCACCTGTCGACTCAGCGTTTCCACACGCCGAGCCGCTCGCTGCGGGCATGATCCTCGGCGGCCACCAGTTCGGGGCTCGCCTCGGGGGAGGCCCGGCCGCCGCCATTGTAGAGCACCACCTCCGAGAGGTCGCGCCCGTCCACGAGGCAGTTCATGTTGTCGCTGCCGGGGGCGGGTTGGCAGGTGACGGTGCGTCCGCCGATGTAGCGGGCGAGTTCATCGGCCTGCCCGCCGCGCACCCACTCCACGCCGAACAGGCGAACCAGCTTGCCGCCGACCTTGAGCGTCGCGGTGTCGATCACCTGCACGGTGCCGGTGATGGCGTTGGCGGGCGGCGGGGCATCGGTTTCCGGGTCGCCGCGTCCGTCGCCCTCGGGCGGCGGTGTGACGTTATCAGGCACCGATGGCGCGCGTGCGGTCTGCTGCGGCGTGGGCTCCGGGTTCGAAGCCGGGGGCGGCGCCGGTCGAGACGCCGGAACCGGGGCCGTCTGCGGCGCGCGGGGCGCGTTCACGATCACCGCCAGAAGCACCATGGCGCCGGTCGCCACGGCGGCAGCGCCGAGCCAGAACCGGCCGCGATGCCCGTCCGCGTCGCCCTTCACACCCAGCCGGTCGCCTAGCCCGCCGAGGCGTTCGCTCAAGCCCTCGCGGATATTCGTGCCGGAGGTCTCGTCGCGGCGCAGGCGGCCCTTCAGCGTGACGAAGGCCCCGGCAGCCGAGCGGGCGAGTGCCCTCCCCTGCACCGTGGATTGCTCCGCGAGCGAGCGCGCCTTCTCCGATTGCGAGCCGATGAACCGCGCGGTGGCAGCGCGCATCTCCGACGCGCCTGCCGCGAGGGACGATTCCGCCGCCGCCTTGGATTCGGGGACGGGCGTGGGTTCGGGCTCGGGCTCGGGCGGCAGGAACAGGCCGGGATTCTTGGCACGCTGCTCGGCGATGAGGTCTGCGAGAGTGAAGGGACGCGGGGATGCCCCCTCCTCCGCCTCGTGCAGGCGGGGGGTGCCGTGCCGGTCGAGGACGCGGTAGCCCGGCGGAGCGGCCTGCGGCTCGACCGCTGCCTGGAGGATGAGCAGCAGCGTGCGCTCGGCCACCGGATGCGGCCGGGCCTTGAGGATCTCGTTCCGCAGGGTCTCGCGCAGGGCGGCACGGTCCGGCGCGTCGAGACGCGGATGCGCCTCGGCCTTCTCCTGATCCGCCTCGATGGTCGAAGACGTCATCCGCTCCTGCCGTGCCCTCTCCCGCCGCTCGCGATGGCGCGGCGGGTCAACGATGACGGGCTCTTAGCCCCTGCCAGCAGGCGCGACCAGGGTCTCGGCCCGCTCCTGTCCGGGTCCGGCCCGGTGCAGCACGCGGCCACTCTCCGCGACGATGACCGGACGCTGCCCGGCGAAGCTCACTTCAAGCACCAGTTCGGACGACCCCCGCGACACCGCGCCCCGCTGCGGGTTGGCGGCCCGGAAATCCACGATCGCCCGCACGGTGCACGACGCTCCGTCCGCGCTGCACTGGGTGCTGAAGGCGCGCGCCGCGTAGCGCCGCTCCGGCCAGCGCCGCACGAAGCCGCGCTTCTCGTCGAGCAGGGCGGCCAGGGTGGTGGGACGGCCGTAGAACCGGACGCGGGTGCCGTAGAAGCGCGGTGCGGCGCCGACCATCGCCTCGCCCGGTGCCGAGACCGCTGCAAGGTAATCCATGGCGAGCGTCTGAGCCGCCTCGACCCGGCCAGCGGGCGCGGGTTGGGCTGGAGCCTGGACCTGAGCCCGCGTCGGACCCATCGCGGGGGTGTCGGCGAGGCGCGAGCGGGGCGCATGCCGGTGACGCGGCGCGGGGCGCTCGACCTCGGCGCGCTTCGTCGCCCGCGATGGGCGAGCGGGGGTAGCGGCCGCCGCCTTGGTCGGAGCCGCCGCAGGCGCGGGCTTGGCGGGCGCCTCGGCCGTCGGCGCGGGCTTCGGTGCCGTCGGCGGCGTGCCGACGGCTTTGGATGGATCGACCTTGGGCGGATCGACCCAGGCCCGCGGATCGGCCGAGGCCGGAAGCGTCGCGAGGGGCAGCACGAGCCCGAGGGCCGTGGCGAGCGAAATCAGGGGGATGGGCGAGGCGCGCATGGGACCAGCGGGACCGCGGCAAGGGAACGGGAGGATGAAGAAGAACGCGCCCGGGTGCCGCGTGGGTTCCGGGCTGACAACAGGTCTCGCAGGCCGCCGCCCGCCGCACCAGCTGCGAATTCCGGGGATGATGGGGTTGAGTTCACACGTCTGACGCCCAAGTGCGGAAATACAACACCGGCCCACCCGGCCGGGAAGACAGGATGCGAACCCGGATGACGGCTCCTCAGACGCGACCGCACCGCCGCGTGGCCACGATCACGCGGACCGGGGGAGGTGTCCGATGAGCCAAGTGGCCAAACGGGCGCTGCTCTGCTGCAATTCCAAAGCGCGCAACGGCAACTTCTCCCTCGACGAGGTGCGCCAGATCCTGCGCGAGGGCGGCATCGAACCCGTCGATCCTCCGCAGGAGGGTGATGCCTGCGGCGCCATCCGCGCGCTGGCGGGTCAGGTCGATCTCGTCATCCTGGGCGGGGGCGACGGCACCATGAACGCCGCCGCCGAGGCGCTCGTGGAGACGGGTCTACCGCTTGCCATCCTGCCGCTCGGCACCGCCAACGACCTCGCCCGGTCCCTCGGCCTGCCGCTCGATCCCCTGGCCGCCGCGCGCTTCATCACGAAGGCGCAGCCGCAACCAGTCGATCTCGGCTGGGTCAACGGCCATTACTATTTCAACGTGGCGAGCATCGGCTTTTCGGCCGAACTCGCGGGCGAACTGACTTCCGAGGCGAAGAAGCGGTTCGGCGTCTTCGGCTACGCGGTCGCGGCCGTGCGGGTGCTGCGCCGGGTGCGCCCCTTCGGCGTCACCATCGAGCATGACGGGAAAGTCGAGAAGGTCACGACCATCCAGGTCTCCGTCGGGAACGGCCGCCATTACGGGGGCGGCATGACGGTGGAGCAGGAGGCCGCCGTCGATGACGGCAACCTCGACTTCTACAGCCTGGAGATCGCCCATTGGTGGCGGCTCCTCGCCCTGCTCCCGGCTTTGCGCCGGGGAACGCACGGCAAGGCGGCGGACGTGCGCGCCTTCAAGACCCAGGAGATCCGGCTGACGACGCGCAAGCCCCGGCCGATCAACACCGACGGCGAGTTGACGACCCACACCCCGGCCCACTTCAAGGTCATGCCGAAGATCCTGCGGATCTACGCCCCACCCGCCTCCCAGCGGAGCTGACGTTCGTGAACGACCTCATGCAGTTGGCGGCGGATCCCGCCGCCTGGGCCGCGCTCGCCACGCTCGTGGTGATGGAGGTCGTCCTCGGCATCGACAACCTGATCTTCATCTCGATCCTGACCAACAAGCTGCCGCCGGAGAATCAGGCCAGCGCACGCAGGATCGGCATCGGGCTCGCGCTCGGCCTTCGCCTCGCCCTGCTCGGGCTCGTGGCCTTCATCGTCCACCTGACGGAGCCGGTCTTCTCGATCCTCGGCCACGCCTTCTCGTGGCGGGACATCATCCTGATCGCGGGTGGCCTGTTCCTGTTGTGGAAGGCCACAAAGGAGATCCATCACACGGTCGATCCCGATCCCGTCGAGGAGGGGGGCAAGGGCGGCTCGATCGGCTTCGCGGCAGCCATCGGGCAGATCCTGCTGCTCGACCTCGTGTTCTCGATCGACTCGATCATCACCGCCGTGGGCATGACCGAGCACGTGCCGATCATGATGATCGCCGTCGTGGCGGCGGTGACGGTGATGCTGGTGGCGGCCAATCCTCTCTCGGCCTTCATCGCCAGGAACCCGACCGTGGTGATGCTGGCGCTCGGCTTCCTCATCATGATCGGCATGACGCTGATCGCGGAGGGCTTCGGCGCCCATGTGCCCAAGGGCTACATCTACACGGCCATGGCCTTCTCGGCGGGCGTGGAGGGGCTCAACATGCTCGCCCGCCGCAAGCGCCGGGGCGCTCGGGCGGGCTGAAGCGCCGTCCTACCCGACGGCGGCGCGCAGGGCCGTCGGCCGCGCCACCTCGGCATGGCCGTAGAGTCCACGGTTCTTGGTGTCGGGGACGAGGCGGTCGGTGAGGCCGATCACCGTCTCGGCGGCACCGAGCAGCAGCGCGCCGCCGGGGGCGAGGCTGTGGCCGAAGCGGGCGAGGATGTCCGACTTGGTCGGGGCATCGAAGTAGATCAGCACGTTCCTGCAGAAGATGACGTCGAAGGTGCCGAATCCCTCGAACCCATTCAGCAGGTTGAACTGGCGGAACTCCACCATCGACCGGAGGGAGGCGGCAATCTGCCATTGCTCCCCGATCTGCGTGAAGTACTTCAACAGCCACTGAACCGGCAGGCCGCGCTGAACCTCGAACTGGCTGTAGAGCCCGAGCTTGGCCTTCTCGATCACCTCGCCGGAGATGTCGGTGGCGAGCAGATCGATCTGCCAGCCAGCCAGGCGCGGGGCCGCTTCCTGGAGCAACATGGCGATCGAATAGGGCTCCTGCCCCGTCGAGGCCGCCGCGCACCAGATCCGCAGCTTCTTCCGAGCGGCGTTGCGCTGGATCGCCTGCGGCAGCACCACGTCCCGGAACATGTCGAACGGGGTGCGGTCGCGGAAGAAGAACGTCTCGTTGGTGGTCATGGCCTCGACCACCGCGCGCTCGACGTCGGCGCTATGCGGCAGCTTGAGGCTGCCGATCAGGTCGTGCAGCGTCGCGACGGCGAAGCGGCGGCAGACCGGGGCCAGACGGCTCTCGACGAGGTAGCGTTTCTCGGCGGTGAGGGCGAGGCCGGAGCGTTGCTTGAGGTAAGCCCGCAGGAATTCGAAATCGAGCTCCGTCATGCGGGTTGACCCGTAATCAGGGCGCGCAGGGCCGGTCCGATGTCCGGCAGGGGCAGGATGGCCTCCGCGAGGCCGGCGCGGGCGACGCTGCCCGGCATGCCCCACACGGTGCTCGTGGCCTCGTCCTGTGCGAGGACGGGGCCGCCCGCCTCCACCAGGGCGCGGGCGCCGTTGGTGCCGTCCGAGCCCATCCCGGTGAGGATCACCGAGGCGGTGGCGGCGCCGAAGATCGCGGCCGCGTCCTTGAACAGCACATCCACCGCCGGGCGGCAGAAATTCACGGGCGGGCCGTCATTCAGCTTGATGACCGTTCCACCCGCCACCGAGGCGAGGCCCATATGGCGTCCGCCAGGGGCGACGTAGATCCGGCCCGGCTCCAACCGCTCGTCCATCTTGCCCTCGGCGGCCAGCAGGCCGACCCGCGCGGACAGGTGCTCGGCGAACACCGCCGTGAAGACCGGCGGCATATGCTGCACGATGAGCGTCGGCACCCGCTTCAGGGCCGCGGCCCCGATTCCGGCCAGCGCTTCGCCCACGGCGCGCGGACCGCCGGTCGAGGAGCCGACGAGCAGGACGCGCGGGGTCGCGGCGCGGGCGCGGGGCCGCAGGACGACGGGAGCGGCGGGCTTCGGCGTCGGCGCGGGAGCAGCCGGAACAGGGTTCTGCGACGGTGCGGCGACGGTGCGGCGACCGCGGGCGCGGGCGGCGCCGAAGACCCGGACCCGCTCGATCAGGTCGGCGCGGAAGACATCCGACGTGGTGACGCCCCGGTTGCTCTCGGGTTTGGCGATGTAATCCACCGCACCGAGGGCGAGGCATTTCAGGGAGATGTCGGCGTTGCGGGTCGTCAGCGTCGACATCATCACGACCTGCACGGTCGGGCTCGCCGCCAGCAGGCGCGGCAAGGCCTCGGTGCCGTCGAGTTCGGGCATGTCGATGTCGAGGAGGACAACGTCCGGGTCGTGCCGGGACATCATCTCGAGTGCGATCTTGCCGTTCGACGCAGTGCCGACGAGCTGGAAGCCCGCTTCGGTGATCCAGCGGGCTACGAGCCCCCGCACCACCGCGGAATCGTCGGCGATCAGCACACGGACGGGGCTGCTGGTCGGCGAGACGGGCATGCGCGGCACCGCCGCAGCAGGACTCGAAGGCATGTTGTCCTCTCCCCCTCGCCGGATCAGACGGGGGCTCCCCGAATCCGTGAGACCGCCAATATCGACGTCGACTTGTAATGATTCAGATAAGATTCGAAGCCGACTTTGTGGAAAGCCCGACCTGCTCCAGTTTTGCGGTCAAGATATCGCGATCGAATGGCTTCATGATGTACTCGTCGGCGCCGCCACGCAGGGCGCGGGCGATGGCGCCGACATCGTTCTCGGTGGTGCAGAACACGACCTTCGGCCGCCGCCCCTCTTCGCTCTGCCGCAGTTCCTGCAGGAAGGCGAAGCCGTCGCGGTTCGGCATGTTCCAGTCGAGCAGGATTACGTCCGGCATGGAGGCGGCGCAGAGGTCGAGGGCGCTGTCGCCGTCCTCGGCCTCGATCACCGCGTAACCGATATCCTCAATGATCCGCCGCGCGACCTTCCGGATCACGGCGGAATCATCGACGACGAGGCAGGTCGTCTCGCGCAGGCTCATCGGGGCTTCCTCACGCCGCCTCGGCGCCACGGGCGCCCTTGGAACCGAAATTCAGCAGGGCATCCACGTCGAGGATGACGAGGAGACGTCCGTCCAGCCGGTGAACGCAGGTCGTCAGGTCGCGCCAGCGGGAATCGAGGTTGATCGGCACGGCCTCGCGGGTGTCGCCGTTGAGCTTCAGCACCTCGCCGACCCCGTCCACGATCAGGGCGAAGGTCTCGCCACCCTGCTCCAGGCCGATCGCCATGCCGCGATCGTTCCCGGTGGCCTCGCCGTCCGCCCGGGGGGCGGCGGCGGCCATGCCGAGGCGGCGGCGCAGGCAGAGCGCCGTCACCACCCGACCACGCAGGTTCAGGAGACCGACGATCTCCGGCGGGGCCAGGGGGACCGGCGTCACGCCCGAGGGCACGAACACATCATGGACCCGCTCGATGGCGAGGCCGAACAGGACCCCGTCGACATGGACCGTGACGAAGTCCTCGGTCGGACCCGTCTCGGTGCCGTTGGCGTTGGCAGCCTTCATTTCACGCACTCCGGCAAACGCTTGATCCGATCCACTCAGGCCGCCTGGGCCACATCGTCCTGGGCGGAGGCATCGATCTCGCCGAGGGCGGCCACGAGGCCGCTCCGGTCGAACTTGGCGACGAGGTCGGTGATCGCGAGGGCGCGGGCGCGCTCCAGGGCCTCGGCACCGACCGTGCCGGTCAGGCCGATCACCGGCATGGCGGCGAGGCGCTCGCCGCCCTTGCGCATCGCGCTGACGAGGTCGAAGCCGCTGCGGCCGGGCATGTCGAGGTCGGTGACGACGACCGAGATGCGCTGGTCGGCCTGAAGGGTGGCGAGCGCCTGCTCGGCGCTGCCCGCCGTGACGACCTGGAAGCCCGCCGCCTTGAGCACGGGCGAGAGCATGTCGCGGAAGAAGGCCGAGTCATCGACGAGGAGCAGGGTTTCGGCCTGCTTCTGCACCTTGCGCGGGCCCCGCGCCCAGTCGTCGTAGGCCATGGGCAGGAAGTGGGCGATGTTGATGATGTCCGTCGCCCGGCCGCGCAGCACGGCGGAGCCGATCAGGTCGGACCGGTCGGCGGAGATCTCGATGTCGAGGCGCTCCTCCACGATGTCGACGATCTCGTCCACGACGAGGCCCATGGCCCGCTCGCCATCCGAGAACACCACCAGCGCCTGACGGCCCTCGGACTTGATCGCGATGCCGTCGTCGGCCGGAACCAGCGGCATCAGGCGGCCGCGGTACTGGATGAGCGGACGCCCGCCCAGCCACTCGACCTTCTCGCCCTCGATCTCCTCAAGGCGCGTGACGAGCGACAGCGGCACGGCCTTGAAGCCGCCCCCGCCGCCCTTGAACACGAGCAGCGTGGTGGTCGCCTCGGTGGCTTCCGCCGACTCGGCCTCGGCCTCGGCCGGACCGGCGCTGGCCTGCGTGCCCTGGGCGACCTGGTTGGCGACACCGTTCGGGTCCACGATCAGGACCACGGCGCCGTCGCCGAGGATGGTGTTGCCCGCGAAGAGCGGGATATGCCGCAGCTTGGCCGACATCGGCTTCACCACGATCTCCTCGGTGTGGAACACCTCGTCCACGAGGATACCGAAGCGCTGACGGCCGACCTGAGCCACCACCACGAAGCCGGTGGCCTCGGCTGCCTTCTCGGCGCCGAGAAGGCCCGAGAGGGAAACGATCGGCAGCAGCCGCTCGCGCAGGCGCAGGACCGGCGACCCGTTGATGTGCTCCACGGCCTGCGCGCCCGCGCCGACCCGCACCAGTTCCAGCACCGCCACCTGCGGAAGGGCGAAGCGGTTCTCGCCCGCCCGGACGATGAGCGCGGCGACGATGGCCAGCGTCAGCGGGATCTTGATCGTGAAGACGGTGCCCTTGCCCGCCTGGGTCGCGATGTCGATGACGCCGCCGATCGTCTCGATATTGGTCTTCACCACGTCCATGCCGACGCCGCGGCCCGAGACGGAGGTGACCGCCGCCGCCGTGGAGAACCCGGCGTGGAAGATGAACTTCGCGACCTGCGCGTCGGTCATGCGATCGATGTCGGCTTGGCTGGCGAGGCCACGCTCCACCGCCTTGCGGCGGATGGCGGCGAGGTCGAGGCCCTTGCCGTCGTCGGCGATCTCGATGGTGATTGTGCCGCCTTCGTGGAAGGCCGAGAGTCGGATCGTGCCACGGGCGGGCTTGCCGGAGGCGACACGCTGCGCGGTGGATTCGAGGCCGTGGTCCGCCGAGTTGCGGACCATGTGGGTGAGCGGATCCTTGATGACCTCCAGGACCTGCCGGTCCAGTTCGGTCTCGGCGCCCTGCATCACCAATTCGATCTGCTTACCGAGTTCGGCCGACAGATCGCGCACCACGCGGGGCAGCTTCTGCCACGCATTGCCGATGGGCTGCATGCGCGTCTTCATGACGCCTTCCTGCAGTTCGGCCGTGACGTGCGACAGGCGCTGCAGGGGGACCTTGTAGGCGGAATCCTCGTGGCGCCGGGCGATCTCGAGAAGCTGGTTGCGGGTCAGCACCAGTTCCGAGACCATTGTCATCAGGTGCTCGAGGGTGTCGACGTTCACCCGGATCGTCTGCACCTTGTTGTGATTCTGCTCGCCCTCCGGCGCAGCGGCGGCGGGAGCCTCGGGCTTGGCCGCTTCGGCCTTGGGAGCCTCGACCTTGGGAGCCTCGGGAACTACGGCCTTCGGCGGCTCCTTCGCGGCCAGGGCAGGCGCGGGGGCGGGCGCGGCCTCGACCGGCGGCGGCGGCGCGAATTCGAACTCGTCCGGCCCGGGAGCGGCAAGGAAGGCGGCTTCGAGATCGTCCAGCGAGACTTCGCCGGGCTTGAGCTCGCGCACCACCGGATCGGGCAGCACGATCTCCGGCACGACGGGCGCGGGTTCCGGCGCCCCGCCACCCTCGGACATGCGCTCCAAGGCTTCGATCAAGTCGGAATCGGACCCGGTCGGCTCGGTGCCGGACGCTTCGAGATCGGCCAGGATCGCCTTCAGGCGATCCAGCGTCGCGAGGATGAGGGTGACGCTCGCGGAAGTGGCCGGCATCCCGTCACGGAAGCGGCCCATCAGGGTCTCGGCGGCATGCGCCAGGGCTTCGAGACGCGGCAGGCCCAGGAAGCCGCAGGTGCCCTTGATGGTGTGAACGAGGCGGAAGATGTTCCGCAGGATCGTCTCGTTGTTCGGGTCCTGCTCGAACCGAACGAGCTCCGTATCGACCGTGTCGAGATGCTCGGCGCTCTCGGTCAGAAACTCACGAAGCAGGTCGTCCATCGCCGATACTCGTTACGTGCGAAAGGTCTCGCATCGGCAATCATGACGGAGGGGCGTTATCGAACAGTTGCGCCCCTCACCGCTTTCAGAACTAATCCGGCACAATCAAGCGAGTTCGGTGCCAGAATTCCCAGCATCCTCGACCGAGGGTTGTTCAGTCATCGACGGCTCTGCCGTCACCGTCACTTCGTCGCCCTCGATGGCGAATCGCACATCCATCTTGGCCGCGCGGGCCACGAGGCCGGCGTAGAAGGGCAGGATGCCGTGAGCGTCGACGGTGCCGCTCTCGGGCTCGCCCGCGATCAGCTCCACGACATGCGGCGGGATGCGCGCATGCGAGCCCTTGGCCTTCAACACGAAGGTCGGCGCCTCGCCGTCGCCGGTGATGGTCACGTCGATGAGGCCGCCGCGCGGGATGGCCGAGGTCGTCACCATCACGAGGTTGAGGATGAGCTTCACCTTGTTCTTCGGGAAGAGGGCCTGCGGCGCGCGCCACTCGAGCTTGGTCTTCTCGTCGGCGAACATGCCCTTGGCCACGCTCTCGGCGTCGGCGAGGTCGATCGAGGCGCCCGCCGAACCCGCCGCCCCGAAGGCGATGCGGGCGAACTTGAGCCGGGCCGAGGCCTGACGGGCGCTCTTGCCGATGAGTTCGAGCGCGAATTCGCGCATCGATTCATCCTGGTCGTCCTCCAGCACCTCCAGCCCGTTCACGATGGCGCCGACCGGGCTGATCACGTCGTGGCAAACCCGCGAGCAGAGCAGGGCGGCGAGGTCCAGGCCATCGAGGGTGAGGGTGGGCATCGGGAACTCCGGGGCGGTACGCGTCTGAATGCGCGGGAATGCCAAAAGCCCAGGCCCAGGCGGCGGAACCGGCGGGCAAGGCAGTGCGCACGGATAGACGCCGCATGTCCCTTTGCAAAGCGTTAACCCGGCCGGGCGAGTCGGCCCTGGAGCGCGTTCCGGCGAAGTGGATACCGGTTCGTCGCAAGAATGCGCGTCACGACAAAGAGCGAGAGCCGCCGGCCTGATGGAATCAGACCGGATACGGCTCGAGGGTGCCGCGACAGAAGCGGAATCGACATCCGCCCCCGGCTGGGGCATCCAGGATTTGGGAGGAACGCTTCGTCATGAACGATGCGGCGGCAGTGACCGGAGCCGAGGCCGGGCGGATCGCGGAAACGCTCGCTGAGATCGCCTGCGCGGCCGGAACGGTGCTCCGCCACTGGCACGGCGGTAACTGCCCCCATGTCCTGAAGCCCGACGGATCTCCTGCCAGTGCGGCTGACCTCGAATCCGAGGCACTGATCCTCAAGGCCCTGACCACGCGCTTTCCCGGCATCCCCATCGTCGCGGAGGAGAGCAGCGGCGACCGGGCGGCGGGAGACCTGTTCTTCCTCGTCGATCCTCTCGACGGCACCCGCGACTTCCTGGCCGGCACGCCGCATTATTCCGTCAACATCGCCCTCGTGTCGGAGGGGCGGCCCATCGCGGCGGCGCTCGCCGCGCCGGGCCTGGACCGTGTGTGGTTCTCCGGGCACGACGCCTTCGAGGCGCCGATCATCGACGGCCGCCCCGGCGCGGCGCAACCGGTGCGAGCCCGCAAGGCCCCGGAAGCGGGCCTTCTGGCACTGGGCAGCCGCCGCCACGGCGACGCGGAGACCACCGCCTGCCTCGCCACCCTGCCGGTGATGGAGGTCCGCACCTCCGGTTCGGCGCTCAAGTTCGGGCTGATCGCCGCGGGCGAGGCCGACATCTACGTCCGCTGCGGCCCCACCATGGAATGGGACACGGCGGCGGGCGACGCGATCCTCACGGCGGCCGGGGGCTGCGTCGTTGCTGCCGCGGGCGGGCCGATCCGCTACGGACGCGTCGCGGACGGCTATCGCAACGGCCCCTTCGCGGCCCTCGGCGACCCGGCGCTCGCGGACGACCTCGTCCTGACGGGATCGCCCGCCTGCACCATGCCGATCAGCGCGCCCCGGACCTGACGTCGTCGGGATCGTCGAGCAGGCGGGTCAGGCCCGGCCAGATCGCCTCGGCCTGCCGGGCGAGGGCTGGATCCTCGACAAAGCGCTGCCGCCGCGTCGCATCCCGGAACATGTAGAGACGCCCGTCGAGGATCGCGAACACGGTCGGGTCGGCCTCCACGAGACGCCGATCGAGAATTCCGGCCGCGTCGAAGCCGCCGAGGCGCGGCAGGTAGACCGTGGGGTCGCGTTGGAACGCCGCCCGGTTCGCCTCCAGGGCAAAGCGCCAGACCCGTCCGTTCCAGGGAAGCTCGAACCGGCCCGAGCCTCCGCGCGGCCCGTCCGGCATGAAGTAGCTCACCGGGTCGTAGCCATTGAGGGCCAGCCCCTCGATCCGCGTCGTCTGGCCGCGCGCGGCTGGGGCCGCCAGAAGGAGGAGACCGGCGAGCCCGCCCGCCAGAAGTCGCCGCCGCGATCCATCGCGGTCACCTCCCGTTAACCCCGTCTTGCGATTCTGGCTCAATGCTGGACCCGCTCCAGGCCTCGTGATCGCCCGTTGCCGCACATCCCGCCTGAGGAGGCAAGGGTGTGTCGGCGCAAGGGTTGGCCGGGGCTGCGAAGGGGGCGCGGCCACGCCCATCGGCGGAGGAAACTCCATGACGTCTTCGTTCCCGACCGGCCTTCCGAGGCGGCAGGTTCTGCGGGCCGGGCTCGGCCTCGCGGTCGGCGCCCCTGCCATCGTCCAGGCCCTGCCCGCCCAGGCGGGCCGGTTGCCGCCCAATGCGGACCCCGAAACCTTCCGCGCCGAGGAACTGGTCGAATCCGGACACCGCTTCTTCGGCACGGTGTCGCGGGGGCTCGCCCTCGCCGTCGAGGAGGCGGGCCGCCGCTGGGGCCAGCCGAACGGCTACATCCTCGGCCAGGAGGGCTCCGGCGCCTTCGTCGCGGGCCTGCGCTACGGTGAGGGCGCATTCTACACCCGCAATTCCGGCCAGCAGCGGATCTACTGGCAGGGTCCCTCCCTCGGCTTCGACGTGGGCGGCGATGGCGCGCGCACGATGATGCTGATCTACAATCTCCCCTCGACGCGCGCGCTGTTCCGCCGCTTCGGCGGCATCGACGGCTCGGCCTATTTCATCGGCGGCTTCGGCTTCACGGCGGTGACCGACGGTCGCATCGTGGTGGTGCCGATCCGTAGCGGCGTCGGCGCGCGGCTCGGCGTCAATGTCGGGTACCTCAAGTTCACGCCGCAGGCGACGTGGAACCCGTTCTGAGGGTAGGCGGCGGCTCGGGTGCCTGCATGACGGGCTCGGACTTGCTTGAGACTTGCGCTAGAAGCCCAATGTGAGCAGGGCCGGACCGGCCGGCTGGGGACGCGAGCGGTTCCTCTTGATCGAGACGGCGATGATCTTCGCGCTGGGGTTCCTGGTCGCGAGCCTGCTGGGCCTCCTCGTCCTACCGGCGGTGAATGCGCGTGCCGCGCGCCTCGCCCGCCGCAAGGCCGAGGCGCGCCTGCCCCTGTCCCCCAGCGAGATCGCGGCCGAGCGGGATTTCCTGCGCGCGCAATTCGCGGTGCGCGAGCGGCGGCTCGAACGGGCGGTCGAGGCGGCACGGGCAAAGCGGCACGCGGACATGGCGGCCATCGGCGCCGGGACGATGAAGATCGCAAGCCTCGGCCGCGATCTGGAATCGCTGGAGGCACAGCTCGCCGAGGTACGCGCCCTCAACGGCAGCCTCGAGACGGCCCTCTCCCGCTCGCGGGAGGACGGTACGGCGAGCCTCGCCACCCTCAATGCACTGGAGGCGGCCCATGCCGACCTGCTGGACAGCCTCCTCGCCCTGCGGCGCGGGACCGGCGCGGCAGACATCGCCGCCGAGCGGGACGCCCTCCGGGCGAGCCTGATCGCGGCGGAGCAGGCCCTGGCGGCTGGCTCCGGTCACGACGAGACGGTCGAGCGTGAGAACGCGGATCTGCGCCGCCGTATCACCGAGGTGGCCGATGCCCTGACCGGGCAGGCCCGTCTTCCCAAGGCGGGCGCCTTCGCGGTTCAGGAGCCTGTACCGGAACGGGTCTGACACCATGCAACCGCTCACGCCGTGGGCGGACGCCACGGCGTTGCGATGCCGATTTCGCGAGGGTCGCCATGTTTCGACCACGCGAAGGCATCATCGCAGCGCCACACCTTCGAAGACGAGCACACGGAAAGCGTACTCATGCGCCTGAAGCATATCGTTACCGCCGCGGTCGCGGCGCTCGCCCTGACCCTCCCGGCCGCCGCCCAGCAATCCAAGCGCGGCAACGAGACGCTCAAGAAGTACTGCACGGGCGACTACCTCTCCTATTGCGGCAACCTTGCCCCCGATGATCCGGCCACGGATGCCTGCATGCAGAAGAACTGGAAGCAGCTCTCGGAGAATTGCCGCCGGGCGATCGACGCCTACGAGGCGCAGCAAGGCAGCGGCAAGCGCGAGGGTTCGCAGGGCGGTCGCGACAAGCGCGGCTGAGACCGGCCGCGCCGGGCGACGCGGCTGTTGCCGATCAGCGCTCGCCCGCCGCCGCCGCAACGGCTAAGGTAAGGCTCCGGCCGGGCATCGTGCCCGCCGGGGACCGCTGGACCCGCGCGAGATGCTGCCCCGTTCCGCCCTTCAGATTCTGACCGTCGCCGCGATGGCGGCGCTGGCGCTCGCCGGTTGTGGCCGCCGGGGCTCGCTGGAGCCCCCGCCTACGGCCGCCCCCGCCGCATCGACGGCCCCCGCCGGCAACGCCGCCGCCGTGAAGACCGCCCGCATCCTGCCCGGCAGCATCGGGCTCGGTGGCGGGCAGGCGGAGCCGGATCCCGAGGCCGTACGCGCGGGCGACGAACTCCCCTCCTCGGCGACCCCGCCCTCCGGCACGGAGGCCCCCGTCCAGACGACGAAGGGCGCCAAGCGCGGCTACCGGATTCCCAAGGAGCCTTTCATTCTCGACCCGCTGCTGTAGACGGGCCTCGAACGACGCAGCGACGGCGACAGGCGCGATGCACCACTTCCATTACAGGAACGGCCGCCTCCACGCGGAGGAGGTCGATCTCGCGCGGCTCGCGGACGAGGTTCGCACGCCGTTCTATTGCTACAGCACTGCCACGCTGGAGCGGCATTACCGCGTCTTCGCCGATGCCTTCGCGCAGGACAATGCGCTGGTCTGCTTCGCCATGAAGGCGAACTCGAACCAGGCGGTACTGGCCACCCTCGGCAGCCTTGGCGCGGGGATGGACATTGTCTCCGGCGGCGAGCTCGCCCGCGCGCTGGCGGCGGGGATCGATCCGCGGAAGATCGTGTTCTCCGGCGTGGGCAAGACCCGCGAGGAAATGGCCGCCGCGCTCCGCGCGGGCATCCTGTGCTTCAATGTGGAGAGCGAGCCCGAGTTGGCGCAGCTCTCCGAAGTCGCCACCAGCCTCGGTGCGACGGCGCCGGTTTCGGTGCGCGTGAATCCCGACGTCGATGCGCTGACCCACGCCAAGATCTCGACCGGCACCTACGAGAACAAGTTCGGCATCCCGATCACCCGCGCCCGAGAGGTCTATGCACGGGCCGCCGCCTTGCCCGGCCTCGCCGTGCATGGGATCGACATGCATATCGGCAGCCAGATCACCGATCTGACGCCATTCTCGAACGCCGCCGCGCGGCTCTGTGGCCTTGCGCGCGAACTGATGGCCGATGGGCATGCCCTACAGCACATCGATTTCGGCGGTGGGCTGGGCATCCCCTATCGCGACGACAACGCCCCTCCCCCCGATCCGGCGGCGCTGGCGGCAACACTACGCCCGCATTTCGCCCCGCTCGGCCTGCGGCCGGTCTTCGAGATCGGCCGGATGATCGCGGGTAATGCCGGGATCCTCGTCACCAAGGTGCTCTACGTGAAGCACGGCGAGGGCCGGACCTTCGTGATCGTGGATGGGGCGATGAACGACCTGATCCGCCCGACTCTCTACGACGCGTTCCACGCCCTGCGTCCGGTGGACGAGCCGACGGCCGATGCGCCCCGCCTCGTCGCCGACGTCGTGGGTCCCGTCTGCGAGAGCGGCGACTATTTCGCCAAGGGGCGCGAGATGCCCGAACCGAAGCCCGGCGATCTGATCGCCGTGATGAGCGCGGGCGCCTACGGCGCCGTTCAGGCGGGCACCTACAACACGCGCCCCCTGGTGCCGGAGGTGCTGGTGCGCGGGTCCGAGGCAGCGGTCGTACGGCCGAGGCAGGAGGTCGAGGCGCTCATCGCCCTCGACCGCATGCCCGGCTGGCTCGGCTGAACCAGCCGGACCCGGGCTTCGAGACCGCCGTGCTCCCTCTCTCCGTCTTCATCATCGCGCGCAACGAGGCGGACCGGATCGGCGCCACGATCCGCGCCGTGCGCGACCTAACCGACGATCTGATCGTAGTCGATTCGGGTTCGACGGACGGGACGCAAGCGCTCGCCGAGTCGCTCGGCGCGCGGGTGATCCACAACGAGTGGCCGGGCTACGGGCAGCAGAAGCGTTTCGCGGAGGAGCAGTGTCGCCACACGTGGCTCCTGAACCTCGACGCGGACGAGGTGGTGCCCCCGACGCTCGTCGCCGAGATCCGAGCCCTGTTCGCGAAGGGCGAACCGCCGCATCCGGCGTGGCGCATTGGCATCGCGGAGATTTTCCCCGGCGAGGCCAAGCCTCACCCCTTCGCCTACACGCTGCATCCCGTGCGTCTCTACCGAAAGGATCGTGGGCGCTACTCACCCTCACCCGTCCATGACCGGGTGGATCTCGACGCGGGCGCGACGGCGGGCCGCCTGCGGGCCAAGATCCACCATTTCTCGGTGCGATCGCTTGGTGATCAGCTCGACAAGTTGAACCGCTATTCGGACCAGCAGGCGGACGATCTCGAGGCGCGGGGGGTCGTAATCCCGACATGGCGGGTCTTCGTGGAGCTGCCTGGCAACTTCCTGAAGGCCTATCTCGGCCGCCGCCACTTCGCCCGCGGCACCTACGGTTTCCTGACCGCGATGAACTACGCGATGTCCCGCCACCTGCGGATCGCCAAGCATTACGAACGCCGCCGCCTCGCGACACAGCGAGATCGTCTTGACCGCCCCGGCCGGACGTCCTAGAGCCGTTTTGCCGGAGACGTGGCCGAGAGGCTGAAGGCACTCGTTTGCTAAATGAGCATACCCTTAATCGGGTATCGAGGGTTCGAATCCCTCCGTCTCCGCCACTACCCCTCTAACTATTTGCAACAACGGAATCTTTTTGATTCCGTGGGCTTCTGAGACCGCTCCTGCTACGAAGGAGTTGTAGCGCGCAAAATCGAATGGCACGGCGCGCAGGTTCGGATGTCATCACCTCGCAGCGCCTGCCGGCAGTCTTGAAGCGCGCTTGAACCGCCGCGCTCACTGGCCCTTCCGTCCCTTGCTGTCCTCGCCTGCGCCCACGTTCACCGTGGTCAGGAAGCCGCCCGACACGGTCATCACCTTCTCCACCGTCTCGGCCTTCCAGCGGCCGTCGATGAAGCCGCCGAAGCCCGTGGCGATCACCGGGGCCTCGGCGCGGGCGTGCGGGAGGCCGGGGCTCTCGAAATAGCCCGAGCCACTGTTGTGGCCCCGCTCGTAGGCGTTCGCCTGCGCCGCCTCGCGGGCCTCGATCTCGGATCGGAACGGATGCGGCAGCACCACGATCGGGCCATCCCGGCCCGTCTTCACCTTCTCGAGCTTGCGCCGCCCGGTCTTGTCGTCCTGCCAGCTCGCCGCCACGCTGCCCGCCTCCGGCCGGGGCTCGATGTCGATGTCGTAGGAGAAGCCGCGTCGGCGCTGGATCAGGATCGGCGCCAGCTCCCGCCCCGTGCCGGTCTTGCCCGCCCCGCGCTTCATCGCCACCAGCTTGCCGCCCGCCGGCTTCATGGTGGCGCCCAGCTCGTCCGCCACCTCGTTCAGGAAGTCGATCGGGCTCTGGTCCCAGCGCAGGCGGTAGCCGAGCTTCACCGTGTCCAGGGCCGGATCGACCACCGCCGACAGGCCCGCTCGCTGCGCTTCCTTGCGCAGCACCTCCCCGAACGTCGTGCCCTCGTCGTAGTGCTGACGGCCCGACGCCTTCAGATCGTCCACGAAGTCGGCCGCCTTGAAGTCGAGGCTGATCCGGTCGCCTTCCTCCGGCGCGCCGCGCGCATTCGCCTTCTGGAACGAGAAGCGGCCCTGGTGGACGAGCCCCTCGTCCGCCCAGCCCATGTAGATGTCGAATTCCTCGTCGCGCTTCGGGATGCCGAACCGGCCCGGCGGCCCCAGGCACAGGATCGTCGCCTTGTCGCTCTCCTGACCGGCATTGTCGGTGACCTTCACCTCCAGCCAGATGCCCTTGAGGCGGCCCATCAGGTCGAGGCCGGAGCCGTTGACGACGGCGAGTTGCGGGCGGCGCCACATGCGGCCTCACTCCCAGGGGTTGATGCTGAGCTGCACCCTGAGGCGGTCCTCCGGCGCGGGCCGGGGCACGCGCAAGCGAAAGCCCTCGGGCACGAAGCCGCCGAGCGTCGCGAGGCCGGGATTGAGGGCGAGCAGCCGGTTCACGTTGCCCTCCTGCTCGGTGCCGCACCAGCGTTTGGCCGCCCGGTCCAGGCGGATCTCCTCCGGCACGGCCACGGTAACGGTCTCGCCCATCAAAAGCCCCCCGCCCGCTGCCCGACGAAGACCAGCTCGGCGGTGAACTCGTGGCGGTAGCCGAGCCCATCCGGCGCGGATTTGCCCTCCGTGCCGGTCACGTGCCGCACCAGCACGTCGCCCACGAGTTCGCCCACGGGGAAGCCCAGCCCCCCCGCGATCCCGTAGAGCCGCACGAAGGGCACCACGTCGCGCCGCTTCATGTGGGCGCGCAGGATCTCCCAATTGCGCAGGCCGCCGAACACGTGCGGCCGGGTGGCCAGCGTGATCGTGAGCGTCTCCTCGCCCATGGCGGTGGGCTGGTAGAACGGCTCATCGTCGAAGGGCTGATGCACGGCGATCACCGCCTGCCCGTCGTACTTGTAGTCCTGCGGGTTCAGGCCGATCCGTTCGGCCACGCAGGCGCCGATGAGGCAGAGCGGCCCGCTCATGCGAAGTCGTTCCCCGTGTCGTGGAGGGCGTCGTTGCGGGCCTCACGTGCCCGGCGGTCGGCCTCGCGGCGCACGCCCCGCTCCAGGCTCGCCACGTCGCGCACGCCGTGGACGTGGATCGGGTCGGGGCGTAATTGTCGGGGTTCTGCGCCACGGCCGCCACCCGGACCTCGCGGTCGAGGAGGACGAGATCGGTGAGCCCCTCGGCCGAGATCTTCTCCGGGTCGATGAGGCCGAGGCCGCGCCGCCTCTGGCCCTCGGCTTCGTTGATGTCGGAGATCGGGATCGCGTCCTCCAGGCCGTAATCCTGGGTGCCTCGGGTGCGCTCGACACCGGAGAACTCCACCCGGTTCACCCGGCCGCGCCGCCCGACCTCCGTGTCCGGCACGGTGAAGTGCTCGGCGAGCGGATACTCGGTCCACTTGTACCGCTCGCCCAGCACCGGCACGCGGGGCAGCACTTGGTCGGCGATCAGATCCTGCGCCTGGTTGCGGTAGCCGATCGCGATGGCGGTGATGACCGGATCGACGGGAAAGGGACGTTTGACGGGCACGCGGGGAACCTCCGAGGGGGGGACGGACGGGCTCAGCCGTCGAGGAAGCCGGGGTCGATGAGGGCGTCGAACACGTCGCCCGCGACGGCCGGCACCTGGGCGATGGCGATGACGGCGACCGTCTGGCCCGCCTGCTTCACCGCCTTCACGGCCCGGCCGTCGGCATCGCTGGTGAGGCGGTCGCCCGCCGCGATGGTCCCGCCCGCGCGCACCTCGGCGACGAGGGAAAGCTGGACGTCCACGAGGCCACCGGCATCGCCGCCCTGGCTGTCCGCGATGCCGGCGAGCGGATCCGTGGCGGCGGAGGCCTGCCGCACCGCGTTGCGCGGGCCGGCAAAGGCGATGATCGTGTAGGGCTCGACCGCCGCATCCGTGCGGCAGCTTTTGACGAGGCCGGGCTGCATCGGGGAGGAACTCCGGTTGAGGGCGGGTCAGGCGGTGGCTTTGGCGGTGGCCAGCGTCATGGCGTCGGCGAAGGAGATCGGCCGGCCGGCGGCGCGGTGCTCGTCCTGGATGGTCTGGGCGGCAGCGGCGAGCTGCGCGCTGTCGAGGATGGCGCCGCCTTCGGGCACGCGCCGCGCGTCGAGGCCGGAGGGCTGGAGGTTGGGCGCGGTGGCCGCGAGCATGGCGGTGACGCCCGCGAGGCCGTCATCGGTGGCGCAGAGCGTTTCGAGATGCTCGCGCTGGGCGGGGACGATCTTCCGGCCCTTCAGCGCGCCCTCGATCAGCGCGGAGACCTGCCGGTCGCGGTTGGCCTTCTCGACGGCGGCAAGCCGCGACGAGGCGGTGGAAAGCTGCGCCTGGAGCTGGGCGACCAGCTCGCCCTGTCCGGTCTTCAGCGTGGCGATGGCCGCGAGGCAGGCGGCCTCGTCCGCGCCCTCGGGCAAGCCGAGGGCGGTGGCGATGGGTGTCATCGGGGGCTCCGGGGTTGGGCCGCCCGCGCGGGCCAAAGTGGCATGGGCCAGGGCGGGTTGGCGGGCGAGCGCGGGCGAGGTGACGAGGGCGAGCGCCTTCAGCCGGGTCGCGCGGCCGTGGTCCTGAAAGAAGCTCGGGGAGGTGTAGAGGTACTGGCGCGCGGCGAGCAGCTCGCGGCCCCGGTCGAGCCACTCGACCTTCAGCTGGAGCCCGCCCTCGTGCTCACGCAGCTCGACGCCCCAGCCGACCGCAGGCGCCTCGCCGCCGAACACGCCGGCGGCGTCGGTGGCGTGGTTCACATCGACGGGGATCTTGATCGCGTCGTCCGCGAAGGCCGCCATCAGGGTCGCGGCGGAGACCTCGAAGGCCCGCCCGTCACGGGTCTCGACCCGGCCGACCTTGGGGAACACCGTCACCCACTCGGGCGCGCTGCCATCCTCCGGCAGGGCCACGGTGGCGGCGAACAGAGCGACGCCTGCGGCATCGGCTTGGTCGATCAGGCTGGGAAAGGCGGGGCGCGGCGGCATGACCGCGTTGTCGCGCGGTCACCGGCAGGGCCGCACCCGGAAGCGGTTCCGGGGTAGGCGCGTGGCCGGCGCCTTCCGGTGTGTCGCTTATGTCAGAGTAGGGTCAATGTGACGATGGGCGGGGCCGGTTTCGACCCAACTCAGCCGTCCGGATGGCCACTAGCAGATCTACAAAGCGGTCATCCGGACGTGGATCATCAGGGCACTAAGCGAAAGCTGGCCATTTCGATTTTTGATTCACCATTTAAGCTTAGACGCCATTCTGTATCAGCTTTATCGAATTTTACTTCGTATACATCACAGTCATCGGCGATCGAAATGCCCCTGAATTGGATCGATAGTAACTCGCCCCACCTTTGAAGGGCCCGCTTATTATCCGGTATTTGCTTTTCGAAAGCCCGCGCCAAGCCGGAAGACATTAGATCAGGTTCAGGGATGCCGAGTTGGGTTGCTTTGATGATACGACGAAGCGCCTGTTCACTACCGGATCTCGGCTCGTTTGTGGCCTTCCGTGCTTCGATGGACCGCTCGATAGAAGCTGCCTTTTCCCGGCTGATGCGCGGCGCAGATTGTTCGAGACCGTTTTGATGAAGCACTAACGAGGTGACCGCGCCATTATCGTCTCGTTCAAAGCTAAGCTGCGCCTTGATAAGCGAGTTTCTATAAAAAAATTTCGTCGGACTTTCCGCAAGCAACGAATAGAAAGTTTGACCTGTCAGCCTCGACATCAGCCCATCTTCATCGCGCTCAATGGTAAAGATGCTCTTGGTGGCCAATTCATAAAAGCCGACAAACTGATCCAGCGTTGTTAAATCGATCGAGATCGCTTTACGCGGGAGCGCCTGTTCCGCCGCTAGGCGTACAACCTTATCGGCAGCGCTTTCTGCGTTCGTTCGATCCGTCAGCTTCTGAACCTCTACCCGCAGCTGACGCCAGCTGGAGAACCCATATTTGCGGGCAACTTCCTTTTGGGCTGCCGACAACTGCGCAGTTGGATCTGACACACGCAGAGTCTTGAGCCGCGACTTCGCTTCGTTGCGAAGATGCTCAAGGTTCGGACGCTCTGGGAGGGCATTACTCTGAAGGGCGTGCGATAAGACGGCTTCGGCCATGGAATCCTTCCTTCCTCAGCGCCCATCGTCCGCGTTGCCGGGCAGGAAGTCAGGTCATGATCAAGGATGCCGAATGGGCTAAGCCCTTCACGCGGACCGTTGGCCTATCCTGAGGCCAAAGCTAGGTTACGTCCGGAGATGAAGGACGGCAAGAGGGGCTTGCAGTGGGGCATGTGCGCGCGGAACCGCAATGTCTTCTTCAATGCGTGTGTCGCTCGAAAGCCGAACGGCAAAAATCCACCCCAAGCCGCTATTCCAGCTCTGCACCATGTCGGCCGTGCAGGGAACTGTTGAAGCTTTCCAGAAGCGGACACTCATCGACGGCCAGATAAAAACGGCTGGCCGAATGGGTGGTCATTCATCGCAATCGTGTCGTGAAATCGTAAGGGTAGGCCCGTCATTCTGCGCCGCGAACAGGTGAGACCGTGATGCGGGAAGCGATCTGGGTAGGGTCTTTCATTTCGCTCATCCTCGCCGGATGGTTCTGGCAGGCTGCGCGAAACAACATGCGTTCCGCAAATGCACGCTTCGTGACTGAAGAAGAGACACGTGTTGCGATGGGTTACGTCGCTTGGGATCCAAGCACGCCAGGTGTAGTCCGGACATATCTCGTCATCAGCAGCGCATTCGCTTTCATCATGATGATTTCGGCAAGCGTCGGGGCTTGGTTCGCAGAGGCGCCCGCAATGGCTGCCCTACTAGCGATCGGAGCAATCGGCAGTCTATCTAACGTACTTTGGAAGCTGCTCTCGTTCAGAATGCAATAAAAATTGTAGCCAATAGCTCGCTCATGGATAACAAGGGCAGGAATTGGGGCTTCTGCGAACAATATTTATTTGGATCAAGCGGACTAGTGAGAAAGCATCCCCGTTTTCCATTCTCTATCTCGATCCGTTCACGGTTGCGCGGTTACATTGCGGCTGTGCGCGAATGCAAAGCATTGTCTCAGCGAGGTTTGTATGTTGCGTGAGGCAGTCAAAACTGTCGCACTCGCCTTAGTAGCCGGCGCGCTTTTCCTCGCTGCATTCTTATACCTAATCAGTCATGCTGGACTGGACAAACCCGATTGTGAGCCAGGTTTTTTTGGAACCAAGTGCATCGATTGACGGCGGATAGCCCTTGAATAGCGTCACAATCCCAGGGCCATATAAATTCTTTCGCACCTACGACGTGCCGCCCATCGAGGTGCCCCTCCCCATGGTGGTTGCCGCAGATGTGCCCACGCTGGTGCTCAAGGCCGTTGTGGCGGGTTTGGCCGGCATCATCAGCCTTTTCTTGGGAACGGTACTTTTTTGGCTCATCCTGACGAGTGATCGTCTGTGGCAACTCAGTTCAGTGATCACCCTTGTATGCCTATTGGGCTCCAGCGCCGTGTGTGTGGCCTTCACGTTCAAATGCGTGCGTCTCGCACAAGACCCGCAAGCCCAGTTGGAGATCACGGCAGAAGACGTGTTCGACAGGCGTCAGGATGCGCGGGTGGCCTGGAGCAACGTGCGCCACATGAGCACGATCTCAAACAAGCAGGGGTGGTCCGTCATCCGGTTGCGCCTGCATGCGCCCGTGCAGCGACGCCCTGTGGTGCCCCACTTGTACCTCGGGCTATCCAGCCTGTACTCCGACGATCGCTTCGACATCGCCATCAGGATGCTGGACGCGCGCCCCTACATTCTCGTGCACACCATGGCGGCGCTGGTACGCATGCACGGGGGCACCACTGAAGAACTCACGCAGTGGGGTTGGAACTGAGCGTGCCGTGAGATTGATCAGCCGCCTCATCCCCGACAGTCATGAGAGCTTCGTCATAACGGGCGACCCTAGCAACCTGCCATGAGGCTCGGATCGCGCGCTCGCCGAGCATCGGCAGCACGAGGTGCGGATCGACCACAGCGCGGCTGTGCAGCACGATGTCGTGGAGCTGTAAGGTCGGCCTCGACTAACCCCCGTGGGGCTATCCTGGCATGTTGCTGAGCGCCCGCAACAGGTCGGAAGCTGGAGCGACGACAACGTCTGCTTCATCGCAGAACCGTCCGGAAGCGGACTGGCGGGAAACCACCCCAAGCAGCCCTTCTGAGAGCGACCCACCCGGACGCGTAGACCGCGTGTCCCCGCCTCCCGAAACCGGCCATGCCCCGGATACGCATTGGTCCCGGGCTGGGGTGGCAAGCAGATCCACCAAACGTTACCGAGGATGCAGGTGGCGGCCCTTCCGCTTTGTACTGAACGACGCCCACGCGATGACATCATCGAGCGATAGCCGACCTACGGTCACTGTTCTGATCTCCGGAGGCTTCGAGTTAGCCTACCGAAAGGCGATCCCGGACTTCGAGCAGGAGACCGGCATCACGATTGAGACCCGGTCGGGGGCCTCGCAAGGAACCGGCCCGAAGACGATCCGCTACCAACTTGACCATGGTGCTGAGGTCGATGTCGTCATCCTGTCCAACGAAGGGCTTCATGAACTCATCGGCGCGGGCCTGATCGTCGAGGGCTCGATTGCCGAGCTTGCGACCGCTCCCCTTGCGGCTGCCGTGCAGACGGGTGCTCCGACGTTCGATGTCAGTTCAGTTCCGGCGCTCATCCAGACCCTACTGGATGCCCGCCTCGTCGTGATGCCGGGCAGCACCAGTGGCCTTTTCATCCAGAGGGAAATCCTTCCAGCGCTTGGCGTCGCCGACAAGGTTCGTCTGAAGGTCTATCCGCGAGGAACCGACTCGGCTGCAGCGCTGGCGGCAGGCGAGGCTGATCTTGCGTTGGGGCCCATCAGCGAACTCGTCAACATCCCTGGCGTCGAGCCGGTTGGGGCCCTTCCCGACGAAGTTCAACTCATTCAAACGTTCAGCGCAGCAACGGTGGCGACGGCCAAAAGCCCGGATCTGGCGAAACGTCTGATTGCTTTTCTACAGTCCGAAAAGGCCGAGGCCGCAATGAAGCAAGTCGGGATGAAGCCACTTCGATCAGATCGCGGAACGCCTGCATAGGATGTTGTGGCGTCTGCTTCGATGCACATGCCTTTCAGGTGCGGACGGGCAGGAAACGACCCCAAGCGGTCCTTCCGACCGCGACCCAACCCAGCCACATAAGACGCAGCTATTTCTTCCAGAAAGCAGCCTTTATCTGTGGCACAACGACTTCGGTTCGAAATGTGAACCAGACGCTTGAATACGCCTGCTCAGGGCAGAATCTCCCAGGTGATGCTTACCCTCGCCGTGATCCGTTCGATGCCCGGCTCGACCGGGATGACGGTTGTCACAGCACCACCGCTCGACGATGCACGCCGTGGTAGACTAGCCTCATTGCCATTAGCGCTATCAGGGTCCGGCTCGATGGTCAGTACGCGCCCAAGCCGAACCCCAGCTGCTTCCGCGTAAAGCTTTGCCTTGCGGACCACGTCCCTCGTCGCCTGGACCCGCAACTCATCTAAGGGACGCTGCTCGTCACCAACCGCAAAGCTGATACCCTCGAACACGTTCGCGCCCTTATCGATCAACGTACGGGCAAGCGCTCCGGCGCGGGTGGTATCGTGCAGCCGTACAGTCAGAGCATTGCGACCTTGGTAGCCCCGCAACGTGCGTTTCACCGTTTGCCCTTGCGGTCCACGCTCTTCATCGAACACCGGCGAGAGGGTAATCTCGGTCTTGAGGTCGCGCGGATCTATTCCTTGCGCCTTGATCTCGGAGATCACGCTCTGCGAACCACGGGCTGTTTCCTCTGCTGCGGCTGAAGCCGTGGGCCTCTCGACTGAGACGCTGAGCCGAAGGGTGGCAATATCCGGTACAACCTCGCGCGTTGCGGTCGAGGTCACGCTCATGCTGGGCAAGCGCGACTTGGGCTGATCCTCTTCCGCCGAAGCGCATGCGGCGGAGCAACCGACGATACCAACTGTAACGAGGGCAACCTTCAGCATTCTATCACCGAGGAACATGGTGGCGGCATGCTGCCACCGGCGATTGGAAATGGGCAAGGATTGAAAATTCTCAAATGTGCCGCTGCTATGGGTCGTGAGCGAGGGCGGCGTGGAGTCTGCTCTTATTCTTTCTCTCCTGAACGCATTTCCGCAGTAACCTACCCCAACCAGCCCTTTCCAGCTGCCCCATTAGAAACGCGGGGACAGCCATCGCTACGCTCCGAAAGTAGCAACTCATAACTTAAAATGGTCCGTACATCTGCTCATCCGTTGTACCAGCGAAGCGCCCCGCTATTTCCCAATAGGCGAGCGTGCCAACCGCGGCCTGCGCGACTGCTAATGTCGTATTCAAGATAACATCGGTAAAAATAGTGCTGTGTTTTTGATCAATTGCACTATATTTCGAAATTAATAAGCAAAAGAACAGCACAACAGTGACTAGCGCGGCCGTCATATACCAAGACAGGCACCGTATATGCTTTGCCTATCCTACAATAATGAATACCGTAAACGGAACTGAGCTGACAATCAGAGCGATTATCGCTGCGCCGATGAAGGCGATTATTGAAATTGGATTGAAGAAGGCGAAGAAAAACAATCCAATAGTGATGTGATCGGATGTGTAGATCACGCTTACTGCCATAATGGCAACTAGGGTTGCGGCCGAGCTTGTGATCATCCCGGCATATCCGAGTAGAACGCGCACCACGGCCAATCCCTCAGCACTGTCACAAGACAGCTGTAAATCACAGTGTTTGCTCTTGCCGGATGTCACAATAGGTCGCGAGCGAGCGGAACGATGACGGCTGCTTTTATGGTTTTCTAACTCGGAAGCGGACTGGCCGAAATCCACCCTCAACGGTCATTCCACATCCGGCCCAACCTCGCCGGTATGGCCGATACAAGCGACCGCCCAAAAGCGGATGTGAGGATGGGCGTTCCAATGAGGCTTGCTTGAGGGAACGGCTTCGCTGGAACATGGCAGCTTGCGGTCCTTCGGACCTCGATAGGATGATCGACCTCGAATGCGCAGGCAATCAGCTCTAGGAGTTGCAGCAGGCTTGTTGCTACTCGCTCCAAACATAGTGCAGAGCGCGAACCTTGATTGGCCTGCAGCAAAGGGACTTTCTTTCAAAATCACTCATGGTGTGGAGATAGGCCGCAATGCTACTGGTAAGCCCGCAGCTCAGTTAAGCTTTGTTTGCAGTGCGCAAGGTGGCCTGCACTTATTGCTTCGCACGCGCCTGCCTATCGAATATCCATATCGAAAAAATTTGATGGGAAGGGTCAATGACGTTTGGCTATACGTAGGAAAAGGAATCGAGCGCAAAATTCAATTCGTCTTTGATGTAGTGGCGCAGGGTCGCGGGAATGCGCAGGATTTAGATGAATGGATATTTGGTATAGATGATCCTGACACCATAGTTACACCTCAAATGTCAATGGAGCAGGTTGCTTCACTTGAAAATCTCTTCGGAACTACCCCTCCAACGAGGGTCTCAGTGGTAGGTATCTGGGAAACCGGTGTATTCATGGTTGGGGCTCATCCAGGTAGCGCGATACGCAAAATCCGAGAAAACTGCGTTGCGACATCGGACTGAGCCTCCGCGGTCGCTGGAGGGCTTAAGAATTGAGGTGACGCGCTGCGGTTCGGTGAGACAGAAATGCGTTGGATTATTCTAATCCCCGTAGGCTTAGCAGTGGTCTTTATGTCCTACGTCGCCTTTGGTGTTTACTCCATGGGATTTCGCTCTATGAGCGAGATGGATTTCGATGGCGATGGTTCAACGTCGATCTCCGAAATCATGACTGCGTTGGACGTGGTGAAAATCCCGAGCAAAGACCAGCCCGGTTGCATTGAGTATCTCGATGCGAAAGGAGGCACGCATGTCTATGCCGTGCGCTGCCCAAAAATCCGCTCAGGGTCGTGAGCGGTCTCTGCAACTCTGTCTCATTCGACGCATTCGAGTTTCGTTAGCAGACCGGCAGAAAACCACCCCGCGCAGCCATTCCCGCCCTCGATCCCTGCGTCGCTGGGTCCGCCGCCCCACCCGTCACAGCGAAGTGGCCCTCCAAGGGCCAGAACGGCTTCAATTCCGGCTTCAAGGAATTTGGCGCTCCGACAGGGCTTCACGGGGCGCAGCCCGCTCCACGGGGCGATTTTCGCGCTGACCGGTTCGTGCCCCCGGCATGGCGCGCCCGGTTGTCACGGCGCCGCCGGCGGTGCCCCCAGCAGCTCTTCCCCCGCCTCCGGCTCCGAAAGGGCGAGCTTGTGGCGCATCTGGCGCTGGGACACGCGCAGGCCGAGCGGCACGAGGCGGGCCACCGCCTCTGACAGGGCGGTGATGTCCTCCGGCCGGGCCACGGGGAAGGACACCTGCGGGTAGCGGTCCTGCGGGCCGAAGTTGAAGGCGACGAAGTACGGGATCAGATCCCGGTTGATCGTGCCCGCCGTCTGCTGGCCGTCCGCGCGCTTGATGTCGAGGCGGACCTCGTTGTGCACCTTGGCCTGGGCGAGGCTGCCCGACGAGCCCGCGTCGGCCGTCATGGTCTGGCCAAGCACCACCTTCGAGATCTGCAGATCGAGGTAGCGGATCAACTCGCCGAACACCGCCTCGCCGTGCTGCCCGGAGACGGAGACGAACTCCATCTCCATGCCGAGCGGCACGATGGCGGCGCCGTCGTTGGCGATGTCGCGCACCGCCCGGTAGAGGGTGCGCTTGTCGTCGGCCGTGGCGTTCGGCCCATAGCGGCCGATGCGGAAGGGGATGCCGTAGATCTCCGAGAAGGCCGCCCAATCCTGCAGGGTGAAGCTCTGGATCAGGAAGGCCCAGGCCGCCGGGCGGGCGAGGCCGCGCCGGAGCGGCACGCCCGTCTCGATGGCGGGTACGTGGCGCAGGAACACGCCGTCGCGCACCGGCACGCCGTCGAGGTCCGTGTCGCTGGCGAGCCGCAGCTCCCGCTGCGTCACCCGGTCGACCTGGAAGAAGCGCGGGTCGCGGTGCTCGTAGCGCACCGGCCGCAGCATCCCGCGCTGGTAGTCCCAGATCGGCTCGACGATGGCGTAGCCCTTGGGCACTGCATCCTGCAGCTCGGAGCAGGCGGCGCGGAAGCCCGGCTCATTCACCAGCTCGGTGACGGCATCGACGATCTTGGCGGGGCAGCCTTCGGGGGCCGAGACCGAGGGCTCGATCGTGTCGAAGGCGAGCCGCCGCACCTGCAACTGCGAGCGGTAGTGCATGTACCGCTCCTGCATCTCCATCGCGAGGGTGAGGTAGGCGCGGGCGTGGCCGACATCCGCCTGCCGCATGATGGCCGCGAGGCGCTCCGGCGTCAGACCCGAGGCGACGCCCGCCAGGCGTAAGCTGCGCGCGCCCCATTCGGTCGGTGGCGCCACCTCCTCGGTGAGGAGGGGCATCTCGAACGGATGACCGTCAGGGCCTAGGATTGTCGAGCGGCGGGTGCTCACCATAGGGCGCGGCCTCGGCTGTCCTCGGGTCTCAGGAAGTCGGCAAGGCCGCCATCGCCGGTCACGGGCTCGTAGCCGTAGGTCACCGGGTCGGCGCGGCTGGCGGCGTAGGCCATGACGGCGGCGACAAAGGCGTCGCAGTGGCGGGTGGTGCCGCCTTCGCCCGCCTGCCGCAGGGGCGGGATTGCCGGGATGCCGGCGCGGTAGACAGGGGTGGCGAGATCGCGGACGATCTCGGCATCCTTGGGCACGACGATCGCCCCGTCCTCGAAGGCCGCCTTACACGGCGCCACCTCGGCGAGGTACCAACCGGCGGAGATCTTCACCTCCTCGACCACGTGCGCGCCGTAGCGCTGCTGGGCGACCTCGGCGAGGTAGGCGCCGTTACCGGTGGCATCGAGCTTGGCCGCGAAGAACCTCGGCAGACGGTCGCAGAGGTAGAACAGGATCTGCCGCTGCTGTTCGAACGGGATGTTGGCGAGTTCGACCACGAAGGGCGTCTCGCGGGTGAGGCTCTTCGTGATCGCCAGTGGCCAGAAGATCGTGAGATCGGAGACGCGCCCGAAATCGCCGCCCAGCGCGTGGGCGAGCGTGCAGTCGAGGGTGGCGAGCAGCGGCGCCAGCTCGCGCTCGCACCACTCGTGAATCGTCGCCTCGCGCACCTCCACCGGCAGCAGCTTGAAGCTCGTGGGCTGCGAGAGCCGCACCACCGGGATGCCCTCGCGGGCGCGGGCCTCCACCAGCACGCGGGGCAGGACCACGCCGCCGCCCTGGCTCGGCACGACATAGAGCTCCTCGTCGGCGCCCTCGCCGTAGCGGCGGATCAGCTTCTCCCGCCACTCGGCCTCGGCCTCCGGCGACCACGTCTCGCGCCCCTGCGAGACGAGGCAGATCCGCTCGTAGAGCCCGGCGCGCAGGGCATCGTCGAGATCGAAGCGCACGAGGCCGTAGGGCAGACGCCCCGCGCGGATCTCCGCGATGGTCTCGGCGAACGGGTTGGCGGCGCCGTTATGGGTCGAGATCGCGCTCGGTGCGGTTCAGCCGCGCCTCGACGGCGTTGAGGCGGCGCTCCAGGGCGCGCAGCCGCACCCGCTCGGCGGATGGGAGCCGCGCGGCCCGGCGCACCACGAGGGTCGCGGCGAGCGCCATGACGGCCACGGCGAACAGGCTGACGGTGAGCGCGGCGAGGTCGAGTTCGGCCAGCAGGCGCAGGAGCCCGTTCATCGCACCAACTCCGCGAGGTCGGCCTCGGTGATCGCCGAGGCCAGGAGGCGCCCGTCGCGCACGGCGCGCAGGACTTCGATCGCCCGGCGCAGCTGCGCGCGCATCAATTCGACATCGGCCTGCAGCTCCACGGCGCGCAGGCGGTGGCTGTCGCGGTCGAGTTCTTGGCGCTCCATCTCGGCGCGGAGCGCGACCTCGCGGGCGGCGAGCTTGTCGACCTCACTGATCAGGCGATCCACGAAATCGAGGCTCTGCCGGTCGGCCTTGCGGCCGAGTTGCAGCCCGCCGAACTGGACGCACAGCGCCAGCACCACGCCGAGGCCCACGACCACGGCCAGCACGAGGGCGCCCCACGGCCCGAGGCTCTCGACGATGCGCGCCGCGCTCTCGGCGGCCTTGCCCCACCCGTCCATCTCACCGGCCCGCCGGGGGCTGGCAGAGGCGGCGCCACTTCCGGTTCTCCCGGTCGGCCTGCTCCTTGGTGGCGCGGGTATCCCGCGCCGACCAGAGGACCGGCCGGGCGATGTCGCAATAGCTCGCCTCGGGCGGCGGAGCGTCGGCCGGGCTGCACTGGAACAGGACGAGGAAGCCGACGCAGGTCAGCATCAGTCGGGTCTCCGAAAGGTCGTGTCGAAAGCGGCGTCGGTCGGGTCGGCCCGGTGGGCGGCCTCGGCTTGCGCCTCCACGTCGCGGGCGAGGCGCGTGGCGGCCGTCGCGCGCACCAGCGCGGTGGCCAGGGCCTCGCTGCGGCCGAGGCCGCGCTCGCGCTCGGCATGGGCCCGTGCCACCAGGGCGGTCACGAGCTGGAGGACGAGCCGCACGAGGGCGAGCACGCTCATCGGCTCAGCCGATGCGCCGGGTCGCCGAGACCCGGCCCCAGAGGCCGAGGAGCGAGCCGAGCAGCGCGGCGCCTGCGGCCAGCAGGGTGGTGAGCTGGTCGGCCACGACCTGCTGCGTGCCGGCATCGACCTTCACGCCGAAGAACCCGGCGATGACGGCGACGATGGCGAGCAGCGAGCCGATGATGCCCTTCGAGAGGTACCAGGGCTTGGTGGCGTCGGTGGTGTCCATGGGTCAGCTCCGTGGTGAGGTGTGGCGCTCCCGCGCGCCGGAGGGGACGGCCCACTCAGGGCCGCCGGGATCAGGCTTCGTCGGTGGAGAGGGCGCCGCGTGCCGCCAGCACCCGCACCCCGCCGGGCGCGGGCGCCGGGGCGGTGGCGGGCCAGCGGACACCGACGAGGCGGGCCTTCGCGATGCGCGTGAGGCCGACGCGGTCGGATTGGTTGCCGCCGAGCACGTGGAGCGCGGCCTCGTCCTCGCCGGCATAGAAGCCGACATGGCCGCCGCCCGTGCGCCGGAAGACGCAGACGGCGCCGACCCGCCCGGCCGGGAGCGCCCGGCCGAACTCGGCCCAGGCGAGCGCGGAGAGCGGGTTGGCCGGAAGGGGCTCATCGGGCAGCGTGGCGCCGAGGCAATGGGCGGCGAACAGCCCGCACCAGGGCGTGGCATCGTTCCGGTAGAACCGCGCCGCGACACCGCCGAGCGCCTTCGCCCAGGCGAGGATGACGGGGTTGGAGGTGGCGCCGGACGCTTCGGCCGTACCCTGGAGGCGCTGCGCTTCGGCGAACCACACGGGCACCGGCATGGGCGCCGGCTCGTCGGGGAACAGCAGAGCAAGGGTGGCGCGAGAGGCGATGCCGTCCGGGTGGAGCCGGTGGGTTTCCTGAAACGCCTTCAGCGCCGCGATGGAGCGCCGGCCCCAGACGCCATCGACTTGGGCGGGCCCGAGATCATAGCCGAGCGCGAGGAGCCTCGTTTGGATCGCGGCGGGGGACATGGGTGGGTCCGGGATCGGGGGCGAAGGGCGTGTCCTTCAGTCCCGCGACGATCCCGGAATTGCGCTTGGGCCGGACCCCGGAAGCGGTTCCGGGGGAGAAACTGAATCGTCGTACCAACGATCATCATATTGATAGTCGAAAATAATCCGAACCTGGCTCTCCTGAGTGCTGCAATGCGGCAGCATTGTAGCAATTTCGTCGCCGATTTTTCTATTCGATTCGTCGATAGAACGTATTGACAATATCATGCGAATTTAGATGCTTAATAAGCTCCGAATCAAAAACGGGGCTCACCACAGGCCGCGGGGAGTACGTTCTCATGAACGCCCACGATGATGCCACAAGGTCAACCGAGGAAACCGTGTTCTCGCTTCATGCGGCGGTTTCGACACAAACTGTTCGTTTCGGAACAAATCGAAAGTACGTCGGCCCGCCGGATCAATTTGGATCGGATTTTGAATGGGGTCCGAACGACACGCGATACCACGCGGGAACGATCACGATACCACGGCCTCTGCAACAAGTGACCCTGACGCAAAGGACGGCGGCGGCCGAGGCTACCCAAAGCAAGGTCGATCTCGCCCAGGAACCAAGGAAGGTCATCCGCGACTTCCTGGATGATGCCTCCCACCAGGGACGGATTGCATATGCGGGTTCGAGGCAGTCTCTTGTATTCATCCACGGCTATGCATTCAAGTTCATTGAGATTGCTGACGTCGAGGCGGCCATCGTAAGCAACTACGGCTCACCCAATAATCTTTTTTTCTCCTGGCCATCATATGGCAACCATTTCAAGTACCCAGAAGATCGGACCCATGCCTACGGCTCTGGCGCGGCCGCAGGGCAATTCTTACGGGACTTGCTGGATGAAGTCGCCGCGGCGGAGATCCCTCCCCGACTCAGCCTGATCTGCCATTCCATGGGTAACAGGGTTATGAGTTCGATCGCCCAGGCCTTGAAGGATCCCAAATACCTGAAGCCATACTTCGAGCATATTTTGCTCTTTGCGGCGGATGAGGATTACGCGGCCTTTAATGATCCAGGCAAGTTGCGGCCTGTCTTGCAGATGTACAAGCATAGCTTGAATATCTACACCAATGGCAATGATGGCGCACTGGCCGCAGGCCAACTCGCGAATGGCTTTACGCCGGAGCTCGGCCAATATGGACCCTACTCCTTCCCACTTCAGGACGATTATGGCGCGGCGATCACGAGCGCGTTTTGGCTGAATTGCACCGGGGTCGCGGACTCGATCGGCGGCACCCTCGGGCACCAGTACTTCCGCCTCTCGCCGGAAGCCATGGCTGACGCGCGGCATGTCCTGGAAGGCTTGCCACCTGCGGCGATCCCGGGGCGTGAGCGCGACAACGATTACGGCGGGCAGCGGTACACTATTAAGGCATCCTGAGAGTGCAGGGTCGCACTGAAGTACAAAGTCATTGAATTTAGTTTCTTTCAAAAATCGACGCGAGTTCTCTTCCAAACTCATCGCTCACCAAAGCGGTTCTATAAGTAAATAAAACTTTCACGTAAATACAAGATATTGTTCGATGAATAATCGTTAAATCGAACGATAAAACACGTCAAGCATTGCGCTAGTCATTCAAGGAGAAAGACTGTGATGCACTATTCCAAGACATTGGCCTTGCTCTCGCTGGTCTGCGTGGCTTGGACCACCGGGGCACCGGCCTCCTATCTAGGCGACGACTTCCTGAAAGATGTAGATTTTAACAAGCTTGACACAAAAACAAAGTCTTATGAGGGCAAGTCGCAAGAATACAAGGTGTTCGGCGATATCTTGTTGCCAATCGATAGCGCTAACCGAGCTTTTTCAGGTCGTGTCTGGAAAGACGGCAAAGTCGTCTACGCATTCGATGATGGTATAAGTACTAGTCAAAAGGAAATGTTTAGAAAGGCGTGTGGACTCTGGGAAGTCCCCGGCAAGCTGAAATGCGTTGAGCGCATTTCAGAGAGCAATTTCGTTGTCGTCAGCAAGATTGCCCCCGATGGGGTCATTGCAGGACAATCAGTCGTCGGCATGCCGTCGGGCGTCGGCCATATGGATATCGTCGATTGGAACATGCAAACACTGGTCCATGAGATCGGGCACATGATCGGCAAGGCGCACGAGCACCAAAGATCGGATGCGGCCCAATACATCGATATCCATCTCGAAAACACTAGCGGATCCGAATCCGTTAAGTATAATTTACTGCCCTCATCGACACGGAATCACAATCCGATCGACTTTGATTCCTGTATGTTTTACTTCGATACAGCTTTCTCGAAAAATGGGCAGCGCACTATTGTTCTGAAGTCGCCCTACTCAGCCTACCAGAATAAAATCGGCAAGGCGGAAAAACCTTCTAAAGTCGACAAAGAAGATATCTCGTTTGAATATCGATAAATTTTGGAGGGTAATATGCGGCACGCTCCGGCAGCGCCTGTCTATTTTTTATTTGCAGTTCTGCTATTGCCAAATCCAAGTATAGCAGGTGGAATGCTGAAGGAATTTTCCGGTATTGGACAAATTGGGGGGGCTCAGGTCAATCAAATCATCAAAGATCTTGGGGAAAAGAATATCATTGTTAAGGACGGACCAAATATTCCCGTTCCAATGAAGAATCTCGGGCCGGCTTTGCCCAAAGACGTGCCGCCGACCGAGCAAACGCAAGTCAAGAAAGTACAGGCTGGATCTCCCGTGGCGGCAGCGAGGGATCGGTTATCAGAGCAATTCGATCCGAGAATCGTCGGTGGTAAACTTGCTACCGTAAATGAATTCCCGTGGCAGGTCGTTTTGATCGTCGGAGGAACGCCGAAGGAAGTCAGGTCTCCGTTTTGTGGCGGTTCGATCATAGCATCGCGCTGGATTTTGACCGCGGCTCATTGCCTCGCCGACATTCAATCTCCGGACGGCGTTGAAATTGTGTCGGGATCGAATTTTCCTATGACAATCGGGCAAGGTGACCGAGTCAAGATTGAAAAAATTATTAGTCATCGACAATATAATAGCGAAACGTGGGAAAACGACATAGCTTTGTTGTATCTAGCGCGACCAATTAAGCTCGGTACGCCTGTACTCTTGCCAACTGCTGACATCGAAATTCCCGCCAAATCGGAAGTCACGGTTTCCGGATGGGGGGCGGTCACGATGTACGGTGGCATGACGACGATGCTACTCAAGGCCAGCATGCCGGTGGTTGCTAATGAGGTATGTAATTCTGCGGACGCTTACGGTGGCGCCGTCAAGGCGGGGATGCTGTGTGCCGGTTACCGCGACGGAGGCGTCGATGCTTGCCAAGGAGATAGCGGCGGCCCGCTTGTCGGAACATCCCCTAGGGGAAAACTTCTTCTCGGCGTCGTCAGTTGGGGGAAAGGCTGTGCCCTTCGTCTCAGATACGGCGTTTACACCCGAGTCCCCACCTATATTACTTGGATCAATGAGCATATTAAGTCTCCAAAGCGAGTTTCAAGGCTGTAAGCCCCTTGAAATCGAGATGGCTCGGCAACCGTTCGCGCGACGAGCCGCCCGCGTTCCCGCGAGGATCGAAGGTGATACGGGCTTCCCCTGCGGTGCAGTCGAGAGCCTGAGCCGAGCAGGCGCCGCCTACCGATATTTTTGCGGATGGCTAGGTTCACCGGGGTAGAGTGCGCCCCCACGATCCCGTAGAAAAATCCCCGGGGTGGTACGCGCTGCCCTGGGGTGTGGAAGCCTCGTCTACCGTGGCTTGGTGCTCGCTGGCTTGAGCACCGTTCTTCTCGACCATGTGGTCGGGGAGCCTGCGACGCATGTCCAGGCGCCCCCGGGTGCTAAAGGTCGTGGGGCCGACGGTAGACGGTCTTCCAACTCCCCGACTGCGGTCGGTCGAGGTCCGTTTGCGGGGGCGTACCGCAGACACGGACTCTCCAGGGAGTGGGGGCATGGCGCAGACCCCTCACGAGAGCATCGCCACAACCGGTGTGGGCCACCGGGTCGGGCGTCAGGCCGGGCCGCTCGACGCCGCGATCGGCGCGCGGATCGAGGCTCTGCGCAAAGGCAGAAAGATGTCCGCCGGCACGCTAGGTAATCAGCTCGGGCTCTCGGGTGCGCAGGTGCGCAATTACGAGAAGGGCACGGACCGCGTGCCGGCAGCGACCCTGTTCGCGATCAGCGCCATCTTCGGCCTGCCGGTCAGCCACCTCTTCCCCAGGGGGAAGGGTCCGGCTGTTCCAGCCTATATCGACGACATCACCGCGCGGCTCTGCGCCATCGATGATCTACGGTTTCTGGCGCCCCTGCTGGACATGCTTGCCACAATCGCCCGCTACAAATCGCAGACAGAGGCGGGCGGCCCGCGCGCGCCAATATGGGACTCCGCCGAGGCGGCCGACGATCCTCTCCACGCCCCTATGTCGGCCGGGCGGTGACCAGCCCGCTCACGCCTCGTCCCGCCCCAAACTTCGCACCGCCCGCCGCCCGGCGGGCGTGAGCACCCAGGCCGGTTGCCCCCGCTCGCGCACCGTCACAAGACTCATCCGCTCTAGAGCGTTTTCGGTTTAATCTGGCTCATATCCCGCGGCGGCGAAGAAGTTGGCGCATTCGTCTGGCGTGATGGTGTCGATGAGCCGGCCGATGGCCGTCCACAGCCCTTCGACCGTGCGCTCAGCCGCCTTGCGCAGCAGCGCCTTGAGCTTGGAGAAAGCCATCTCGATCGGGTTGAAGTCCGGCGAGTAGGGCGGCAAGAACAGCAGCCGCGCGCCAGCCGCTTCGATCGCCGCGCGCACGGCCGGCCCCTTGTGGCTGCCGAGGTTGTCCATGACGACGACGTCGCCGGGGGAGAGTTCGGGCACGAGCACACGCTCGACGTAAGTCTGGAAGGCGTCGCGGTTGATCGGCCCGTCCAGCACGAACGGAGCGGCGATCCCGGACAGGCGCAGACCCGCGACGAAGGTGGTGGTTTTCCAGTGGCCATGCGGCACGGGAGATCGCAGCCGCTCGCCGCGTGGTGAGCGTCCGCGGATGCGGGCCATATTGGTCGAAGTCCAGGTCTCGTCGAGGAACACGAGGCGGGCGGGGTCGAGGTCGGGCTGGCCCTCGAACCACGCCTCGCGGGCGGCCTTCACGTCCGGGCGGTCCTGCTCCGTGGCGTGGGCTGTCTTTTTTTGTAGGTCAGGCCGCGTGCGTCGAGGAAGGTCCACAGCGTGCCCATCCCAACCGCGAGGTCGTGCTTGTCCTTCAGGCGAGCGCGCATCTCTTCCAGGGTGATGAGGAAGGCGTGCATCGCGCTGTCGCGCGAGTCGCGCACGGCGCCGAGGTTGTGGAGCGCGATCCATAGCGCCCGGAGCTTGGCGCCGTAGGGGCCTGCCGCCACCGAGCCCGGGCGGCGCAGCGGGCCGCCCGCGCCGGGGATGTCGCGCAGGCGGGCGAGCAGGCGCTCGGCCTCCGCCTCCGTCAGATCCTTCGAGGAGCCGACGCCGTAGGCCGCGAGCAGCGCCCGGTAGGAGCCGTCGTCCAGGCGCGTGCGCGTCTTGATCGCGTGGATCGCCCGGATCATCGACACCATCACGCCAGACGAATGCGCCAACTTCTTCGCCGCCGCGGGATATGAGCCAGATTAAACCGAAAACGCTCTAGCGCCTCACAATCCCGACCGGGGATACCGATGCCGATCCACTCCGCCTTCCTTCTCCTCATCGCCCCTTACCTCGGGGGCGCAGGCCGCCGCCTTCGATGACCTGAAGGGCTATCTCGCCTCCTGCTTGCGCTTCGAAATGAATGGCCCAAACGCGCCGCGCGGGGTCGCCGCCTCGACCCGCATCCACTACGCCCTCGACTGCTGCTCGGATGATGACGCCCGCCTCGACCGGGCGGATGGGCGCCGCCTGCGGAGCGACGGCCTCAGCCCCTCGACCGAGGAGGTAATCCGCGCCGTCGTGACACGAAGCGGCGGTGGCTTCGCCAACGTCCGCTATTGATTGCTTCTAGCCGTCCACCGCTCCGCAATAGGATGCGTGCAAGGTGGGCGCAGAGGAGCAAGAGAGTGACGGGACGCAGCGGGCCGTTGCCGGCGCGACGGCGGCGGGGGAAGAGGAGGCGCGCCGCAATACAAGCCGAGCTTCGCTCTAACAAGGAGATCACCCTGATGGCCGAGGGCCAACGGCTTGACTTCGTGTTCTCGATGATCAAGCCGCACAGCTTCGGTGGCAAGACCGAGTTGTGGGAGCCCACAACCTCGAATCCTTCACCGTGATGGCCGACCTTGCCGCCGTCACGATTCGGATCAAGCTCTACGCCACCGCGCCGACCCTTTGCCTGCCCCCCACCATCACCGCGCGGATGGCCGCGACCATCGACTCGATCTCGCACGGGCGGTTCGGCATCAACCTCGTCACAGGTCGGCCCGGGGGCGTACTCCTCGTCTTCGACTACTTCCTGAAAGGGCTCGACGAATTCGGCACCCGCATCCAGCCCCTGATGAGGACGCGGCGGCACATCACCGTCGAGGCGCCCCTGGCGGAGGTCGCCTGATGGACGTGCCTGCAGCCTACCGGGATCCGGCGGGGCGGTTCGGCGCGGTGACGCTGCCCGCGCGGCCCGAGACCATCGTCTTCGACCCCGCCGCGACGGCGCTGATGATAGTGGACATGCAAAACGCCTACGCCACGAAGGGCGGCCATGCCCACGGCGTCACCCACGCGCAGCTCGTGGACCGCGCACTCCTCAATTTCCTCGCCCGCCCTGAGGGAGAATTGATCCGCCCTCAATTGGTATAGCTTCTGAGCCTGGAAGACGGACGCCGGGGTACCGCATAATCAGCGCGTCGGGGAAAGCGGCCGGGTGGCGCGTCAACGACGGCTCCTGCCAGTGTCTTCGCCCGGGCCGATCACGCTCTTCGACGAGCCTCCGCATGGGGTCCGCAACGCAGTTCCGTCACGTCGCCCATTTCAGGACGTCGGCGGACAAGCCGCTGCCTCGGCGCAGAGGGCTGCAACTGCCTTAGTTCAGGGAAATCCCGGCTGCCGGCAAACCGGACGGTATGGCAGGCGGTACGCCGTTCGGCACCTGAAGATTCGTTGCCTTGGATTCCTCAGCCTTCGACGTCTTCGAACTTCCGATCAACTGCGCAAGCGCTTCGTTTCCGATGCGCGGGCGACGAATAGCCTGCTGAAAATCGGGGGCCGAGTTTCGACGAGACGACAAACTTAGCTGCAAATGCTCAAGCATATCTTTTGCAACTTGCAGTTTATATTTTTCTTTCTCTACATTGGCCAATCGAATTTTTTCTGCATCAGCTTCGCGCAGCTGTGCTTCTTGCGACAAATATCTCAGTTCTAAAGATGCCAAGGTCAGCTTCGAGGATGCGTGCTCCAGGATATCACTCGTTTGAACCGTAGGCCTCGAGAAGTATAAATAAAAGGCGTTAGCCAGGAACAAGAACGTCAAGCCAAAAAGCAGAATATCGAATGTTCTGTTAAAAAGGATCCACCCCCCAAAAATGATGATTGAAACGAGGGCAGAGCTATACATTAAAAGTTTCCGCAAGGCCGCCATTATGCTCCCGCCATTATCCAAATAATGATTTATAATCAAAATTCCCTAAAAATCATTTGAGGCAGGAATGTGACGAGCAATAGTCTGTCAACATTCATATAGCAATCAGATGAAAATATGTGCTGCAATGATGAAGATTGAGATTTAAGGAGGCGAACAGCTTCATAGCTGGCTCCACGCTTTGACCGCAACGCTGTTCGCCTTGAATGAACCCGGGCAACACCAACCCGTCGGATCGGCGACGTCTTCCCCTGAGCCCGCCTTGCACGCCGCGCTCCCTGTGGATGGAGAACCAGTTCCGCACTACATTAAGAGCGGCGTCGTTGTGCGGGGAGTCAATCTTACGAGCGGATGCTCCTTTCACCCGAGAAAATACGGATGCCGCTTGGTGGTTGAATAACGGATCGAGGACGTATCCCTTGAAAATTGACAGACGTTCACTGATTGGCGCTGGCGCCAGCGCACTTGGACAAACTGCCTGTCTGACACGTCCAGCGGATGCCGCATCTGCGCGCAGCATATCGCTCCTGTCCCCCGTCCGCACGGGCGTAGCGACCGTCGATTCTCAGGGCTGCGTGACCTATCCTGACCAACCCGTCGCGGCCAGTAAGACCTTCAACTTTGCAGGCGAAGCAACCGGAAGCTTCAAAAACATCATGATTTCAGTCCCCGGCGTCCGGCCCTGGGGCAAAGTCGTTCAGCAAAGCAACGGTAGCTGGATATGCACAATGGATCTCAGCACGGTACGGACCGGGCCGCTCAATTGTCGCATCATGGCTTGGTACGACGATTGGGGCGAGAAGGTTATAAATCTCGATTTCACGTTGCTTATCGACAATCCTCTGGTTAGGCGCGCCGCATTGGGAGTTCCTGCCGCTGCGGCAGGCATGAGGCCAATCCTCGTTGACGACTTCGATGCCTTTCCCGACGAAAGGCGCTGGGCGTTTGGTGTTCGTCCAGACGGCAGCCAGTGGGGATCCGGCTCGCACTTCATGACAAACAAAGAAAACCTCAGCGACGTCTTCCAGCTGCCGATGCCGTCGTGTCTCCGCATTCGGGCGGTTCATGATGAGAACTATAGAGATCCCGAACGATGGAATCGGAAGTGGCGTTCAGGCCTTCTCTGTACGGCCTATGCCGACCAGCGACCGCCCATCGCGACGTTCCGTAAAGGCTATGTCGAGATGAAGGCCATCCTGCCCCTGGGCAAAGGCATGTGGCCGAGCATGTGGGGTTTGCCACTTCACAAAGACGGGCGCGGACCGAATAAATCCTTTCCTCTCAACGAACTCGATCCGTTGGAAGGCTATTGTCAAACAGCGGACCCGGGCAAGTACTCTATCAGCAACGGTGCCATCGAATGGACCAGCCCCGGAAAGATGGGCAAAGTCAGTGGCCCGAAATTTACCCGAGAATTCGATGCCACATCCGATTGGCACGTGTATGCATGCGCAGTCGATGATACCGATATGACATGCTACATCGACGATAAAGTAACTTACAAGATACCGATTCCGGTCCCGGAACTCAAAGATCCATTTTACTGGATGTTTGACAATGCCCTTTCGGCTGGCGACTGGCCGATCGTGGTCCCGCCAGCCGGGTATGTCGATATGTGGATAGATTATATCCGAATATTTTCAGCCGACTGACGATTTACCACAGCGGAAAGGGCATCCCCAGGCATCCAGGCGCTGGCGGAGCGGGCATCTACGATGCTCGCTCAACCTCTCATCACAGGCAGGGGGCTGTTCGGCGCCACTCTCTCAATGCGGTCCCGTGTCCGCTCAAGTCGGACAGACGAGGGAGACCGCAACATCAGATGTGGAACAGCCCGTGATCGTCGAACCGAAAATTCTCCGTCGATAGCGATCCGATGTTTACGTTCTTGAGCAGGATGCTGTCAGAAGGACTTACGGTGATGAGAGTGTCATTTCCTAGCGCGCTCATATGAGACGCCTTCAGCTCAGCAAAACTATGCAAGTCCGTGCGGTCAATTAGGATCGTATCGTGATTGGTTCCGGCGCCAGCGATGAAGTTGGTGATGCTGTCTTTGCCGAAGTTGGCTGAGAATACGAACGTATCCCCACCGCTGCCCTTGAAGGAATCTGTTACGGTCGCTGTCGAAACTAGGACCACTCCGGTTTGATAAGCGGTTTGGACGTGACTTCCATCCGTGCTCGTCTGATCGGCCGACATCAGTTTCCCTGCGGCGTTATAGCTGTCCCGTTCGGCAACGTAGCTCTTGCCGGTGATGTTGGTGAGGTACACGTCTTTCGACTTGTCGGCATGGACCTGCGTTTCGCTCGCCAGGACGGACTGGCCGCTGGCTGTGGCATAGACCTTGGTGTTGGAGGCTTCCGCGCCGCCTGGCGCGTACTTGACCGCCTGCGTGGCCAGCACCGCCTTCCCGCCGACAATGGCATAGGTGGAGGTGTCCGACATGCCGTTGCTGGCGATCACCGCGTGCGACTTGAGCAGGCCGGCCGCATCGTATTGGTCGGCCGTCACGGTACCGTTCGAGGCGACGGTGTAGCTGTAGTCTAACGTTCCGTCGGCATGGGTGCGGCTCAGATTGGTGAGGGCGCCTGCGGCGTTGTAGCTGTCCCGTTCGGCAACGTAGCTCTTGCCGGTGATGTTGGTGAGGTACACGTCCTTCGACTTGTCAGCGTGGACCCGTGTCTCGCTCGTCAGAACGGGTTGGCCGCTGGCTGTAGCATAGACCTTGGTGTTGGAAGCTTCCGCACCGCCCGGCGCGTACTTGATCGCCAGCGTAGCCAGCACCGCCTTCCCCCCAACAATGGCGTAGGTGGAGGTGTCCGACATGCCGTTGCTGGTGGTCACCGCGTGCGACTTGAGCAGGCCGGCCGCATCGTATTGGTCGGCCGTCACGGTGCCGTTCAGGGCCAAGCTGTAGCGATAATCCACAGTGCCGTTGGCTTGAGTGCGGATTGCTCCGATGAGGGCACCTGCGGCGTTGTAGCTGTCCCGTTCGGCAACGTAGCTCTTGCCGGTGATGTTGGTGAGGTACACGTCCTTCGACTTGTCGGCATGGACCTGCGTTTCGCTCGTCAGGACGGACTGGCCGCTGGCTGTGGCATAGACCTTGGTGTTGGAGGCTTCCGCGCCGCCTGGCGCGTACTTGACCGCCTGCGTAGCCAGCACCGCCTTCCCGCCGACGATGGCATAGGTGGAGGTGTCCGACATGCCGTTGCTGGCGATCACCGCGTGCGACTTGAGCAGGCCGGCCGCATCGTATTGGTCGGCCGTCACGGTGCCGTTCGAGGCGACGGTGTAGCTGTAATCTAACGTTCCGTCGGCATGGGTGCGGCTCAGATTGGTGAGGGTGCCTGCGGCGTTGTAGCTGTCCCGTTCGGCAACGTAGCTCTTGCCGGTGATGTTGGTGAGGTACACGTCCTTGGACTTGTCAGCGTGGACCCGTGTCTCGCTCGTCAGAACGGGTTGGCCGCTGGCTGTAGCATAGACCTTGGTGTTGGAAGCTTCCGCACCGCCCGGCGCGTACTTGATCGCCTGCGTAGCCAGCACCGCCTTCCCGCCAACTTCGGTGTAGGTTGAGGTGTTGACCGTTCCATCCGCCGACGTGACTTGAACGGATGCCAGAACACCTTTGGCATTGTAAAGGGTCACAGTCTTCGGCGCCTCGACGGCAGGCACGACCTTCGTTCCATCCGAGCTTGTCGGCTGCGTCGCCGTTGTCGGCGTGCTACCCGATTTGTTGGTGCTGGGTGTGACTTGAACTGCGTCCGGAATCTTCGCATATGCGCGAATGTAATCAATCTTTGATGTTATCGGCACACTTAACGCATCGGCATTGTTATTGCCAGATCCCTGGGTCGCTAAGTTCGCGACGAGATACATGGGTCCATGCATGTCGCTCGGCGTTGCCTGAGAACCTACAAAATTTCCATCGACATAGAAACTGATCTTATCAGCCTGCCAATCCATGCCATAGGTATGATAGCCGCCAGGGTTTTTGACTTCGCTGTAGACCTGCCTATTAACCTGCCAAGGTATGGTCGGGGTCTGATCCGTGGTGTGGATCGTGCTGTACACACCTTTTACATTGGCGCCGTACTGTTCGACGACATCAAGTTCCTGCCAACCTGATAGATTGTTCGGATTGGAAGCAGCGTTGACGGGCAGTAGCCAGAACGCATTCCAGGCGCCCTTAGCGGTTGAGAAATCTGCACGGATCTCGAAATACCCGTAAGTCTGGGAAAAACTGTTCTTGCTTGAGATCAGACCAGACTCCCAACTACCGGCATAGCCGGATGCCGTCTTGTCCGGGACTGCAGTGATCGAGAGAACCCCATCCGCTACCTTGAACGGATCATAGCCAGACGCCGGATCGACAAATGAGGAGTGCCCGAAACCGATGTCGGAATTGGCATCATACCGCCATTGGGAGCGGATATCGGCCCATGTCGTACCAATTCCGTTCTGAGAGATGCTACGGGCATCGAATTCATCACTGAAAGTTAGTTTGTATTTACCAAGGTCCGGCATCGAGGCCCCCAACGCAATTTATGCAATCGTTGCTCGTACCACTTACGAATCCACTAAAATAATGAGGATATAAAATTGCAAATAGATCAGTGATGCTTCGATGGTTGCCCAAAAATGAAGGCGTCATCTTTCTCTATGTAACGATACTCGTCAGCGCTTCATACATGGGGCTCGCAGCAGCGTTCCCTTCAGAGCTGGATTGAGTCGGTTTTAAAAGACGGATCGTGTTCGAGACGGGACCCTTGTCGACCTGGTTCTTCCATGCCCTCACGGCCGAGGGTCTCCCCGCGATCTGTATCGACCCCCGCCAAGGCCGCCCTCGACATGGTGGCCAACAAGACCGGCGCCAACGACGCCGAGGGATTGGCTCATCTGGCCAAGATCGGTTTCTTCCGCGAGGTGCACGTGAAGGGGTACGACAGCATGCTCGTGCGGACGCTCGTTGCCGGACGTAACAGGCTCGTACGGATGGCGACTGAGCTCTCTAATCAGATCCGCGGCTTGATGAAGACGCTCGGCTTGATCGTGCCGGGCACAAAGGGCGGATCGTTCGAGACGGAGGCTCGACGTCTCCTCTCGGACGAGGACAGTCCGGCTCGCGTCATCCTTCCGCTGCTGGAGGCCTGGGGTGCGGTTCGCCGGCGGGCGGCCGAACTCGGGCGCCAGCTCCTCGCGGGTGCTCGTCGTAGCCAAGCCTGTCAGCGTCTCATGGCGATCCCAGGGATCGGGGCGATCACGGCGACCGCCTTCGTGACCGCGATCGAAGATCCCGCGAACTTCAGGTCGTCGCGCTCCGTCGCTGCCTGGTTCGGGCTGACGACGCGACGCTATCAGTTGGGCGAGGTCGACTATGATGGCCACATCTCCAGAAGAGGAGACGCACACATGCGGGGGCTCCTCTACGAGGCCGCGACCGTTCTGCTGACGCGAAGCTGGGTGGACAGCGACCTGCGTATCTGGGCGCCGAAGCTGCGCGAGCGGCTACGCTTCAAGCGCGCCGCCGTAGCCGTCGCGCGCAAGCTGACTGTCATCATGCATGCCATGTTGCGGTCCGGCCCGTCTTACCTAACGAAGGCTGCCATGGCCTGACCCCAGAACACCCGATCTTGACGGGCGTCAAAGTGCGTCGAGGCGTCTCTGCCGGGACGGGGACGAACCATTCCGCCGAGGCTGTTGCACCCTGAGATCCTCACCGGTCCATCGAGTGCGCTTCACACATCGGAAGGTTCATCCTGCGAAGCCCCATCATGCGGCGGCCCATGCTGACCGCGAAGGCGACCGTGCTCCCGGCAAACGACAGCCCGACGATCCGAAAAGGACTTGCTTTATGCCAAGCGATTAGACGACAGCCTCGCCAGACCGGAGATCGCGGCGATGCGGTAGGGAGAGTTCGTCCTCGACCCGCGCGTCACCGCCCGATCAACTGTCGGATCCCCGCGAAATCTTCGCGCAGACGGTTTCCGATCAGAATGAACAGGGCGATAACATAGAAGGCGCTTCCTGCGAGGAGCGCCAAGCCGATGTGTATGGCATCCGCGAAGGCATTCCTGACGACGAGGTGGCAGATGAACCCGGCCACCATGCCAACCGCGACCGGGGCCAGGATCCCCCGCATGAGGGACCTCAGCGACAGGATGCCGATGCGCTTCAGGGCCAGGAAAGCCAAGCAGGAAAAAAGGACCTGCGCAAGGCTGACTCCCCACACCACGCCCAAAGGGCCGAACCAATAGCCCAGGGCAACCGACGCGATCCGGGCCACCACAAGGAGGACGGTGAGCCAGAAGATCGTCCAGCCGTGCCCCCGGGCGAGGAGCACGGAACCGCAAAGCGACGCGATAACGTTCAGAGCGTAGAACGGTATCAGCACACTCAGCAGCGTTGCCGCATCCTGCCAAGCAGGGCCGAGAAACATGTGAATCAGGCCCGGCACTGTCGCCGAGGCAAAGAAGGCCACCGGAGCCACAACGAGAGCGAGGATGTGGACGAGCTTTGCGTGAAGCTGCCTGATGCTGGCGTCGTCCTCACGGAGGGCATGTGCGTAGAGCGCGCCCCAGAGGGGGTTCGAAGCGGATTCGCACACGAAGCGCGGAACCTGATTAGCGAATGTATAAGTACCCAATGCCGCCGGCCCAAACATGCGACCGAAGGCAAGATTCTCAGCGAAGCGCCCCGCGAAATCTGCCAGCCGGCTGCACACGAGCGAACTGCCCGTTGAAATGTGCGATTTCAGGACGGTGAGACGGAACGTGAAGTCCGGTGGAACGAACGCGATCGCGTTCAGAACAATGGAGCGTACCAAGTACAACGTCACGTACTGAGCTGCCAAACTGAGTGCACCCGCTCCCGAAACCGCGAGTGTGACAGCGACCGCAGCCCCCGTGAGATTGCCCGCGAGGTCGGCGCTGGAGATCGCAACGAGGCGACGCTCCCGCGTCAGCCGCGCGTACGGCAGGACAGCTGACGTCACTAGAATGAAGCTGAATGCGAGCAGCGACATCACATTCGCAACGCGGGGTTCGTTCGAGAGGGAAGCCAGAACCATCCCCCATCCCGCGATGAGCACCCCGAGCAGGACACCGAGGATCAGCACCAACCAGAACGCCGTGGACCACACGTCCCGTGATTCGAGCGGCTCGCGCGCAAGCGAGGCGCCCAAGCCGCCATCCGCCAGCGTCATGAAAAAGGCCACGGTCGGCAAGGCCAGAGCGTAGATCCCGAATTCCGCCGGCCCTAGCAGATGGGCCATCAACGGCAGCATCACCAGTTGAAGCGCAATTTTGACGAGATTCACTCCGCCACCAGCGAGGACGTTGACCGCAAGTCGGCGGCCCTCATTCTTGGTCTTCGGATCAGCCGAAACCGCCTCGGCCTCTATCCCAATCAGGATTCCATCAGTCGACTCATCGGTAAGGAACGCGCTGTTGTCGCCGGTTTTATTTCGCAAATCCTTGTCGGAGCTCTCGTTGGGTGCACTTGAAGCCTTCCCATCTTTTCTATGCATGACAGGAAACGCTCATATGCAATCCTCTACTTGATTCAATGACCAAAATTAATAGTCAAATCATCATAGCTTGGCGAGAGGTCATGATTTGGACAGCGGGCCAATGCTTAATCGACGCCAGATATACAAAATTTCATCGAAAAATCAATCTTGATCTATTTGAGACTCGATTGGATTCGGGGGTAAGCTAAACAGACGCCCTTCGAGCGCGTCGAGGACCGTCCGCCGCCATCTGCTGCCGTAACCACGTCCGCTCCAAGTAGGTAGCCCTCACTGAACCTGAACCGAACGATCGAACCAACCGTTGAGTTCAATCAAGGTCGTTCACTGTGTGCGACACGAATGGCGCCACGAGCCTCGCCCTCATGGCGGCAATCAGCGGCAATGGAAGGCCCATTGGAGATCATTAAGTCAAAGCCAAATGAGAGCGCACTCGATAACGTGAACGATGACACCGGTCGCCGCATCAGCAACAGGCCCCTGGTAGCGCCTATGCCCTTATTTTGAGCAGCGCGTGACACAGGACACGTTGTCTTAAACACCATGACCTCAGAAACATAGCTGCACCGTTCACGGGATAGAGTACTTAATTGATTGACAGATAAGGATTATCAGGATTTACGCTGCCTATGTATTTTCCGCTGATGCGATCTCCAATGAAGTCGATCATATTGCAACCTACAAGGCTTACGGATGCCTGAGGAATTTTATCTCTAACAATTAACACGCCGCGATAATTCTGAATCATATTCCAATAGTTTCATTGAAAAAATGCAAATCAAAGGGTAGATGTTAAGCTTATGATTAATCCCGAGCAAATCAATCGAAACGTAAAAAGACAGACAAGCCCGCACTATGTCTACTTGGATTTTTTACGGTTTGCCGCCGCTATTATGGTCATGCTCTACCACTACTCAACGGCAAATTATGTTTCAGAGCACTGGCAGATCGGCACCAAAGCCGCGATTGGGACAAACCTCGCCGATTACCGACCGTTGATGCCATATTTTTCAACAGGCTGGATTGGAGTGGACATCTTCTTCGTGATCTCCGGGTTTGTGATCGCCCTGTCGGCCGAAGGAAGGGATGTCAAAAACTTCGTACAGAGTCGCGTTTTACGCCTTTATCCTGTCATTGTGATTGGCACGATCATAGCAATGACGGTATCTCTTCTGTACTCACAAACCAATTGGGAAACTATTTTGCTTCTCAGCTTCAAACAGATTGTAATATTTCCTAAGGGCGAATGGATCGATGGCGTCTTTTGGACCCTGGTTGTCGAAGTCGCATTCTATGTTGCCATAACGCTTATTATATACCTTGGCATGTATAATAAGATAGAGACCATTGTGACGTGCTGGTCATTAATGACGCTCGCCATCTCATTGATCACTCTATTGTCCTATCTATCTGATGCATCAGAACTCCACCTCATATATCGCTTCGGCGTGTCGTACTTTTCAAGAATCATTCTCGTTTCGACCGGACCCTATTTTTGCGTCGGGATCTTAGTTTACATTGTCGCGCGGAGCGGGTTGTCACTCAAGCGAGCAGTCCTGCTTGCGGGAAGCGCCGCGGCATGTCTCATCAACATCTATCTCGCGTCGAGCGACGACGAGTTTATCCAGAAGGGATATGCGACAGCCTTTGTGCCGATGATCATATGGTCTTTCGCAGTCATCGGCATTGCCTTTTCTGCCTGGTCCGGAATTTCATCGCCCGGAGGAGCACGGGTTCGGACGATCGCGCGCTGGGTAGGCCTGATGACGTTTCCGCTTTATCTTATCCACAACAGTCTGGGGGCCTACCTGCTCGGCCTCATCATCAAAGCGGGGGTCCCCATCTATCCCGCTTTCTGCATCGCTGTCGTTGTGGTCATCATCGTGAGTTTCGTGATCTCGCGTTCGCTAGAGCCGCTGCTGAGAGGCGCTATCAGAAATCACGTTTTTCCGGGCGTCGATCGGATCCGTATGCGGGTTGCCCATATCGTGAGCGTGCGCTGAAGTTTGCCGTCGAGCGGTCATACCAGCAGGCTGCAGCAAGCCGTCGAACCGAGAATGAGCGGGAAGGAACGCGGAAACCGCACACCCGTGTGCTCCGCCCTCACAATCGCCAGACGCAGCCTCGCCGCTCTACCCCGCCAAGGTTAGGGGACGCGATGCTCAGTGAGCAACGCGACCACTTGCAGGGGTAAGATGACCTTCCCAGGATCCCCGGACTCTGCGGGCATCCCACTTCATCGACGTTGATCGCCGCGCCCTGGCCCATCAGGCGACGGCAGGCTACAGGATGTGGCGAGCGGGGGGATCGTGGCATGCCATCGCCACACGGCCAACGCCCTCAGGGCGCAACGAGCAGAACCGCTCACCTTTGAGCCGCCATCCGGTGGATGGTGGCATACGAACTCGCCGTGGTTCGAGAAACTCCACTGGCGCGAGCCGGCAGCGCTGCTATAGCTACGAGCACGCCGCAGCATATAAGACGCTTCATTTTGGGTTCAGTGCCATCTTCTGACTGAAACGTGATGACGCGAGGATCTTTCCGCTTTTAGTTTTGTGCCTTAACGTATGTTCAATGCGCTATAGCTGCTCACCAACGCGCGCCTGATTGGGACCATATGCATAGGTCTTTGCAAGCAAGAGACACGCCGGAGATCAGACATTACTACATTCGTCTTTGTAATACGCCAAATTTTTCGCTAATTCATCACTGTATTTCTAAAGCGGCAGCGACGCACTCGAGACTAGCATCAAATGAGTAATGCAACTATCTCTGTTGTCATGGCAACATACAATGGATCCAAGTATCTATCGGATCAGCTTGATAGCTTGACTTCGCAGAGTCGATTACCCGATGAGATCCTGATCTCAGATGATTGCTCGACAGACGACACAGTCGCTATCCTTTCGCGCTTCAAGAATGAAACTTCGCTGAACGTTCGGATTATTCGACGTGAAAGACAGCTGCATTTTCGAGAGAACTTTCTGCAAACGGCTTTGGAGGCGAGAAGCGACTTCGTTGCATTCTGCGATCAGGATGATATTTGGCGGCATGACAAGCTGGAACGGTGCGCCAAATATTTTTCCGATCCCAGGGTAGCGATGATTGTTCATCCAGCAGAAACTATTGATCATCAGTCGAAGAAAATCGGGCATTTCCGTCAAGGCATTACCAAGCAAGCGATTATGCCGCCGCTTTCCTACGATCTCTGGCATGGATTTTGGGGATTTTCGATCGTTTTTCGCCGCAATCTTCTCGATCTACTACCGATTCAAGACCGCTTCACCGACTATATCGCGCCAAATCATCTGATTTCCCATGATCGATGGATTACATTTTTAGCCCAAATGGTGGGCCAGACGATCGAGATCGACGAAGAGCTAGTAAAATATAGACAACACGCCTCAAATCTTTTTGGGAAAGGCTCCCTGTTCGCAATTTCGACCGGAGACGAGCTAAGAAACCGAACTGATCGTTATATCGAGATAGCGAACCAAATGCTTACCGTTGTCGCCAGTTTGGATACAGCAACGACCAAGAATTATCCACTGTTCGATAGGGATGCCTGCAAGCATTTTATTACCGAATCTCTTGAAACCCTCAAGAGAAGACGCGAACTGTATTTGGAAGAAAGTCGACCGAAATCTATCATCAAGGCAGTAGCCGCTCTGACTGACGGGACATATAGGTCGTCATTCAGCAAGAAAACCAAGTGGCGATCATTTGCACGCGATCTTCAATATCTTGCTTTTGGTTCGCGATGAACCACCTCCCATACCCACCAATCTTTACAAATTGAATACTTCAACGAGGTAGGAAACTCCCCGCAAATCCCACTTGGGATCGAGGCAACTACATGTCTTTCGATTGAATTCTAACCAAAACATGAAGGTTTGGGACGAGAGCCCAGGTACCGCCAGAGCGAATAGCAAAAATCGCTGTCTTCGACCGCACCCCGTTCATAGCCACACATGGCTCTTTGGCGAGCGCGGATGCGGGAAAGAATCCGTCCGGCAGGGAGTGGACCTCGCATAGGGACGTCGCGTGTCAGACATTCAAAACCGTTCTCACTCAGAAGCTTGCCCTGCGCTACCGTTCCAGCGCTGCGAAGATGACAAACAACGTGGTATCCAGTACAAATGATCAGCTCCGTTCAATGTGAAAGCCGATTTTTTCTGGCTCGGCGTTGACCTACGCAGCTTTCTGGAGAGTGTTTCCTGTGCGCTTGAGATCCCTAGATTTCATACGAGGTCTCGCAGCACTTCTCGTGGTCGTCTACCATTTCCAGCATTTCGCAGCCATCGGCCAAGCGGCATCCTCTTGGTCCGTAGACTCGGCGGCGCTGCCCTTTAGCAGCGCCCTCAAGATCGTCTACCTGTACGGCTGGATGGCGGTTGATTTTTTCTTCGTCATTTCAGGATTTGTATTCTTCTGGCTTTATCGGGAGCAAATCTTTGAACGGAAAGTCAATGCATGGTCTTTTGCGGTACTGCGGTTCACACGCCTGTACCCTCTCCATTTTGTGACATTGCTGTGTGTGGGCGCCCTACAAACTCTTTATCGCCCCATCGCAGGTTCGCCGTTCATCATTCCACATAATGATGCCACGCATTTCCTGCTGAATGTGTTGTTCATACAAAGCTGGGGATTCGAGCGAGGTCCATCATTCAACGCGGCGAGCTGGTCCATCTCTGTCGAAGTCCTTCTATACCTGATCTTCTTTGTCGTCTCTCTGAGCCGGATGTCACGATCGCCTCTAGTGGTGCTTGGCGCGGTCTGTATCGGCCTCTTGTTGCAAGGACTTAACCCGGTCATCGGGCGGGGCATCGCCGGGTTTTTCGCGGGTGGCTTAGCCTACTACGCCTTGCAAACGATTGTCGCCCGCCCAGACCGGAAGAAGCTGACGTGGGGAATCATTGGCTTGACGGCAGCGATCTGGTTTGTCGTCGTGGTCGCGATTCAAGGCGACGTTCTTGAGCATGGCTTTGCCGCCGTAGGATGGGAGCGGTGGACGACGATCGCTGGAAAGATTTCCGGGCGATTTATCTTATATGTTCTGTTCCCACTGACGGTCATCGCCCTGACGACCTCGGAGCGTGTCTTGAATTGCCGCTGGACGCTGGGTCCGCTTCTTGGCGATATCTCGTATGCCGCCTACTTAATTCACTTCCCATTACAACTTTTCGTCGCGAACCTCGTTGTTCGGGACATGCTACCGTCCACTGCGGTCACAGGGCCGGTGGCGCTCTTCGCCTTTCTTGCGACGTTGATTGCTTTGTCCTGGCTAACCTATCGATATTTCGAGCTGCCGATGCAGCGCTTCGGACGCCGCATTCTCCTCGCGCGTCGGGACAAGTTCGCCTGAGCGGTCGTCGTCTCGTTTGCCCCGACAAAGGTTCCGCTAGATTATTGAATGCGCGCCGTCGCACTCATAGAATGGCGATGGGTCATCCAGTCACGAAGGTGGCCGGGCCGCCCTCCCCTCATTCACCGGGATACGTGTAGAGGGGTTCCCTGGGGCGAATCCCGACGTACAAGCCGTTCTTCTCGGTGCTTCTGTCGATAATCGATCCCGCACCGATCACGCACCCCTCCCTGATGACGACGCCTGGCAGGATCATGACACGGGCGTAGATCATGCATCCACGCTCGATGATGATCGGTTTGTAGATCTCGTCGCCGGTCGTCCTACGATAGGGACCGGTTTTGATAATCTTATGGGTTGCCGTTTCTAGATGAACCTCTGAACCCATTCGCACCCATTCGCCCACTTCGATCTGAGCATAGTTATTAATTCGACTCCCAACCCCAATCCGAACGTTGTCACCGAGGGTTAGACGACTAGTAAGAATATTGACACCACTACCAATACTCGAATTATTGCCTATTTTCACGCCGGCGCCTCTTAGGAGGTGAGCGCGCAGGGGGGACAAAACTTCTGTTTGTTGAAGCTTCACCAAAGCCCTAAATGCCACTCTATTCATTCCGTATCCCTTGGACATACCCTGCTACAGGCGGACACGAAACCACCTCAATAAACCAGGATATAGATGAGCCATTAAGCTGTATTTTAGAAAATTTCGCCTTATCGCTGCCACGGGCCATCATATACGCGCAAGCAATACGCGCAACGACAAGATGCGTTTGTGCCTCGGTTTACTGGACGTTTGCCTGGTTGCGAGCTGAGCGGAACCGTTTTGGGCGATCAATTAGCCGGCTCGGGGCTGGTTGGCATGCCACGAGACGCAGTCGCATTCACCAACCTGCTGTCCTTCCGGGACCGCGCGGGATCGTTCAGGACGATACCCAGCACGCGGGTATTGGCCGAGCGTAACGCCCGAATTGCCTCGGAAAGCTGATCGAGCTTCGTCCGGTTCAAAGTGGCAACCAAGACGACGCCCGTCAGCATGTGTCCGATCGCCTGTGCGTCGGGCGAGGATTCGAGCGAAGCCATATCGAGGATGACATCCCGCTGGCGAACAAGGTGGCTCAACCCGGTGCGGATCGCCGGCGAACCCAGAAACGCGTTCGGATCGGCCTTGTGTCCTGTCGCCAAGCCGGCGACGGCCGGGACAAAGCTGAGAGAGGGCGTGATCGCCACTTCAGGAAGGTCAGTGGCGGGCGAAGGCGATTGCATGATCGTATCGAGCCCGGTCCCGGCTCGAGGGGCGAGACGACGGGTGAGATCGGGCCGGCCGAGGTTGGCATCGATGAGAGCGACCCTGGAGCCGAACGCGGCAAGGAGGTGAGCGAGGTTTGCGCTCAAGATGGTGCAGCCATCGCCTTCCTGGCAGCCTACGAACCCGATCGAAACCTGTTGGGACTTGATGCCGGCCGCGAAGATGACCGTGCGGAGCAGGCGCATGGCCAGGGCGAACTCGGTCTCGGGCTGCGTCAGAGCCGTCGTGTCAGTGAGCCGCCCTGCCTTCCACCGCGGGACGGAGACGAGGCAGTCGACCCCGAGCAGACGTCGGATTTGAGCAGGCGAGCGGACCTTGCGGTCGAAGTTGTGAAGCACTGCGATCGACGCAATTCCGGTCACAAGGCCGAGAATGCCGCTGAACAGCAGAATCAGCTTGGTCTGCGGAAAGGCAGCGGCCAGCGGCGGAAGGGCCGAGCCCACGATGCGTGCGTCCGAATCAGGAAATTGGAAGTCGGTGATGACCCCCGTGGCCACGGCCTCTTCGGCCGCCTTCTTCTCGGCTTGGATGAGGGAGATTCGACCTTGCAGGAACTCGATCCCGCGCTGATCGGATGCGGCGTGGACGAACACCTGATCTCGGATATAGGCTGCGGCGATGGAATTCGTAATCCGGGTGGTGTTCGCCGGAGTAAGGCCGCGGAACGAGACTTCGAGAACATAGGATTGGCCGAGGCGCCGCACCTGCACGCGATCGGAGAAGTTCTGAAAGGCGATCTCGCGAGCGCGTGACGCCAGCTCATCGTCCGACGGCCGACTCGACGGCGGGGAAAACAAACCCAGGATCTTACCGAGCGTCCGGCCAACCAGCCCTGGGCCCTTATCCGCGTAGGCCGAATCGCTATCGAGCTTGAGCGTGTCGAACACGTAGCGGAGGTTTCTGGCCGAGCGGATGACCTGGAGCTGGCTCTCGGTCTGGGCGCTGTCGAGGACTGGGGCTGCCGCCGAAGCCGCTGCCGCTGCGTCGGTGCCGGGCGGAAGGCGCACCCGCGGCTCGAGGGCGATTTGGGCGCTCGCGACATATTCGGGCTGCGCCACGGCGACGTAGCCGAGCCCTGCAATGAGGCAGAACAGGATCCACAGGCCGAGCCAGATTGCTCTCCGGCGGACCGCTGCGATCAGGTCACCAATCAGCGTGCCACCGGGGTCATCCGCTTCCTGGCGCATGTCGACATGTTCTAATCCAGGAAGCGCGGCCTGGGGCAGATCTTCGGGACGGCCGAGGGAGGGAGGCGTGTAGTTCATAGGGATGCAGCCCGTTCGGGTGTCAGGCGGAAGCGCAAGAGGTCGAAGGCCGCGATCAAGTTGCCGCGCAAGCGGCCGCGCCGATCGACGTATGGTTCCGGAGACAACGACTTCACGAGATTGGCGGCGACGTTCCGACCAATCTGCCCGATGACCTGCCGCGTCGTCATCGTGCTCTTGCGGTGCATATAAACAGGATTCATGACCTGAGAGTAGCCGAATTTCAGTCCAGAGACCCGACCGCGTTTGACGCCGAGATGGGCACCGTAGGCTGCCCCCACCTTGAGGACACGTCCGCCACGCTTGGCAACTTGTGCGCCAAAGTCGCGATCCTCCAGCCATCCGTAAAGGACGAGCCTCTCATCGAAAAGCAGTCCTTGGATGGCCGCACAGCGGAAAGCCATGTTGCATCCATAGGGACTGAAATTCTCAATTACCCAATCAGTGGTGGAAGGATCGTGGGCGGTGACGCTGGCCACCGCAAATTCCTTGGAAAGCCCAGCACCGAGGATTCCGTCGACAACGACGTGCCCAGTGATGCAGGCGATTGTCGGGTCCGACTGGAAGGCCTGGGCAACGGTCTCGAGCCATCGCGGGTCGGGATAATAATCGTCATCGAAGAACGCAATGAGATCGGCGTTGTCCGGCAGCGCCTTGAGGATCCCGTTGCGCTGCCGCGGGAGGCCCGCAGCCGTGTAGATCACCTGCACGTCCGGATTCTCGGCGACGGCTCCTACATCCTCGGGCCCCGAACAGCAGACGATGATCCGCTGCGGTTTCAAAGTCTGCAATGCGAGATGGCCGAGCATCGCAGCGAGTTGGTCGGGCCGCCCTTTGGTCGCGACGCCAACGACGACACGGAGTGGCTCGGTTGCGGCTACGCTAGACATCTCGCCGCTCGACATCGTTCAACCCCCTTGAATTGAATGAAAAATCAAATTGCCCTGTGGCGAAGGCAATACATTTGTCATGCTCGGCAACACGCACACAGGGCCATCGCGAGATGTTGCCAAGCAACACTTGTCCGGGGCCGAGATTCGTCGTCAATCGAATTGACACACCAGCAGGACCTTGCGGGGATTCCCCTATCGGATTTTGATGCGGACTCACAGCTGGTCGAGCAAGTTGAGATAGGACTGCGCGGATGCGCGCCACGAGAAGAGCTTCACGCGTGCCAAGCCGCGACCCTTGAGGTCCTCCCGAAGGACGGAAGAGGCGATGAGGTTGCGAAAATGAACTTGCCAAGCAGGCCCGTCATCCGGGCCGGCAAGCAAGGCCGCGTCGCCGCAGATCTCCGGCATGCAGGATTGATCGGACGAGACGACCGGGCACCCGAGCGCCATGGCTTCCACCAATGGAATTCCGAACCCCTCTTGCCTAGACGGGAATGCGAGGCAAAGGGCACGGGAGTAGAGCCATGCGAGGTCGTCGTCCGACACGAAACCGAGCCGGTGGATGTTGGCAGCCTCTATGGACCCGATCTGCGCGAAGATCTCCGCGCTGCCGCCTGCCACCACGAGATCGAGCCCTAGGCTATCGAGGGCTTCGGCCTGCTGCAGGATGAAGGCGGCGTTCTTGTGCCGCGCTCGGCTCCCGAGAAGCAGCACAAAGGGCCGCAGGCCCGCGAGAGAAGACGCCAGTCTCGAGTTGGCTCCCTCCCAGCGGTAGACATGCTCATGTCCATTCGGGATAACTGCGACGTCCAAGGATGCGACGCCGAGGTGATGCTTGAGCATGCGGGCTGAGGCATTCGAGACGGTCGTGATCGCCATCGCCCGCCGGGCCAAGGCAGGGATCAACAGGTGATAGGCGGTACGGAAGGCGCGACTGTAACTGTCCGGCGCATCGAAGACGTTTGTATCATGGATGCAGACGATCTGCCGCCGAAGCGCCAGAGGACCCATGTTGCAAAGACTCAGTAAGGGCGCCGTCGCTCGGAGCGGCAGGAGTGTCTGTTCCCACAGATGCCCGCTTGCGCCGTTCACACTACGCACCTCGATCGCTGCAGAAGTCGGCGCTGCGTCGGCACCCGCTGGGATCAAGAGTTCGGCATGCTCTCCGCGATTGTCCAACTCCTGATCGATTTCGCGAACGATTTCACGTGCATACCGCTGCACACCCGTCACCGGTTGGCCATAGAAGCGGCCATTGATTGCAAAGCGCGGTGCCGCCGAGGACCCGATCCCGTTGCTGCGTGCCGCCGAGCGGTCCGACTTGCCCAATGTTTACGATCTCCTTCGCCGGTATGGACCACGCTATCGTCGCGAAACCGGAATTGATGTTCGTTGACGTACCGAACCTTTGGAAACCCCGCCACGTCGGTCGATGTCGGGAGATCCGTCAACGCCCTTCCGGCGCACCTCACGAGCGAAGCTCGCTATAAGGCCGTACGCTCATCAAGGCCGACAGCCTGTGACCTGTCGGAGGGTAGCACGGCGCGAGATGATCTCACTCCGACCATATGCGTTGCCGTGATCATGCCGAGGGCCGCGGCGGTGCTGATGCCGATATCGGGAATGGTTCCTGCAACCTGATACATGACGAGGGTCGGCAATAGGCCAAACTTGACCACCGTCGCGAACGTTTTCACCGCAGGCGGCGCCAAACGGGGCACAGCGAGAAGCTGCTGCGCAATGAAGCCGAACATGAGTATGGCACCGAGGATGCCGGTGCTGCCGAGGATCGAGATCGCCCAGTTCGAGACGCGGATCGAGCCGAGCCCGGCGCCCATGCCGCCCGAGTCAAGGAAAGCGTGCCAGCCGACACGGTTCCACATACTGCGCTCGGCGAAGGACGAGGTCGAGGCCTTCTGGAAAACCATCTTGTCGACCATGGTGATGATCGGATCGAAGAGCGTCGGCTTGATCATGAAGCCAACGAACGCCGAAAAAATCAGCAGAATAATCAGGCTGATTTCGAGATTGATCTGGTCCCGGCGCGGGTCACGGGGATCGAGCATGCGGATGAGGAGGTCGATCCCGTAGATTGCGACCAACACCCCGAAACCGACATAAGCGGTCGATGAGGTAGAAAGGATCGTCATCAACGTCAGCATGACCATCGTGACCACTAGCACGAGGGTCTCGGGACCCTTGCGAAAGAACGGTCGCATGAACAGTAGCATCGACAGCGTGCCGACGCAGATCGATCCGTAGACCGAAGCCTCCGGCATCAGCCCGACCACACGCTTGGCACCCTCGGCTTCGACCTCAGTGAGGAGCGCGTAGCTCGCGTTGCGGAACGGATCGAGGATGGCGCCGATACCAAGCGTGTACGTGATGAAATCTACGACGCCGGTCGCCACGAGGACGATGGCCCCACCCAGCAGCGCACGCTTGAAATGCTCCCGCGTCTCGTCCGTTTGGCCGATGATCGTGAAGCAGAGCGTCGTCCCGTAGGATAGGGCCATATAGCCCGACTGGGTGAAGTTACCGGCCCCCGGCTTCAAGACATCGGTTCCGAAGCGGAGCGCCGAAACCGGCACCACCTCAAACATGTTGGCGAAGACGCGTGGCATCACCTGTGCGCCGACAACGGCGTAAAGGAGGAAGGCCGAGAACAACGCAAGCCGTCGCGGATCCACGGCTGCTTCCAAAGCTCGCGTCGGGTTCCCCCGTTGAACCAACACCTTACAGGCCAACAACGCGGCGCAGGCCGATTGCGGCAGCAAAGTAGCACCTCCGCTGCCCGGCAGCATCTGAAGAGAGCCGAAGCAACCGGTGATAAACAACAAGTAGAGCAGGCTCGGTCCATTGGAGAAGACCGCAACGAGCATGAGGCCCCAGAGCAGGGCAGCGGGCCAAGACACAGCTGCCTCAGAAGTCCTTCAAGGGTTCACCAGAGGCACGAGCACCTCTCGTGCTACTCATCTGCGTATCGGCTGCGCGAGGATCCACGATCCGAGGAACCACCCGGACGACGTCACCCGGCTGCAGGAGGTCGTCGTCCTCTGCAGGAATCGTCTGAGCCTTTCCGGCATGCCGTCGAAGGATGAAGTATTCCGGCTTTGAATACGCCTCCGAGTTGCTCACGACCGTTGCAGGCGACCGGACCTGGGCTTGGTAGAGAAGGTTCTTCGCCCCTTCGAGCCGCGCGGTCACCTCGCTCAGCTTAATGCGGGTCTCGGCGGCTTCCTGCAGAGCCGCATTGCGACGCTGGTCCTTGATTTCGAGGATATCCCGATCGGCCCGGGAGATATCCTGGCGAGCCCGGATCACGGCGATCTGCACGTCGAGACGGTTCGACTCGAGGGTCGCGATAGTCTGCGAGGTCTCGATTTGGCGAGGCATGGCCGAAAGGCCCTTGCTGACCAAGCTCGAAATCCTGGCCAGCTCTTGCTTCATGATCTCGAGCTGCTCGCCCGTCGTCGAGTCCTTCGCGCTCAAGGACGCGATCTGGTCAGTGAGGTAATCCTTGTTCTTCTTGATGTTCACGATCTGCGCATCAAGGGAGGCGCGACGCGTTTCAAGGGCGAGACGCTCCTCATTCATGATCCGCGCGATCTCAGGCTCCTTGGCGCGGGATTCGAGCTCCGGCGGAAACGCGATGGGCTTTTCGCGCAGCTCAGCATCGAGGCGAGACTGCCTCGCCAGGAGCGCGAGGCGGTTCGTGACGTACTCTTGGATGTCGCCCTGCGCCTTCACAGCCTCGCGGACGAACTGCAGAAGGATATCCGTGGGAACCCGCTGAAGGCCGCCGGCAATGCTCACAGCCTGAAGGACGCTGAGTTGTGGGCGGTATTCATACTCGCCGGGCTTCTCCACGCTTCCCATGACATAGTATGGACGGTACTTCACGATCTGAACCGAGGCGTCGGGCTTGGTGGCCAATCCCGCTTTCGTCTTCAATCGTTCGGCGATGTCCGAGGCGACGTCCGTCGTGGTCCGCCCGTTTGCGTCGACTTCACCAATAATGGGCAACGCGATTCGCCCCGAGGCTCCTACGGTAAAGTCACCGTTGAACGCCTGCCACTGATACGCTTCGCCGGTCCCGGCACGCAAATCGGAGACCTTCACTTGAAGTTGGTCCTGCGGGCCGAGCTTGTAGGCCGCCTCGGCCATGGCTTGCCTGCCAGTCGAGCCCAGAAGGACGATGACGGCGGCCAAGCGCCAAATCCGATGATACGTCCTCATGCGACCCTCGCACGTTGAAATTTATTGGAGACGACGCCGGCCTTGAGCTTGCGCTTCGAGGACGGAGGGTTCGGCATGATGATGATCAATAAGCCGCTGACGCAGCCGAAAAGGATCATCATCGCCACGATAGGCACCATCTTTGGGTAGGCGGTGCCGAGCGGCTTGTTGGCGGGCCCAAGGAGGCGGACTTCCGCATCGGCGAGATTGCCTTCAGGAATTTCCCCGAAACGCATGCCCGCCTCAGCGGCGAGCATCTGTCCCTGAAGCTTCTCCAAACGGCGCTCAAGATACACCCCCCGCCGCTGCTCGCGGGCAAGGGCGCCGCGCAGTCGATAGGCGGCATAGGCGGAAGCGATCGAGTTCACGACCCGTGCGGCCTGCTCGGCGCTCTGGGCACGATAAGAGATCTCAATCACATAAGACAGGCTAAGCCGACGCGACCGCACCCGACCGGCGAAGGCATAAAACGCCTCTAGCGAATCATGACCAGATGCGACGAAGCGCTCGAGCCGCGCGATCTTATCGCCGATATAGGCCCAGAAGCCATCCGGTCCGTTGCGGATCTCGGGAGATTTGGCAAGCTCGAGTGCGTTGAATACGCGGTACAGCAACTGCTCAGAACGCAAGACCCGCAATTCGGTCTCGCACTGGACCGTATCCATCATGAATTGGTGGAAATGTCGCTCGTCCTCCGGGCCGTCGTTCACGATAACCCGCGGTTGCAGCAAAATCTGTGTCGTGGCGACATAGTCCGGTCGAAGAAGCTTTACGTAAGCCACCCCGCACAGCGCGAAGGCTCCAACCCAGATGACCAAGAAGACTCGCCGCGTCCAGACAAGGCCGATGGTCGCTGAAATCGAGGCGGATGCCTCCGAAAGGGGGCGAGCGCCGACCCAGATCTGAGCCGATGGTGCGGATTTGGGTCGGAGGCGAAAGCGGCTCATCCTGCCATCTCGCTAGGCCGAAGCCGACTTTCTGCGATCCAGGTGCAAGGTTCCCCCGTCGATCGTCCGCCCCGTGACAGGCATAGCTTTTCCATGCACCCGCATCCAGGCCTCCGCGACGGCCTGGCGCATCTGGCGCTCGAACCGGGCCGGATTGAACTGGCGGGCGTGCAGGACGATGTCCGCCGAATCGAGCGGCAGGCGCTCCAGGCGCTCGATGGCGTCGATCAGCGCATCCTCGCTCTGTTCGTCGAAGAACACACCGGTGCGCCCGTCCACCACCGTCTCGGTGGCGCCGCCGCGACCGAAGGCGACGACCGGACGACCGCTTGCCATCGCCTCCACCGGCACGATACCGAAATCCTCCTCGCCCGGGAAGATCAGGCCGCGGGCGCGGGCATAGTGATGGCGCAGCTGCGCGAAGGGCTGGGAGCCCAGCATCTCCACGGTCGGACCCGCGATCTGCCGCAGCTCGGCTAGCATCTCGCCGCCGCCGATCACCACGAGGCGCCGCCCCGTCCGGTTGAAGGCGCGCACGGCAATGTCGGGCCGCTTGTAGCGGACGAGCTCGCCCACCATCAGGTAATAATCGCCAACCTCTTCCGGCGCGACGGGCGCGAAGGCATCAATGTCCACCGGCGGATGCACAACGTCCGAATCCCGGCGGTAATACCGGCGGATTCGTGAGGCCACGGTGCTAGAATTCGCCACGAACCGATCAACCCGCGCGGCCGAGCTTTCGTCCCAGAGGCGGAGGTAGTGGGTCAGCAGGGGCATCGAAAGCTTGGCCAGCCGCCCGGCGCCCTCGCGGTAATCGTGGTACATGTTCCAAATATACCGCATCGGGGAATGGCAATAGCAGACATGCACTGCCCCCTCGGGCGGGACGATTCCCTTGGCCGGGCCGGATTCACTGCTGATGATCAGGTCGTAGCCCCGTAGATCGAGCTGCTCCAGGGCGAGCGGCATCAGCGGCAAATAGGACTTGTACATCCGCGGCGCGCGCGGAAGCTTGGCGATGAACGAGGTCTTGATGGTGTGCTTGCGGAGCTCCTCCGTGAGGATCTCCGGCACGACCACATGAGTGAAGATGTCCGCCTTGGGGTACATGCGCGCGAGGGCCTCGATGACTTTCTCGCCGCCTCGCATCCCCACCAGCCAATAGTGGATGATCGCGACGCGCATGCAGTCCTCCGGTTCCAGGTTCACGGGACATCGTACGCGCCGGGCCTGCCATCCGATGGCAGGCGTCGCGGAGACGGTTCAAAAGCCGAAGTCGCGGCGATGGCCCCAAGGACCCGCCATGACCTCCCAAACAAATTATATCAATCCGCCGCCATTACACAATCGAATGAACCGGCAAATTGAAAGATCGTTAACTCCAAAATCAGTTGGAGCCTTTAACTAACAAAACTGTCAGCACCGTCTTCACAACAAAGACTATATTGCCGCCGAAATTACGAGACTTGCGGAACAGTACCACCCCGTCGACGACCCCAATCGCTGGAGCGACGAAGGCGGGCGGCAACAGGAGAAACACGTAGACGGCGAACGCGATCCTCAAGTCGAAAGCAAGCTTGAGCGCCGGAGCGGCTCAAACCTAGCCCGTCCTCCGAACATAACTCGATCGAGATCGCTCTTGAGCGACGGGCAGCAAGGGTCAGATCGTGATGCAACCGACTGCCACCCTCTCCGGCACAGCTGGGAGCACCAATGTTTGCGAAGTCGAGGGTATCGATTGCCAGATTGCGCTGCACAATTCAAGTTTGATTCTGGGGCTTTTTGTCCGATTTTTTCGAATTTTCTATGGAACGCTTTTGTTAATCCTAAGATTTCAGGACTAAATTCTTTACACACGCGGCCGTTTGCAAGCGCGGCCAACGCCATAGTTAAGGTTCTTGTTGCGCCGCAATATCGGAAAGTCGACGGGGCGATCCGCCCCTTGGCGGAACTTCGGCCGTAGCCACCACCCATCACAAGCCGTGGTCATCATCATCGGCGATCGCCGATCGGACTGCCTGTGGCCGACGATTGAAAGGATCCCTCGGCCCCAACCAGGGGAGCATCCTCCGGCGCGCGGCCCGTCGTCGCGCGAATCAGCGGCGCCCAACTCGAGTCGCGGCAGTGACAGCCTTCACGCACGAGAAGGCAAGAATTGATCGTTTGAGGGGCTGATCACGACGCAGGGCGATCGCTCGCAGACCTACCGGTACTTCGAGATGCGGGCCGACCTTGCCGACGCCAAGGGTAGGATGCGTTCTGGCTCAAGCCCAACGCGTCGGCCCCAATCCCAACAACCTGCCGGACTGGCAGGAACTCGACGTGATCGAGCATGATGGGCCGACAATCAGGGTCGCTATCGCTGGATCCACGCCACGGATCCCGGGCCGACCAAGAACACCACTTCGGACCTGCACGTCTTCAGGAACAACCCAATGCAGGTAACAGGCGACCACACCAACGGAATGGACTGGCAAAGGACACGATCAGCTTCTACTTCGACGGCCCACTCATGGGGTCGAGGCCGACGCCATCGGACATGCATGGCCCGACGGAACTGCTGGCCAATCTGGCCACGCAGAACGACGCCGATGAGGCGGGCGTTCCGATGACAACGAGAATCGATTGCATCCGGGCTTACTCGAGCAACCCGAATTCAGTCGCCGTCAAGCAGCAGACCGTTTCGGCGCCGGACGGGAAGGATGTCTCCGCGCCGCTGAGATCCACCTCAGAGCGACCCGTTCTCGCGAGACGGCAATCTCGCCGCCAATCCTGACGTGGCGGCGGCGCATATGGACCCGCTTCAGCATTGTCTGGCGTTTGGACTCGCCGAAGGCCACCACCTTGCCTGACCGTCACAGGCTCGGACAAGCCCAGGCGCCTGTCCGAGCCGTCCGCGTCAGTACTTGCGCACCAGCGGGGCCGGGGCGGCCACGGGCGGGGCGCCGAACGCGTAGCGGAAGCCGACCGACACGATGTCCACGCTCGAATCGACCACGCCCGCGAAGGCGATGTTGCCGACGTTGTAGTCGCGCCCGAGGCCCGCCAGGATCCGCGACTTGTCGAGGAACAGGTGCGAATAGGCGAGGTTCAGCGTCAGCTGGTTGCTCCAGCGGTAGCTCGCGCCGACGTTCAGGCTGTAGCGGTCGCCGTCGGGCAGGCGCACCGACCGGTTGCTGAAGTCGATCGGCGAGGTCTCGTAGCCAAAGCCCGCACGCACCGTCAGGGCCGCGTTCACGTCGTACTCGCCGCCGATCGAGTAGTAGTAGCCGTCCTTGTAGTTCAGCGGCAGGTTGTTCACCGCCACGCCGAGCCGGTTCGATACGATGCCGACCGTGCCGAGCCTCGACCAGTTGTCCCATTCGAAGCCGAGGGACACGCGGGCCACCGGGCTCACCGCCTGGGTCAGGCCGACGCTGAGCTTCTCCGGCGTGTTGAGGTTCGCGCGCACCTGCCCGGCCAACGGTGCCAGGGCGAGGATCGGGACGCCGATCGAACCGTCGATATCGTGATGCACCGAGGAGCGGTAGCCGATGCCGAGCACCGTGCCCTCCCACGGGGTGATGGTGGCGCCAGCGGTGAAGCCGACACCCCAGGATTCGCCCTTCAGGAAGGAGCTGGGATAGGCTGCCGGGGGCAGGCCGGGGAGCGGCAGAGCCTGGCGCAGGGTCAGGCGGAAATACTCGATGTTCGGACCGGCGGCGACCGAGAGCCACTCGTTCACCTTGAAGCCGACGACCGGGTTGAAGGCCAGCGAGAAAATCCGCGACGAGCGACCATAGACCTCACCGGCCCAGACTTGGTTCGGCTTGGTGGTCAGGCCGAACGGCGCGCCGGTGGAAATGCCGAGCCACAGCCGGTCGTTGATCTGGTAGGAGCTCGCACCCGCAGGAAGCACCGCGCCCTGGCCGATATCGCCCGAGCCGCCGAGGCCCGCAAAGACCGGGTTGGTGCCGGTGGCCGGGGTGATGGTCGCCGAGGGACCGAGATAGGTGAGGTTCTGCTCGGTGACGAAGCCGGGCCGCATCGTGATGACGGCCGGGTTCCAGAACATCGACGACACGCCGCCGGAGCCTGCCGCCGCGCCCGCGAAGCCCAGCCCCTGGGCCTGCGTGCTCTGCTCCCGAAGCCCGAACGCGCCCGCGAAGGCGGCAGTGCCGCTCAGAAGCGTCGCCACCAGGGCTGCAGCGCCGACCCGGGCGCCAAGCATCGTCCTCATCCCGTTCCTCCCCAAGGACTTGATCTGGAAATCGCCCTTCGAGGGCTTGTTGTTGACGTGGTGAATATTCGGCCACCGATGAAAGACGCTCGGCGGAGCTGGATACGATCCGCAAAGCAGAACCGATTCCCGCAAGGTCAGCCGGAAAGTGTCGTGGCGTCCGGCCTTCCCTATAGGTGAGGACGCTGCCGAAAGCGGAATAAAAATGCAAGGCGGAATGGCGACGCTTACTGCCGGACGTCGGCCTTTTGGGCTGGATCTGCCGCGCTGTGACATTTTCACGTCATCGCGAGCGTGTCGCAACTCCTTCAGGCATTGGCACTATCGTGCGTCGCACCGGTGGGAACCGGCCTTGCGCGAACATGACGTATTGGCTTATAGGTTGACGTATACGTTAGCCCCGATGCACAGTCGGTTTTGGCTGATGGACGAGGACCCCAGAGAGGGTCGGGCCACGCGGAAGGAGGGGGACGATGGACGACGTTGGCGCCCTCGGACATGCCGGGCCGGAATTGACGCTTCGCGCGCTCCATGCCTACGGTGGCCTCGTCGACGAGAAGGCCCCCTGTGTCCGACCTGCTCTATACTGTGACACAGCTCGCCAACGACCTGGGTGTGACGGCGAGAACGGTCCGTTTCTACGAGGACAAGGGTCTGCTGAATCCGCAGCGGGTCGGAAATACACGGGTCTACACGCACCGGGACCGGGCGCGGCTCATCCTCATCCTGCGCGGCAAGCGGCTCGGCTTCACCCTGCGCGAGATCAAGGAATATCTCGATCTCTACGATGCCGACCCGACGCAGCAGGAACAGCTGCGCGCTCTGCTCAAGCGGGTTCAGAACCGCATCGACAGCCTGATCGAGCAGGAGAAGGCGCTCATCGAGACGCTCGCCGAACTGCGCGCCATCGAGCAGCAGGCGCAGGGCGCGCTGGCGCAGCAGCAGCGGGGCTCGGCGCGCCGGGCGCGCTAAGGCACGAAGCCTCTTCGCCGTCGCTCCACCGCCCTCCGTCATTGCGAGCGAAGCGAAGCAATCCAGGGATGCGCCGCCCCCTGGATCGTTCCGCTGCCCTGGATTGCTTCACTGCGTTCGCAATGACGGCTCAGCGAGCCGCTTTGTCGCGCGCTCCGCGCCTCGTCTTCCCCCACCATCGCGACCGTTCCGAGAGGACAGCATGACCAACGTGGTTATCGCGGGCTACGCACGCTCGCCCTTCACCCCGGCCAAGAAGGGCGCCCTCGCCCGGGTCCGTCCGGACGAGCTCGCCGCGCAGGTGGTGCGCCGCCTCGTCACCGAGGCGAACATCCCTTCGAAGGAGATCGAGGACCTGATCGTCGGCTGCGCCTTCCCCGAGGGCGAGCAGGGCTTCAACGTCGCCCGCCTGATCGGCCTGATGGCCGATCTCGACCTCAGCGTCGGCGGCGTCACGGTGAACCGGTTCTGCGGCTCGTCGATGCAGTCGGTCCACATGGCGGCGGGGCAGATCGCGCTGGGCGCGGGCGAGGCCTTCGTCTGCGCGGGCGTCGAGAGCATGAGCCGCGTGCCGATGATGGGCTTCAACCCCATGCCGAACCCGGCGCTGTATGAGAAGCGTCCCGGTGCCTACATGGGCATGGGCGACACCGCCGAGAACGTGGCCCGCCGGTGGGAGATTTCCCGCGCGGAACAGGAAGCCTTCGCGGTGGCGAGCCACCACAAGGCAGCCAAGGCCCAAGCCGATGGGCGGCTCGCCGCCGAGATCGTCCCGATCGCCACCAAGGGCGGCACCGTCGAGACCGATGGCTGCATCCGGGCGGATGCCAGCGCCGAAGGTCTCGCCGGGCTGAAGCCCGCCTTCCAGCAGGACGGCTCGGTCACTGCCGGCACCTCCTCGCCGCTGACCGATGGCGCCTCGGCGGTGCTCGTGTGCAGCGAGGGCTTCGCGAACCGCCACGGGCTGAAGCCGCTGGCGCGGATCGCCTCGGTCGCGGTCGCGGGCTGCGAGCCGGAGATCATGGGCATGGGTCCCGTGGTCGCCTCGCGCAAGGCGCTGGCCCGGGCAGGCATCGCCGCCGACGCGCTGAGCGTGGTCGAACTGAACGAGGCCTTCGCCTCCCAGGCGCTCGCCTGCATGCGCGATCTCGGCCTCGACGAAAGGATCGTCAACATCGACGGCGGCGCCATCGCGCTCGGCCACCCGCTCGGGGCCACGGGCGCGCGCATCGTCGGCAAGGCGGCCTCGCTCCTGTCCCGCGAGGGCGGCCGCTTCGCACTGGCCACCCAGTGCATCGGCGGCGGTCAGGGCATCGCCACCGTTCTGGAGCGCATCTGATGACCGGGATCCGCAAAGTCGCCGTCATCGGCGCCGGGGTCATGGGCTCCGGCATCGCCGCCCATGTCGCCAATGCCGGCGTGCCGGTGCTGCTCATGGACATCGTCCCCGAGGGCGCCGCCGACCGGAGCGCGCTCGCCAAGGGCGCCGTCGCGAAGATGCTCAAGACGGAGCCCGCGTCGTTCATGTCGCCGCGCGCCGCCAAGCTCGTGGAGACGCTGAACGTCGAGGACCATCTCGACCGCCTCAGCGAGGTCGATTGGATCATCGAAGTGGTGATCGAGCGCCTCGACGCGAAGCAGGCCCTCTACAAGCGCATCGACGCGGTACGCCGTCCGGGCACGGCGATCTCGTCCAACACCTCGACCATCCCCCTGGACGCGCTGGTCGAGGGCATGCCGGAGGCGTTCCGGCGCGACTTCCTCATCACCCACTTCTTCAACCCGCCGCGCTACATGCGTCTGCTCGAGATCGTGACGGGGCCGCAGACCGATCCGGCGCTCGCCCAGACCGTGGTGGACTTCGCCGACCGCAAGCTCGGCAAGAGCATCGTCCGCTGCAAGGACCGGCCGGGCTTCATCGCCAACCGCCTCGGCATCGTCTGGATCCAGAACGCTATCGCGGCGGCCGACGATCTCGGCGTCCCGGTGGAGGAAGCGGACGCGGTGATGGGCCGTCCCTTCGGCATCCCGAAGACCGGCGTGTTCGGCCTCGTGGATCTCGTCGGCCTCGACCTGATCCCGCACACCACCAAGAGCCTGCGGGCCGCCCTGCCCCCGGAGGACGCGTTCCACGCCACCTATCGCGAGATGCCGGTCATCACGAAGCTGATCGCGGACGGCTATACCGGCCGGAAGGGCAAGGGCGGCTTCTACCGTCTGAACCGGAAGGACGGTCAGAAGACCAAGGAGGCCATCGACCTCAAGACCGGCGAGTACAGGCCCTCCGCCAAGGCCGACCTGCCGACGCTGAAGGAGGCCAAAGGCCCGCGCGCCGTGCTCGACCTGAAGGGCCGCGTCGGTGACTACGCCTGGACGGTGATGGGCCCGACGCTGGCCTATGCCGCCGGGCTGGTGGGCGAGGCGAGCGACGAGGTTGCCGCCATCGATGAGGCCATGCGCCTCGGATACAACTGGAAGTGGGGTCCGTTCGAGCTGATCGATAAGATCGGCGGCGCCTACGTGGCCGAGCGGCTGGCGAAGGACGGCTATGCCGTCCCGCCGATCCTCGCCGGGCTCAACGGCCAGACCTTCTACCGGGTCGAGAACGGCCGTCGGCAGGTGCTCCAGGCCGAGGGCGGCTACAAGGACATCGTCCGCCCCGAGGGCGTGCTGCGGTTGGAGGACATCAAGCTGTCCGCCAAGCCGCTCCTCAAGAACGGTTCGGCGTCCCTGTGGGATATCGGCGACGGCGTGGTCTGCTTCGAGTTCACCTCGCAGTCGAACGCGTTGGACGAGCCAATCATGATCCTGCTCGGCAAGACCATCAAACTCGTCAAGGACAAGTACAAGGCGCTCGTGGTCTATAACGAGGGCTCGAACTTCTCGGTCGGCGCGAATCTGGGGCTGGCCCTGTTCGCCGCGAATATCGCCGCCTGGGGCGAGATCGAGAAGCTGGTCTCGGTGGGTCAGCAAACCTACGGCCAGTTGAAATACGCGCCCTTCCCCGTGGTCAGCGCCCCCGCCGGGATGGCGCTCGGCGGCGGCTGCGAGATCCTGCTCCACTCGGATGCGGTGCAGGCCCATGCCGAAACCTATATCGGTCTCGTGGAAGCCGGTGTCGGCCTCGTGCCCGCCTGGGGCGGCTGCAAGGAGATGCTGGCCCGCTGGCAAGCGTCGCCCAAGCTGCCGAAGGGGCCGATGCCCGCCGCCGCCAAGGTGTTCGAGACGGTCTCGACCGCCACGGTCGCCAAGTCGGCGGAGGAGGCCCGCGACCTCCTGTTCCTGCGCGAGAGCGACGGCATCACCATGAACCGCGACCGGCTGCTCGCCGACGCCAAGGCCAAGGCCCTGTCCCTGGTCGAGGGCTACGAGGCACCCAAGCCCGTCACCGTGACCCTGCCCGGCCCTGCGGGCGCGCTCGCCATGCGCATGGCGGCCGAGGGCTTCGCCCGGCGCGGCATCGCCACCAAGCACGACCTCGTCGTGGCGGGGGAATTGGCCTCGGTCCTCTCCGGGGGCGAGACCGACACCCTGGATGTCCTCGATGAGGACGCGATCCTCGAACTCGAACGCGACAGCTTCATGCGCCTCGTGCGGACCGAGGCGACCCTCGACCGCTTCGAGAGCGTCATCGAAACCGGTCGGCCGGTGAGGAACTGAAGGCCATGCAGACCTACAAGGCTCCCCTGCGCGACATGCGCTTCGTGCTGCAAGAGCTGCACGCCGACTTCGACACGAAGGGCCTGCCGGGCCTGGAGGACTTCACCCCCGACGTCGCCGACGCCATCCTTGAGGAAGCGGCCAAGTTCTGCACCGAGCGGCTGTTGCCGCTGAACGCCTCCGGTGACGAGGAAGGCTGCCGCCTGGAGAACGGGGTGGTGCGCACGCCGAAGGGCTTCCCCGAAGCCTACAGGGCGTTCCGGGAAGGCGGCTGGACCGCCATGGGCTCCGACCCCGCCTATGGCGGCCAGGGCCTGCCCGCAGGTATCAACAAGCTGGTCGAGGAGATGATTTGCTCGACCAACCTGTCCTTCGGACTCTATCCGGGCCTGAGCCACGGTGCCTATCAGGCGATTCAAGGCCATGCTTCGGAGGAGTTGAAGTCGGCTTACCTGCCGAAGCTCGTGGACGGTACATGGTCGGGCACGATGTGCCTGACCGAACCCCATTGCGGCACCGATCTCGGCCTCCTGCGGACCAAGGCCGTACCGCAGGGCGACGGCTCGTACGCGATCACCGGCTCGAAGATCTTCATCTCGGCGGGCGACCACGACCTCACCGAGAACATCATCCACCTCGTGCTGGCCAAGCTCCCCGACGCGCCGAAGGGCGTGAAGGGCATCAGCCTGTTCCTCGTGCCGAAGTTCCTGCCGCGCGCGGACGGCACGCCGGACGAGCGCAACGGCGTCACCTGCTCGGCGCTCGAGCACAAGATGGGCATCAAGGCCTCGGCCACCTGCCAGATGTCCTTCGATGATGCCAAGGGCTGGCTCGTCGGCGAGCCGCACAAGGGCATGCGCGCGATGTTCACGATGATGAACAGCGAGCGCCTATCGGTGGGCATCCAGGGGCTGGGCGCGGGCGAGGCCGCTTATCAGGGCGCCGTCGCCTACGCGAAGGAGCGGCTTCAGGGCCGGTCCCTCGTGGGCGCCAAGCGGCCCGATCTCGCCGCCGACCCGATCATCGTCCACCCGGACGTGCGCCGGATGCTGATGACGATCCGCGCCTACAACGAGGGCTGCCGGGCGCTCGGCGCCTGGGTCGCCCGCAGCCTCGACGTGATGGAGCGCCATCCCGATCCGGCCGAGCGCCGCCGGGCGGAGGATTTCTCCGCGCTGATGACGCCGATCGTGAAGGCGCTGTTCACCGATCTCGGCTTCGAATCGGCGAGCATCGGCATGCAGGTCTATGGCGGCCACGGCTTCATCCGCGACCACGGTATGGAGCAGTATGTCCGCGATGCCCGGATCTCGATGATCTACGAGGGCACCAACGGCGTGCAGGCCCTCGACCTCGTCGGGCGCAAGCTTCCGGCCCATGCCGGGCGGTTCCTCCGCAGCTTCTTCCATCCGATGCTCGCCGCCCTGGACGAGGCGATCGAGGACGACGATCTCGCGCCCCTCGCCCAGCCCCTGTCGAAGGCCTTCGGCGCGCTGCAACTCGCCACGGCCCACATCGCGCAGAAGGGGTTGAAGGATCCGGAGGAGGCGGGCGCCGCCGCCACCGAGTACCTGCGTCTCTTCGGGCTGGTGGCGCTCGGCTACATGTGGCTGCGCTCGGCCAAGGTCGCCCACACCGCCCTCCGAGCCGGGACCGACGAGCGAGACTTCTACGAGGCGAAGCTCACCACGGCGCGGTTCTACATGGAACGCATCCTGCCTCAGGTGGCGGGCCTGCTGGCCGGCGTGAAGGCGGGCAAGGGCGCGATGATGGCCCTCGACGAGGCGATGTTCTGACGAACGCTGCCGTCATTGCGAGCGAAGCGAAGCAAACCAGGGCAACGGGACATCGCCGACCGTGGCGCCGCCCCTGGATTGCTTCGCTCACGCTCGCAATGACGGTGTGTTGATACGGTAAGGAGTGACACGAATGGCGGATGTCGGAACCCTGGTCGAGGCGATCGAGGAGCGCTCTGACGCGCTGAGCACCCTCGGCTACAAGGTGCGGTTCGACCTGACCGATGGCGGCAGCATCCTCGTGGATGCGACCGGCAGCAGCGTCGCCGTGTCCACCGCCGAGGGGGCCGAGGCCGATACGGTGATGAAGCTCAGCTCCGACAACCTGCTGAAGCTGATCAACGGCAAGTTGAGCCCGATGATGGCCTTCTCCACCGGGCGCCTGAAGGTCCAGGGCTCGCAGGGCGTGGCGATGAAGCTCGCCGGGCTGCTCGACGCCTGACTTTGCCCACCGCCGTCCTTGCGAGCGCCAGCGAAGCAACCCATGGGCGGCGGGCCATCTCAGGATGTCGCGGTCCCTGGATGGCTTCGCTCCGCTCGCAAAGACGGTTCAAGCCACTCAACCCCGCGCCCACTCCCGGAGGTCCGTGACGAACAGGTCGGGGACCTCCATCGCCGCGAAATGCCCGCCGCGCGGCATGTCCCGCCAGCGGGTCACGGCATAGCCACGTTCCACCCACTCGCGCGGCGGCGCGACGGTGCGAGGGTCGGGATAGGCGGCGAAGGCGGTCGGCACCGTGATGCAGGTGCCGGAGGGCATCCGCCGCGCGCCCTCCTCCCGTGCCCCGGCATAATACCAAGTGGCCGTCCCGAAGGCATCGGTCGCTAGGTAGAACAGGGCATTGGTGAGGAGCCGGTCCTTCGAGAACACATCCTCGAAGGACCGCTCGCGCAGGTCGGCCCAATCGTGGAAGCGCTCCACCAGCCATGCGAGCTGCGCCACCGGCTCGTCGGCCATGGCGTAATTCAGCGAGAGCGGCTTCGTGCCCTGCAAATCCGCATAGGCGCCGAGGCGGCCTTGAGCGTCCAAGGCGGCCTTGCGCCAAGCCTTTTCCGTCTCGGTTCCGGCCTCCGCATCGGGCTGGACCAGCAGGTAGTTGAGGTGGATCGCCTTCACGCTCGCGGCATGGTCGAGGGCGAGCCACGCGGTGACGCCCGCGCCCCAATCACCGCCCTGCGCGTGATAGCGCGGATAGCCCAGTTCCTCGCGCATCAGCGTGTCGAACAGCCGCGCGGTCGTGCGCGGGCCGAGGGGCGCCGTCGGCTTGCCGGAAAAGCCGAAGCCCGGCAGCGCAGGCACCACCACGTCGAACGCGTCCTCCGCCCGGCCCCCGTGGCGCGAGGGGAAGGCCAGCGGCTCGATAACGTCCCAGAACTCGTAGACCGAGCCCGGCCAGCCATGGGTGAGGAGGAGCGGGCGTCGGCCCCGCGCCTCACCCACGACGTGAACGACATGGATGTCGAGATCCTCGATCCGCGCCATGGCGTGCGGGAAGCGGTTCAATTCGGCCGCGGCGGCCTCGACATCGAACCCGTCGCGCCAATACGCAACGAGGCCCGCGAGACAATCCGGGTCGCAGCCATAGCGCCAGCCGGCGCCCTCGGGCAGGCGGGGCGTCCGGTACGCGGCGAAGCGGTCGTGCAGCCAAGCGAGCCGGTCCGCATCCCAGGCGAGGGTGAAAGGGCGCATCTCGTATCCTTGTCGGCTTTGCAGAGGGGAACCTGGGGCGGGCGGCCGGGCCGCACAGGGTTGCGCCGTCACGGTTTCGCCGAAGGGCAGCGCCATGGAACCCGCCCCGCCTCGCGAACCGAAGCCGTGCCCATGTCCCTACCGCGCCTCCTCGCCGTCCTGGCGTTCCTGGGCTTCGCGACCGTGGCGCGGGCCGACGAGCCGGTGCTCCAGACGATCGACGCGGCCAATACCCGCTACTCTCCGCTCGCTCAGATCGATGCGGGCAACGTATCCCGCCTCAAGGTGGCCTGGACCTTCTCGACGGGGGTGCTGCGCGGCCATGAGGGCGCGCCGATCGTGGTCGGCTCGGTGATGTATGTGCACACGCCGTTCCCGAACACCGTCTACGCCCTGGACCTCGCCCATGAGGGCAAGATCCTCTGGCGCTACACCCCGCGCCAGGATCCGAGCGTGATCGCGGTGATGTGCTGCGACACGGTCCATCGCGGCCTCGCCTACGCGAACGGTCGGCTGTTCCTTCAGCAAGCGGATACGACGCTGGTCGCCCTCGATCCGGCGACGGGCAAGGTGCTGTGGTCCGTCAAGAACGGTGATCCCGGCCGGGGCGAGACCAACACCGCCACCGTCCTACCGGTGAAGGACGAACTGATCGTCGGCCTTTCCGGCGGCGAGTACGGCGCCCGCTGTCCTGTCACCGCCTACGATCAGGCGACCGGCCAGCGGCGCTGGCGGGCCTATGCCGTGGGGCCGGATTCCGACATCCTGTTCGATCCCGAGAAGACCACCTCGCTCGGCAGGCCGGTCGGCAAGGATTCCTCCCTGAAGACGTGGGAGGGCGACCAATGGATGACCGGCGGCGGCTGCGCCTGGGGCTGGTTCTCCTACGATCCGGCCCTGAACTTCGTCTATTACGGGACGAGCAACCCCTCGACCTGGAACCCGGCCCAGCGCCCCGGCGACAACAGTTGGGCCGAGGCGATCATCGCCCGCGACGCCGACACGGGGGTGGCGCGCTGGGTCTACCAGATGACGCCCCACGACCAGTGGGACTTCGACGGCGTCAACGAGATGATCCTCACCGAGCAGACGATCGGCGGGGAGCGTCGCAAGGTGCTGACGCATTTCGACCGCAACGGCTTCGGCTACACCCTCGACCGGGCCACGGGAGCGCTGCTCGTTGCGGAGAAGTTCGATCCGACCGTCAACTGGGCGTCCCGGATCGAGCAGGATGCCGGGAAGCCCGGCTACGGGCGGCCGGTGCTCGACCCGCGCTTCGCCCCCGAGGAGAAGGGCGAGGAGGAGACGACGACCGGCATCTGCCCCGGGGCGCTGGGCACCAAGAACCAGCAGCCCGCCGCCTACTCGCCGCAGACCGGCCTGTTCTACGTGCCAACCAACCACATGTGCATGGATTACGAGCCGTTTCGCGTGAACTACGTGCCCGGCCAGCCCTATGTCGGCGCGACCCTGACCCTCCATCCGCCGGAGGGCGAGAGCCATACCGGCGCCTTCCTGGCCTGGGACGCGGCGAAGGGCCGGATCCTCTGGTCGAAACCGGAGCCCTTCTCGGTCTGGTCCGGGGCGCTGGCGACAGCGGGGGGCGTGGTCTTCTACGGCACGCTCGAAGGCTACCTGAAGGCCGTGGATGCGCGCGACGGGCGCGAACTCTACCGCTTCAAGACGCCCTCGGGGATCGTCGGCAACGTCACCACCTACATGTTCGGCGGACGGCAATACGTGGCGGTGCTCTCGGGCGTCGGCGGATGGGCCGGGATCGGCCTCGCCGCCGGCCTCACCGACCCCGCCGATGGATCGGGCGCGGTCGGCGGCTACGCCTCACTCGCGGATTACACCGCCACGGGCGGCCAACTCACCGTGTTCGAACGGGGCGAATGAGGCGGGCGCCTATTCGGCCGCCATCGGCAGCGGCAGCGCCTTCGTACCCGGGAAGCCCTCCTCGATCGGCAGGCCGGGGTCGCGGGACCACTCGTTCCACGAGCCGAAATAGAGCTTCACGTCCTTGATGCCCGCTTCCTTCAGGGCCACCAGCGTGTTCGAGGCCCGCGCGCCCTTGAAGCAGTAGAGCACCACGGGCGTGTCCGCATCGATGCCGACCGTGGCGCATTCGGCAAGGATTTCCTCTTTCGCCTTCAACATCTTGCCGGCGGGCGTCGGCTTCATCATCCGGTACCACTCGATCCAGCGGGCGCCGGGGATGCGGCCCTTCCGGGGGCAGAAATCCTTGCCATAGGGCGATGAGGACGTGCCGACCCACTCGTCCACGTCGCGGGTATCGAGCTTCACGACGGCCGGATCCGCCACGGCCATCTTCATGTCCTCGAGATCCACGAAGAGCGACGCCGCCGCCGGATCGACCGGGAAGGTCTTGGGGCTCGGCGCGGTCACCTCGTCCGTCACCGGCTTGCCCTCCGCTGTCCAGGCCGAGAACCCGCCATGCAGGATCTTGACCTTCGGGTAGCCGAGATAGGTCAGCAGGGTCCAACCCCGGCAGGATTGGCCGAAGCCCGTATCCATCGAGGCTTCGTAGATCACGGCGGTCTCGTCGCCGCCGAGGCCCGCCGCGCCGAAGGTCTCGGCGAACTTGTCCTTCATCGCCACCACGCCCTCCGGCGTCGTGGTGGCGAGGTAGGTGAAGACGTCGTGGATGTTGACCGCCCCCGCGATGTGCCCCGCCGCGTAGGCGGCCGGGGCCCGCGTATCGATGGGCACGATGCCGCCCGACGCCATCATCGCCTCGAGTTCGGACGGAGAGATCAGCACGCTCTCGTTCATCCCATACCTCCCGGTCGATCGCCGAAGGCAAAGATCGGTCAGCGCCAGGCTTTCACCCAGGCCAAGATCCATCGGCGCATGGTCAGCGCCGGGCGATCTGCTTTCAGAGTGCGCGCGGTTACTGCGCCCAGCAAGATGATCCTCGCCCAAATAAGGGGCGGCATCCGGCCAAAGATGCGGCAAGCTGCGACGCTCTTTTGCGGTCCGCTCAGTCCTTCGGCTTGGCCCGGACATAACCGCAGGAGATCTGCCGCCCGCGCTCGCGAATCGCGGCGTCGGCGACGTGCAGATCGGCCAACGCATCCTCGATGGCATGGACCAGGGCGGCCCAGCCATCGCGGGCATGAGCCCGGTAATAGGCGAGCGCGATGGTCTCCGCCTCGGTAGGCGTCCAGACCGGCGCAGGCGACTCGCTCGACAGTCCTCGCATCCCGCTCAACCTCCGCTAGAACATATAGCGAACAAAGCCTGTCGGCCGATTCGGTTCAAGCCATCGGCGGGCGATCGCCGGAATCGCGGTGGACCTCTGTGGATCGTGGGGAAAATCGCCCGTGCCAACGCGGCTTTACAGGTTCCACTGCGTCGGCCCCGGCGGCGAGGCGTCCTTCGACCTGCGCGGGCGGCGCCTGCCGACCCTGGCGCAGGTGCGCGCCCATGCCGACCGGGTCGCCCTCGCCCTGATGGAATCGGGTGATTCCGACTGGATCCATTGGATCGTCGATGTCCATGACGGCGGAGGCCGCCGTGTGCTCGTCAGGCCCTTCACGCAGGTGAGAATCCGCCCCCCTGCCCCGCCCGGCAGCCCTGACGAAGTGCCTTGAAAGGGGCAGCGAACCGGGGGCCAGTCCTTTTCGTGCCATGATTGCGAGCGCGGACATCCCGTTGTGGAAAAACGAAATTCGCCCCCGGAACCGGCTTGGGCCCCTCCCCGTCGGCCACCATCTCGCCGCAGTTCGGCCGCCGGTGTATCCCCGCCGACACAGTCTTCGGAGGCGACTTCCGCTAATAGTCATCTCGATCGGGACAGACCTCTGGGGAATCCACAGTTATGAAGAAGCTCGTTACCTCGCTGGCGATGTTCACGGCGCTCACCGCCGCCGCCTCCGCCGCCGACCTGCCGCGCCGCGCTCCGCCGCCGGTGTTCACCCCGGTTCCGGTCTTCACCTGGACGGGCTTCTACGCCGGTTTCAACGCCGGTTACGGCTTCGACGCCTCCAACAACTCGGCCCAGACCATCATCGGCGTCTCGCCGGCCAACCGCATCTTCGCGACCGGCAACGTGCTGCAGCCGGGCGTCCTCGCCTTCTCGAACACCTCCGGCAACGAAGGCTTCGTCGGCGGTGGTCAGATCGGCTACAACTACCAGTTCACCCCGGGCTCGGGTGTCGTCGTCGGTATCGAAGCTGACGCCCAGTACGCCGACTTCGGCCGCCAGCGGAACCGCTTCGCTGCCGCCACCGTTCCGGGCGGCGCCATCGTCCCCGGCACCCTCATCTTCAACCCGAACGGCCTGTCGGGCCTCGACTACTTCGGCACCGTCCGTGGTCGCCTCGGCTACGCCTTCGACCGCACCCTCGTGTACGCCACCGGCGGTTTCGCCTACGGCTCGGGCGGCGGCCGTCAGTTCGGCACCGGCGTCGGCCAGAACGACTTCCAGACCGGCTACGCTGTCGGCGGCGGTATCGAATACGCTCTCCCGACCGACTCGTTCCTGAACTTCTTCCGCTCCTCCGCCGTGACGGTGAAGGTCGAAGGCCTGTACGTGAACCTCGACCAGAACCGCCGCACCGCCGGTGCGTTCGCCACCAACAACCTCGGCCAGCTGGTTCAGGTCGGTCAGCCGGGCGTGACCCTGGTTCAGGGCCCGGCCGGTGTGCGCAACAACACCGAGTTCGCCGTCATCCGCGCCGGCGTGAACTACAAGTTCGGCACCTACTAAGATCACAGATCCAAGCGCCGCCCCGATCCTTCGGGGCGGTCGCAACTGGGGCACGGGGTTCATCCCCGTGCCCTTTTTCGTGTTCAGGCCACGGCTTTCGTCTTGAGCGCATTCCGACGAAGTGGATACCGGTTCATCGGACGAAGGCGCATCAAAACACAAAGCGAGAGCCTCCGTCTTTGCGAGCGCAGCGAAGCAAGGATGACTGGGGATTCATCGACGGGAATGGCTCGGCTTGGTCAGTCACCGCTTCAGGTGCCGGATGATTGTCAGCCTATTTGTCTGAGTATAGAACGAGCCGATCCGGGTAGGCCGTCGCCGATGACGGCGCCGGATGGGGGCTCGGCATGCGGGACTGGACAGCGGCGATCCTCGGGGCCTGCGCCCTCCCGGCCGCAGCGGCGGCGGGCGAGGCGACACGCGCTCCCTTCGGCACCCTGCCCGATGGGAGGGTGGTCGAGGAGGTCACCCTCACCAACGGCACCCTCACCGCGCGGATCATCGCCTGGGGCGCAGCATTGCGCAGCCTCGACGTACCGGACCACGATGGGCGTCCGGCCGATGTCGTGCTCGGCTATGCCGATCTCGCCTCCTATCTCGGCAAGTCGAACTATTTCGGCGCGAGCGTCGGCCGCTACGCCAACCGCATTCGGGGCGGTCGCTTCACCCTCGACGGGCGCGACTACACCTTGGCCCGCAACGATGGGCCGAACACGCTGCATGGCGGCACGGAGGGGTTCGACCGTCGGCTCTGGAGCATCGAGGCCGTCGAGGGCGGCGCGACGCCCTCCGTCACGCTCCGCTACGTGAGCCCGGACGGCGAGGAAGGCTTTCCCGGCACCCTGACCGCCACCGTCACCTACACGCTCTCGGCAGCGGACACCCTGCGGATCGAGTATCGGGCGACCACTGACCGGCCGACCCTCGTGAACTTGACGAACCACAGCTACTTCAACCTTGCGGGCGAAGGCTCCGGCCGTTCGATCCTCGACCACCGGATCATGATCCCGGCGGATCGCTACACGCCGGTGGACGAGACCCAGATCCCCACGGGGGAGATCGCACCGGTCGCGGGCACGCCGTTCGATTTCCGTGACGAAGAGCGGATCGGTGCCCGCATCCGCGATGGACGCGCGGTGCAATTGCTGCGCGGGCACGGCTACGACCACAATTACGTGCTCGGCGACGCGCCCTCGGACGAGCCGCGTCTTGCCGCCCGCGTCATGGACCCCGCCTCGGGCCGCGTGCTCGAAGTGGCGAGCACGGCGCCGGGGGTCCAGTTCTATACGGGCAACATGCTCGACGCGACGACGGTCGGGAAATCCGGTCTCGCCTATCGCCAGTCGGACGCCTTCGCCCTGGAGCCCGAGCTGTTCCCCGATACGCCGAACCAGCCTGCCTTCGGCTCGGCCCGGCTCGATCCCGGCGGCGCGTTCCGCAACGTGATCACCTACCGCTTCCCGTCACCCTCAAGCCCGGATCGGACCGCCCGATGACCGACGCCCCCCGCACGCTCCGCTCCCGGGCGTGGTTCGACAATCCCGACAATATCGACATGACGGCGCTCTATCTGGAGCGGTACCTGAATTTCGGCCTCAGCCTGGAAGAGCTGCGCTCCGGCAAGCCGATCATCGGCATCGCACAGACGGGCTCCGATCTGTCGCCGTGCAACCGGCATCACCTCGTCCTGGCCGAGCGCATCCGTGAGGGCATCCGCGAGGCGGGGGGCATCGTGCTGGAATTCCCGGTGCATCCGATCCAGGAAACCGGCAAGCGCCCGACCGCCGGTCTCGATCGCAACCTCGCCTATCTCGGCCTCGTGGAATTGCTGCACGGCTACCCGCTCGACGGCGTGGTGCTTACCACCGGTTGCGACAAGACCACCCCGGCCTGCCTCATGGCAGCAGCGACGGTGAACATCCCGGCCATCGCCCTCTCGGTCGGGCCGATGCTGAACGGCTGGTACAAAGGCCAGCGCACGGGTTCGGGCACCATCGTCTGGCGCGCCCGCGAGATGCTCGCGGCGGGCGAGATCGACCATGACGGCTTCATCAAGCTCGTGACCTCGTCGGCGCCCTCCACCGGGTTCTGCAACACGATGGGCACGGCCACGACCATGAATACCCTGGCCGAGGCGCTGGGCATGATGCTGCCCGGCACCGCCGCCATCCCCGCCCCCTACCGCGACCGGCAGGAGGCCGCCTACCGCACCGGCAAGCGCATCGTGGAGATGGTCGCGGAGGATCTGAAACCGTCCGACATCCTGACCCGCGACGCCTTCCTCAACGCCATCGTGGTGAATTCGGCGATCGGCGGCTCGACCAACGCACCGATCCACCTCGCGGCCATCGCCCGGCATGTCGGGGCCGAACTCGATGTGACCGACTGGCAGACCCACGGGCTCGACGTGCCGCTCCTCGTGAACCTCCAACCGGCGGGCGCTTACCTCGCAGAGGATTACTACCGCGCCGGCAGCCTTCCGGCGGTGGTGGCGCAATTGATGGACAAGGGGCTGATCCGCGAGGACGCCTTGACCGTCAACGGCCGCAGCATCGGCGAGAATTGCCGCGGCGCGACGATCGAGGACGAGGACGTGATCCGCCCCTTCGACACGCCGCTCAAGAAGGCGGCGGGCTTCCTGGTGCTGAAGGGCAACCTGTTCGACGCGGCCATCATGAAGACCAGCGTGATCGGGGAGGAATTCCGCGCCCGTTATCTCTCGAATCCGGACGACCCCGAGGCCTTCGAGGGCCGCGTCGTGGTGTTCGACGGGCCGGAGGATTATCACCACCGCATTGACGACCCGTCGCTGGACATCACGCCGGATACGCTCCTCGTGATGCGGGGCGCGGGGCCCGTGGGCTATCCCGGCGCCGCTGAGGTGGTGAACATGCGCCCGCCCGCGCACCTCATCAGGGCGGGCGTCTTCGCCCTGCCCTGCCTCGGCGACGGGCGGCAATCGGGCACCTCGGCGTCACCGTCGATCCTCAACGCCTCCCCCGAGGCGGCGGCGGGCGGCGGCCTCGCGCTGCTGCGCACGGGCGACCGAGTTCGGATCGACCTCGGCCGGGGCACAGCCGACATGCTGATCCCGGACGAGGAGATCGCGGAGCGCCGCCGGGCGCTGGAAGCGGCGGGCGGCTACGCCTATCCCGCCTCACAGACTCCCTGGCAGGCGATGCAGCGGGCCGTGGTCGGCCAGTTGCACACCGGCGCCATCCTTGAGGGCGCGGAGGCGTTCCAGCGCATCGCCCAGACCAAGGGCCTGCCGCGCGACAACCACTGAGGGACGCTTCCCTCTCCGTCGTCTTTGCGAGCGTCAGCGAAGCAATCCAGGGACACGCCTCATTCGGAAGCGGCCCTCAGCCCTGGATTGCTTCGCTCTGCTCGCAAAGACGGAATGGGTCCGGGGCACCGGGCTACGTCCGCTCACGCCGTCATCGACATCTCGGTGTCGGCGAGGGCAAGGCGGATCAGTTCGGACATCGCCTCTCGTGCCAGGGCCGGGTCCCCGGCGCGGATCGCCTCGTAGAGGACGCGGTGGTCCGGCACGGGATTGCGCGGCAGGGCCCGCAAGCGCTGCTTGTAGAGTGTCGTCCAGCTGATCGCCGCCGCGATGGAACTCGAAAGGGACAGGAGCGGCGCGTTTCGCGTCGCCTCCAGCACGGCGTGGTGGAAGGCTCTATCGGCCGCGCGGCCCTCGGGCGTGGCGAGGCCGTGTCGGGCCATGGCGTCGAGCGCCTGCTCCATCCGCGCGAGGTCGGTCTCGGAGCGGCGCTCGGCGGCGAGCGCGGCGGCGGCGGGCTCCACGATCTGGCGCAGTTCGAACAGGTCGCGGATGAAGGCTTCGCTCGGCTCGGATTCGAAGGTCCAGGCCAGGATGTCGGGGTCGAGAAGGTTCCACCGGCTGCGGTCGCTGACCCGCGTGCCCGTCTTGGGCTTACTCTCCACGAGCCCCTTGGCGCTCAGGATGCGCATGGCCTCGCGATAGGCGGTGCGCGAGATGCCGAGCTGCTCGGAGAACTCGATCTCGCCCGGCAGCACTTCCCCCGGCGCGTGGCGCCCCGCGAGGATCGCGATGCCGAGCGTGCGCGCCACCGAGCCGTGGATCCGCTGCTTGGCCGTGGCCGGGGGATGCTGCCCACCCTCGCCGTCGGTGCCGCGTCCCACCTGCTCCTCCCTTCAGCCCCGTTCCGCACTACCCATCGGTGCGGCCCAAAGCGAGTCCCCGCGTCACGCCGCGCGCATGAGGCCGATCTCGGTGACGACTGCCGCGCTGTAGCGCCTGAGGTCGGTCAGGGCCGTCTCGTAGTCGAGCCCGTCGCGGCAGGCCGCCTCGACCTCCCGGCACAAGCCAGCCAGATCCCCGAAGCCGAGCATGGCGGAGGCGGCGATCATCGCATGCGCATCCTGGGCAAGGCTCTCGCGGAGCCAAGGCCCGGATTCCCGGCCGAATCGGGCGTCGAGTTCGGCGGCGAGGGCCTGGAGCAGGCTCTGCACGCGCTCCTGCCCGACGGTGCTCGCGATGGCATCGAGGGCGGCGGATTCCGGGATGGGCCGGAAGGAAGGAGCAGCCGATCCGGCCGAGATGCAGCGCTCGATCGCATCGAGGAGTTCGACACGAGCGAAGGGTTTCCCCACATGGCCGCCCATCCCGGCCGCGCGGAACTCCGCGACCTGCTGCGGCAACACGTTGGCGGTCAACGCGATGATCGGGATACCGGCCTTGGCGCCGTCGAGGGCGCGGATCGCACGGGTCGCGCTGACACCGTCCATCACCGGCATCTGCACGTCCATCAGCACCACGTCGTAGGCGTTCGTCTCCACCGCCCGAACCGCCGCCGCGCCGTCCGCCACCACGTCGACCACATGCCCCTCGGATTCGAGGATCGCGCGGGCGAGATCTTGGTTCAGGGGCACGTCCTCGGCCAGCAACAGGCGGCGCGAGATGCGCACCCGGTTCTCCACGGCGCTTTGGGTCTGGGCCGGCGCCTCCGCGCGCGGCAGGCAAATGGTGAACGAGAACGAGGCGCCCTTACCCTCGGCGCTCTCGACGCGGATCGCGCCGCCCATCAGTTCCACGAGGCTCTTGCAGATGGACAGGCCGAGACCGGTGCCGTCGTGGGCGCGGCGATAGGAGCCGTCGACCTGGCTGAAGCGGCGGAACAGCCGGTCCTGCTTGTCGGCGGGAATGCCGATGCCGGTGTCGCTCACGCGGAAGTCGAGATCGACGGTGTCGTTTCGCGTGCCCGAGAGCGAGATGGCGAGGTCGACCCGGCCGGAGGGCGTGAACTTGATGGCGTTGTTGAGAAGGTTGAGCAGCACCTGCCGCAGCCGGTCCTCGTCGCCCCGGACCCATGCCGGAATGGCGGGATCGGCAGTTACGGCCAGGGCGAGCCCCTTTGTCTGTGCGAAGCCGCGCACGATCGACAGGGTGTTGTCGATGAGGAGGGAGAGGGCGAAGGGACGCGACGCGATCTGAACCTGCCCGGCCTCGATCTTCGACACGTCGAGCACATCGTTGACGACGGTGAGCAGGGCTGCGCCCGCCGAGCGGATCCGCTCGCCGTATTGGCGGATGCGCCCGGTGACGCCGTTATCCTCCAGCAGCAGGTCGGCATAGCCGATGATGCCGTTGAGCGGCGTGCGGATCTCGTGGCTCATGGAGGCCAGGAATTCCGACTTAGCGCGGCTTCCGGCCTCGGCGAGTTCACGCGCCGCCTCGGCCTCGCGGGTCCGCTCCGCGACCCTTTGGGCGAGGGTGCCGTTGAGCGTGCGCAGGCCCTCCTCGGCGGCGATGCGAGCGGTGTCGTCGCGCACGGTCAGGACCGCACCGATCTGGCCGCCATCCTGGCCACGCAGCGGCTGTGCATTGCCGACGGCGATCACTTCGGCCCCATCCGGCCGCCGGATGCGCCAGCGTGCCTCGCGCACCGTCTCGCCCCTGACCGCACGCGCGAGCGGCAGGTCGTGAGGCGGGTAAGGCTCCCCCTCCTCGGTGAACAGGTGATAGGTATCGCTGTAGGCGTCGGGCTCGACATCGAGCCGCGAGACCCCGTGGATCGCCGCCGCCGCGACGTTGACCAGAGTGATCCGCCCGGCCGCATCGGTGACGATCACCCCCTCGGCCAGCTGGGCAAGGATCGCCGCGCTCGCCGCCGACGTGAAATCGGACCGCGCCTGCATCGCCCTCAGGCGCTCCTCGGCCTCGGCCCAGGTCTGCGCCTGCCCGGATCGGGCCACCTCCTCCGCCGCCACCCGCGCGGAGACGTCGCGCAAGACCGAGACGAAGCCGTTCGGGACCCCGCCGCCGTCATGGACCAGGGAGAAGGCCAGTTCGAGCCAGACCCAATGCCCGTCCCGATGTCTGTAGCGCAGGACGGTGAGCGCGCTGTCCTCGCGTCCGCTCAGCAGCGCGTCGAGGGACCGCGAGAAGGCGGGCATGTCGTCGGCATGGATGAAGTCGCGCGGGGCGGTGCCGACCAGTTCCGCCGGATCGTAACCGAGGATCGGCGTCACCGCGTGTGAGACGTAGCGGCGCGTCGTGTCGAGGTCGCTGAAGACGATGATGTCGCTCGCGTGCTCGGCGATGAGCCGGTAGCGGCTCTCGCTCGGGCGCGTATCCACCGGACCGGCAACCGCGCCCCCCTGGTCCAGGATGGCGCGCAGGGCTGCGTCCGCCGCAGCCACCGCCTCGGCCAAGCGGGTCTGCTCGGTGACGTCGAGGCAGATGCCGTGAATCGCGACGAGCCGTCCCGCCGGATCGCGCTCGTCGATGCCACGCACGCTGACGTAGCGGATTTCCCCGTTGGGGCGGACGATGCGCGAGCGGTGTTCATAGCCGCCGCGGGCCAGGACCCCGCGCCCATTGACGGCGCGCTCGATCCGGCGGCGGACCTCGTCGCGATCCTCCGGATGGTAGAAGCCGCAATGGGTTTCGAGCGGCACCAAGTCGAGGACCGCGTTGCGGCCGAAGATCGTCGCGATGCCCGCCGACCACGACAGGGCTCGCGACGCGACGTCGAGGCGCCAGTACCCGAACGAAGCGGTCTGCTCCGCGATGCGGCGGGCCGCCTGGGCGTGGGCGTTGCGGGTTTCGCTGGCCGCGAGCTTGTCTTCGGCCTCGTCAACACGCAGGGCGACCGTCGCGAGGCGAGCGGCATCGGCGAGGCGGCCCCAGACCTCCGCACCGGGCTCCGGCTGGTCCTCGCCGCCGAGAACGCAGAGAAGGCCGCGCCAGCCGCTATCCGCCGCGCGAAGGGAGACGCAGGCGCAGAAGCCGGGCTCACCCGGCAGGCCGCGCAGCAGCAGGGTGTCCGAGGCGCGGTCGATCTGCGCGGCGAAGGCATCCGACGTGGTCAGGAGCCCGGCGCGGGCGTCCTCGATCTGGCTCCCGCCAGCGACGCGCAGCCCCCCGGGCCCGTCGAGCAAGACAAAGCTGGCCTTCCCCTCCCCGATAGCCCTGGCTACCGCGCAGGCGGAATCGAGAATCGCGCGGTCCACGTTCGAAGGTCTCACGATGCCTGGGGCCGACAAGGGCCCGTTGCAATCTGCCGATGAATCGTGCGCAACTGATAATTGTTTGTTACGGCCCGGTCATCTCGAAGGAGAGATTGGCCGGGCCGTCAACGACTTGTGATCAGGCCAGCCCGAGCTTCTGGGCGAGGCCGATGCGCTGGAGCTTGCCGGTGGCGCCGCGCGGGATCTCATCCAGGATGAGGATGCGGGCCGGGACCTTGAACGCCGCGAGCCGCTCCGAGGCGAAGCCGCGGATCTCCTTCTCCTCGGCCGCGAGGCCCTCGCGCAGCACGATGGCGGCGGCCACCTCCTCGCCGAGTTTGTCGTGCGGCAGGGCGAAGGTCACGCATTGCAGCACGGCCGGGTGGTCGAGCAGGATCTCATCCACCTCGCGCGGGCTGATCTTCTCGCCGCCGCGGTTGATGATTTCCTTCAGGCGGCCGGTGATGGTGAGGTAGCCGTCCTCCGACAGGGTGCCCTGGTCTCCGGTGCGGAACCAACCCTGGCGGGTGAAAGCCTCGGCATTGGCCTTCTCGTTGTTCTCGTAGCCCTTCATCACGTTGGGGCCACGGATGACGATCTCGCCGGTCTCGCCGGTCGGCAGGGGCTCGCCGTCGGAGCCGACCACCGCGATCTCGGGTCCCGCCGCGAGGCCGACCGAGCCGGGGCGGTTCGTCTTCGGGGGCAGCGGGTTGCAGGCCATCTGGTGGGCGGCCTCGGTCATGCCGTAGGCCTCGATGACGGGCGCGCCGAAGGTCTCTTCCAGTTCGCGCAGCACCTGCGGCGGCAGGGAGGCCGACGAGGAGCGGATGAAGCGCAGCGGACTGCCGGCGATGATCTCGCGGTTGCGCGCCGCGCGGCCGAGGATCGCCTGGTGCATGGTCGGCACGCCCGTATACCACGTGGGCTTCACCTCCTCCATCCACGCGAAGAACTTGAGGGCGTTGAAGCCCGGCGTGCAGGAGACCTGCCCCCCTGCCGAGAGCGGCGCCAGAATGCCCGCGATCAGCCCATGGATGTGGAACAGCGGCATGATGTTCAGGCCGCGATCCTCATGCGTGAAGGCGAGGCTCGTGCGGATGTGGCGGGCCGAGGCGCAGACATTGCCCTGGCTGAGCGGCACGATCTTCGGACGAGAGGTGGTGCCGGAGGTGTGCAGCACCAGGGCGACGTCGCCCTCCTGCGCGAGTCCGCCCTCGGAGGCGGGGGCGCTCGCCTCTCCGGCGAAGGACAGGGTGAAGCTGCCCGCGCCCTGATCCGGTGTCGGCTTCAGGCGGGCCACCGCCATCCCGAGCTTCTCGGCGACGGCGACGGCGGGGGATTCGCTGCCCTCCGCCACGACCAGCAGCTTCGCCCGGAGATCGGTGAGATAGAACTCGAACTCATCGGCCTTGTAGGCCGGATTCAGCGGCGCCGAGGTGGTACCCGCCGCGACCGCGATGAAGGCGGCGGCCATTTCGGGCCCGTTCGGCAGCACGATGGCGACCCGCTCGCCACGGCCGATGCCGCGGGCGTTGAGATCGGCCACGGTGCGGTCGGCGAGCGCGCGGAGACCCGCGAAGGTCAGCGGCACGCCGCCGGGGCTCGACAGGGCAGGCGCCTCGTCCGCGCCCGTAGCGATGAGATCACGAAGGGTGGTTGCGGATGCGGCCACGTCGGCCTCCTCGGATGTCGTGTCGTGTGGGAAATGCGTCAGGCGGAGGCGATGGCCAAGCGACCATTCGCCCGCTCCAGGCTTTGCGCCAGGAGCCGCATCAACGCGTAGACGCTGTCGATATGGGGCGTCGCCACCCCGACGAGGCGTCCGAGTTCGATTACCGAGCCGACCAGGGCCTCGAGTTCGATCGGGCGCCCGGCCTCAACGTCCTGCAGCATCGAGGTCTTGTGCGCGCCGACCTTCTCGGCTCCCGCGATGCGCCGGTCGATCCCGACCCGGAAGGTGATGCCGAGCGTGTTCGCGATCTGCTCGGCTTCCTTCATCATCTCGGTGGCGAGTGCCCGCGTGTCGGGGAAGCGGCAGATGTCTTCCAGGGTGGCGTGGGTGAGCGCGGAGATCGGGTTGAAGCTGAGATTGCCCCAAAGCTTCAGCCAGATCTCGGCCCGGATGTCGGAGGTGACCGGCGCCTTGAAGCCCGCCTTGGTCAGACGCTGCGAGATGTCGAGCACGCGCTCGGACTTCGAGCCATCGAGTTCGCCGAGACCGAAGCGGTTGCCCTCGATCACCTTCACCGTTCCCGGATCGGTGAGGACGGCCGCCGGATAGACCACCGAGCCGACGACCCGGCGCGGGTCGAGATGCTGGGCGATGAGACCACCCGGATCGGCGGTCTCGATCTGCGTACCCTCGTATTGCCCGCCATGGCCCCCGGTGAAGTACCACCACGGGATCCCGTTCTGCATCGTCACGACGCTGGTCTCGGGGCCGATCAAGTGGTGCAGGTCGGCGGCGATGGGGCCGACCTGATGCGCCTTCACCGTGAGCAGCACGAGGTCGTGCGGGCCGGCCTCCTGCATGGAGCGCGTCGCCTTCACGTTGCGGGCGTGGACCTCCGTCCCGTCCTCCTCGATCAGCTTGAGGCCGTCGCGGGCGATGGCCTCCGCGTTGGACCGGGCGATGAAGGTGACGTCCTCGCCGGCCTCGGCCAGCTTCACGCCGAGATAGCCGCCGATGGCGCCTGCGCCGACGATCGCGATGCTCATGGGATTGCCGTCTTCTGCACGGGGTTCGGATCACGGGCCGCCCGGAGGCGGCTTTGGCTCAGCTAGAGCGCATTCCGACGAAGGGGATGCCGGTTCGTCGCCGGAATGCGCCTGGTGACAGGGTCCCGGCGCCGCCTCGCTTGTCAGCGGAAACGGCGCCCGGGAGGCTCGCGCCCGTCAGTGGCTGGCGGCCACGAACTTCGCGCGCATCGGCTTCAGCACGAACAGTGCCAGGAAGGCGGCGAGGAACGCCATGCCCGAGGCGACGTAGAACACCATCTGCCAGCTCCCGGTCTGCGTCTGGATCGCCAGGAAGGCGGGCAGGAGCAGGGAGGCCGTGCCCTTGGCGGTGTAGAGCAGGCCCGCATTGGCCGTGGCCTGCTTGTCGCCGTAGGTGTCCGCGCAGGTCGAGGGGAACAGCGAGTAGATCTCGCCCCAGGCGAAGAACACGAGCCCGGTGAGCAGCACGAAGGCGAAGGGGCTGTGCGCGAACAGACCCAGCGCCAGGATGCCGAAACCCTCGATGGCGAAGGCCAGCACCATGGTGTTCTCGCGTCCGATCCGGTCCGAGACCCAGCCGAAGAAGGGCCGCGTGACGCCGTTCAACACCCGGTCGATGGTGAGCGCGAAGGTGAGCGCAGGCAGTGTCAGGCCGAGGATCGAGACCGGCACGCCGTCGACGTGGAAGTCCTTGGCGATCGGCGCGAGCGAGGCGGTCGCCATCAGGCCGCCAGCGGCCATCAGCACGAACATCAGATACATCAGCCAGAAGACCGGCGTGCGCACCATCTCCGACGGGGCGTACTGGCGGCGGGTCACGACGTTCGCGGTCGGGCGCCCGGCGAGCATCCGGTCCTTGTAGCCCGCATCGGGGGCCATCAGCAGCAGCGAGGCCAGCATCACGATGATGCCCTGGCCGATGCCGAAGACGAGGAAGGTGTGCTCGTAGCCGCTGTCCCGGATCATGGCCGCGATCGGCACGACGGTCAGGGCCGAGCCCGCACCGAAGCCCGCCGCCGTGAGCCCGGCCGCGAGGCCGCGCCGGTCCGGGAACCACTTGAGGGCGTTGCCGACGCAGGTGCCGTAGACAGCGCCCGCACCGATGCCACCCACCGCCGCCGCCGCGTAGAGCATGGGCAGCGAGTCGGCATAGGCGTTCATGGTCCAGCCGAGGGCGCACAGGGCGCCGCCGAACAGCGTGACCACCTTCGGACCGTAGCGGTCCACGAACCAGCCCTCGATCGGCACCAGCCACGTCTCGGTCAGGACGAAGATCGTGAAGGCGACCTGGATCGCGGGTTTGCCCCACTGGAACTTGTCGTTGATCGGATTGACGAAGAGCGTCCAGCCGTACTGCATGTTCGCGATCATCGACATGCACAATACGCCGAGGACCAGCTGCCCCCAACGGCCGAGGGCGGGAGCGCGCACTCCGGCTCCTGTAAGGACGACGGGTCCCGGCGTGGGATCTGCGGCTGGCATAGCCATGTAAGGCAGGCTCCTCTGCGTTCTGAATGCTGAGGGCCAAGGTTCTAATCGAGTAAATATTCGATACAATATGCCAATCGAGCAGATGAGCGATTGTAGAGCGGCAAAATATTTTCGGGGCGTTCGGAAAAATTTGAACTGCGCCGCACCATTGGCTGTGTGCGATGCGGCAATCCCGCCCTTGCCCGAAGCAAGGCGGCCTTGCGCGGGGTCGCGTACCACCCGTCCCGGCTTCGGCGCATAAAGCGCCCCAGGGCGGGGCGAGGACGCGAAGAAGGACGCACGCGAGATGAGCGCGCACAGGGTCGAGGATGCGCTGGCGGCCGCCGCGCCGGTGGTGGCGATCGACGGGGCCTCGCCAGTGGTCCCGCCGCCGCAGGCTCGCGCCGAGGCGACGACCTACGGCATCCTCGCGGCGCTCAGCCTGTCGCACCTGCTCAACGACCTGATCCAGTCCCTGGTACCGGCGATGTACCCGCTGCTGAAAAGCAGCTTCGGCCTGGATTTCGGCCAGATCGGCCTCATCACCCTCACCTTCCAGCTGACCTCGTCGCTGCTGCAGCCGGTGGTCGGGTTCTACACCGACAAGCGCCCGAGCCCGTTCTCCCTGACGGTCGGCATGACCTGCTCGCTCCTGGGCATCGTGCTGCTCGCGAATGCGTGGTCCTACGGCGCGCTGCTCGTCGCGGCGGGCCTGGTGGGCATGGGGTCGTCGGTCTTCCACCCGGAATCCTCGCGCATGGCGCGGGCGGCCTCGGGCGGGCGCTACGGGCTGGCGCAATCGGTGTTCCAAGTGGGCGGCAATACCGGCCAGGCCCTCGGTCCCCTGCTCGCGGCGTTCATCGTGGTGCCGAACGGCCAGCACAGCGTGATCTGGTTTTCGCTCGCCGCCCTCGCGGGGATCGGCGTCCTGGCCTGGGTCGGCACGTGGTACCGGGCGCGCCTGGCAGCGGCGAAGCGGATCGCGAAGGCGGTGGTCGCCCGGCAGGGGCTCAGCCATCGGCGGATCGCCGCCACGATCGGCATCCTGATCGTGCTGATCTTCTCGAAGTTCTTCTACATGGCGAGCTTCAGCTCGTACTACACATTCTATCTGATCGACCGCTTCCACGTGTCGGTGCAGACCTCGCAGCTCTGCCTGTTCGTGTTTCTCGGCTCCGTGGCGACCGGCACCCTGGTCGGCGGCCCGGTGGGCGACCGGATCGGCCGCAAGGCGGTGATCTGGGGCTCGATCCTGGGCGTGCTGCCGTTCACCCTCGCTTTGCCCTATGCCAGCCTGCCGGTGACGGTGGCGCTCACCATTCCGATCGGCATGATCCTGGCCTCGGCCATGCCCGCGATCCTCGTCTACGCGCAGGAACTGCTCCCCGGCCGGGTCGGGCTGGTGAGCGGACTGTTCTTCGGCTTCTCGTTCGGGATGGGCGGGCTCGGGGCGGCGGTGCTCGGTGAGGTCGCGGACCATACGAGCATCGGCTTCGTCTACCGCCTCTGCGCCTTCCTGCCCGTCATCGGCCTGCTCGCGGCCTTCCTGCCCCGCATCAGGCCCTCGCGCTGACAGCCCGCGAGCGGGATCAGCCCATCCCCGTCGCCGGAGATGGGCCGATCCGGTGGACGGATCAGGTGCGCCAAGGATGGGCGGGCAATTCCGTCCGGCCGATGGCGCGGGCACCCGCCTCGGCCACCGTGTGGTCGTTCTCGACGGTGGAGCCGGACACGCCGATCGCCCCCGACATGACGCCCTCTTCGTCCACGATCGGGATGCCGCCGGGGAAGGTGATCAGTCCGTCATTCGAATGCTCGATACCGTAGAGCGGGCCGCCGGGCTGCGAGAGCTGGCCGATCTGCCCGGTCATCATGCCGAAGAACACCGAGGTCTTGGCCTTCTTCTGCGAGATGTCGATGGAGCCGACCCAGGCATCGTCCATGCGGTGGAACGCCTTCAGATTACCGCCGGAATCCACCACCGCGATGCACATCTGCGTGCCGAGCTCCTTCGCCTTCGCCTCGGCGGCTCGGATGGCCGTGAGGGCCTGGTCGATGGTCACGTGCATGGCGTTCTCCTCCTCAACTGAGACAAGCGAGGCTATAGGAGCCCTTTGATCGCTTCAACGCAGGCTCGCAGGAGGGCAACTCGGCGAGCTCAACTTACGTTGCTGCAGCGCATAACGAGAAACGAGCGCGGCGTTACGCAAATGTCTGGCCGCAGGCACGCGGCAAGAAGCCTTGGAAGGTGCGCTGCAATACGATGGTTTTGGGCCCCATTCTAAGATTGGCTGTTTACCATCTTCATAAAGCAAGAAGATCGAACGGGATGGGCCGCGCCGCCGCACATTCGAATTCAAAGATGCTGATTACTGAGCTCAATTTTGCGACTTTCATTTCATCAGTTCATGCGGTAGATGTTCTGTATAGCGTAATTCCGTGATTCGGACGGCAGCAGGCGAAGCCCGCACGGGATGCGCATGGGGAGTCACCATCATGTCGAGCCTCGCAGAGGCAGTGCCGGCCGTGACGAACGGCTTTGCCGAACGTCGTGCGATCGCCCGCGCCAACGCGAATTGGTTCCGTAGACTCGCCGTACGCGCCCTGCACGACGGCTGCCCCGGCGCCACACAGCGGGCCGCGAATGCGCGCAAGGCGGCGCGGCTCGTCCTCGCTCAGGCTCGCCGCGAAGCGGTGGTGCAGCGGATGCTGGAAACGACGGCGCAGTTCGCTGTCTGAGCGCGCCTGCGCCGCGCCGCCTGAGATGCCTCAGGCGGCCCTCTGCCAGACGGGGAAGGGATCCGGCAGACCCTTATAGGGCGCCGGATCGAACGGCGCGCGATCGGCGCCCGTCTCCACGAGGCAGGCATCCAGAGCGGAGCGGATCGCCGCCTCGTCCATGCCCGTTCCGATGAAGACGAGTTCCTGGCGGCGGTCGCCCCAGACCTCGCTCCAGACGGTGTGAAGCCGCTCGCGGAACTCGGCCTCCTCCGGCCAGCGCTGGCGTGGCACTGCCGACCACCAGAAGCCCATGGCCGAAACCCGCGCCACCGCTCCGGCCAGCGAGAACTCACCGACCCAGTTCGGGCGCGTCGCCAGCCAGAAATGCCCCTTGGCCCGGATCAGGCCCGGCCAGGTCGCGTCGATGAACGCCTTGAAGCGCCCCGGATCGAAGGGCCGCCGGGCCCGGTAGACGAAGGAGGCGATGCCGTATTCCTCCGTCTCCGGCACGTGCTCGGCCGCGCCGTAGAGTTCCTTGAACCACAGCGGATGACGCTGCGCCTTCTCCTCATCGAACAACCCCGTATCGAGGATGTCGGCGAGGTCGGCCCGGCCGTGATCCGTTTCGACGATCCGCGCATCGCCGTTGAGGCCCCGCACCACCGAGCGCACCAGGGCCAGCCGGTCCGCCGGGACGTCCCGCGCCTTGTTGATCACCACCACGTCCGCGAACTCGATCTGCTCGACCAGCAGATCGACCAGGGTCCGCGTGTCCTCGTCGCCCGCGGTCTCACCGCGCTGGTGGAGGAAGTCGTTGGAGCCGTAATCCTTCAGGAGATTCACGGCATCGACGACCGTGACCATCGTATCGAGCCGGGCGACATCCGCGAGGCAGCGTCCTTCCTCGTCGCGGAATGAAAAGGTCGAGGCGACGGGCAGCGGCTCGGCGATGCCGGTGCCCTCGATCAGGAGGTAATCGAACCGGCCCTCCTCCGAGAGGCGGCGGACCTCCGCCAGGAGGTCGTCACGCAGGGTGCAGCAGATGCAGCCGTTCGTCATTTCCACGAGGCGCTCATCCGTCCGCGAGAGGCCCGCGCCACCGTCGCGCACGAGGTCGGCGTCGATGTTCACCTCGCTCATGTCGTTGACGATCACCGCGACGCGGCGACCGTCACGATTGTTCAGGACATGGTTGAGGAGCGTCGTCTTCCCGGCTCCGAGAAAGCCGGACAGCACGGTGACGGGCAGGCGGGTATCACGGGCGATCATGGGCAACCGGCGACAAGCAGTGGGGTCGGCCAAGATCATAATGTAATAACATTACATCTTCAAGCATTCTCCCAAGCGACGGCGGTGGCCAGCCCACAAACGAATCCGCCCCGGCGGGGGCCGGGGCGGATCCAACTCTCAGGTTTCGGTGTGGGAGGTGTCGCTTACTCGGCGGCGTGCAGGACCGGCGCCGTGGCCGGGGCGACCGGCTTGCCACCCAGAGCGGCGGCGAGCTTGGCCTCGTCGACCTCACCCTCCCAGCGGGCGACGACGATGCAGGCGACCGCGTTGCCGATGAAGTTGGTGAGGGCGCGGCACTCGGACATGAACCGGTCGATGCCGAGGATGAGCGCCATGCCGACCACCGGCACCGAGGGCACCACCGCGAGCGTCGCCGCCAGCGTGATGAAGCCCGAACCCGTGACGCCCGCAGCGCCCTTCGAGGAGAGCATCGCCACGAGGAGCAGCAGAGCCTGCTCGCCGAGCGAGAGCGGGGTGTCCGTCGCCTGGGCAATGAACAGAGCCGCCATCGTCATGTAGATGTTGGTGCCGTCGAGGTTGAACGAGTAGCCGGTGGGAACGACGAGGCCGACGACGGGCTTCGAGCAACCCGCGCGCTCCATCTTCTCCAGCAGGGAGGGCAGCGCCGACTCGGACGACGAGGTGCCGAGAACGAGGAGCAGCTCTTCCTTGATGTAGCGGATGAGGCGGACGATCGAGAAGCCATTGTACCGGGCGACCGCGCCGAGCACGAGGAACACGAAGATCGCGGAGGTCAGGTAGAAGGCGCCGACGAGGTAGGCGAGGTTGGCAAGGGAGGCGATGCCGTACTTGCCGATGGTGAAGGCCATCGCGCCGAAGGCGCCGATGGGGGCGACTTTCATGATGATGTTGACGACGCCGAAGATGGCTTCCGACAGCACCTTGATGATGTCGAGCACCGGCTTGCCGCGCTCGCCCAGGAAGGCCAGCCCGAAGCCGAACAGGATCGAGAAGAACAGGACCTGAAGGATCTCGCCGCCCGCGAAGGCACCGACCGCCGTCGAGGGGATGATGTTCATCAGGAACTCGACGATGCTCTGCTCCTTCGCCTTGCCGGCGTAGGTCGCGATCGCCTTCGGATCGAGGGACTTGGGATCGATGTGCAGGCCGTTGCCCGGCTGGAGCACGTTCGCGACGATGAGGCCGACGATGAGGGCCAGCGTCGAGAAGGTGAGGAAGTAGAGCAGCGCCTTGCCGCCGACCCGGCCGACCTTCTCGAGGTTCGTCATGCCCGCGATGCCGGAGACGACGGTGAGGAAGATCACCGGGGCGATGATCATCTTGACGAGCTTGATGAACGCGTCGCCCAGCGGCTTCATGTCCGCGCCGAGCTGCGGATAGAAGTGGCCGAGCAGGATGCCGATGGCCACGGCCACCAGCACTTGGAAATACAGCGTGCGATAGATCGGCTTGGGCTTGGCCGGCGGGTGAGGCGCGGTAAGGGGGGACGGTACGGCTGCCATCGTGGCATTCCTCCTGTGCGAGAGACGAAGCGCGACGGTTTGGCCGTCGCTCTTGCTTTTGGCCTCGGGGGCGGCAGTCATGCGAGAAAGGCAGGACTGCGATACGCTTGAGGAATGGCAACCGCTGTGCCAGCTTCCGGACAGGTTGAAGGAATTCTTAAACCATTGTGATGTCTGCTCTTTTTTCCCTTTCATCGGCGGCGCGCGAAACCGCCCTTCCGGAATTCCGCACGGGCGGGCCCAAAGTTTTCCGGGGTTCCGCACCGGGAACCTTTCGGTGAGTGCCATCTCCAGACCCGTGCTGAAGGGGGGACAGGGGCGCGTCCTCGCCCTGATCCTCGGCCTCGCGGCGATGGCCCTTGCCGCCTGGATCGCCGGGCGAGCGGCCGAACGCTCCGCGCTCGCCGACCTCGATCGGCAGGCCCGCGCGACGCTCTCGATCCAGTCCGCCGCCCTGCACGCCGAGATGCAGCGCCAGACCTCCCTGCCGCTCGCTCTCGCGTCCGATCCCGAGATCGGCGCCGTCCTGCGCGAGGACGCGCCGCCCGGTCTCGCGGAGCGGCTGAGCACGCGGCTGAAGGAGATCGCGGGCGCGACCGGCGCGGCCGTGATCTACGTGATGCGCCCCGACGGCCTGACCATGGCGGCGAGCAATGCCACCGAGGAGCGCGGCTTCCTCGGGCGCAATTACGGCTTCCGGCCGTATTTCCGGGATGCCTTCGCCAAGGGCTCGGGCTCGCAATTCGCCCTCGGCACGGTGAGCGGACGGCCGGGCTTCTATCTCGCCCGGCGGGTCGGGGACCGGCTCGGCGTCGTGGTGGTGAAGATCGAGTTCGACGGGGTGGAGGCCGCGTGGCGGGCAGCGGGCGAATCCCTGTTCGTCACCGATCCGCGCGGGATCGTGCTGGTGGCGAGCGATCCATCCTGGCGACTTCGGACCCTTCAGCCCCTCGACGACAAGGCCCAGGCCCAGATCCGCGAGGGGCAGGAATTCGGCGACGTGCCGCTCACCGCCCTCCCCCTCCATCCCGCGCAGGACGGCTTGGTGCGCGTCGGCCGTGGCGCCGAGCCCGCGCGGCTCGCCGTGGTGCGCGATGCCCCCGTCGGGGATACGGATTGGCGCATCCACAGCCTGACGCCGATCACCAAGGCGGTGGCGCGGGAGCGGGCTCAGGCTCAGGTGATCGCCGTGCTGGCCACGGGGCTTGCCGGGTTCGGCCTCACGGTCTGGCTCGCCCGCCGCGCCCGGATGCGCAACCGCCTCGCGGAGGCCGCGACGCGGCGCGCCGAACTGGAGGAGCGGGTGGCTGAGCGCACCCGTGCCCTCAGCGCCGCCAACGACAGGCTGCGCGACGAGATGGCCGAGCGAGAGCGGCTCGGCCGCGAACTCGCCCAGGCCGGTCGGCTCGCCGCCCTCGGCCAGTTCGCCGCGAGCATGGCGCACGAGATCAACCAGCCGCTCGCGGCGATCCGCTCCTATGCCGACAACACCGGCAAACTGATGGAGCGCGGGCGGGTGCAGGACGCCGTGGAGAACGTCGCCGCGATCGGTCGTCTCACCGACCGGATCGGCGGTCTCACCCGGCAATTGAAGGGTTTCGCCCGCCGGGCCTCCGGCCGCCGCGAGCCGGTGGAGGTCGCCGCCCTGTTGCGCGGGGCGCTCGAAGTGGCGACCGCCCGGGCCGAGGCGGACGGCACACCGCTGACCGTCTCGCAGGCCCCCGGCCTCGCGGTGATCGGCGATGCCTCCCGGCTGGAGCAGGTGCTGGTGAACCTCGTGCAGAACGCCCTCGATGCGGTCGCCGAACGCCCGAGCCGCCATGTCGCGGTGTCGGTGACCCCGGAGGCCGAGCGCGTCGCCATCGAGGTGCGCGACGACGGGCCGGGCATCCCCGAGGCCGCACGCGGGCAGATCTTCGAACCGTTCTTCACCACCAAGGCGGATGGGCTCGGCCTCGGCCTCGCCATCAGCCGCGGCATCATCGAAGAGTGCGGCGGCACGCTGAGCGTGCGAGACGCCCCCGGCGGCGGCACGGTGTTCCGGGTGGAATTGGTGCCTGCGGGCAAGGCCGAGAGCCGCCCAAGGGAGACGGAGGCGAGCGCATGAGCGGGGATGCAGCGGAGCGCGTCGTCTTCATCGATGACGAGGAGGATGTGCGCCGGGCCAATCGGCAGAGCCTGGAACTCGACGGCTTCGACGTCGAGACCTTCGGGGATGCGGAATCGGCCCTGTCCGCGATCCTCGAGGAAGCGCCGGGCGTGGTGGTGAGCGACGTGCGACTGCCGGGAGCGGATGGGCGCACCCTGCTGGAGCGGCTGCACCGGATCGACCCGGACCTGCCGGTGATCCTCATCACCGGCCATGGGGACATCTCCATGGCGGTGGCCGCGCTCCGGGGCGGGGCGGTGGATTTCCTGGCCAAGCCGTATCCGGCCGACGCCCTGGTCGCCTCCGTGCGCCGGGCGCTGGAGCGGCGCAAGCTCGTGGTGGAGAACCGGCGCCTGCGCGCCAGCCTCGATGCGGCCCTCGACGAGGACCCCGCCTTCCTCGGCGTCTCGCCGGAAATGGTCCGGCTGCGCCGCCTCGTCCGTGACGTGGCGGCGGCGGATGTCGACGTGCTGGTGCTCGGCGAGACCGGCTCCGGCAAGGAAGTGGTGGCCAGCGCCCTGCACCGCTGGAGCCGCCGGGCCGAGCGCAACTTCGTCGCGATGAATTGCGGGGCCTTGCCCGACAGCGTGGTGGAAAGCGAGCTGTTCGGCCACGAGGCGGGCGCCTTCACCGGGGCCCTCAAGCGCCGGATCGGGCGGATCGAGCACGCGCAGGGCGGCACTCTGTTCCTCGACGAGATCGAGAGCATGCCGCTGCCACTTCAGGTGAAGCTGCTGCGCGTTCTGCAGGAGCGGACAGTGGAACCGCTCGGCACCAATGAAGTCCGGCCCATCGACATGCGCGTCGTGGCCGCCACCAAGGTCGATCTCGGCCTGGAAGCCGCCCAGGGCACGTTTCGCGATGACCTCTACCATCGCCTGAACGTCATCACGGTGGCGATCCCCCCGCTGCGCGACCGGCGGGAGGACGTGATGCTGCTGTTCCAGCACTTCCTCGCCAAGGCCGCCACCCGCTTCGGCCGCGAGGCGCCACCGGTCACGCGGGCGGTGCGCGACCATCTTCAGCGCCACGCTTGGCCGGGCAACGTGCGCGAACTCGGCCATTTCGCGGAACGCTGTGCCCTCGGCTTCGCGCCGGAGGACAAGGCGGCCGAGCCCGCACCGACCCCGACCCTGGCCGAACGGGTCGAACGGTTCGAGCGCGACTTGATCCGCGACGAGTTGATCGTCGCAGGCGGGGACGTGCGCCTCGCCGCCGAGGCGCTGGGCGCCCCGCGTAAGACGCTCTACGACAAGATCGCCCGCTACGGCCTGGTGCCGACCGATTACCGCTAGCAAGCGGTGGACGAAGAGATGCGCTTCCGCGGCGGCCCGATCCACGAGCCTGCCGGGCGCTCAGTTCCTACAGGGACCAACGACCGCTTGGCGAATTCCATCGAGCCTTTCGTCAAATCCCCGTCCTTGCGAGCGGAGCGAAGCAATCCAGGGCAACGGGACGCTCCAAAACGTAGCGCTGCTGGATTGCTTCGCTGTCGCTCGCAATGACGATGCGGGTTCTCTCCCAGACTGCTAGCCCGACCAGCCGAGCGCCCGGCTGATCGTCAGGGCGGTGGCGAGCACCTCCTGGGTGAGTTGCTCCATCCGCGCGGCATCCATGTACTGCGCCGTGCTCGACACGCTGAGCCCGGCCACGATGGCGCCCGAGGCGCCGCGAATCGGCGCCGCCACGCAGCGCACCTCCGGCTCGTTCTCTTCGAGGTCGAAGGCGATGCCCCGCTGCGCGTAGTCGCGCATCCGGGTGAGCCACGTGTCGAGTTCCCGCGGCGGGTGCGCCCCTCGCGCCTCGCCGACGCGGTAGAAGTCCCGCCAGCGTGCTTCGTCGAGGTCGAGAATCAGCGCCTTGCCCAGGCCCGTCGACCAGACCGGATGCCGCTCGCCCACCCGCGAGCTGATTTCCACCCGCCGCCGCCCGGGGATCTTGTCGAGATAGAGCGCCCATTCGCCGTCCAGGACGCCCAGGTGGATCGTGTCCTCGCAGGTCTCCGACAGGCGCTCGAGATGCGGCCGGGCGACCTGCGGAATCGCCATCGTTGCCTGCGCGCGGAAGCCGAGTTCCATCAACTTCGGCCCGAGCCGGTAGCCCTCGCGGGGGACGAAGGTGAGAAAGCGCCGCTCCACCAGGGCGGCCGCCAGCCGGTGTGTGGTCGAGCGCGTGGTGCCCAGCGCCGACGAAAGGGCCGGCAGGTCGCTCGCGCCCGCCGCCACCGCATCGAGCACGTCGAGCCCGCGCAGCAAGGTCTGACTGCCGGTGACGGGTTTGGACATTGACGCCGTGCCGTTTCTGCTCTTATCGTCCCACATACGAAAACGCTATCCCAAAATATGGGATTAAGCAACAGCGAGGGAGAGACGCTCCATGAAGCTTCTGCGCTACGGCCCAGCGGGCGAAGAGAAGCCCGGCCTTCTCGACGGGGAGGGCCGCATCCGCGACCTGTCCGGCCACCTGTCCGACATCGATGGGCGCTGCCTTGGCGCCGAAGGGCTGGCCAAGCTCGCTGCGCTGGCGCCGGAGAGCCTGCCGCTGGTCGAGGGTGAGCCCCGTCTCGGCGTGCCGGTGGCGGGGATCGGCAAGTTCATCGCCATCGGCCTGAACTATGCCGACCACGCTGCCGAATCGAACCTGCCGATTCCCTCCGAGCCGGTGGTGTTCACCAAGGCGATCTCGTCGCTGCACGGCCCGAACGATCCCGTGATGCTGCCGAAGGATTCCGTGAAGGGCGATTGGGAGGTCGAGCTCGGCATCGTGATCGGCCGCCGCGCGAGCTACGTCGAGGAGACGGACGCGCTGGCGCATGTCGCGGGCTACTGCCTCGTCAACGATGTGAGTGAGCGCGAATACCAGATCGAGCGCGGCGGCACCTGGGACAAAGGCAAGGGTTGCGACACGTTCGGGCCGGTCGGCCCTTGGCTCGTCACCGCCGACGAGGTGGGCGATCCGCAGGCGCTGGACCTCTGGCTCGACGTGAACGGCAAGCGGATGCAGACCGGGAACACCCGGACGATGATCTTCACCTGCGCGCACATCGTCAGCTACCTCAGCCGCTTCATGACCCTGATGCCGGGCGACGTGATCACCACCGGCACGCCACCCGGCGTCGGCATGGGCATGAAGCCCCAGCCGGTCTACCTGAAGCCCGGCGACGTGATGACGCTCGGCATCGAGAAGCTCGGGCAGCAGCGCCAGGACGTGCTCGCCTGGCAGCGTCGGGAGGCCTGAGCCATGGCGATCGCGAACCGCTTCGAGGGCCGCCGGGCCATCGTCACCGGGGGCGCGGCCGGGATCGGCCTCGCCGTCGCCAAGCGCCTGACGGACGAGGGCGCCCGGGTGAGCCTGTGGGACATGAACGCCGGGGCCCTGGCCTCGGCGCAGGACGCGATCGGCGCCGCCGACGTGCAGGCCCTCGACATCACCGACGCCGAGGCCGTGGGCCGGGCGATGGCGGGGAGCCTCGCCACCCTCGGCGGGCTCGACGTGATGGTGTGCAGCGCCGGGATCACCGGGCCGAACGGACCCGTGAAGGACTATTCCGCGGAGGCGTGGCGCCGGGTCATCGACGTGAACCTGACCGGCCTGTTCTACTGCAACCAAGCGGCGGTCCCCGCCATGGAGCAGGGCGGCTATGGCCGCATCGTCAACGTCGCCTCCATCGCGGGCAAGGAGGGCAACCCCAACGCCTCCGCCTACTCGGCCTCCAAGGCGGGGGTGATCGGCTTCACCAAGTCGCTCGGCAAGGAACTCGCCGGGACCGGGATCCGCGTGAACTGCGTGACCCCGGCGGCGGTGCGCACGGCGATCTTCGACCAGATGACGCAGGCGCATATCGACTTCATGCTGTCGAAGATCCCCGTCGGCCGGTTCGGGGCCATCGAGGAGGTATCCTCGCTGATCTGCTGGCTCGCGAGCGAGGAAGCCTCGTTCTCCACCGGGGCGGTCTTCGACGTCTCCGGCGGCCGCGCGACCTACTGAGCGGGGGCCTGCCATGAGCGTGCCAAAGATCAAGCACATCCGCGCCAGCGTCGTCCGGGGCGGCGGTGGCGATTACCACGACGTCGATGACGGGCACTGGATCGACGATCACATCGCCACGCCGATGTCCGTCTATCCCGAATACCGCCAGAGCCGACGCTCGTTCGGGATCAACGTCCTCGGCACCCTGGTGGTGGAGGTGGAGGCCGACGACGGCACCACCGGCTTCGCCATCACCACGGCGGGGGAGATCGGCGCCTTCATCGTCGAGACGCACCTCGCCCGGTTCATCGAGGGGCGCCCGATCACCGATATCGAGCGTGCCTGGGACCAGATGTACCGCGCCACGCAATATTACGGGCGCCGGGGCATCGTGGTGAACGCCATCTCGGCGGTGGACCTCGCCCTATGGGACCTTCTGGGCAAGTGGCGCCAGGAGCCCGTCCACGCCCTGCTCGGCGGCCCGGTGCGCGACGAACTGGTGTTCTACGCCACGGGCGCGCGGCCCGACCTCGCCAAGGACCTCGGCTTCATCGGCGGCAAGCTGCCCCTGCAGCACGGCCCGGCCGAGGGTGAGGAGGGTCTGAAGAAGAACCTCGCCAAGCTGGAGGAGATGCGCAACCGCGTCGGCGACGATTTCTGGCTGATGTACGATTGCTGGATGAGCCTCGACCTCAACTACGCGACCCGGCTCGCTCACAAGGCGCAGGAATACGGGCTCAAGTGGATCGAGGAATGCCTCTCGCCCGACGATTACTGGGGCTACGCGCAACTGCGCAAGGACGTGCCGAAGGGCATGCTGGTCACGACCGGTGAGCACGAGGCGACGCGCTGGGGCTTTCGCATGCTTCTGGAAATGGGCTGCTGCGACATCATCCAGCCCGACGTGAACTGGTGCGGCGGCATCAGCGAACTCATCAAGATCTCGGCGCTCGCGGATTCCCACGGCGCGCTGATGGTGCCCCACGGCTCGGGCCCCTACAGCTACCATTTCTGCTGCACGCGCCATAACAGCCCGTTCAACGAGATCATCATGAGCGCGCCCAAGGCCGATCATGTGCTGCCGGCCTTCCACCCGCTCCTCGTCGACGAGCCCGTGCCCGTGAACGGGCGGATGAAGCTCTCCGCCCTCGACAAGCCCGGCTTCGGCGTCTCGCTGAACCCGGATTGCAGCCTGCACCGGCCCTACGCCCGCTAGAGGCAGCCGCCTGCTGCTGCGCCAAGCGCGCCGCAGCAGGCGGCTATCCTGGGAGACACAGCCAAGGACAAGACCACAACGACGACCTCCGGAGAGACGGAGGCGCGAGGGGGAACTCATGCACGCCGAACGCCCTGACACCACCGCGACACTCGACAGCGCCTTCCGCCTGACGCGGCGGCGGCTCGTCCCATTCCTTCTCCTGATGTACGTCCTGGCCTTCCTCGACCGGGCGAACATCGGCTTCGCCAAGCAGGCGTTCCAGGCCTCGGCGGGCATCTCGGACGCGGCCTACGCGCTGGGCGCGGGCCTCTTCTTTCTGACCTATGCCCTGCTGGAAGTGCCCAGCAACCTCATCATGCACCGGATCGGCGCGCGCCTCTGGATGGCGCGCATCATGGTCACCTGGGGGCTGATCTCGGCGGCGATGATGTTCACCTCTGGCGAGGCGTCCTTCTACCTGCTGCGCCTGCTCCTCGGCGCGGCCGAGGCGGGCTTCTTCCCGGGCGTGATCCTCTATTTGACCTACTGGTTCCCGCAGGCACGGCGGGGTCAGGTCATGGGCCTGTTCTATTTCGGCGCGCCCCTCGCCTTCATCATCGGAAGCCCGCTCTCCGGCCTGCTCCTCGAACTCCACGGAACCCACGGGTTGCAGGGCTGGCAGTGGATGTTCCTGATCGAGGGCCTGCTCGCCAGCGTCGTCGGCGTGTGGGCCTTCTTCTACCTCGACGACAAGCCCCGCGACGCAAGCTGGCTGCCGGAAGCGGAAAAGCAGGCGCTCACCGCCGCCCTCGCCCGCGAGGAGGCGAACAAGGCGGGGCACGGCCATGCGAGCCTCGCCACGCTCCTGGTGCAGCCGAGCATGCTGCTGTTCCTCGGGATCTATTTCCTGATCCAGATGAGTGTCTACGGCGTGGTGTTCTACCTGCCGACGCAGGTGGCGGCGCTGCTCGGCAAGAAGGTGGGCCTGGAAGTGGGGCTGGTCGCGGCGGTGCCGTGGCTCTGCGCCCTCGCGGCGACCTTTCTCGTGCCGCGTCTCGCCGACCGGCGGGGCAACCACCGCACCCTCGCCGCCGCCGTGCTCGCCCTCTCCGGCCTCGGCATCGCGGTCTCGGCCGGGAGCCCGCCCGTCATCGCCCTGGCCGCCCTGTGCTGCGCCGCCGCCGGCTTCATCGCGGTGCAGCCCCTGTTCTGGACCTTCCCGACGGCGCATCTCGGCGGCGTCGCGGCGGCGGGGGGCATCGCCCTCATCAACGCCATCGGGGCGCTGGGTGGCTTCGTGGCCCCCAACGTGAAGGCCCTGGCGGACGCGGCCTTCGCCTCGCCGCAGGCCGGGCTCTACACGCTGGCGGGTACCACGCTTCTCGGCGCGGCACTGATCCTGAGCCTTCGGGCGCGGCCCCGCCCCGCCCCTTCGAAGGCCGCCACCGCGTCGTGAGGGGTCCGCCCCGCGGAATCTGGCAGAAAAGCCCTCGTCCCCCCTCGACCTCATCCTGAGGTGCTCGCCTTGGCGGGCCTCGAAGGAGGGCTCCAGAGATCGTGACGCGTACTGGAGGCCTCCTTAGAGGCGGCTATCGCCGCACCTCAGGATGAGGGGGGTGGATGGAAACGAAGGGTGTCTCGGTCCGCCCCTCAGGCGGTGAACTCGTAGGCGCGTTCGCCGTGGCTCGCGAGATCGAGCCCGTCATGCTCGGCCTCCTGATCGACCCGCAGCGGCATCACGAGGCCGAGCGCCCGGCCGAGACCGTAGGTGGCGACGCCCGACCACAGGGCCACCACCACGACGGCCAGCACCTGTACGCCGAGCTGGTCGAGCACCGTGCGGCCTTCCGCGAGGCCGACGCCGCCGAGACCGGCCGGGACGAAGACCGCCAGCAGCAGCGAGCCCAGGATGCCGCCGACCCCGTGCACGGCGAACACGTCGAGGGAATCGTCGATGACGAGGCGGTGCTTCACGAACAGCGTCACGAAGAAGCACACGAGCCCGCCCGCAAGGCCGATGAGCAGAGCCGCCGCCGGTGAGACGTAGCCCGCCGCCGGGGTGATGGTGGCGAGGCCCGCCACGCAGCCCGTGACGATGCCGATGGAGGTCGGCTTGCGGATCTTCACCCATTCGGCCGCCGTCCAGGCCAGGGCGCCCGCCGAGGCGGAGAGATGCGTGACGAGGATGGCGTTGCCCGCGCTCGCATCCGCCGCCAGCGCGCTGCCGCCGTTGAAGCCGAACCAGCCGACCCAGAGCATGCCGGCGCCCATCATCGTCATGCCGGGGCTGTGCGGCGGTTGAAGCGTCGAGGGAAAGCCCCGGCGACGGCCGACCATGAGGGCCAGCAGCAGGGCCGAGACGCCCGCCGTGGTGTGGACGACGATGCCGCCCGCGAAATCCATCGTGCCCAGGGCGGCGAGCCAGCCGCCGCCCCAGATCCAATGCGCCACCGGCACGTAGACGACGAGCATCCACAGGGCCGAGAACAGGGCGACGAAGGGGAAGGCGACCCGCTCGGGGAAGGCGCCGATGATGAGCGCGGGGGTGATGACCGCGAAGGTCATTTGGTAAAGCGCGAAGACGGTCTCCGGCAGAACGGTCGCCGGGCGAACCGGATCGAGATGGGCCAGGAACGCCTTCCCCAGCCCCCCGAGCCACGCCCCATCGCCATCGAAGACGAGGCTGTAGCCGCAGACGGCCCAGAGCACGGAGACGATGCAGCAGATCGCGAAGCACTGCATCAGCACCGAGAGCACGTTCCGCGCATGGACCAGCCCGCCGTAGAACAGGGCGAGGCCCGGCAGCGTCATGAACAGCACGAGTGCCGAGGAGGTCAGGATCCAGGCCGTGCTGCCGGTATCGGGCGCGGCCGACGCGGCGAGGCTGGGCGTGGCGGACAAGGCGAGGAGCATGGCGCCGGGCACGACCCGCGCAAGAAGGGGCAGCATTCGAAAAACCTTCGAGTGAACTGCCCCGCTCTCAAGCAGATTGCCTAGCGATGAGGCAAGCGCACAAATGCCTTTGGAAGCATCACTGCGCAAAAAGTCGCGCGTTGCCGACTTCGGCGGCGGGGATCGCGCTCGGCCCGGCCTGCGAGGGCGTGGTCGCCGGGTTACGGGCAAGCCAGCGAGCGGCCAGGATCGCCAGAACCGCGATGGCGAGCCCGGCGATGACGTCCACGAAGTAATGGCCGCCATCGATCGGCGTGGAGGCGACGAGCAGCCCATTCACGACCAGGGCAGGCAGACGTGCCCAGCGAAGGCTCCAGAAGGCCCAGAGGAACAGGGCACCGAGCGTCGCGTGGAAGCTGGGGAAGGTGATGATGCCTTCCAGGGTGTCGAGGGAGATCGTGTGGAACGTGCCGTCGCGCAGGCCCGCAAGATGCGCCACGTGGGCATAGGCGGCGGCGGGCTGGAGGTGCGAGAAATCCTCCGGCTTCAGGTGCAGGTACACGAAATTCGCCATGGCCGGAGTCAGTCCTGAGATCAGGATCGTGACCGTCCCGGACAGGCAGAAAGCGAGAACGAAGTGCCGGAGGACGGCCAGTCGGCCGCCGAACCCGAGCAGGATGACGACGAACATCATCTGCGCCATCAGGCTGCGATAGGCGAGCGTCATCGCGAAGCCGAGCTTCGGATGCGCATCGACCCAGCCGAGATAGGCCCGCCAATCCAGGCCGAGGGCCTGATCCCAGCCATAAAAGGTCGAATCCCAGAGCGGCCCGCCCGTGGCGGCGACCGCGTAGGATAGAGGGGCCGCGCAGGCCCCGAAGGCGATGACCTGCGCGAGCGCGGTCAGCGTGTCGGCGATACGCGGCTCGGGTCGCCACGTCCGGTAGAAGGCCGCCAGCACCGCGAGCCCGGCGCAGGCGCCGACGGTGAGAGCGGCGCTGTCCCAGGCGAAACGCAGCCCGGCCACGCGCATCCAGACGAGGGTCACGAGGATGATCGCGCCGATCAGGCACCACGTGCAGGTGCCGGGCGACAGCCGCTCAGTGCGCATGGCGATCGGGCTGGTTCGCGGCGTCTCGCGTGAAGCCGGTGGGCTTGGAGGCATTGAACGGCGCGAAGGCCGGGTAGATGCACACCGACACGACCAGCGCCAGCAGGACCATCTCGGTCAGGGAGAGCGCGCGGGCCGAAGGCCGGGGCGCGGGCTTCTCGACTTGCACGGACTCGTCTCTCGCCAGCCACGAGGCTGCGAGTTAGTCACGCACCGGTTAATAACACGTTGCAGTTGCAATTACCGATCGATCGGACCAAGCCCGAGCTTGATCGCCTGACGGTTCGGGCGTCCGAAGCGCAGCACGGCCTGCTCCAGATAGTCGATCGCATCCACGAGGTGGGCGCGGGCGGCGGTGATGTCCTCGTCATCGTCGGGAGGCGTTTCCGCGAGCTTCACCGCCGCAATCAGCACGCGGTCGCGCTCGTCCTCGATACGCGGGTCGCGTTCGAGATACAGGCGAACGTCGGCATCGTAGGCCTCGATCACCGCCCAGGGTAGCGCGTCCTTGGCGATGGCCCCCGGAAAGCGCTGGGCTTGGCGGCGGGCCGCCTCGGCGGCGCGGGCGACAGGGTCGGCAAGCGTCATGACCATTCCCGCGCTGTCCCTCACGCCTCGGCAGTGACAGCCGATCCGGCCCTTGGCAACGCCCCGGCCGCAAGAGCGCATTCCGACAGAACGGATACCGGTTCGTCGCAAGAAGGCGCGTTGAAACCAAGAGTTAGAGCCGCCGGCCTGACGCAATCAGGTCGGATACGGCTCGTGGTGGAGACGTTCGGTCGCGCAGGCCCGGCGAGGCATCACTCCCCGTCGGTGCCCCCCTCGCCCTCATCCTGCGCGAGGTGTCCGACCCGTGACGAGAACGGGCAGCGCAACGTCCAGCACACGCCATCCGGCTCGAAGACGAGGTTCGTCCGCCCGCCGAGACCGTGCCCGACCATCTGGGTCAGCACCTCCGTGCCGAAGCCGTGCCGGACCGGCGTGGCGAGGATGGCCCGTGAGGATTCCTTCCATGTCAGGAACAGGGTGGGCTCCCGCGCCTGCGCCTCGATGCGCCAGGACACCTCGATCCGGCCCGCCGGATCCGTCGCTGCCCCGAACTCGACCGCGTTGACCGCCAATTCATGAAGAACCAATCCGAAGATCTGCGCCGCCCGGGGGCGTAAGTGGATCGCCGGTCCGCTCAGGAGCAGGCGGTCGCCCTCCTGAAGGGTGTAGGTCAGCAATTCCTCGGCGATGGCCGCGTGCAGGCTCACATGTCCCGTATGATCGATGGCGACATGCATGCGCACGATAGCGTCGAGCCGGTCGCGGAGATGGGCCGCGTAATGGGAGGCCTCCTCGCGTGCCTCGGCGGAACGCTGGATGACCTCTCTCACGAGGCCGAGGGTCGTACGCAAATGGTGGCGCGATTCAGCCGGTGCGTCGCGGCGGTCGAGACGCAGGCGAAGACGGGCATTGTCCGCTTCGAGTTCGGCGTTGCGCTGGATCAGCGCGACGTTCGCCTTGTCGGAGTTCATCCGGGCCTCGCGGGTGAGCCTCTTGTCCTCGGCACCCGGCTTCAGGGGCCGCGCACCTCGGACAACCGCCCTTTTCCACCAAGTGATCCGGCGCAAATACAACCTGTGAGCGAATTGCCCTTCGCCGTCCGGGCACGCCGCTTGCCAAGCCGGGAAGGACGGGGCCACCCTTCCGGGGCTACGGCCGTCCTTGCAGATCGCTTCCTTCCGGCAGGCAGATGATGAAAGAAAATTCCATCCCCGAAGAGCTCGACCGCATGGATGTGAAGATCCTGCGGCTGCTGCAGGCGGATGGCCGTCTCGCCAACGCGGATCTCGCCGCACGGGTGAACACCAGCGCCGCCACTTGCCATCGCCGGACGCAGCGCCTGTTCGAGGCGGGCTACATCCGGGGCGTGCGGGCCGAGATCGCCCCAGAGAAGATCGGACGGGGTTCTCTCGTCATCGTGGGCGTGGTGCTGGACCGGTCGACGCCCGAGAGCTTCGAGGCCTTCGAGCAGGCGGTGTCCGGCCTGCCGACCGTGCTGGATTGCCACCTCGTGGCCGGGGATTTCGACTATTTCCTGAAGGTCCGCGTCCGCGACATGGCCGATTTCAACCGGCTCCACAGCGACACGCTGATCCGCCTGCCCGGCGTCCGCCAGACGCGAACCTTCTTCGTGATGAAGGAGGTCGTCGATAACGCCCCCCTTGCCTTCTGAGCGGATCAGCCGTTGCGGAAGGTGTAGCTGTAACCGTTGAGTGCCGGGGCGCCGCCGAGATGGGCGTAGAGCACCTTCGAGCCCTTGGGGAAGAAGCCCTTCTTCACGAGATCGATCATGCCCTGCATCGACTTACCCTCGTAGACCGGGTCGGTGATCATGCCTTCCAGCCGGGCCGAGAGGCGGATCGCCTCGACGGTCTCCTTCGAGGGTACGCCGTAGACCGGGTAGGCGTAGTCTTCGTTGATGACCACATCCTCATCCGCGACCGAGGCCGCTCCAATCAGCTCGGCGGTGTTCCGGGCGATCGAGAGCACCTGGGCCTTGGTCTGGGCCGGGGTGCACGAGGCGTCGATGCCGATGACATTGCGGGCGCGCCCATCGGCGCCGAAGCCCACGACCATGCCGGCATGGGTCGAGCCGGTGACGGTGCAGACGACGATGTAGTCGAAATGCAGGCCCATTTCCTTTTCCTGGGCGCGCACCTCTTCAGCGAAGCCGACATAGCCCAGGCCGCCGAACTTGTGCACCGAGGCCCCGGCGGGGATCGCGTAGGGCTTGCCACCCTCGGCCTCGACCTCGGCCAGGGCGCGCTTCCAGCTATCGCGGATGCCGATGTCGAACCCATCATCGACGAGCTGCGCCTCGGCGCCCATCAGGCGCGACAGGAGGATGTTGCCGACGCGGTCGTAGACGGCATCCTCGTGCGGCACCCAGGCTTCCTGGATCAGACGGCACTTCAGGCCGAGCTTGGCGGCCACGGCGGCGACCATGCGGGTGTGGTTCGACTGCACGCCGCCGATGGAGACGAGCGTATCGGCGCCCGAGGCCAGGGCGTCCGGTACGATGTATTCGAGCTTGCGCAGCTTGTTGCCGCCATAGGCGAGGCCGGAATTACAATCCTCGCGCTTGGCATAGATCTCGACACCGCCGCCGAGATGGGCCGAGAGGCGCTTCAGGGGCTCGATCGGCGTCGGGCCGAAGGTGAGGGGATAACGCTCGAACCCGGACAGCATGGACATGGCGAACTTCCTCTCCGGCCCCAGCGGCCGACCTGAATGCGATGAGGAAAGATTAGCTGAGCCGTCGCGAAATGTGCTTGCAAATTTATCCGTATTTTTGATCCTGATTGTGTGCTTGTCAGGAAAATTACGCGAAAAGTTTTGGAAATTTCCCCGTCAACGGAAGCTTCTTCCAAACACTCATCGCTGCAGGTGCCCGAGCGGCAGGGCGGTCGTGTACTTCACTTGGCCAAGGGCGAAGCTGGAGCGGATGCTCGCCACCCCCGGGATGCGGGTGAGATGGTCGAGCACCAGTTGCTGATACTGGCTCAGATCCTCCAGCACGACGCGCAAGAGGTAATCGGCCTCGCCGCTCATCAAGTAGCATTCCATCACTTCCGGGCGGGACCGAACGGCTTCGTCGAAGGCCTGCAACGCGGCCTGGGTCTGCTTCTCCAACGAGACATGCACGAACACATTCACGGGGAGCCCGACGCTCAGAGGATCGACCACCGCGACGCAGCCACGAATGACGCCCGCCGCCTTCAGGTCGTTCACCCGCCGCCAACAGGGCGAGGTCGAGAGGCCGACCGATTCGGCCAAGTCCGACGTGCTGATTTCGCTGTTCTGCTGAAGGCGCTCGAGGATGCGCAGGCTCGCCGGATCGAGGACGGGCGATCGAGTGGCCATTTTTTCCGTTTCTCCGCTCCGATGACGGCCGAACGCGCGCTCAGCGGTCCATCAGCGGCATAGCATACCTCGAAAGCTGCGAAACGCGGTCGATCCTGCCTATGACGGTGCGGCCGATGCCCCAATCCGGCAACACTTCCCGCGTGCGTGCCCTTATTGTCCCGTGAAACCAGGGAGGCCGCCCCATGAATGCCGTTCCGTCCAAGACCACGATCGCGCGGTCGGCGGAGGTCGATACCGATCCGGTGGAAACCGCCGATTGGGTGGCGGCCCTCGATTCGCTGTTCCGGATGGAAGGCCCGGCGCGGGCGCGCTTCATCCTCGACCGGCTGGAGCGCCGTTCGAAGGAGATCGGCCTGTCCGAGGAGGCTCTGCCCTACTCGCCCTACCGGAACACGATCCCCCTGGAGAAGCAGCCGCGCTATCCCGGCGACCTCGACATCGAGGAGCGGCTGACTTCGATCATCCGCTGGAACGCGCTGGCCATGGTGGTGCGGGCCAACATGGCCTACGGCGAACTCGGCGGGCACGTGGCGAGCTACGCCTCCGCCGCCGAACTGTTCGAGGTCGGCTTCAACCACTTCTTCAAGGGCGGCGCGGACGGCGACCTCGTCTATTTCCAGCCGCACTCGGCACCGGGCGTCTATGCCCGCGCTTTCCTCGATGGACGGCTCTCCGAGAACCAGCTGAAGCATTACCGGCAGGAGATTTCCGGCGACGGCCTGTGCTCATATCCGCATCCCTGGCTGATGCCGGATTTCTGGCAGGTGCCGACCGGCTCCATGGGCATCGGGCCGATCCATTCGGTCTATCAGGCACGCTTCATGCGCTACCTGTCCGACCGCGGCCTCGCCGACACCTCCGGCCGACATGTCTGGGGCGTGTTCGGCGACGGCGAGATGGACGAGCCGGAATCGATCGCAGGCTTGTCGCTCGCCGCGCGCGAGAACCTCGACAACCTGACCTTCGTCATCAACTGCAACCTGCAGCGGCTCGACGGCCCGGTGCGCGGCAACGGACAGATCATCCAGGAATTGGAGAACCTGTTCCGCGGCGCGGGTTGGAACGTCATCAAGGTGCTGTGGGGCTCGGAATGGGACGGGATCTTCGCCCGGGACACCAACCACGCCTTGCTGCGCCGCTTCGCCGAGACGGTCGACGGCAAGTATCAGACGCTCGGCGCCAAGGACGGCGCGTACAACCTCGCCCACTTCTTCGGTGAGGATCCGGAGGTGCGCGAACTCGTCGCCCACATGTCCGATGCCGATGTCGACCGGCTGAAGCGCGGCGGGCACGATTTCCGCAAGCTCTACGCGGCCTTCGCCGCCGCGAAGGCCACCAAGGGCCGCCCGACGGTGATCCTGGCCAAGACCAAGAAGGGCTATGGCATGGGCGGCGCGGGCGAATCGCGCATGACCGCCCACCAGGCGAAGAAGCTCGACGTGGACGCCCTGCGCGCCTTCCGCGACCGCTTCGCCCTGCCCCTCACCGACGCGCAGGTCGAGGCTCTGGACTTCTACAAGCCCGCCGAGGATGGCGCCGAAATGCGCTACCTGCGCGAGCGCCGCGACAGCCTGGGCGGCATGCTGCCCGCCCGCCGCCGCACCGCGCCGACCGTGCCGGTGCCGCCGCTCTCGACCTATGCCGCCTTCGCCCTGGAGGCGGGCGGCAAGGAGATGTCGACCACCACCGCCGTGGTGCGCCTGTTCGGCAACCTCCTGAAGCACAAGGATCTCGGCCCCCGCATCGTGCCGATCGTCGCCGACGAGGCGCGCACCTTCGGCATGGCGAACCTGTTCCGGCAGGTGGGCATCTATGCGCCGCAGGGCCAGCTCTACGAGCCGGAGGATGCCGGCTCGATGCTCTATTACCGCGAGGCTCGCGACGGGCAGTTGCTGGAAGAGGGCATCACGGAAGCGGGCGCCATCTCGTCCTGGACGGCGGCCGCCACGAGCTACAGCGTCCACGGCCTGTCGATGCTGCCGTTCTACATCTACTACTCGATGTTCGGCTTCCAGCGGGTCGGCGACCTGATCTGGGCGGCGGCGGACCAGCGGGCGCGGGGCTTCCTCATCGGCGCCACGGCCGGGCGCACGACGCTCGGCGGCGAGGGCCTTCAGCACCAGGACGGGTCGAGCCACATGCAGGCGGCGGCGATCCCGAATTGCCGCGCCTACGACCCCGCCTTCGCCTACGAGATGGCGGTGATCGTCGATCACGGCGTGCGCGGCATGATGGAAGAGGGGGTGGACGAGTTCTACTACCTCACCGCCATGAACGAGAATTACGCCCAGCCCTCCATGCCGGCGGGCGCCGAGGCGGACATCCTCAAGGGCCTGTACCGCTTGTCCGGGCCGGAGACCGGGACGGGCGCGGTACGCCTCCTCGGCTCGGGCGCGATCCTGCCGGAGGTCATCGCCGCCGCCGAGATGCTGAAGCGTGATTGGGGCGTCGAGGCCGAGGTGTTCAGCGCGACGAGCTTCAGCGAACTCGCCCGCGATGCCCAGACCGCCGAGCGTCAGGCCCGGCTCAACCCCGAGACCGAGGCCCCCCGGAGCCATGTCGCCAAGCTCCTGCCCGGCTCCGCGCCGGTCATCGCCGCGACCGATTATGTCCGCGCCTATCCGCAGCTGATCGCCGCCTATGTCGGCGCCCGGTTCGTGGCGCTCGGCACCGACGGGTTCGGACGCAGCGACACCCGCAACGAGCTGCGCCGCTTCTTCGAGGTGGACCGACAGCACGTGGTGATCGCCGCCCTCCACGCCCTCAGTGAAGCGGGCAGCGTGCCCCGCGCTACGGTCGCCGAGGCGATCCGCAGCTACGGCATCGATCAGGCCGCCCCGGCGCCCTGGACCCTCTGACGCCTCGCACGGCCGCTCCCTCCCCTCGCGCATACCGCGAGGGGAGCCGGATCACGCACCCCCACGCCCACGCCCAACGCGTACCCTTCTCCCGAGGACGACCCCTGCATGAGCGCCGCGCTGCAGATCACCCTTCCCGACATCGGTGACTACAAGGACGTGCCGGTGATCGAGCTCATGGTGAAGCCGGGCGACCGCCTCGCGGTGGACGACCTGATCCTGAGCCTCGAATCCGACAAGGCGACGATGGAGGTCCCCTCCCCCGTCGCAGGCATCGTGCGCGAGTTGCTGGTGGCCGTGGGCTCCAAAGTCTCGCAGGGATCGCCGATCCTGACGCTGGAAGCCGAGGGTGCGCAGACGGCCGCCGCCGAGCCGCCCGCCGCCCCACCTCCTCCGCCGCCCGCTCCGGCTCCGGCCCCGGCTCCCGTTCCCGCTCCGGCTCTAAGCCCCACGCCGTCCGCCGCGCCTGCGACCGCACCTCAGCCTGCCGCCGCCGGCTCGGCCCATGCCAGCCCCTCCGTGCGCCAACTTGCCCGCGAACTCGGCGTCACCCTCGACCGCGTGCCGCCCAGCGGGCCGAAGGGCCGCATCCTGCGCGAGGACGTCCATGCCTTCGTGAAATCGGCGCTGGCCGCCCCCGCCCCCGCCTCCGCTCCGGTTGCTCCGGTGTCCGGCGGGATCGGCGTCAACCTGCCGCCTTGGCCCGAGGTGGATTTCGCCAAGTTCGGACCGGTGCGGCGCGAGCCGCTGTCGCGCATCCAGTCGCTCTCGGGGGCGAACCTCACGCGCAACTGGCTGACCATCCCGCATGTCACGAACTTCGACCATGCGGACGTGACCGAGATCGAATCCTTCCGGGTCGGGCTGAACGCCGAAAAGCGCACGCCGCCCGCTCGGGTGACGATGGTGGCCTTCCTCATCAAGGCCGCCGCCTCGGCGCTGCGCGCCTATCCGCGCTTCAACAGCTCGCTCGACGGGGACCACCTCGTCATGAAGGAGTTCGTCCATATCGGCTTCGCCGTGGACACGCCCAAGGGCTTGATGGTCCCGGTGGTGCGCGATGCCGACCGCAAGGGCCTGATCGAGATCGCCACCGAGATGGCGGCGCTCGCCGACAAGGCCCGCGCGGGCACCCTGAGCGGGGCCGACATGCAGGGCGGCTGCTTCTCCGTCTCGTCGCTCGGCGGCATCGGCGGGGACGGCTTCACGCCGATCATCAACGCCCCCGAGGTCGCGATCCTCGGCGCCGCGCGCTCGCGCATGGAGCCGGTCTGGGACGGCGAGACCTTCCGCCCGCGCCTGATCCTGCCCCTCAGCCTGTCCTGGGATCACCGGGTGGTGGACGGCGTCGCGGCCGCCCGCTTCCTCGGCCATGTCGCCTCGGTCCTCTCGGACCTGCGCCGCGCCCTCCTGTGAGCGTCGATCCCATGAGCGAGATCATCGACATCCGCGTCCCCGATATCGGGGATTACCGCGACGTGCCCGTCATCGAGATTTCGGTGAGCGTGGGCGAGACGGTCGCCCTCGATCAGACCCTGTGCGTGGTCGAATCCGACAAGGCGACGATGGACATCCCCTCGCCCAGGGCCGGGCGGGTGGTGGAGATGCTGATCGGCCTCAACGAAAAGGTCTCCGCCGGGACGGTGATCGCCCGCATCGAGGCCGAGGGCGACGTGCGCCCGGCCGCGCCGGAAGCGCCCCAGGAGGCACCGGCTCACCCCCCTGCTCCCGCTACGGCCCCTTCCGGCAAGACCGATTGCGACGTGGTGGTGATCGGCGGCGGGCCGGGGGGCTATTCCGCCGCCTTCCGCGCGGCCGATCTCGGCCAGCGGGTGATCCTCGTGGAGCGCGAGCCGACTCTCGGCGGCGTCTGCCTCAACGTGGGCTGCATCCCCTCGAAGGCCCTGCTGCACGTGGCCGCCGTCACGGAGGAGGCGCAGCGCCTCGCCGATCACGGCGTGTCCTTCGGTGCCCCGTCGATCGACCTCGACAAGCTGCGCGCCTTTAAAGGCGCGACGGTGCGCCGCCTGACCGACGGGCTCGCGCAGATGGCGCGCCTGCGCAAGGTCGAGGTGGTGCGCGGCACGGCGCGCTTCGTGGGCGCGAACCGCCTCGCGGTCGAGACCGGCGCGGGCGCCGCGCGGGAGATCGGCTTCACCAGCGCCATCGTCGCGGCGGGGTCTTCCCCAGTCGCCCTGCCGATGCTGCCGAAGGATCCGCGCATCGTCGATTCGACCGGCGCCCTCGAACTGCCCTTCGTGCCGAAGCGCCTGCTCGTCATCGGCGGCGGCATCATCGGGCTGGAGATGGCGACCGTCTACAGCGCGCTGGGCGCGCGGGTCGATGTGGTCGAGCGCCTGCCGCACATCCTCGACGGGGTCGACCGCGACCTCGTGGAGGTCTGGACCAAGCGCAACGCCCACCGCTTCGACCGGATCCTGACCGGCGCCGAGGTGGTCGCGGCCGAGGCCGGGCCAAACGGGATCACGGTGACCCTGAAGGACGAGCCCGATCCGCGCACCTACGATCTCGTGCTGCAATCGGCTGGGCGGCGCCCCAACGGCGATGGGCTCGGGCTCGCGGAAGCCGGGGTGAACGTCGAGCGCGGCTTCGTGCCGGTCGATGCGCAGATGCGCACGAACGTGCCGCACATCTTCGCCATCGGCGATCTCGCGGGGGCGCCGATGCTCGCCCACAAGGCGGTGCACGAGGGCCATGTGGCGGCCGAGGTCGCCGCCGGGCACAGGGCCGGATTCGACGCGGCGGTCATCCCGTCCGTCGCCTATACCGACCCGGAGATCGCCTGGGTCGGCCTCACCGAGGCGCAGGCCGCCGCACAGGGACGCGCGGTCGATGTCGCGCGCTTCCCCTGGGGAGCGTCGGGCCGGGCCATCGCCAACGGCGCCGATTACGGGCTGACGAAGCTGATCTTCGACCGCGAGACCCAGCGGATCGTCGGCGGCGCGATCGTTGGCCCGAGTGCGGGCGACATGCTGGGCGAGATCGGCCTCGCCATCGAGATGGGGGCGGACGCCGCCGATATCGGCCGCACCATCCACCCGCATCCGACGCTGGGCGAGACCATCGGCATGGCCGCCGAGGTCTCGCTCGGGATCTGCACCGACCTGCCGCCGCGCAGGCGGTAGGGGCGCCCTACTTGACCATGGCGCCGTAGATCATCTGCCGGAGCAGCGAATAGTAATGGCCCCGCAGGCTCGGGGCCTGGAACATCGCCACCACGACGAGCCGTTCCGTCGGATCGACCATGTAGCGCGGCCCGGTGATGCCGCCCCAATAGACGTCGCCCGGCGCACCGGGCGTCGTGTGGGCGCCGGTGGCGAGGCGGACCGGGTTCACGAGGCTCCAGCCGTAGCCGTCCTCGACGTTGTTGCGCGGGCCGCGAAGACCCGCGAGTTGGTCGGAGTGCAGCATGAAGCGCACGGTCTTCGGAGAGAGCAGCCGCACCCCGTCGATCTCGCCGCCATTGGCCAGCATCTGCAGCAGACGGCCGACATCCCCGGCCGTCGAAGCGAGTCCGGCGCCGCCGGAGAAGCGCTTCGGCGGCTTGCGCAGGTCGAGCCAGCCATAGACCCAGGCGAGCGGGTCTTTCGCCAGCGTCGCCTGCGACGGCTCCGCCAAGCGGTCGGCCCGTGCCTCATCGACCTGCCACACCGTGTCGGTGAGCCCGAGGGGCTGCAACACCTGCTCCGACACGACCCGGTCCAGCGGCTTGCCCTCGATCCGCTCCAGGAGATGGCCGAGCACGTCGGTGGCGATCGAATACTCGAAGGTCGAACCCGGCTGATACAGGAGCGGCTGCTGCCCGAGCTTGGCCAGCATCTCCTCGCCCGTCAGGCTGTAGAGCCCCTCGAGATCCTGATCGCGCTGGTTGCGCCGCACCGCGTTCAACGGCCCGATCCACCAATAGGTGAGCCCGGCCGTGTGCCGCATCAGATCCCCCACGGTCGGCGCCCGTTTGGCCGCCTCCGGGGGAGGCACGTCCGTGCCGGTGCCGCTCTCCGCGCCGGCGAAGACCTTCAGGTCCTTCAATTCGGGGAGGTAGGTCGCAACCGGATCGGTCAGTTTGAAGCGGCCCTGCTCGTAGAGGCGCAATGCCGCCGTGGTGACGAACATCTTCGTCGTGGAGGCGATGCGGTGCAGGCTGTCGCGCTGCATGGGCGAGCCGGGCGCGCGCTCGCCGAACGCGTCGAACATCACCGGCTTGCCGTCGCGCAGGACCAACAGGACCATGCCGGGGATCTTGCCCGCGGCGATGTCGCGCCGGACGAAATCGCCGATGGCCTTCAGGCGGGCGGCGTCGAAGCCCGCCTGCCCGGCCTCGACCGGAGCGGGGGCCGGATCGAAGGCGGCTGAGGGGCCGAGGCCCGCGGCAAGAAGGCCGAAGGCGAGCAGGCCGGTGCGCAGGCTGCGCGTCACGGTGTGGGGCATTTCCTCGACGGTCCTGTTCTCAAAACCCGTCTGGCGCGGGATCGGCACACCCTCCGATGATCGTCCCCTTCCGTCCAGCGAAGGCCGTCGCGGCCGGTCAGATTTGCCTCAGGCTGTTACGTGCCGTGGCTCACTTCAGTTTGCCGAACCGCTTGAGCAGGCGCTCCCGCTTCAGCCGGGACAGGCGGTCGATCCAGAAGATCCCATCGAGCTGGTCGATCTCGTGCTGGATGACGGCCGCGTGGAAGCCGTCCGCCTCCTGCTCGTGCCGCTCGCCGTCGAGGCCGGAATAGGCGAAGCGGATGCGCGCAGGCCGGGTGATCCGTTCGCGCACGCCCGGCATGCTGACGCTGCCCTCGTCATGGGTCTCCGTCTCATCCGAGGCCCAGAGGATCGCGGGGTTCACATAGACGTGCAGATCTTCGTCCGGCGCCATGCGGATCGCCATCAGCCGCGCGGCCACGCCGAGATGCGGCGCCGTGAGGCCGATGGCGGAGACCGCCAAGAGCGTGTCGCGCAGATCGTCCGCGAGGGCCACGAGTTCGGGGCCGAAGGTCTCGACCGGCTCGGCGGCACACGAGAGCCGGGGATCCGGGAATGACACGAGGGGGCGGGCGGGCATGGTCGGTCTGTTCCTGGCAGAGTCTTGTTCCTGAGGCCTTGCTCGTGTGGGTCTTGGCCCGGACGGTTCCGAGGCGGTACATCCCCCCGCTCGCCGGGGCCAGACCCCGGTTCCACGCGCGCTCGCTCGGACGACGGGAGACATCATGACCACCGTGAACCAGCTGATCGCCCAGGAACTCGGCGTGCGCGAGGCCCAGGTCGAGGCCGCCGTCGGCCTGCTCGACGGGGGCGCGACGGTGCCCTTCATCGCCCGCTACCGGAAGGAGGCGACCGGCTCCCTCGACGATTCGCAGTTGCGCACGCTTGAGGAGCGCCTCGGCTACCTGCGCGAGTTGCAGGATCGGCGCGGCACCGTGCTGGACAGCATCCGCGCGCAGGGCAAGCTCACCCCGGCGCTGGAAGCCGCCATCGCCGCCGCGGACACCAAGGCGCGGCTGGAGGACATCTATCTTCCGTACAAGACCAAGCGCCGGACCAAGGCGCAGATCGCCCGCGAGGCCGGGCTCGCGCCGCTTGCCGAGGCTCTCCTCGCCAACCCGATGGCCGATCCGCTGAAGACCGCCGACGGCTACGTCGCGCCGGACAAGGGCGTGGCGGGTGCGGACGCCGCCCTCGAGGGCGCCCGGCACATCCTGATCGAACGGTTCGCGGAGGATGCCGACCTCGTCGGGCGTCTGCGCGAGGATGTCTGGCGCGCCGGACAGGCCGTCTCGCGGGTGCGCAAGGGCAAGGAGGCGGCGGGCGCCAAGTTCTCCGACTACTTCGATTGGAGCGAGCGGCTGGAGCGCATGCCCTCGCACCGGATCCTCGCCCTGTTCCGGGGCGAGAAGGAGGAAATCCTCGATCTCGACATCGCCGCCGAGGGCGAGGACATGCCGGCGGGCACGCCCGGCCCGTTCGAGCGGGCGATCTGCCACCGTCACGGCATCGCCGCCCAGGGTCGCCCCGGCGATGGATGGCTGATCGAGACCGCGCGCGTCGCGTGGCGCACCAAGATCCGCACCGGCATCAAGACCGATCTGCGCACGCGGCTGTTCGAGAAGGCCGAGGCCGAGGCGGTGAAGGTGTTCGCGGGCAATCTGAAGGACCTGCTGCTCGCGGCCCCCGCCGGGGGCCGGACCACGCTGGGGCTCGATCCGGGCTACCGCAACGGCGTGAAGGTCGCGGTGGTGGACGCGACCGGCAAGGTGCTCGCCGTGGAAACCACCTATCCGCACGAGCCGCAGCGCCGCTGGCGCGAAACCGTCGAGACCCTGGGCCGCCTCTGCCGCCGCCACAAGGTCGAGTTGCTGGCCGTCGGCAACGGCACCGCCTCCCGTGAAACCGACAAGCTCGCCGCCGAGGTGCTGGCTGCCAACCCGGACCTCTCCATGACCAAGGTGATGGTCTCGGAGGCGGGGGCCTCGGTCTATTCCGCATCCGAGATCGCGAGCCGCGAATTGCCGGATCTCGACGTGTCGCATCGCGGCGCGGTGTCGATCGCCCGCCGGTTGCAGGACCCTCTCGCGGAACTCGTGAAGATCGATCCGAAATCCATCGGCGTCGGCCAGTACCAGCACGATGTCGGCGAGGCGAAGCTGTCGCGCTCCCTCTCGGCCGTGGTCGAGGACGCGGTGAACGCGGTGGGCGTCGATGTGAACACCGCCTCGCCCGCGCTGCTCGCCCAGGTCTCCGGCCTCGGCGCGTCGCTCGCCGCCAACATCGTCGCCCATCGCGACGGGAACGGGCCGTTCCGCAGCCGCGTCGCGTTGAAGAAGGTGCCGGGCCTCGGGCCGAAGACCTTCGAGTTGTCGGCGGGCTTCCTGCGCATCCGCGATGGCGAGAACCCCCTCGACAGTTCCGGCGTCCACCCGGAAGCCTATCCGGTGGTGCGGCGGATCCTGGAGGCGACGAAGAGCGACATCCGCGCGCTGATCGGCGACGGGGCCAAGCTCAAGACCCTCTCGCCCGCCACCTTCGCGGACGAGCGCTTCGGCGTGCCGACCGTGCGCGACATCATCGCCGAGTTGGAGAAGCCCGGCCGCGACCCGCGCCCGGCCTTCAAGACGGCGACCTTCCAAGAGGGCGTCGAGACCATCGGCGACCTGAAGCCCGGCATGCAGCTCGAGGGCGTGGTGACGAACGTCGCCGCCTTCGGTGCCTTCGTCGATATCGGCGTCCATCAGGACGGCCTCGTCCACATCTCCGCCATGGCGCGGCGCCGGATCTCCGCCCCCTCCGAGGTGGTGAAGGCCGGGGATGTGGTGCGCGTCCTCGTCCTGTCGGTGGATGTGCCGCGCAAGCGGATCGGCCTCTCGATGCGCCTCGACGACCCGATCGACCGCCCGGCCTCGCCCGCCGGACCGAGGCCCGGCGCGCGGCCGGAGCCCAGGCAACAGGACAAACCGCAGGACAGGCGGCCCGCCCCCCGCGACGAGCCGGGCGGCGCCCTCGCCGAGGCCCTCCGCCGTGCCGCGACCCGGCCCAACCGGTAGGTCCCGGACGCGAACACGACGGCTCGCGCGAGCCGTCGGACATGAGGTCGGCGCCCTGCGGCGCCGACCGTCGCGACCCCCGATCCTCTCGATCAGGCCGCCTTCTTGAGCGCGGGAGCGGTCGACCCGGCTTCCGGTGTCCCGGCGGCCTCGTCCTCGCCGGTCTCGGAGATCTCCCCCTGCCACTTGGCGACCGCCGCCGTGGCGAGGCCGTTGCCGAGCACGTTGGTGACCGTGCGGCCCATGTCGAGGATCTGGTCGATGCCCATGATGAGCAGGATGCCCGCTGCGGGCAGGCCGAACATCGGGGCGGTGGCCGCCACCACGACGAGGGAGGCGCGCGGAACCCCGGCGATGCCCTTGCTGGTCACCATCATCACGAGCAGCATCGTCGCCTGCTCGGCAAAGCCCATGTGGATGCCGTAGGCCTGCGCGATGAAGAGCGAGGCCATGGCCTGATACATCATCGAGCCGTCGAGGTTGAACGAGTAGCCGAGCGGCAGCACGAAGCCGGTGACACGGGGGCTCACGCCGAACCGGCTCAGCATCTCGACCGTCCGCGGGAAGGCGGATTCGCTGCTCGCGGTGGAGAAGGCCAAGATCATCGGCGCGCGCAGCAGACGCAGCAGGCGCACCACCGGGCGGCCGAGGATCATGAAGCCCGCCGCGATCAGCAGCAGCCACAGGGCCGAGAGACCCGCGTAGAAGCTCGCGATGAACCGCCCGTAATCGGCGAGCACGCCGAGGCCCTGGACCGTGACCACGGCGGCCATCGCCGCGAAGACGGCGAGCGGGGCGAGCTTCATCACCGCGTCGGTGACCTTGAACATCACCCGCGCCAGACCTTCGAGGAGAAGGATCATCGGCTCGGAATAGCGGCGCTCGATCGCGCTGAGGCCGAAGCCGAAGAAGACCGAGAAGACGAGGATCTGAAGAACCTCGTTCGTGGCCATGGCCGAGACGATGCTTGTCGGGAAGACGTGGGTGATGAAGTCCCGCAGGTTGAGCGAGGCCGCCTTGAGGCCGGTCTGCGCGCCCGCGTCCGGAAGGGGCAGGTTCAAGCCCGCGCCGGGCTGGAACAGGTTCGCGGCGATGAGCCCGAGGGAGAGCGAGACCACCGAGGCGGTGACGAACCAGCCCATGGCGAGGGCGGCGACGCGGCCGACCGAGCGGGCATCCCCGAAGCTCGCGATGCCCGCCACGATGGTGGCGAATACGAGTGGCGCGATGATCATCTTGATCAGCCGCAGGAAGATGTCGGTGACGATGGTGAAGTTGGAGGCCAGGGCCTTGGCCTCCTCCGGTCCCGCCGCCTGCCCGTGAAGCACGGCGCCGACGAGGATGCCGAGCGCGAGCCCGATCCCCGTGTACAAGGTGAGCCGCCCCGATCGCGGGGCCGTATCGGCATGCGTCATCTCTTCGAGTCCTCCCTGGACGGTTCTGGGTGTGTGAAAGAAAGCGGGATCCGGCCGCTGGCGTGACGGGGGCGGATCCCGAAACCCGGCTCAGGCGACCGGCGCGAAGGCCTGCGGGCGGGTCAGGCGCTCTGGCTTGAGCACCGCATCGAGCTGGGCACGGCCCATCAGGCCCTTTTCCAGCACGAGGTCGTAGACACCGCGACCCGTGGCATGCGCCTCCACCGCGACCGCGGTGGCGTTGCGGTAGCCGATATACGGGTTGAGCGCCGTGACAAGCCCGATCGACTGCTCGACACTGGCGCGAAGCCGCTCGCGGTTGGCCGTGATGCCGCGCACGCAGTTCACATCGAGGGTCCGGCAGGCCGCTTCCAGATGGGCGAGGCTGCGGAACAGGCTGTAGGCGATCACCGGCTCGAAGGCGTTGAGCTGCAATTGCCCGGCCTCGGCGGCGAAGCTGATCGTCACGTCGTTGCCGATCACCTCGAAGGCGACTTGGTTCACCACCTCCGGGATCACCGGGTTGACCTTGCCCGGCATGATCGAGGACCCCGCCTGCCGCGCGGGCAGGTTGATCTCGTTGAACCCGGCGCGCGGCCCGCTGGAGAGCAGGCGCAGATCGTTGCAGGTCTTCGAGAGCTTCACCGCGACGCGCTTCAGCACGCCGGACACCTGCACGAAGGCCCCGCAATCCTGCGTTGCCTCGATCAGGTCCTCGGCCGTGACGAGGGGGATGCCGGTGAGGCGGGACAGCTGGCGGCAGACGATGGCCGCGTAGAGCGGGTGGGCGTTGATGCCGGTGCCGATGGCGGTGGCGCCCATGTTGATCTCGCGGATCAGCAGCTCGGCCTCGCCGAGCCGGGCCTCGTCCTCACCGAGCATCCGCGCATAGGTGCCGAATTCCTGGCCCAGCGTCATCGGCACCGCGTCCTGCAACTGGGTCCGGCCCATCTTGAGGATGTCGGCGAACTCGACTGCCTTGGCCTCGAAGCTGCCGCGCAGGGAGGCCATCGCCACGGTGAGACGGCGGATGGCGCCGATGGCCGCGATCTTCAGGGCGGTCGGATACACGTCGTTGGTGCTCTGCCCCATGTTGACGTGTTCGTTGGGGTGGAGATGCTCATAGGCGCCACGCGTGTAGCCGAGGATCTCGAGCGCCCGGTTGGCGATGACCTCGTTGGCGTTCATGTTGGTCGAGGTGCCCGCGCCGCCCTGGATGAGATCGACCACGAACTGATCGTGCAGGGCACCGGCCCGGATCTCCTCGCAGGCCGCGACGATCGCCCCGCAGCGCCGCTCATCGAGCAGGCCGAGTTCGGTGTTGGCCAGAGCCGCCGCCTGCTTGATCGCTGCGAGCGCGCGGATCAGGTCCGGGCAATCGGCCAGGATCGTGCCGCTGATCGGGAAGTTCTCGACGGCACGCTGGGTGTGGATACCGTAATAGGCGGATGCCGGAACGGGCGCGTCGCCCAGCATGTCGTGTTCGAAACGGACGGCCTCTGGAACCGGGACGGTCACGGCAAACTCCTCGCGCGACGGCGCTCCGTCGCGCCGAGGGTGTGGCGGACGGTCGAAGAGCGACGGCCCAGGGGGCGCCGCTGCGGATGACGGGATGGCCCCGGAGCGCGGGCGCCTCGCAGGAGATGCGGTCGCGCTTCGGGTTGGCGTTCGATAGGCCCGGCGCCCGCGCGACGCCAATGCTAGTTACGACCGGAATTATTCCGCATGCGAATAGTTTTGCGAGACGGAGGCTGCAGCGTTCCAGACCTGATCGAGGAAGGGGCGCGTCCGCTCGGCACTGCGATAGAGCCGGATCTCCATCGGCATGGCGGGGCTGACCGCCGTCAGCGTTCCCGCCGCAACCTCCCGCGCCACGAGGCTGGCGGGTAGCCACGCTACCCCATGGCCGCCGAGCGCCATGGTCCGCAGGGCCTCGGCCATGGAATTCTCGTTGGTGTGGACGGGATAAGTCTCCGGCGCGCCCGGCTGCGCCTGGGCGATGGTGGCCAGGCGCCCGAGGAACGAGCCACGCGAATACTGCAGCAGCGGCAGGCGGCCCCGCGCATCCGGCGTGAGCAGACCGGTCGCGGCGAAGGCGGCGAGGCTGTCTTGGCCGATCACCTGGAAGGGATGGCGCTCGGGATCGAGGGAGATGGAAATTGCCGGGTGGTGATAGGTGAAGAGCAGGTCGTAGCCGCCTTCGACCAGGGCCTGGATGCAGATGTTGAAGTTCTCGGGCAGCACGCGGCTGCCCAGCGGCCCGACCACCTCGCGGATCCGCCCCAGCCATCCCGCCAGGACGGAAAGGCAGAGGGAGTGCAGCGCCGTGATCGTGACGTGGGGCAGGCTCGACGCCTCGCTACGGCTGCGGAAATCCGCCCGGCTGAGGGTGAGGAGCCGCACCACCTCCTCGGCGGTCTCGAGGAAGTGGCGTCCGTCGGCCGTCAGGGTGATCGGGTAGGTGCTGCGGTCGAGGAGGACGGTGCCGAGCCAGACCTCCAGCGAGCGGATCCGGCGGCTGAAGGCCGATTGGGTGACGTGGCGCAGTTCGGCCGAGCGCGAGAAGCTGCGTGTCTCCGCGAGGCTGATGAAGTCCTCGACCCATTTCAGCTCCATGGCCCCCTCCACCCACGCGCATCACCTCGCATAGGCCATCGGGGCCGCCACAGGCGCGCGCAGGACGCTACACCGGGCGCAGGCTGTCGCCAGGGCCGCTCAGCCTCCGGGCGGACGCGCGGGCCGTGAGCCCAGATGCCCGCGCAGGGTGTGTGCCTCGTAGTCGGTGCGGAACAGGCCCCTCCGGCGTAATTCCGGCAGAACCAGTTCGATGAAATCGTCGAGACCACCGGGCAATGTCGCGGGCATGATGTTGAAGCCGTCCGCCCCGTGGGCGCGGAAGCGCTCCTCCATTTCATCGACGATCTGGGCGGGCGTCCCGACGATCTGGGAATGGCCCCGCGCGCCCGCGATCCGCAGGTAGAGCTGGCGCAGGGTCAGCCCCTCGCGCCGGGCGAGGTCGAACATCAGTTGCTGCCGGGACTTGATGCCGTTCGCCTCCGGCAACTCCGGAACGGGGCCGTCGAGGGCGTAGCTCGTGAGGTCGAAGCCGCCGATCATCCGCTCCAGCAGGGCGAGGCCGACCGCCGGGTCGATCAGCGCCTGCAACTCCTCGAATTTGGCGCGGGCCTCGTCCTCGCTGCGCCCGACCACGGGGAAAAGCCCCGGCATCACCTTAAGGTCGTCGCGGTCGCGCCCGAAGCGGGCCATGCGCTCCTTCAGGTCGCCGTAGAACTCGGTCGCCTCCGCGAGGGTCTGGTTGGCGGTGAACACGATCTCGGCGGTCCGGGCCGCGAGATCCTTGCCCGGTCCCGAGGCCCCGGCCTGGACCACGACCGGCTGCCCCTGGGGCGTGCGCGAGATGTTGAGTGGTCCCCGCACCGTGAAATGCTTGCCACGGTGGTCGAGGGGCCGGAAGCCGTCCGGTTTCGAGAACTGGCCGCTGTCCCGGTCGATGATCACCGCCCCGTCGTCCCAGGTGTTCCACAGGCCGAGAACGACATCCACGAACTCCTCCGCCCGCTCGTAGCGGTCGGCGTGGCGCGCGATGGCATCGTCCCCGAAATTCGCGGCTTCGGCGTCGGTGGCGGAGGTCACGAGGTTCCAGCCCGCCCGGCCGCCGCTGAGATGATCCAGCGACGCGAAGCGCCGGGCGACGTTGTAGGGCTCGTTGAACGTCGTCGACGTGGTCGCGACGAGGCCGATCCGGCTCGTCACGGCGGCCAGCGCCGAGAGCAGCGTCACCGGCTCGAAATGGGTGGAGCGCGCCGTGCGCTCGCTGGACCGCAGGTTGCCGTCGCGGATGCCGGAGCCATCCTCCAGGAACAGAAGGTCGAACTTCGCCGCCTCGGCCTTCTGCGCCCAGCCGACGTAGCGCGAGAGCACGAGCCCGCCATCGGCCTCGCTCGACGGGTGTCGCCACCCCGCGATGTGGTGGCCCGTGGCGTAGAAGAAGGCGCCGAGGCGCAGGCTGTCCTGTCTCATGATCCGGTACTGGCGACGCGGCGATGATCCCGCTCGGGATGCGGCCGACAACGTGATGGAGGCAAGTTCCTCCGTCAACGAGAAGCTTATCTTATTGAGCGGCGGCCGGAGCAGTACATCGCCACTGCGAGAAACATCGTCTGGAGACGCTTCTTTCAAGCGATCGCAGCGGGACGAGGGACGGGGAGGTTGATATCGCGGGCTGCGCGTCTAGCTCACGCCCCGAGGAAACAACCACAGGAGGAGCTTGCCCGTGTACAGCCATATGATGGTCGGCACCAACGACATCGCCCGGTCGAAGATGTTCTACGATGCCTTGTTCGCCGCGATGGGCGGACGGCCCGGCCGGGAGGACGCGGCGGGTCGCCTCGTCTACCAGCACAAGGGTGCGATGTTCCTCGTCACCAAGCCGATCGACGGCCAGGCCGCGAACCCAGGCAATGGTGGGACGATCGGCTTCGCGGTGGACTCGCCGGAACAGGCCAATGCGTGGCACGAAGCGGGCACCGCGCATGGCGGCACCGCTATCGAGGATCCGCCGGGCGAGCGGAACGGCGCCGCAGGCCGCCTGTATCTCGCCTATCTGCGCGATCCGGACGGCAACAAGCTCTGTGCCCTGTACCCCCTCGGCTAAGGCATGACCGGAGGGCGCGGCATCCGGCGCCCTCCCCCGATGGCACTCAGGCGGTCAGCAGAAACCGGCCCGAGGCCGGATCCGTCGAGCGGAAGCGCGTGGCGAAGACGTCGGCCGGGACGGGCCCGTCACGCAGGCAAGCCCCCTCACTGAACGTGTGCCGTCTCGGTCGAGCTCGCAGCCTTGACGGGATCGGAGGCCCGTAATCCCGAAATCACCGCCTCTCTCTGCTTCCGTGTGTGGCGACGCACGCCGCTTCAAAAGTACAAGGATTAAAATAAGCAAGTATTACTTGTGCGAACGCACACTTATAGGCGAGAAATTGTCGTCTACATTCATCTCAACGGCGCAGGACACGGGGTCCGGCGCACTTAAACCGAAGGTTTTTGAGATGATGCGCTTCGCGACCCTGAGCCTCGTTGCCGTAGCCCTCGCCGTTCCGTCCCTCGCCCGCGCCGAAGGTGGCGATGGGAGCCGTCAGGCCGCTGGCGGTGGCTACATGAGCAGCTTCATCAGCGATCCGAACCACAATCCGAAATCCCTGCACTCGCAGGTGGCGGGCACGGGTCAGATCTCCGGTGCGCCGATGTACAACGACGCTCCGGCGGCACGCGCTTCGACCATCGCCCGCCGCGACGTGATTGCGCCGAACTGGGCCTCGGGCCGCGCCCCCCGTCGCGCTCACCGCTGATCCGCGCAGCGGATCTGGCCGGACAGACCCGCCCGAGCGATCGGCGCGGGTCGTTCGCGTGTCCGGACGCGGAAAGAATCGCGCGGGCTGGGGCGCGGAGCGGGATACGGGGGCCCGTGACCGGTGGTTGTGAGATCGAAGCATCCCGCTTCGCATGCAAACATCCACCGAGGGCAGCCCATGGCCGCGAAGCCGAAGACTCTGCACGACGCCTTCTATGAGACGTTGAAGGATGTGTACTATGCGGAGAGGCAATCCGTTCGGGCCCTGAAGAAATCGGCCAAAGCCGCCGAGCACGAAGATCTTCGGCAAGCGTTCGAAACCCACGCCGAGGAAAGCGCCAATCAGGTCGAGCGCCTGCAACAGGTGTTCGAGATCCTCGGCAAGCCCGCGCGCGGCAAGACCTGCGAGGCGATGCAGGGCCTCACGTCCGAGATGGAAGAGGATCTGGAGGATTTCGGCGATAGCCCCGCTGCCGACGCCGTGCTGGTCGGCTGCGCACAGGCGGTGGAGCATTACGAGATTGCCCGCTACGGCACCCTGAAGACCTGGGCGACCCAACTCGGCTACGGGGACGCCGCGAAGCTCCTGGACGAGACGTTGCAGGAGGAGAAGAAGACCGACGAACTGCTCTCGCAGATCGCCGAGCGCATCAACGTCGAGGGTTCCGGAAGCGAGACGGAGCCGGTCAAAGGCGGGCGCAAATCCGCCTGAGGGCAGCCGGGCAAGACTTTCGCACCGTGAGGGGCTAGACTCGCGACTCACACCAGGGAGGGACAGATGGGCCTACTTGCCTTCATCCTGATCGGCGGACCGTGGGTCGCCGCAACGGCATGGCTCTGGCTCCAGGCGGGTGGCGTCGAGGCGTGGCGCCACGTCGTCCACGGCGATGCGCTGAACCACCGCTGACGCATCCGGAGCCGACACCGGCTCGGCGCCTCTAACCCATTGAAATCACCAAGATAGACCATCGCCTGCGATCTCTCGATCGCAGGCGATGCTACATCGTCCGTCGCCCTCCCCCGCATTCAGGGGCGATGAGGACTACGTCGCCTCGGTGGGCAGGCGTGTGGCATATTCCGTTTCAAACGAACGTGAAGACGGGCGACTCCGCCTCAGTATGCCACGAAGACGCCCCGCTTAAAGCTTCGCCGCCGCACTCCCTCATTAAGCATAAATTTTGCAGTATTAATCATCGAACGATCTACGTAGCATACTCAAGTTTATTTGATTGATTTCCGCGCAGCAAAATCTTAAAAAACAGACGATTAATAACTTGTTTACCAATTAACAGTTTCTACCCCTGCCCACACGTCAACTGGAAAGAGAAACATGCCGCGTGCATTGCCGATCGCGACTTATGCCGTCTCTGCGACCGGCGATGCCGATGAGTTTCCCGTTCGGGGGCAATGGGCCGGACGGGCTGCCAAGCGCGGTCTCGACATCGCGGTCGCCGCGACGGCGCTGCTCCTTCTGCTGCCACTCTTCGCCCTCGTCTCCGCGGCGGTCTGGTTGGGCGACCGCAAGTCGCCGATCTTCAGCCATAGTCGCCTCGGACGCGACGGGCGCAGCTTCGGCTGCCTGAAGTTCCGCTCCATGGTGGTGGATGCCGAAGCCGTCCTCGTCGCCCACCTCGCGGGCAACGCCGTCGCGCGCGCCGAATGGGATGCCACGCACAAGCTCACCCACGATCCGCGGGTGACAGCGCTGGGCCGGGTCCTGCGCAAGACCTCCCTCGATGAACTGCCGCAACTCATCAACGTCCTGCGCGGCGAGATGAGCCTCGTCGGCCCTCGCCCGATCGTCCAGGCGGAGGTCGCCCGCTATGGCGCCGCCTTCGAGACCTGCTTCTCGGTGCCCCCCGGCGTCACTGGCCTGTGGCAAGTCTCCGGCCGCTCCGACACGACCTATGCGGAGCGGGTCGCCCTCGATCTCGACTACGCCGCCCGGTGGAGCCTTCGGCGCGATCTCACCATCCTGATCAAGACCGTTCCGGCCGTCTTCGCCCAGCGGGGAAGCCGCTGAGGCAGCCTTCCGAAAGCCCGGCGAGCCTTCGCGGACCTATCGATTGTCCGCGAAGGCTCGCACAGGAGAACCCATTTAGCGATCATCCTCCTGAAACAGAGAACCTGACCTATAGACTTTCAATTTATCGACCTAAAACAGGGCTGATCCGTCGGCCCTCAAATGGGGGCATGCAACCCTAGATCTTTGTCCGGCCAGGACTTGTCATCCAAGGGTCAGAAAGGCGGATCGGACACCGGGTCGCCGCCGCATGGACCAAGCACGGAACACTCTGCTGGCCAATCTTTCCCGGCATGCCGGTCACGCCCGACAGCGTCTCGCGTTATCGGTCGACCACACGGGACAACTGGTCGGAATTCCGCAGTCGAGTTTGGAAGCGATCGAGCGCGGTACTTATGAGGGGACGGCAACATTGGATGAACTCATCCAGTTGTCGTTGTTCCTCGGCCTGACATCGACGGGGATGCCGCGCGCGAAGCCGCCCGGCGCGCGTAACTGACGGAACGTTGCCTCGGTCGGACGATCGTTTTGAACAGAACTCAAAAAGTGGCGATCGTATTTTGAATTACGAAGCAAATCGCACGGACGGATTTAACGCTCACTAGTTTTTAATCATTCTTTTACTTCGTAACCCGAAGTTGCGAGGACAAATTGTGCTCTCGGGCTACTATGTCGAAAAACGCACAAACAGCATTGCGCCAGGAACACGAGCGTACGATCGAGGACGCCCTCCTAGCCGCCCTCGATCTGAGGGATTCGATCTTCAAGATCGGCGACGAGCCACTGATCCGGACGATGGATTTGCTGATTTACGCTCTGGGCAAGGTCGCCGTTCGCAAACGTGGGCCCCAGAAGCTCGCCTGAACCCTCCGTCGGCTCATCGGCGCCCCGCTCGATGTCGAAGGATGTCCGCCGCTCAGTCGCGGGTGAGTTCCCGGGCGGGGCGCGCGTCACCACCCATCGGTCGCCCCCCACCGCGGGCCGGATCCCGCCGGAATGGCTTCCGGACTCCCAGTTTCGCCACCCAGGGATAGACGGCAGGCAGGACCACGAGGGTGAGCAGCGTCGCGGAGATCAGCCCGCCGATCACGACGGTGGCGAGTGGACGCTGCACTTCGGCTCCCGCGCTGGTCGAAAGGGCCATCGGCAGGAAGCCCAGGGCGGCCACGAGGGCGGTCATCATCACCGGACGCAGCCGCATCTCGGCGGCGCGGGTCGCCGCCTCCCGTGGGTCGAGGCCGGCGCCTTCGAGATCGCGGATGTAGCTCGTCAGCACCACGCCGTTCAGGATCGCGATGCCGAAGGTCGCGATGAAGCCGATCGCCGCCGAGATCGAGAAGGGCATGTCCCGCAGGGCGAGCGCCAGGATGCCCCCGGTGGCGGCCATCGGCACGTTGAGGAAGATCAGCCCGGCGAGGCGGATGTCGCCGAACATCACGACGAGGAGCACGAGGATCGCTGCCAGCGCCGCCGGCACGACCACGGAAAGCCGGGCCGTCGCCTCCTGCAAGTTCTGGTACTGGCCGCTCCACTGGAGCGCGTAGCGGGGCGGCAACTTCACTTGGTCGGAGACGGCCTTCTGAGCGGCGTCCACGAAACTCTGCACGTCCCGGCCCCGGACGTTGGCCTGGATCGAGATGCGCCGCTGAAGCCGCTCGCGACTGATCTGCGCCGGGCCGGAGGCGACCTCCACCGAGGCGACCATCGATAGCGGCACCGTCATGGACGCGCCCCCCTCCTTGCCCGGCCGCCCCACCGGCAGGGCACGGATGCGCTCGATGTCGCTGCGATCCGCCGGATCGAGCCGGACCACGATGTCGGTGATGGAATTGTCGTCGCCGTAGACCATCCCGGCGGTGCGCCCGCCGATGCTCTCGACGACGTCGAGCACATCCGAGACGTTGATGCCGTAGCGCGCGGCCTTCGCGCGATCCACCTGGATCGAGAGGGCGGGCATCCCGGCTTGCGCCTCGGCCTTCACATCCGCCGCGCCTTGGATGCCCGAGACCACCCGCACGATGGAATCCGCCGTGTCCTTCAGGACCTTCAGGTCGTCACCGTAGAGGCTGATCGCCACGTCGCCGCGCACGCCTTCCAGCAGGTCGTCCATGCGCATCTGGATCGGCTGCGAGAAGCTGTAGGCGACGCCCGGCACTTCCTCCTTCAGGCGCTTGTCGAAGGCGGCGACCAACCCCTCTTGGCTGTCGGCCGTCTTCCAGGTGGAGGGGTCGGTGAGGGTAATGAAGCTGTCGGTCGATTCGACGCCCATCGGGTCGGTCGGAATTTCCGCGCTGCCGGTGAGGGAGACGATCCGCTTCACCTCGGGGAAGGATTTCAGCACCCGCTCGATGCGGGTCACCGTGGCGAGTGAGGCATCGAGCGCGATGCCCGGCAGCTTCTCCGAGGTGATGACGATCGAGCCCTCGGACAGCTTCGGCAGGAACTCGCCCCCGAGCCGGGTCGCCACCACGCAGGATCCGGCGAACAGGGCGAGCACCGTCAGGACGGTGGCGAGGGCGTGTCGCTCGGCCCATTGCAGCACGGGCGTATAGGCGCCCCGCACCGCATGGACGAGGCGCGTCTCGTGCTCGCCGATGCCCCGCCCGGCGAGGAAGATCGCCGCCAGCGCGGGCATGAGGGTGAGGGTGACGATCAGCGACGAGGCGAGCGCGAGGATCACCGTCAGCGCCATGGGGGCGAACATCTTGCCCGCCACGCCCTCCAGCGCGAGGATCGGCACGTAGACGATGATGATGATCGCGACCGCGAAGATCACCGGGCGGGCCACCTCGGCGGCGGCCTCGCGGATCAGGTCGTGGGCCGGGCGGTCGGGATGCTCGCCACGGGCACGCAGCACGTTCTCGATCATCACCACGGCGCCGTCGACGATCAGCCCGAAATCGATCGCCCCGAGACTCATCAGGTTGCCCGACAGGCCGAGGAGCCGCATCCCGGCGAAGGCCATCAGCATCGAGAGCGGAATCGCCGCGGCCACGATCAGCCCGGCGCGCAGGTTGCCGAGAAGCAGGAGCAGCACCACGATCACCAGCACCGCCCCTTCGAGGAGGTTGTGCTCCACCGTGTGGATCGTGCGATCCACCAGCGCGCTGCGGTCGTAATAGGGAACGATCTCGACTCCCGGCGGCAATTGCTTGCGCAGGTCGGCGATCGTCTTCTTCACATCCTCCACGACGGCGCTGGCGTTCTCGCCGTAGCGCATCATCGCGATGCCCACGACGGTCTCGCCTTGCGCATCATGGGTGACGGCGCCGAGCCGGACTTTGGGGGCCTCCTGCACGGAGCCGAGGGTGCCGAGCGTCACGGGCACGCCGCCGGGGCCGGTGGCGACGACGATGTTGGCGATGTCTTCCGGATTCTTGGCGAGGCCGAGGCCGCGGATCACCTGCTGCTGGTCGTTGTGCTCGATATAGGCGCCGCCCCGTGCGGCGTTGTTGTCGGCCAGCGCCGTGTAGACCTGAGCGAGCGTCACGCCGTAGCGGCGCAGGGCTTCCGCCGAGACGCGGACCTCGTCCGTCGGCATCTGGCCGCCATAGATGTTCACGTCGGCAATGCCGGGGGTGAGCTTCAGCTTCGGCGCGATGGTCCATTGCAGCAGGCGCTTCAGCCGCATTGGCGTGTAGGCTGGTCCCCGCAATTCGAACTGGTAGATCTCGCCGAGCCCCGTCGCCATCGGCCCCATCTGCGGGTCACCGACGCCGGCGGGCATCAGGTTCTTGGCCTGGGGCAGGCGCTGGAACACTTCCGCACGCGCCGAGACGATCGAGACGGAATCATCGAAGGTGACATAGACCGCCGAGACCCCGGCCCGGGATGTCGAGCGGACGTTGGAGAGCCCCGGTGCGCCCGCCATGGCGTTCTCGACGGGGAAGGTGACGAGCCGTTCGACCTCCAGAGGCCCGAGCCCTGGCGAGAGGGTGAGGATCATCACCTGCTTCGGCGAGATGTCCGGTACCGCGTCGATGGACAGGCCGCGCAGGTTGGCGACCCCGCCCGCCGCCGCCGCGAGGGCGATCATCAGCACCAGGACACGGCGACGGACCAGTAGGGCGAACCACGACCGCATCGCCGCGCCTCAATCCGTCGAGCCGAGGAGGCTGCGAAGCAGGATCGCCTTCAGGCCGAAACTGCCCGCCGTGGCCACCGTCTCGCCCTCGGCCACGCCCTTGCGCACCTCCACCCAGTCGGAACGCTGGATGCCCAGCGTCAGGGCTCGCCGCTCGAACGTATCGGGGGCGGTGCGCACGAAGGCGATCGGGCCGCCCTCGGTCTGCTGCACCGAGGCCGCCGGGATGGTGACGCCGTCACGGCCGAGATCCGCCGAGACCGACACGGAAACGAATTGATTGGCGCGCAGCAGATCCTGCGGGTTGTCGAGCTCGATCCGCGCCGGGGCGGTGTTGGTTGCGGGGTCGAGGGCGGCGTTCACCGAGCGGACATGACCTTCGAAGGGCGGCTGGCCCGGCATGGGGTTCTCCACCGAGGCCGCATCGCCCGCCTTCACCCGTGCGATGTCGGCCCCGTAGAGGCTCGCCAGAACGACGACGCGGGTGGGGTCGGCCACCGTGAAGGCATCCCGCCCGGTATCGACCACCTCGCCCAGGGTGATGCCGACGCTCGTCACCACACCGCCGATCGGCGTGACCACGGCGCTGGTGCCGGGTGCGGCGCCTTCTGCGGGGGCAAGGCGCTGATATTGCGCCCGATACGTCTCGACATTGGCCTGCGCCGATTTCACCGCCGCCTGCGCCTTGGCAAGATCGACCTGCCGCCGCTCGACCTCGGCCTGTGCCACCCCGCCGAATTTCAGCTGCTCCAGCCCGCGCCGGACCTGCAAGGCCGCCACGGCCTCGGAGGCCTGCGCCTCGCCGAGCGCTGCCTGCGCCGCGAGGAGCCCGTTGCGGGCATCGAGGATTCCGGCCGCATCGAGGGTCGCGAGCGTCTGGCCTGCCGTTACCCGGTCACCGGGCTGGACGGCGAGGCTCAGCACTCGCCCTTGCGTGCGCGGCTTCAGATGCGTCACCCGCCGCTCGTCGAAGGCGATGGTGCCCGGCGCACGCACGGGCAACACGATCCGCCGGGTCTCGGCTTGGCCGAAGGCGAGACCGATCCGCTTCTGGCCCGCCCCGTCCAGGGTCACGAGATCGGGATTGGCGGGGGCCGCATCACCCTTGTCCGCATTCTTTGCAGCGGGCGCCTCGGCCGGAGGCGAAGCGAGGCCGAGGGTTTCGAGGATCGCGGCGCGATAGGTCCATCCCGCGAAGGCGATGGCGCCCAGCACCACGAGAAGCGGAAGCACGGGCACGCGACGGCGCCGTACGACGGGAGCGGGAGACGCGGCGGATTCGCGCTCGGGGGCCTCGCCTTCTGTCGGGTCGGAAGGCTCCGCGTGCCGTGCTGACGACTCGGCATTGAGCGTCATGGGCCAGCGCCTCCATGACCGGCCGTGCCGGAGATCGCGAGTGGTGGAAGAAAGCTCATGCGTCGAAGCCCGGGCGCAAGACCTCGTCGCTTACGAAGCGCCCTGTCTCGACCTCGCGGACCACGACATCGTAGCCCTCGCTGCGAAGCTCCCTCACTCGGTCGATGGACACATAGGTTCCCGTCTCGACATCGTAGAGCCGGGTCCGGCCGTAGCGATTGATCAGGCGGCGGGGCCGCCGCTTGCGAGGCATCGGTTAAGGCTCTCTCGTCGGTGCGGGGCGCAGGCGTCCCGGCTGCGGCAGAGAGGCAGGGAACGCGATAGAAGCATTCTAATAAGTTGGGCGAACGCGATGCGGCGCCACTAAATTCTGGTTCACACAGGCTCCCCGCCGCAGATCGCCGGGGCGATATGCGCGACAAGGGGACCAACCGGAGGATGGACTGACGCGTGGCGAGGCTTCTGCTGATCGAAGATGACGGCGAGACCGCCGGAGTCGTGCTCGACGACCTCCTCGGGCGGGGCCACGAGGTCGTCTGGGCGGCGACCGGTCCCGACGGCGCGCGGGAGGCCCGCGTCGGCGCCTGGGACGCGATCATCCTCGACCGGATGCTGCCCGGCCAGGACGGCCTCGGCGTGCTGCAGGACCTACGACGGGATGGGGACCGGACTCCCGCCCTCGTCCTGAGTGCCCTCGGCGACGTGGATGAGCGCATCCGCGGCCTGCGGGCGGGCGGCGACGACTACCTCGCCAAGCCCTTCGCTCTGGGCGAACTCGCCGCACGGATCGAGGCGCTGCTCCGGCGCCCGGTCGACGGCCGCGAGACCCTGCTGCGCGTCGGAAGCCTCGAAATCGATCTGATCGCCGGAACCGGGCGGCGCGGATCACGCGATCTCGATCTCCTGCCGCGCGAACTCAAGCTCCTCGCCTACCTGATGCGCTCGCCCGGCCGGATCGTGACGCGGGCGATGCTGTTCGAGGAGGTGTGGAACTACCGCTTCACCCCGAAATCGAACCTCATCGATGTCCATCTCGGGCGCCTGCGCCGCAAGCTCGAAGCCGCGGGGGAGCCACCCCTGATCCAGAACGTGCGCGGCGTCGGCTTCACCCTCACCCCCGATGACTGACCTCATGCGCTCGACCACTTTGCGCTGGGCGCTCGGCATCGCGGCGTGGTCGGTCCTGCTCGCGCTGACGATGTTCGCCTTCATCTACTGGCAGACCGCCGCCTACCTGCGCGAGGAACTGGCCGAGACCCTGCGGCTCGAAGTCCGCGCCGCGGCCGCCGATCCGGCCGCCACCGCGCTCAGGGTCGATACGTGGACGGCCATGGATCCCCATGCGCGGCATTACGGCGGACTGTTCGACCCCGGCGGAACGCGGCGCGCGGGCAATCTCGACGCGATGCCGGATGGCCTGCCCCGCGACGGCGACGCCTACCGCGTCGGCGCCACGGTGGAAGTCGGCACGCGCAGGCTGGTGGACGAGATCTGGGCGGCGGCCCTGCCACTGTCGGGCGGCGGGACGGTGGTGATCGCCCATGACACCGACGACATCGACCGGGTGCGGGTCACGACCCTGCGGGCCTTCGGGCTCGCCCTCGTGCCGATGCTGGCGCTGTCCGGCCTCGGCGGGATCCTCCTGGCCCGGCGCGCCCGCGAGCGGCTGGCTGCCACCGAGGCGGCCTTGGACGAGGTGATGCGCGGCAACCTGGGCAAGCGCCTGCCCGTCGGCAAGCGGAACGACGAGTTCGACCGCTTGGCCGCGAACGTGAACCGGATGCTCGATGAGATCGAGCGGCTCATGGGCGAGGTCCGCAGCGTCGGTGACGCCGTCGCCCACGACCTGCGCACCCCACTGACGCGGCTGCGCGCCCGGCTGGAGCGCAGCCGGGCCCAAGCCCAAACGGTGAAGGAGTTCCACGACGCGATCGACCAGGGCCTGGCCTGGATCGACCAGACGCTGGCCATGGTCACAGCCGTACTGCGGATCGGCGAGATGCAGGAGGGCCGCAGGACCGCCTTCGGCCCGATCGATCTCGGCGAACTCGCTGCCAACGCCGTGGATTTCTTCGAACCCGTGGCCGAAGAGAAGGGAATCAGCCTGACATTGGCGGCGGAAGCCGGGCTCCCGGTGATCCAGGGGGATCGCGACCTCTGCTTCGAGGCCCTGTCGAACCTCCTCGACAACGCTTTGAAATTCACGCCCCCAGGCGGCGAGGTCCGCGTGCGGGTTTCGCGCGGCCCGGATGCGGTCGTCGTGGCGGTGGAGGATTCGGGGCCGGGCCTCTTGCCGAGCGAGCACGAGAAGATCTTCCAGCGCTTCTACCGCGCGGAGGCGGCCCGCCAGAATCCCGGCAACGGCCTCGGGTTGAGCCTAGTGGCGGCCATCGCCAAGCTTCACGACGCGAGCCTGGGCATCCGCGCCTCCGAGGCGGGAGGGTGCCGTTTCGAGATGGCCTTTGCCACCGTGGCCAATCATCGAGTCTGACATCCCGCTCGAGAGCCGGGAGCCCCGGGTCCACGACGCAGAGGGCAGACCTGAGGGACGTGATCTCAGCGCCTGCCGAAGGAGCCGATGGGTCATCCCTGGCGGACGGATGAGCGGTTTGTGAGGATTGTTCCGCGGCTATCCCGCGGATCGTCTCGAACCCGATCCATCGCGCCGCATTCCGATAGCCACCACCAAGCGCGCCATGCAAAGCGCACTAAAAATTTGCATCTTCAAGCAATCGATTCTATTTCAGCCCCATACGCCGCGATTTGTCGGCGAGAGGGCATGATCTGGTGAAGATAGACAGATATTTTAATCGCCTAATGTTTGACTTGTTTAGCTTTGTTGGACAAATTTTCCGAAGAAACGACATCAAATATAGCATTTTCTTCGATAAAAATCACTATCTTTCGCAACAGACGGCGCCCATAGGCGGAGACCCTGCCCTTCATTACGTCCGAACGGGATGGAAGTCGGGATTCAATCCGTCCGCGTATTTCGATCAAGAATTCTATCTTTCCCGGTATGCCGACGTCAAAGATGCGAATGTCAATCCGCTAAAACATTACCTGACGCATGGCTTTGCCGAGGGGCGCATCCCAAGTCCGCACTTCGATCGCGCGCTGTTTTTGACGCATCACCCGGATCTACAGCGCCGGCCCATCGATGCGGCAGCGGAATGCATCAGGCTGTATGGCACCTATCAGTGGCAAATGGCTTCCCGGCTACCGATCCGCTCCGCCCCCCTGTTCGATGCCGCGTGGTATATCGCCTCGTCGCCGGATCTCATGATCTCGACCGAGGAAGCATACGATCACTATAAGCGCATCGGTTGGAAGGAGGGACGGGACCCCAACCCGCTCTTCGACACGGATTGGTACCTCCTCAACAATCCCGATGTTGCCGCGTCCGGAATGGAACCGCTGACGCACTTTGAAACGCACGGCTATTTGGAGGACAGGCGACCGAATCCCCTGTTCGACACGGCGTGGTACAGGGGCAGGTATCGCGATGTGGGCAACCCGAAGATCGATCCGCTGCGGCATTTCATCGAGCACGGAGAAGCCGAAGGGCGCAATCCCCACTTGCGATTCCACACGCGCTGGTACCGGGAGACATACCCCGAGAGCTCAGAGTTCCCGTGGGGCGTTTTCGCGTATCACTACCGCGTCGGCCGGGCTCGAGGGCAGAAGCCTCATCCATTCTATGACGATATCCTGGTCGTTTCTCCCGGGGATCCGACAAAGGCCACTGAAACGGCAAGAGAGTATTCTCTGGGAGAGCCGATGGAGCCGTACAAGTCCTGGCTCGAGGTCAATCAGGACACGGCGTCCGACCGCGCGTTCCTCATGCGAGAGCTTGCGAGACTCGGCGACAAAGCTCCTCTCGTGTCCGTCGTCATGCCGACATACCAGTCGGATCTCAAGTTCTTGACCGCCGCGATCGAGAGCGTCCGGTCGCAAATCTATACGAACTGGCAGCTCTGCATCTGCGATGACGCCAGTCCGGATCGAAAAATCGTCGATCTCATCAGCACCTACGCGGCCCTGGATCCGCGGATCGTCTGGACACGCTCAGAGACGAACGAAAACATCAGCGGTGCGTCCAACCGGGCTGCGGCGCTCGCCACCGGTGAGATCATCGCCCTGCTCGACCACGACGATCTCCTTCATCCGCATGCCCTCGCGGAGATCGCCATCTGTTACGCCGACCATCCCGAGGCAGAGATTGTCTACTCGGATGACGACAAGATCGATCTCGCGACGCAGCGGTACGCGCCGCAATTCAAGCCCGACTGGAGCCCCACACTCCTTCTGTCGTTTATGTATCTGAGCCATCTGTTCACGTTCAAACGATCCTTGTTCGAGCGCGTCGGCGGGTTCAGGATCGGGTTCGAGGGGTCGCAGGATTTCGACCTTGCCCTCCGTCTCAGCGAGCACGCTGGCGCGATCCGCCACATCCCGCGCGTGCTCTATCACTGGAGGGCGGTCCCGGGGTCTACCGCGATGAGCGGCGATGCCAAGCCCGATGCTTTCGAAAGGGGACGGCGCGCTGTCCAGGACGCGTTCGACCGCCGCGGCCTCAAGGCAAAGGTCATCCAGCCGGACTTCGCCCGGATGGCACGTCTCGGCATCTTCGAACCGTCTTTCCCGGATTACGGGCCACACGTCACGATCATCATTCCGAATAAAGACAAGGTGGAACTGCTTCGCGCCTGTGTGGAAAGCCTAAAGCGTACGACCTACCGCAACTTCGATATCTTGATCGTAGACAATGAAAGTACCGATCCTGCTGCCTTGCGCTACATGGCGAAGTGCGGCGCGACGGTGTTGAGCGTAGCGAGCCCCGCAGAAGGTTTCAGCTTCTCCCATCTCGTCAATGCAGGCGTCGCGGCGGCGAAGGGGGACTATGTCCTCCTCCTGAACAATGACACCGAAGTCATATCGCCTCGTTGGCTGTCGCAGATGGTTGGCTATGCGCAGATCGACAAGGTCGGTGCCGTGGGCGCCCGCCTTCTCTACGATGACAGGCGGCTCCAGCATGCCGGCATCACCCATGGTCTCCACGAGGGCATGCCCGGTCATAGCTTCAAGTTGCTCCCCGATTACGATCTCGGTCACATGTGTCTGTCCCGGGCGACGAGGGAAGTCGCCGGCGTCACCGCCGCCTGCATGTTGACGCCGAGGGCGCTGTTCCTGGAGATCGGCGGCTTTGACGAAGCGAACTTCCGCGTCGCGTATAACGATGTGGATTACTGCTATCGACTGGTCGATTCTGGCTACAGCTGTATTCAATGCGGCTCCGCCGAACTGTTCCATTACGAGGGCAAGAGCCGTGGCTTCGGCGACGATCCGGCCGAGGAACGGGCGATGCGCCGTAAATATTCCGGGCGCGTGGACTCGTACTACAATCCCAATCTCACCCTGAGCGACGAGCAGTTCGGCGTGGCGCGGACCCATGTCGCGCGCTCTCAGGGCAGGCCGATTCGGACGCTGTTCGCCAGCCACAACTTAAACTTGGAGGGGGCGCCGAATGTCCTGTTCGAGCTCGCGAGCGGCTTGGCGGCGCAAGGTCGTATCGACCCGATCGTGATCTCGCCGAGCGATGGACCTCTCCGGCAAGCCTATGCGGATGTGGATCTTCCCACCACGGTCATCGAGCACCCCTTGCTCGGGTGGCCACCGGAGGAGGAGATGAATACGCGCCTGCGGCGGCTCGGGCAGACCTTCCTCGAGGCCGGGATCGAGGTGGTGGTGGCCAACACCGCCGAAAGCTTCTGGGCGATGGAGGCGGCCCGGCTTGCCGGACTGCCCAGTCTTTGGATCATCCACGAAAGCGAACCCTGGCGCACGTACTACGCGCATTATCCGCACCACATCGAAGCGATGGCCTTCAACGGCTTCGAGAGTGCCTACCGGGTCGTCTTCGTGGCGCGCTCAACCCTCGAGGCATGGTCTCCGCTCAACACAAAGGGGGCCTTTACTCTCGTGCGCAACGGGCTGAACGCCTCCAGGCTCATCAGAGGCATGGACCAGATCGACCGGGACGAGGCGCGCGTGCGGATGGAGGTCGCATCCGGCTCGGTGGTGTTCACCCTCGTCGGGACGGTTTGCGAACGGAAGGGGCAACTTGATCTCGTGCAGGCCTACGCCCTCCTCCCGGATACCCTGGCGGCCCGCGCCGAGATTTGCATCGTCGGCGACCGCCCGAGCGCCTACAGCAAGACGATTCACGAGACGATCAACGCGCTCCCGAAAGATCGGGCAAGGCGAGTCCACATCGTTCCGGAGAGCGACGAGGTACCAACCTTCCTGAAGGGCAGCGACGTCTTCGTCTGCGCGAGTCGCGTGGAGAGCTATCCGCGCGTGACGCTGGAGGCGATGGCCGCCGGACTGCCACTCATCACGACGCCGGTCTGGGGCATCCGGGAGCAGGTTCGCGAGAACGTCAATGCTTTCTATTACGAGCCGGGTGATGTGGCCGAGCTCGCTGAGTACATGGCCCACCTGATTGAGGACGACGAGTTGCGCTCCCGCTTTGCCGAGCGGTCTACGGTCGTGTTCGAGAGCCTGCCGGACTACGACTTCATGCTCGACCAGTACGGGCGCCTGATAGAGCAGGCCGTGGGGACGCGTTCTTGATGGCAACCTGGGAGAGACATTGAATCAAGCGCGGCATCGTCGGCTTTACCGATCCCCTACGAGATGCCGCCGACTTCATCGGCCCCACCCCCATCGCCGCCGCGCCCTGGATGCGGTGCCTCTCAATTCAGCCGAGGTGAGCTTTCGTTTTCCCTAAAACGCGCCTAAACCGCTTTCGGTTGACCGATCCCGAGGTTCGAAACTATGCTTTCGGAGCGCCAGACCGCGATCATGGACATCGCGCGCAGCGATGGGCGGGTGCTGGTCGATGCCCTGTCGAGCCGCTTCGCGGTCAGTGTGCAGACCATCCGCAAGGATCTCAACGACCTCTGCGATGCGCGGCTCCTCTCGCGGATCCATGGTGGGGCGGTGCTGGGGGCCGGGGCCGAGAACCTGAATTACGAGGCGCGTAACGCCATGGCGGCGCCCGAGAAGGCCGCCATCGCCCGGGCCGCCGCCGACCTGATCCCGGACCGGTCCTCGTTGTTCATCAACATCGGCACGACGACCGAGGCCGTCGCCCGCGCGCTGCTCGGCCATTCCGGCCTGATGGTCATCACCAACAACCTCAATGTCGCCCATGCCCTACGGGCGAGCCCGGAGATCGAGTGCATCGTCGCGGGCGGACTGATCCGACGCTCGGACGGCGGGATCGTCGGCGAGGCGGCCGTCGACTTCATCCGTCAGTTCAAGGTCGATTTCGCGGTGATCGGTGCCTCGGCCATCGACGAGGACGGGTCGCTCCTCGATTTCGACTATCGCGAAGTGCGGGTGGCACAGGCGATCATCGCCAATGCACGGCATGTCGTGCTCGTCGCCGATGCCAGCAAGTTCGAGCGCAGCGCCCCGGTGCGCCTTGCCCAGCTTCCACAGATCGGCACCTTCGTCACGGACCGCTGCCCCAGCGAGGCCCTGCGCGACCTCTGCCGTGCCTCCGGTGTCCGCTTGGTCGAAACGGCGACCTGACACACTGCTTTCGATTGACTTTCGTTTTGTTTCGTATTTAATGTCTCCACTTTCGAAGCCGCGCGTACAGCGCCGTGGCACGGGAGGGGGAGGATCATGCGAACGTTCGACGTCGCCATCATTGGCGGTGGCATCAACGGCTGCGGCATCGCGCGCGATGCAGCCGGGCGCGGATACTCGGTCTCGCTGACCGAGCAGAACGACCTCGGCAGCGGCACCTCGTCCTGGTCCACCAAGCTCATCCACGGCGGCCTTCGCTATCTCGAGCATTACGAGTTTCGCCTCGTGCGTGAGGCGCTGGCCGAGCGTGAGGTGCTCTGGGGCATCGCGCCCCATATCGTGCGCCCGCTCCGCTTCATCCTGCCGCTGCATTCCGGCCTTCGACCGGCCTGGCTGCTGCGCGCGGGCCTGTTCCTCTACGATCATCTCGGCGGCCGGAAGCGCCTGCCTGCCACGCAGCCGGTGGACCTCGGCGGCCCTCTTGGCGCCCCCTTGAAGGACACGTTCCGGCGCGGCTTCGAGTATTCGGATGCGCGCGTCGACGACACGCGCCTCGTCGTCCTCAACGCCCGCGATGCGCAGATACGCGGCGCCGACATCGCGGTCGGCACTCGCGTCGTCTCCGCCCGGCGCGAGGATGGCCTGTGGCGCATCGTCCGGCGCGATCTCCGCACCGGGCAGGAGGAGGAGATCGCCGCGCGCTTCCTCGTGAACGCGGCCGGACCGTGGGTCGACCGGGTGATCCAGGGACCGCTCGGGCGCAGCGAGGCCAAGCATGTGCGCCTCGTGCAGGGCTCGCACATCGTGGTGCGCAAGCTCTACGAACACGACCGCGCCTACATTTTCCAGAACGCGGATGGGCGGATCATCTTCGCCATTCCCTACGCGAACGACACCACCCTCGTCGGCACCACGGACCGCGACTATTCCGGCGACCCTGCCGAGGTGGCGATCACCGAGGAGGAAACGCAGTATCTCCTGGACGCCGCCAGCGAATACTTCGCGAAGCCGCTGCGCCGCGAGGACATCGTCTGGACCTTCTCCGGCGTGCGTCCGCTCTTCGATGACAACGCCTCCGCCGCTCAGGAGGCCACGCGCGATTATGTGCTGAAGACCGACGGCGCCTCGGGCCAAGCCCCGGTGCTGAACATCTTCGGTGGCAAGATCACCACCTACCGCAAGCTCGCGGAGGACGCGCTCAAGGAGATCGGCCAGCATCTCGGGTCTCGGGGACGCCCGTGGACCGGGAGCGCGGCGCTGCCGGGCGGCGACTTCCCGGTGGACGGCGTGGCCGAGATCGAGGCCCGCCTCACGCGGATGGCGCCGCACCTGTCGGCGGCCACGGTCGCGCGCATGGTGGCCGCCTACGGCACCGACGCGCCGCGCATCGCCGAGAATCTCGGGCGCGATCTCGGCCACGGCCTCCACGAGGGCGAGTTGCGCTGGATGATCGAGCACGAATGGGCGCGCACTGCCGAGGATGTCCTGTGGCGCCGGTCCAAGCTCGGCCTCGCCTTCACGGCGGACGAAGCTGCGGCGCTCGGCGCGACGATGGCCGCCACCGCCTGAGGCCGAAAGCCTTCACCCCGAGGCGACGCGGATCGTCGCCACCCCGTCCCCTCGGGACGACACGGGCCTGGGCTCCCCACGGCCTCCCCTACGAAGGCGCGCCATGATCGGCTTCCTCGCACCCGCGGCCCACAAACCGCCCCTACCATCCGACCGCGTCGATGCGACCTACCAGCGGCTGCGCTGGCAGATCTTCGCGGGCATCTTCCTGGGCTATGCGGGCTATTACCTGCTCCGCAAGAACTTCTCCCTGGCGATGCCCTATCTCGTCGAGCAGGGCTACAGCCGGGGCGAACTCGGAACCGCGCTCTCCGCCGTCGCCATCGCCTACGGCCTGTCCAAGTTCCTGATGGGCATGGTCTCGGATCGCTCCAACCCGCGCTACTTCCTGCCGCTCGGCCTCGTGCTCTCGGCGCTGGTGATGTTCCTGTTCGGCTTCGCGCCCTGGGCGACGTCGAGCGTGGGCATCATGTTCGTGCTGCTGTTCCTGAACGGCTGGTTCCAGGGCATGGGCTGGCCGCCGAGCGGCCGGACCATGGTGCATTGGTGGTCGCAGAAGGAGCGCGGCGGCATCGTCTCGGTCTGGAACGTGGCGCACAATGTCGGTGGCGGCCTCATCGGCCCGCTCTTCCTGCTCGGCCTCGCGTGGTTCCACGACTGGCACTCGGCCTTCTACGTCCCGGCGGCGGTGGCGCTCGGTGTCGCGGTCTTCGCCTTCCTGGCCATGAGGGACACCCCGCAATCCTGCGGACTGCCCTCGGTCGAGACTTGGAAGCAGGACTTCCCGGAAGGATACGACGCCAACCACGAGCGTGAATTCTCGACGCGCGAGATCTTCGTCGAGCACGTGCTGAAGAATCGCCTGCTCTGGTACATCGCCTTTGCCAACGTGTTCGTCTACCTGCTGCGCTACGGCGTGCTGGATTGGGCGCCGACCTACCTCAAGGAAGCCAAGCACTTCTCGGTCGACAAGACCTCCTGGGCCTATTTCCTCTATGAGTGGGCGGGCATTCCCGGCACGCTTCTCTGCGGCTGGCTCTCGGACAAGCTGTTCCGCGGCAACCGCGGCGCCACGGGCGTGGTGTTCATGGTCGGCGTGCTGGTGGCGACGCTGGTCTACTGGCTCAACCCGGAGGGCAATCCGGGCATCGACCTCGCGGCGCTGATCAGCATCGGCTTCCTGATCTACGGACCCGTGATGCTGATCGGCCTGCAGGCCTTGGAACTGGTGCCCAAGAAGGCGGCCGGAACGGCGGCGGGCTTCACCGGCCTGTTCGGCTATCTCGGCGGCTCGGTCGCGGCGAGCGCGCTCGTCGGCTACACGACCGACCATTATGGCTGGAACGGCAGCTTCATCCTGCTGATCGGCGCCTGCGTCCTCGCGATCGTCTTTCTCGCGCTAACGCTGGGCCACAAGAGCGCCCCACGCCAGGCGTGATCGAAACGGCGTCCACGACAGAGATCGTGGGCGCCGTCCCGCGCGGCCACAGCTATTCGAAACAGCCGTGGTCGCGTGCGCCGACGCGCAATCGATAGACGTGAAAGATCGATTCTCTCTGCTTGAACCAGCGTTCTCCCGTCACCGGATCGAAGCCGTTGACGCGGCCCGATTTGGCGATCGACCGGACCAACCGGTTCGCGAGAGCAACGCTGTCTATATCGTGAGCAACCAATTCCGGCGGACGCCGGACGTCACCTTTAACTTCCCTGATGAAGATCGAATGAGGCATGTCTATCACCGACAGACGACGAGATCTGCATCAACTTACAAATTTTGAGCGAGTTCGCGGCCTCGACCGAGGTAGTTAACGAAAGGTGGAGACGGGAAGACCAAGTCCTTCGCCTTCCCGTGTGTCACGCTGCTGGGGCCGCCACGTTGGTCCAGACGTCGAGGACCTGATGCAGGATGCGCCCGAGTTGCTCGGCCGAATACGGCTTGTGCAGCAATTCGAACCCGTGGTCGCTCTCGCGGGCGAGCACGTGGCTGTAGCCCGAGGTCAGGACCACCGGCAGGTGTGGCCAGCGTTGCTGTAGCTCCCGGGCCAGGGCGATCCCGCCCATGCCCGGCATGACCACATCCGAGAAGACGAGGTCGAACCCGCCCCCGTCCCGGCCGAGCCGCTCCAGGGCGTCCTCCGCATTGTTCGCCAAGGTGGGGCGGTAGCCGAGGTCTTCGAGGATCTGCGTCGCGAACTGGCCGACGCCGACATTGTCCTCCACGATCAGGATGCTCTGCCCCGCCCCCAACGGCGCCAGCCCCCCATCCTGCACCCGCTCGATGCAGGGCCCGTCGAGGGCTGCCACTTCCGGCAGGTAGAGCGTGAAGGTGGTGCCTTCGCCCACGACGCTGCGCACATCCACGTCGCCGCCTGATTGCTTGGCAAAACCGAACACTTGGCTCAGGCCGAGGCCCGTCCCCTTGCCGACCTCCTTGGTGGTGAAGAACGGCTCGAAGATCCGCCCCATCCGGTCCTGCGGAATGCCCATGCCGGTATCGGTCAGCGACACCGCGACGAAGGGCGCCGTGGACCCGGCATGGCCGCGAACGGCGGGCAGCGTGGCGCCGCAGGTCACGCGCAGGATCAGGGTGCCCTCGCCATCCATGGCATCGCGGGCATTGACCGCCATGTTGACCAAGGCGGTTTCGAACTGGCTCACATCCGCGCGGACGTGGCAGCTCGTGTTCGGCACCTCGATCAGCACCTGCACCCGTCCACCGGTCAGCGTGTCGAGCATGTCGGCGATCTCGGTCACCCGCTGCCCGGCGCTGAATACCTCGGGCTTGAGCGCCTGACGCCGCGCGAAGGCGAGGAGTTGCCCGGTCAGCTTGGCCGCGCGGTCCACCGTGTCGGAGACCGCGTCGAGATAGCGGCGCTTGCGGGCCTCCGGCAGATCGGGCCGACGCAGGAAATCGACCGAGGAGCGGATGATGGTCAGGAGGTTGTTGAAGTCGTGCGCCACGCCGCCCGTGAGCTGGCCGACGGCTTCGAGCTTCTGGGATTGGCGGAGCGCATCCTGCGCATGGGCCAGTTCGGCCTGGCCACGCAACCGCTCGCTGACGTCCATGACGAACTGATAGCAGCCCATCCGCTGCCCTTGTGCGTCGCGCAGGGTACGGAAGCTGATCTCGTATGCGGGACGGGCGCGGTCCGCGTCGCCGAATTCCTGGACGAAGGTGATCTCCTCGCCCGCGAGGCCCCGGCCCCAGCCTTCCCTGACCTGGGCCTGATGCTCCGGCTGGTCGGCCAGAAGGTCGAGCATGTTGTCGCCGACCTTCGGCCGCACGCCGTAGATGCGCGCGAATTCGTCCGCATTCGCCTTGTTGATGGCGAGGATGTTGTAGCCGAGATCGACCGCCATCACCATGATGTCGGTGCGCTCGACAATCGTCGCGAGCAGGTTGAGCTCGGCCGTGCGCTCCGAGACTTGGTGTTCCAGGGTCTCGTTGAGAAGCTGGAGGCGGCGCTCGCTCTCGGCCAGCCGCTGCTCGGTCTCCCGGCGCTGGCTGAGATCCGCCGTGACGGCCAGAAGGCTCTTGAACCGGCCCTGCGCGTCGTCGAGGCGCCTGACACTGCTGTTCGCCCAGATCGAGGAGCCGTCCGGACGCAGGTAAATCTTGTCGAGGGCGGTGCCGTGTCCGGTCTCGATCGCCTGCGCGATGATCACCCGGCTCTGGGCCATGAAGGCCGGATCGGTGACATCGGCGACGGTGATCCGCAGCATCTCCTCCGGCGTGCGGCGGAGAATACGGCACATCTCTGAGTTGACGCGGAGGAATCGCCCCTCGGCATCGACCTCGGACAGGCCGACGGGCGCGCAGGCGAAGATCGCCGACAGGCGGGCTTCGCTGTCGCGCAGGGCGACCTCTGCGCGGGCCCGCTCGATCGCCGCCTTCACGCGCTCGCCCACCTCCCGGATCAGGTTGCCCTCGGCCGTTGTCCAGACACGGGGAACCGCGCTTTGCACTGCCAGCAGGCCGACCCATTCCGCGCCGCGGAACAGCACGACATCCACGAAGGCGCCGACCTCCCGCGAGCCCAGGCCGGCGCGCGCCTCGGGGTTGAACCGCGGATCGGACGGAACGTCCTCGACCGCGACGACCGTGCCGTCGCGATAGGCGGTCAGAAGGTCCGGGCCGAAGGCCGCCAGCGAATGCTTGCCGATGATCGTGCCGACGCCGTCGATATATTCGCGCTCAACCGTCATGAGGCTGCCGGCGATCTCGGCATAGAAGACGCGGCTCGCGCCGACCCGCTCGCCGAGACGGCGCGAGGCGACCTCGACGATCTCGGTGGATGAGGTGAGCGGCCGCAGCGTGTCACTGAGCGCGAGCAGGAAGGATTGCCGTTCCTCGTTCTCGCGAAACGACAGGTCCGCACCCGGCCGCTCGATGCAGGTACCGTACAGACCCTCGGCCTGCCCGGCCGGGTTTCGGATGGGCTGAAGGGACAGCGAGAACCGGCCCGCATCCGTGTCGTCGTCCGTCAGGACGGCGCGGCCGGACAGGGCCTCGTCCAGCGACGGACCGAGATCGGGCCGGATCTCACGGCAGGGGCGGCCGAGGGCGGCCGGATGCGCCGCGCCGAGGAGCCGCGCATAAGAATCGTTGTAGAGGAGCCTCTGATCGGGCCCCCAGACGAGAAAGGTCGGCTGGGGCGAGCCGAGCATGAGACCGACGAGCGTCGTCAGGGATGGCGCCCAGGCCGCCGGATCGCCGAAGAACGAGGCAGCCCAATCGTGCTCGCGCATGAGCGAGCCCATCTCGCCCCCGTCAGTCAGGCAGACCGGGATGCACATCGTCGCGTTCGCTCTCCTGTGCATCGCGTGGCCACGCCGATTCTAGGGGCCTCGCCCACAGGATCGATGGCAACGGCCGTCACGCTTTCGCGTCCGCCGCAACTTGGTTGCCACGATCCGAATGAGGAAAGGCCCGCTCAGCGCGGCCTCAAAGCCGGTACACCTGTCATTGCACCCAGCCTGCGAGAGCGTGCTCACGAAGGGCCAAGCTTGTCAAAGCGCGGTGAGAACCGAGCCTCGCGCACGAGCTTGGCCGCAAAAACCGCCTTTTTTGCGTTGCCCGCCGCGCGTGGTCAGGCCCGGCGGGCCGGGGGCTCGGCGGGACCGGAGGCAACGGCGGCGGCGTCCGCCTCGCTCAGCGACGGGCGCACCACCGGAGGACGGCGGGGATCGTAGCCCGGCGGCATGGCGTCCCGCAGAGTCCGGGAGCGGGTCACGAGGAAGTCGATCAGGTGGTTGCGCAGGGCGTAGTAGCCCGGCGCATGGTGGAGCTGCGTCCGGTCGCGGTTCTTGGGCAACGGGTTCTCGACGATCTCGGCAACCTTCGCCTCGGGCCCGTTCGTCATCAGCACGATGCGGTCGGCGAGATAGATCGCCTCATCGACGTCGTGGGTGATCATGAACACGGTCTGCCCGGTCTCGACGCAGATCCGGCGCACCTCGTCCTGAAGCGTGCCGCGCGTCAGCGCGTCGAGGGCCGAGAAGGGCTCATCCATCAGCAGGATCTTCGGCTCGATGGCGAGCGCGCGGGCGATGCCGACGCGCTGCTTCATGCCGCCCGACAATTCCGACGGGCGCTTGTGCTCGGACCCGGCGAGGCCGACCGTCGCGATGGCCTTGCGCGCCCGCGCCTCGATCTCCGCCCGCTTCGCCTTCCGCCAGCGGGAGGAGACCGCATAGGCGACGTTGCCGAGCACGCTGCGCCAGGGCAGCAGGGCGTGACCCTGGAAGATGACGGCGCGGTCCAGGCTCGTGCCGGTGATGGCCTGACCGTCGACGATGACGGTGCCCTCGGAGGGCGTGTCGAGCCCGGAGAGGATGTTCAACACCGTGGTCTTGCCGCAGCCGGAATGGCCGATCATGCACACGAACTCGCCACGCTGCATCGGCAGCCACAGATCCTCGAAGATCGTCGTGCTCTTGCCCCCCGGCGCCGGGTAGCGCCGGGCGATCCCTTCGATGGAGATGAACTTCTCGGAGGACGACATGCGGCGGGTCCCGGTATCGGGGGCGGCGCGGCCGGCGCGGCGCACGAAGGGAAGGAGCGTGCTCATGGCGCGGCGCCTCATTCGGGGAAGGTGACAAGGGCCTGCGCCCGCGCAAGGAGCTGGTCGAGGACCATGCCGACGAGACCGATCACCAGGATCGAGGTGATCACATTGGTGATCGAGAGGTTGTTCCACTCGTTCCAGACGAAGTATCCGATGCCGGTGCCCCCCACGAGCATCTCGGCGGCGACGATCACGAGCCACGCGATGCCGATGGAGATGCGCATGCCGGTGAGGATCGTCGGCGCGGCGGCGGGCAGGATCACCGTGAAGGCGCGCCGGAGCGGGCTCACCTCAAGGGTACGGGCGACGTTGAGCCATTCCTTCCGCGTCCCGGCGACGCCGAAGACCGTGTTGATCAGCATCGGCCAGACCGAGCAGATGAAGATCACGAAGATCGCCGAAAGGCTCGAATCCTTGATCGTGTAGAGAGCGAGCGGCATCCAGGCCAGGGGCGAGACCGGCTTCAGGATCTGGATGAACGGATCGAGCGCCCGGCTCATCAACGGCGACATGCCGATGAGGAAGCCGACCGGGATCGCGACCAGCACCGCGAGGCCGTAGCCCAGCGCCACGCGGCCGATGGAATAGGCGAGCTGGATGCCGATGCCCTTGTCGTTGGGCCCGCGGTCGTAGAACGGGTCCTTCAGGTGCTTCCAGATGGTCGCCCCGACATCGAGGGGGCCGGGCATGGCCGACTTGCCCGTGGTGGCGGTCTGCCCCATCAGCGCGGCGTATTCGGGATCCATGGCCTGGGTGCTGGCGGTGCCGCTGACCGACACCTGCCAGAGAAGTAGGACCAGCGCGAGCAGCGCCAGCGAGAGGATGCCGGCGCGCAGCCGCAGGGAGCGGATCATGGCTCAGCTCGCGCGCTTGATCTTGAAGGAATCGAGGTATTCGGCGGGCTTGGCCGGATCGAAGGTCTTGCCCATCACCACGAAGGTCTTGGTGGTGGCCTCCGGCGGAGTCAGCCCCTCCTGGCGCATCAGCTTGGCGGCATCGGTGGCGCGGTACACCTGCTTGGCCACGGCGGCGTAATCGACATCGCCCTTGATCTGACCCCACCGCTTCATCTGGGTCAGCGTCCAGATCGCGAAGCTCTCGTAGGGGAAAGGATCGAAGGCGACCCGCTTCGGGTCCTTCTTCACCCCGCCGAGCCCGTCCGCATAGGTGCCGGTGAGCACCTGCTCCACCACGGTGAGCGGCTGGTTGAGGTAGTTGGCGGGCGCGATGGCGGCGGCGATCTCCTTCCGATTCTCCGGTGCCGAGGCATAGGCGGTCGCCTGCAGGATCGCCCGCAGGAGCGCGGCGGTGGCGTTCGGCATCGTGCGGACCGTGTCCTGCGCCACCGAGAAGGAGCAGCAGGGATGCCCGTCCCAGATCTCCTTCGACAGGACATGGATGAAGCCGACGCCGTCATAGACCGCGCGCTGCACGATGTTGTCGGGGGCGAGGAAGCCATCGATGTTGTCGGCGCGGAGGTTGGCGACCATCTCGGGCGGCGGCACCGAGCGGAGCTGCACGTCGGTGTCCGGGTCGATGCCGTGCTCGGCGAGGTAATAGCGCAGCAGGTAATTGTGGTTCGAGTAATCGAACGGGATCGCGAGCTTGAAGCCCTTCCAGTTCTTCGGGTCGCGGTTGTCCTTGTGCTTGGTGGCGAGGCAGATCGCCTGCCCGTTGACGTTCTCGATGGCGGGCACCGCGAAGGGCACCGGGTTCGAACCGAGCCCCATGGTGATGGCGAGCGGCATCGGTGCCAGCATGTGGGCGGCGTCGTATTCCTTGTTCAGGGTTTTGTCGCGCACCACCGCCCAGCCAGCGGTCTTCACCACTTCGACGTTGAGCCCCTGCTTCTCGTAGAAGCCCATGGGCTTGGCCATGATGATCGGCGTGGCGCAGGTGATCGGGATGAAGCCCACCTTGAGGTCGGTCTTTTCCGGCTTGCCCGCCTCCGCGAACGCCTCGGCCACGAACTTCGTCGGGAGGATCTGGCTGATCGCCGCCGTCGCGGTCGCGAGCCCGACGCTCCGCAGGAAGGCGCGGCGCTCGGCCTGATGCGGGAACAGGGCCCGCATCATCGTCGTCTCGACGGCGCGCTCGATCGCGGCATCCCCAGCCGGCAGGGCCGCCTCGTGCGCGGCCTGCGTCGCGTGCGCCCCGCAGGAACAGCCGCCACGGGCGAGGCGTCGCTTGGCGGCGAAGGGGTTGTCGAACGGGGCCATCGCGATCTCCGGCAGGACAGGTCAGAAACGCTCAGCAACAGTCGCGCCAACCGCGACAGTCGCCGGATTTGTTCGTCACATCAGCGGCTTGCCGCGGAAGAATGAGGGTCGGTCGGCGCGGGGACCCTCGACAATGTCGATCTTTTGTCGACATTGGCGGCAGGCCGAGCCCAGCGATCGAGCAGGGCTGAACGGAGCTTGCGCGGGCAGGCATCGCGGCTTTCCTCACGCCGCGAGCCACGCGACGACATCGCCGTTCCGCCGCTGCTCCATCGCGAGCCTCTGCGCGTTCTCCTCCACGACGTGCCAGGGCGCGCCTGCGACCGGCCTGCCGTGGACGGCGATGGGGGCCACGCGGCTCTTCAGGCGGATCACGGGCGCGGCATGGGCGTAGCCGGGATGCGGCCGTCCGAGGATCGCGTGGGCAATGGTCTCGGCTTGGCGGGCGATGGGCTCGATGAAGCGGCAGGGCCGCCCGTCGAGGCTGATACAATCGCCCAGGGCGAAGATGTCGGGCGCGCTGGTGCGCAGGGTCGTGGGATCGACCACGATGCCGTTCTCGAAGGCGAGGCCCGCGCCGCGCACGAGACGCGAGGGCGTCGCGAGACCGGTCGCGGCGATCACCGTCGCCGCCGTCAGACTCGTGCCGTCCGCCAGGGTGAGGGCGATCGCGCCGTCCGGCTGCCGCGCGAGGCCGCTCACGAGGCTGGCGCCCCGGTAGCGGATGCCGATCCCTTCGAGACCCGCCAGCAGGCGCCGCCCGGCCGCTTCCGGCAGGAGTTCGGGCAGCGGCAAGGCCTCGGCCGCGAGGAGCGTGACCGCATGACCCGCGCGGGCGAGATCCTCGGCCAGTTCGCACCCCACGAGTCCTGCACCGATCACCGCGACCGACCGGAGACCGCGCGCGAGTTCGCCATGGAGCGCGCTCCATGCGGCGAGGTCGTTCACCCGCCAACACAGGGCCGGATCGAGACAGACGGGCAGCGCCGGGCGTGCCCCGTGAGCGAGGACGAGGTGGGTGTAGGACAGGGTGCCCCGCGTCGTGCGCAGGGAATGCCGTTCCGGCGAGAGCCCGACGGCCACGGTCTCGGCCATCAGCCGCAGGCCGAGGCGCGCCGCCGCGTCCCGCCCCGTCTCGCGACGGAGCGCCTCGGGCGTCAGGCCGCGACTCAGCGCGATGGACAGTTCGGGCTTGTGGTACAGGCCGCCGTCGCAGGCCGTGACCAGCGTGATCGGAACCTGCGCATCCTCGGCGCGGATCGACTCCGCGACGCTCCATCCGCCGAGCCCACCGCCGACGATCACCACGCCCGGCCGACGCTGCGGCGCCGGGGACATCGCGGTCGGCGCGACCGCAGCCCGCCGCCGGTAGGGCTCGAAATCGGATTTCGTGACGCCGCAGATCGGGCAGGCCCAATCCTCGGGGATGTCGGCGAAGCGGGTGCCGGGGGGCAGGCCGCTGTCGGGATCGCCCTCGCCCTCATCGTAGATCAGGCCGCAGGCCCGGCAGAGGAATTGTTGCCAGGGGCCGAGGCCATCGGCCGGTTCCGGCGCGCTCATGCCCGCCCTCCCCCGGTCGCGGCGGGCAGCGTCTCGCGCGACAGCCGCGCCATCTCCCAACGCAGATGCTTGATCGCGGGGGTGACGATGGCGACGAAATGCGCCTCCCGGATCCGGCGCTGGGGGGCCGCCGACATCAGGTAGCCCCGCGCGCCCTGGTGCAGCAGCGCCGATTGCGAGGCGCGCAGCGACAGTTCGGCGACCTGCGCCCGGGCATCGAGGACATCGATCAGGTAATCGGTCGCGGTCTCGTAGGGCGTCCGCGCCAGCCGCATCACGCGCTCGCGCAGTTCGGCGAGTTCGGCCGCGATCGAGTCCGGCCGGTCGTCGAGGAACTGGTTGACGTGGCCTAGGGGCTCCTCGACCGCCAGCATGGACGTGAGGCTGCCCTCGCTCACACCGAGGCCCATGCCGCACTGAAGCAGGATGAAGGCGGCGCGGATGCGCCCGATGAAGGGCCGCGCCGGATCGGCGATGAGCTCGTCCTGGCCGACGAAGAGATCGTCCACCCGCACACCCCAGGTGCTGGTGCCCTCCATGCCTGAGAAATGCGGGCAGGGGCGCAACTCCACGCGGTCGCACGCCAGCAGGAACATGATCTCGTGGCTGATCGTGTCGCCGGGGCCTGTGACCCCCGCGATGGCGCCGCAATATTGGCCGGGCCCGATATGGCTGACCCAGGGCAGCATGCCGCTGACCCGGTAGCCGCCGGGGACGCGCCGGGCGCGAAGCAAGATCGGCTCGATCCCGGCGAAGGCCTTCATCGGGTTGGAGAGCGCCGTTCCGCCGAACGTCCGGCCCGCCACATGGGCGTCGAGCACGCCTCCCGTCAGAGCCGGGTTGCCCGATTGCTCGAGGTAGAGGCCGCAGACATCGTGGCACCACATCAGGAAGCCCGTGGCGCCGCAGGCCCGGCTCGCTGCCTGCATGGCGGCGAGCGACAGGCCGAAGCGCGCCCCGTGCCGGTCGAGATGGACGCCGAGCGCTCCGGCCGCGCCGAGCTGGCCGAGGATGTCGAGCGGGTAGGCCCCGCGGTCGATCTCGACCGCCGCCGCACTCAGCGGACCATCGGCGATGGCCTTCGTTCCGGCGAGGACGGCCGTATCGGACCAATCGGGAAGGGCCGGAGCGGCGTCCGGCACGTCATGATCCACCGCGCGGACAGCGAGGGCGCTCGACATCGTGCAGTCTCCTCAGGAAGCGGGGAAGCGGCGGGACGCTCTCTCGTCCCGCCACGGGTCTCAGGAGGCGAGGCCGATCGTGAAGGGGATCGGGTTGCGCATGGAGTTGGCCACCGGCGAGTAGAGGTTGGCGTGCTGCACGATGGCGTCGAGTTCCTCGCGGCTGGCGTCGCCCTCGATGGTCACGGCCACCCGGATTTCCTGGAAGCCCATATCGGCGGGCATCTTCTCGGCGCCCCCGGCGCCCCAGGCGGCCGGATTGCCGATATCGCCCTCGAGATGCAGTTCGAGGCGAGAGAGCCGCACCTGCTTCCACGTCGCGACGGCGGTGATGCCGACCGCAAGGCAGCCACCCAACGCCGAGAGCACGATCTCACCCGGTGCCGGGGCCGTGTTCTCACCGAACAGGTGCAGGGGCTCGTCCACCACGACCGGCTTGTGATCGCCGACATAGCTGAGGGTGCGGTACTGCCCCTCGACGACAGTGTGGACCTTGTTGGTGCCCCGTGAGCCCGGATTGTTCCGGCCCTTCTCCGCGAACTGCATCAGGCCGTCCCGGTCGATCGGGCGCAGATAGGTGGTGACGGTGGTGGGGGCGGCGCTGGCGCTCATGGCGGTGTTCTCTCCTTGCACGAGCCCCGCCGGGCCCGGCTCGGAAGGGGATTGGCAAGCCGGATGCCACTCCACAAGCACGAGGAAAATTTTTGAAAAAGCTTCCTATGACAGCGGTTTAGCGAGGAAAGGCTTTGCTGTTCGATGACGGCTGCGGGGGGTGATTGTCGCCACTTTGTCGACAATGTCGGTTTTGTCGGATTGCCCTCCGATTCTGACCGGGAGGCCGCTTCCGTCCCACCCTGCCCCTCCTTCGCCGCACCTCCGGCCTGACTGAAAAGGTCGGTGAGGCGCGTGACACCCTCGTCGTCCTTGCGAGCGTCAGCGAAGCAACCCACGGCAGCGAGACATTCCCGCGCGTGGCGGATCCCTGGATGGCTTCGCTCCGCTCTCGAAGACGGAGAGGTACCTGCGTCTTCGCAGTCAGGCTTAGAGATGAAGGCCGGGGCGCGAAGGCGAGATGCGACGCCCCCTCAAGGAGCAGCCTGAAGCTTCCGCCAGCGATACGAGAATTGCCGCTCGGTCAGTCCGAGCCTCTGCGCGGCGCGGGTCTTGTTGCCCCCGGCCTGAGTCAGGGCCATGCGGAGTTCCGCGTGGCCATGGGAGTCGGCGGGCATGTAAGGCCGCACGGTGGCGAGCGCGCGCAACGCCGCCGCCCGGTCCGGCGCTGGATAAGATGTTGCGGCGAAAGTGGGCGTCATGACCTGGGCGCCTTCGAGCATCGGCTGCACATCCTCGACGTCGAGCACGCCCTCGCTCGCCAGAAGGACGAGCCGCTCGATGAAGTTGGCGAGTTGGCGGATGTTGCCCGGCCAGGGCTGACGGGCGAGATGGGCCACGGCGGCCTGCGTCAGATGGACATTGCGTTGATTGCCCTGGTTCGCCTGCGTGAGGAAATGCAGGACCAGATCGGGAATGTCGCTGCGCCTGTCCGCGAGCGGCGGCAGGGTGATCGGCACGACGTTGAGCCGGTAGAACAGATCCTCCCGGAAGCGGCCATGGGCGACCTCGGCGGCGAGGTCCCGGTTCGTCGCCGCGACGAGGCGCATGTCGACGCGGATCTCGCGCTTGCCGCCGAGGCGCACGACGGTGCCCTCCTGCAAGGTCCGCAGGAGCTTGGTCTGGAGGATGGCGGGCATCTCGCCGATCTCATCGAGGAAGATCGTGCCGCCGCTCGCCTGCTCGAACCAGCCCGCCCGCGCCTCGACCGCGCCAGTGAAGGCCCCGCGTTCGTGCCCGAACAACTCGGATTCGAACAAGCTGTCGGGGATCGCCGCGCAATTCACCTTGATGAACGGCTTGTCCCGGCGCGGCCCCGCCAAGTGCAGCGCGCGGGCGAAGAGCTCCTTGCCGGTGCCGGACTCCCCGAGCAGCAACACGCTCGCCGTCGCATCCGCGACCTTCTCGACCTGCACCAGGGCGCGCAACAGGGCGGGCGAGGTGCCGATGATGCCGTAGCGGGCGCGCTTGATGCGCAGTTCCCGCGCCAGCATGTCGTTGTGCTCCTCGAGCGCCCGGGTCTTGCGCTCCACCCGCTCGTTGAGGGTCAGCAACTGGCTGACCATCGTGGCGATGATCCGCAGGATCGTGAGATCGTCCGAGAGCGCCCGCTCCCGATGCCGGATGCGGTGGCAGGCGATCGCCCCGACCGTCTTGTGCTCGACCCGGATCGGAAGAGCCAGGAACGACACGGCGCCGCGTGGGAGCTGCGCCCGCGCAACGGCCCGCCCGAGGAAGATCGGATCCTTGTCGATGTCCTGTACGATGATCAGGTGCCCGTCCTGGATGACCCGGCCGGTGATACCTTCCCCCGGCGCGTAGCGGCCGCGGGCCGCCTCCTCGCGGGTGAGACCGTAGGAATAGGCGATGCGATATCCCTCGCCGCCGGGATCCTTGAGGACGATGCGCCCCCGGTTCAGCCCGACGATCTCGGACAGGAGATGCAGCATCTCGCGGGCGATCTGATCGAGGCCGAGGCCCTTGCCGATCAGGTTCATCACCTCCTGGATGAGGAACATCTCCTGCGTGCGCCAATGCGCGGGCAAGGCCTGCTTGAGGGCGTGTCCATCCATTCCCGGCGCATCCCGGTTCGCTGATCGGCGTGCCGACAGCCTGCAAGCTTCGTGCAAATCCCGGCTGCGTCCGTTCGGCCGGTTGCCAGATCGGCGAGGCATTGTATAAAATCTACGAAGCTTTCAGAGGGTGCGATGGCGCTTGAGGATTCCACGACGTCTCCACCCGGCCGTCTGCGGCACAGGACCGTCTCGGCCGCCGTGGCGGATTCCCTGCGGCAGCGGATCCTGAACGGCGAGTTGGCGCCGGGCATCCAGCTTCGGCAGGACGCCCTGGCGGAGGAATTCGGCATCAGCCGTATCCCGATCCGGGAGGCCCTACTGCAACTCGAGGCCGGAGGCCTCGTGAAGATCGTGCCCCATCGCGGGGCCGTGGTCGCGGGCCTCTCGGTGGAGGAGGTCGAGGACATCTTCCAGCTTCGCCTGCAACTCGAACCGCCCCTGCTGGCCCTGTCCGCGCCGCGCTTCACCCGGGCGGATTACAAGGGTTTACGGGCCCTGACCGAGGAATACGGCGCCGCCCTCGAAGCGGGGCAGATCGAGCGCTGGGGCGAACTGAACCGGCGATTCCACCTGGACCTGCTGCGCCACGCGGCGCGGCCGCGCTCGCTGAGCATCATCTCCGGCCTGCTTCAGGATTGCGACCGGCCGACCCGCCTTCAACTCTCGGCCTCGGGTGATGTCGCCCGTGCTGACCGGGAGCACACCCAGATCGTCGCCCTGTGCGAGGCGGACAAGGTCGGCGAGGCCGCGGAGTTGCTGCACGCTCATATCGCGCACGCGGCGACCTCTCTCATCGAGATTTACCGTCGCGCCCACGCTGACTGAAAAACAGGGTTCGTCCCGCCCCTGAACCTGCTTGACGGTTCGCAGATTTTATACAATCTACAAAAACGAGATTCGGCAGGGGGCTTGCTGTGTCGGAGAACGCACTGGAGACAGAGGGGCTGACCAAGGCGTTCGGTGGTTTCACCGCCGTCCGGAGCGTCGACCTGAAAGTCCGCCGTCACACGATCCACGCGCTCATCGGCCCGAACGGCGCGGGCAAGACCACGTTCTTCAACCTGCTGACGAAGGTCCACACGCCGACCTCCGGCCGGATCGTCTACGAGGGCGCCGACATCACGGCCGAATCCTCGGCGGCGATCGCCCGGCGCGGCGTCGTCCGCTCGTTCCAGATCTCGGCGACCTTCCCGAACATGAGCGTGCGCGACAACGTCCGCGTGGCGCTCCAGCGGCGGCTCGGCACGCAGTACCAGTTCTGGCGCTCGGTGCGCTCGCTCTCGGCCCTCGACGCGGAGGCGATGGCGCTGCTCTCCGATGTCGGCCTCGCCGACTATGCGGAAACGAACGCGGCGGACCTGTCCTACGGCCGCAAGCGCACCCTGGAGATCGCGACGACGCTCGCCCTCAACCCGCCGATGCTGCTCCTCGACGAGCCGACGCAAGGCATGGCGATCGACGACGTGGACCGGATCAAGCGGCTGATCCGCCGGATCGCCAAGGGGCGGACGATCCTGATGGTCGAGCACAACATGTCGGTGGTGGCCGACCTCTGCGATGCGATCACGGTGCTTCAGCGGGGCGAAATCCTGGCCCAGGGCACCTACGCGCAGGTCTCGGCCGATCCTGCGGTGAAGGCCGCCTATCTCGGAGGCGGTCATGCCTGAGGCGGCCACCGTTCTGGACATCCGCGGCCTGGAAGCATGGTACGGCGAGAGCCACGTGCTGCACGGGATCGACCTCACCGTCCGCGAGGGCGAGTGCGTCACCCTGCTGGGGCGTAACGGCGCCGGGCGTAGCACGACGCTGAAGGCGATCCTCGGCCTCACCGACCGGCGCGCCGGATCGGTGAAGGTCCAGGGTCAGGAGACGATCCGGCTCAGCACGCACAAGGTCGCCCGGCTCGGCCTCGGCTACTGCCCGGAGGAGCGCGGCATCTACCGCACCCTCACCACGCAGGAGAACCTGACCCTGCTGCCCCGGCTCGGGCCGGGCGGGATGAGCGTGGACGAGGTGCTGGCGATGTTCCCGAACCTCGCCGAGCGGGCCGACAGCTACGGCGGGCGCCTCTCCGGCGGCGAGCAGCAGATGCTGGCGCTCGGCCGCATCCTGACGACGGGGGCCCGCATCCTGCTCCTCGACGAGATCACGGAAGGGCTCGCCCCGGTGATCGTCGAGGCCCTGGGCCGGGCGGTGGCGCTCCTCAAGAGCCGGGGCTTCACCATCGTGCTCGTCGAACAGAACTTCCACTTCGCCCGGCATCTCGCCGACCGCCATTACGTGATCGAGCACGGCCATGTCGCCGCCGAGATCGCGGCGGCCGAGGTCGATGCCCGCGAGGCGGAGGTCGGGCGCCTGCTGGGCGTCTGACGCAACCAACCGCCGCGCTCCCCTGCGGGGGGCCGGCATAGGATCCACGCGGGGCCCGCGCAGCGGGGCGAAGGGGAGAAGGACCATGCGGTCGCGGTTCATCGGTTCACTGCTCGGCGCGTCGCTCGCGTCCCTGACCCTCCCGGCGCTCGCTGCCGACAAGGTCAGCGACGGCGTCGTCAAGATCGGCATCCTCAACGACCTGTCGGGCATCTATTCCGATTTCACCGGGCGCGGCTCGGCGGTGGCGGCCCAGATCGCCATCGACGAGATGGGCGGCAAGGTGCTGGGCGCGCCGGTCGAACTCGTCGCGGCCGACCACCAGAACAAGCCGGACATCGCGGCCAACCTGGCCCGGGAATGGTTCGACCAGGGCAAGGTCGACATGATCGCCGACTTCCCGACCTCCTCGACGGCGCTCGCCGTGATGGAGATCGCCAAGCAGAAGAACCGGGTGACGATGCTCTCGGCGGGCGTCGCCATGGCGGCGATCAACGAAAAATGCTCGCCCCTCAACGCGCAGTGGATGGTCAATACCTACGCGCTCGCCGCGGGCACCGCGAAGGCGCTCCTGAAGACCGGGCGCAAGAGCTGGTACTTCGTCACCGCCGACTACACCTTCGGGCATTCGCTGGAGAAGGACGCCTCCGCGGTCGTCGAGGCCGAGGGCGGCAAGGTGCTCGGCGTTTCCCGCCACCCCTTCCCCGGCGGCGACTTCTCGTCCTTCATGCTCAAGGCCCAGGCGAGCGGCGCCCAGGTGATCGCGCTCGCCAATGCGGGCAGCGACACGATCAACGCCGTGAAGCAGGCCGCCGAATACGGCATCGGCCGCAGCGACAAGCAGGTCATCGCCCCGCTCCTCACCTACATCACCGACGTGAAGAGCCTCGGCCTCGCCAAGGCCCAGGACATGTACCTGACGGAAGCCTTCTATTGGGATTACGATGACCGCTCCCGCGCCTTCGCGGAGAAGTACTTCGCCAAGATGAAGCGGATGCCGAGCGCGTCGCAGGCGGCGGTGTACTCGGCGGCGCTGAACTACCTCAATGCGATCGAAGCGGCGGGCACCGACGAGGCGGGCGCCGTGATGGCCAAGCTGCGCACGATGACGATCGACGATGCGGTGATCCGCAACGGCCACCTGCGCGCCGACGGCGCCCTGGTGCACGACATGCTGCTCCTGCAGGTGAAGAAGCCCGCCGAGTCCAAGCGCGACTGGGACTTCTACAACGTCCGCGCCGTGCTGAAGGGCGAGGACGTGTTCCCCAAGCCGTCCGACGCCTGTCCGCTCAACGCGAAGGGCTGAGCCCGCCCGTCCCTCCCCCCTCCGTGGGGGAGGGACGGCGCTTCAGCCGCGCAGCCCGCCCCGCTCTCCCGCCGGTGACCCCACAATGGACATCACCCTTCAGGCCTTCATGGCCCAGCTCACCATCGGCCTCATCGGCGGCTGCTTCTACGCCATGCTGAGCATGGGCCTCGCCATCATCTTCGGCCTGCTGAACATCATCAACTTCACCCACGGGGCGCAGTTCATGATGGCGGCGTTCCTGGCCTGGATCGGGATGACGCAGATCGGCCCCTGGCTCGGCTACCCGGATTTTCAGGTGAACTTCTGGTTCGCGCTGGTGCTGGCACCGGTCCTCGTCGCGATCTTCGGGATGGCGATCGAGCGGACGCTCCTGCGGCGGCTCTACCATCTCGACCACCTCTACGGCCTGCTCCTCACCTTCGGCGTCGCCCTCGTGATGGAAGGCGGCTTCCGCTACGCCTTCGGCGTGTCCGGCCAGGGCTACGAGCCGCCGGAGATCCTTCAGGGACCGGTCGATGTCGGCTTCATGCTGCTCCCGAAATACCGCGTCTTCGTGGTCGTCGCCTCGCTGCTGATCTGCTTCGGCACGTGGTACCTGTTCGAGCGCACCAAACTCGGCGCCTATCTCCGTGCGGGCACCGAGAATCCCCGCCTGCTCCAATCCTTCGGCATCAACGTGCCGGTGATGATCACCCTGACCTACGGGTTCGGCGTGGCACTCGCCGGGATCGCCGGGGTGCTCGCCGCGCCGATCATGCAGGTGACGCCGCTGATGGGCGGCAACCTCCTCAACATCGTCTTCGCCGTGGTGGTGATCGGCGGCCTCGGCTCGATCCTCGGCTCGATGATGACCGGGCTCGCCCTCGGCCTGATCGAGGGCCTGACCAAGGTGATCTACCCGGAGGCCTCGACGGTGGTGGTCTTCGTCATCATGGCGCTCGCCCTGCTGGTGCGCCCCGCCGGCCTGTTCGGCCGCGAAGTCTGAGGGGGACAGCGCCATGTCGACGACCTTCAAGATTGTCCTGGTGCTGCTGGCAGCGGCGCTCGTGGTCCCCTTCGTACCCGGGCTCATCTATCCGGTCTTCGTGATGAAGGTGATGTGCTACGGCCTGTTCGCCTGCGCCTTCAATCTGCTGCTCGGCTTTACCGGCCTCGTCTCCTTCGCCCATGCCGCCTTCCTGGGTAGCGCGGGCTACGTGACCGGCGCCCTGATGATCCGCTTCGGCGCCCACCCGCTCGGGATGCCCGTGGCCTTCGTGGCCGGGGTCGCGGCGGCGGCTCTGGTCGGCCTCGCCATCGGCGGCCTCGCGATCCGGCGGAAGGGCATCTATTTCGCGATGATCACCCTCGCCCTGTCGCAGATCGTCTACTTCCTCGCGGTGCAGTTCCGCTGGACCGGCGGCGAGGACGGGCTCCAGGGCATCCCGCGCGGCAGCCTGTTCGGGCTCGACCTGACCTCCGACACGACGATGTACTACGTGACGCTGGCGCTGTTCGCGGCGGGCTTCCTGTTCATCGACCGGGTGGTGCACTCGCCCTTCGGTCAGTTGCTTCAGGCGGTGCGCGACAACGAGCCGAGGGCGATCTCGCTCGGCTACGATTCCGGGCGCTTCAAGCTCCTGGCCTTCGTGCTCTCGGCGGCGGTGGCGGGCTATGCGGGCTCCATGAAGGCCCTGGTGTTCCAGTTGGTCTCCCTCAACGACGTCTCGCTTCACACCTCGACCGAGGTGGTGCTGATGACGCTGCTCGGCGGCGTCGGCACGATCTTCGGCCCCCTGGTCGGGGCGGCTCTGGTCGTCGGCCTCCAGAACTACCTCGCCACCATCGGTGATCTCGTCACCGTGGTGATCGGGCTGATCTTCATCGTCTGCGTCTCCTTCTTCCGGCGGGGCGTGGTGGGCGAGTTCCTCCACCTGCGCCGCCGCCGGTCCGAGCGGGAGCGCCGCCGCCCGGCCTCCCGCCCGGAGCCGGAGGGAGCCCCGGCCGCCGAGGCGGCCTGACGCCATCACGAATTCCCGCGCCCGATCACCGGGCCCGGGGAAATTCGCCGCCACGCCGCCGACCGGCCGCGTGCGCGAAGCGGAGTCGCGCGTCCCAGACGGACGCAAGGTTCAAGCAACCGGAAGGACGATTAGCCATGTGGACCGGAGTCATCCCCGCCGTCACGACCAAGTTCAAGGAAGACGGCAGCCTCGATCACGCCGAGATGGAGCGCTGCTTCGGCCTGCAGATGGATGCGGGCTGTGACGGCATCATCGTGTGCGGTTCACTGGGCGAGGGGCCGATGCTCTCTCAGGACGAGCGCATCGAGGTGCTGAAGCGCGCGCAGTCGGTCACGAAGGGCAAGCCGACCCTCATGACCGTCTCCGAAGCCGGCACCCGCGAGGCCTGCGAGTTGGCCGCCAAGGCCGCGAAGGCCGGCGCCACCGGCCTGATGGTCGTGCCCAGCCCGATCTACCACACCAACCCGGCCGAGACGGTCGAGACGCTGCGCGCCGTCGCCGCCGCCGGCGATCTGCCGGTGATGATCTACTCCAACCGCATCGCCTACCGCGTCGACGTCACTCCCGAGATCATGGAGGAGCTCGCCCCGGACAGCCGCTTCGTGGCGATCAAGGAATCGTCCGACGACATCCGCCGCACCACTGAGATCATCAACCGTCTCGGCGACCGCTACGCGGTGCTGACCGGCGTCGACAACCTTGCCTTCGAGGCGCTGACCGTCGGCGCCTGCGGCTGGGTCGCGGGCCTTGTCGTCGCCTTCCCCGAGGAGACGGTGGCGATCTACCGGCTGGTGAAGGCAGGTCGCTACGACGAGGCGCTGAAGATCTACCGCTGGTTCCGCCCGCTCCTCGACCTCGATGTCTCGACCTACCTCGTGCAGAACATCAAGCTCGCCGAGGCCCTTGCCATCGGTTCGACCGAGCATGTGCGCGCCCCACGCAAGCCGCTCTCCGGCGCTCGCCGGGCGGAGGTCGAGGCCATCGTGCGCAAGGCGATCGAAGCCCGCGCGGCCCTTCCGCTCGCAGCCTAAGCCCCCAGCATCCGGCTCGCCCGCGAGAGATCGCGGGCGAGCCGCCTTCAGACACGTGACTAAATTTAGTGCATTCGCCGGATAAGCAACCAATAGTCTTTTGTTGAAAGCAACTTGCTGTCTTTCGCAAGCACGCCGTGCGCCGCAACATGTGGATACATGGTTTCCACGGAACTATCCGGCACTATGTAAACTGCGTAGGCTCCTCGCTCTGGAAGCGGGCGCAGGCCGGGGACGCGGATGTGATTTTCATTGTTGTTGCCGTGATGGGACTGATCGCAGCACGCTGGCTCGGCTGGTTCAGCCTCGTCATCGTCTCAACCGCGCTCGCGGTCGCAGTCGGAATCGAAGGGGCCGTCGAGTCCCGATCCTTCTTCAAGGTTCTCAAGCGCGGCTTCGAGATCAACGCGACGTTCCAAGGCGCCTTCCTCGCACAGTCCCTTTTGCCGCTCTGGCCCCTCGATTTTCTGGGACGATCCGACAGGTAGCAACGTCCCCATCGCGAGACGCTATGCAACTTAAGCGATCATTAATGTTGAAGATCGTCCAGAGGGTGAGTTTACCGCACTGCGAAACAGTCTGTTCATCAAGACGCCAGATATCTTGGCTGTAAAACACTCAATCCCTGAAACTGTTGCGACGCACAGAGCTTGGCGTTAACTAATCGTTAACGAATGTTTCATAGCGTTGCTTCGTGGATGATCGGGACGGCCTGATCCCATGGATCGGGCGGGGCTCCGATGATCGTCTTAGTGGCAACGGCACTCGGTAGCGGCATCGTCACAGCTGTCACCCTCGCCCCGATGAGCAAGCTCGCCGCCTTGATCGTCACGCCGCTGGTGGCCAGCCTTGCCACTGTGCTGGCAGGCGCCGCGCTCGCCTATCGCCGCACCGCGTACGACGACTCGCTCCTGGCGCTGGATGCCCAGACCGACGCGATGGTGGCGACCCTGAAGTCCGTCTCGGGCCAAGCCCCCTCCTCTGCCCCTGCACGCAGGACCGAGGCGGCCTGAAGCCGTCAGGCCAGATACGGCTCTAGGAATCCTGGACGAGCCGGTCCAGGCGCATCCGCGTGATGGCGGTGATCTCGTCGAGGGCCGTCGCTTCTTCCGCGTCGCGCTCGTTCTGGAGCCGTTGCTTGAACAGCACGAGGATCTCCCGGAGATCGCGACCGCGCACGGCGACGATGAAGGGAAAGCCGAAGCGGTCTCGGTAGGCGGCGTTCAACTGGTCGAAAGCCTCGGCGTCCGCGTCGGACAGGCGGTCGAGACCCGCGCTGCCCTGCTCCTGCGATGAATCCGCCGTCATCGCCTTGGCCCTGGCCTCGGGGCCTGCCAATTCCGGGTGCCCGTTGAGGAAGGCGATACGCGTCTCGGCCGGGGCTTCGCGGACGGCGGCCATCATGGCGGCGTGCAGGTCGTGCACCGTTCCGAAGGGCTTCTTGGCATAGGCCGCCTCCGCCACCCAGGCGGCGTGCTCGAACACGCCTCCGAGAAGGGTCACGAAGGCGTCCCGATCGAGGCCGTTGATCTGATGGAGATCGGGCATTCCGCGTCAGCTTCCGCGATAGGTGGTGAAGCTCGACGGGGCGCAGAGCATGGGCACATGGTAGTGCTGCTTGGCGTCGAAGACCGAGAAGCGGACCACCGGGTTGTCGATGAAGATGTCGGCCTCGTTGGTGCCAGGGCGTGCCTTGAAATACGGCTCGACGTGGAATTCCAGCTGATACTGGCCCGTGGCCGCCTTGTCGGCGGGCAGGATCGGCCCGTCAGTGCGCCCATCGGCATTGGTGACGACACTCTTCACGAGGCGCCACTGATCATTCTCCCACACCGAGAAATCGATGCGGACTCCCGCGGCGGGGCGCCCGCGGTCGGTGTCGAGGACGTGTGTCGTGATGCCGGCCATGTCGGATCTCCTGATTGTAGGGTGCGAAGACCGGCGCGTCAGCTGCCGCGATAGTAGGAATAGCCCCAGGGCGTGAACAGCACCGGCAGATGGTAGCGCTGGCTGGCATCGCGGATCTGGAAGCGGATCGGCACGAGGCTGAGGAAGTTCGGCTTCGGCAGAGTGACGCCGAGTTTCGCGAAGTAATCCTCGAAATGCATCACCAGCTCGTAGCGGCCGGGCTTGAAGGCCTCATCGACGAGGAGCGGTTCGGCGGTGCGCCCGGTGGGGGCCGTGGTGACGGTCTTGATCGGCTTGTAGCCCTGCCCGTCATGCACGGAGAGGTCACAGACCATGCCCGCGCCGGGCGTGCCGTGGAAGTTGTCGATGGCGTGGAGCGTCAGGCGCGGCGAGAGACCGGCCTGGGAGACCGGCGCCGTGGTCAGGGTTCCGGGCTTCGTCGGCGCCTCCGCCGGTTTGGGCGTGCCCTGCGCCCATGCGCGGCCAGTGGAACCGGCCGCAACGGCGCCGACGCCGGTCCCGACGAGGCACCGCCGCGTGAGGGCAAATCGATCGGAGGGGTCCAAGGCACGTATCTCCGCAAAGAGGGGGGATCGGTGAGAATGCCGGTGCAAATCGGATGCCCGGATCAGGCCGGCTCATGCGCCGCGCGGGCCCGCGCGCGATGCTCCATGGCGGCGTTGGCCCGCGGGACGAAGGCGAGGATCAGCACGAGCGCCAGAGCCTCGACCCCCGCCACGAGCCACAGGCCGGTGGCAGGCGATCCGGTGTGCTCGCGCAGGTAGCCCATCACCGTCGGGGCGCCGAACCCCGCGAGGTTGGCCACCGAGTTGATGAGCGCGATGCCCGCCGCCGCCGCCGAGCCCGCGAGGAAGCGGCCGGGGATCTGCCAGAAGACCGGGATCGCGCTCATGGTCCCCACGATCGCCACCGCGAGGGTGACCATGGCGAGCAGCGGTGCGCTCGCAATGAGGAAGCCGGTGAGCGCGATGGCGAGCGCTCCCACGAAGGCCGACGCACCGCAATGCAGCCGGGCCTCGCCCGTGCGGTCCGAGTGACGCCCGTTGAAGATCATTCCCGCGCCGCCGCACAGATAGGCCGCCGACATGATCCAGCCGACCGTGAGTGGATCGGTGAAGCCCGCATCGCGCACCACGCTCGGGCCGTAGAAGGTCAGGGCCGAGTTCGCCGTGATGATGCAGAAGAAGATCGCGATGCATTGCCAGACGCGGGCATCCTTCAGCGAAGCGAGGATGCGATGCTCGCGGTGGCCGAGAGCCGCCGCGTCGCGGGCGAGGTCGGCCGCCACCAGCGCCTTCTGCTCCGCCGTCAGCCAGCCCGCCTTGGACGGGCGGTCGGTGAGGTAGAAGAGCGTGACGAGGCCCGCGAGGATCGAGGGGATGCCCTCCAGCAGGAACACCCATTGCCAGCCGGACCAGCCGTTCACCCCGTGCATCCCGGACATGATCGCCCCGGCCAGCGGGCCGCCGATGACGCCCGCGAGCGCCGAGGCCGACATGAACAGGCCGAACACCTTGGCGCGCCGCTCGCTCGGGTACCAATAGGTCAAAAACAGGATGACGCCGGGATAGAAGCCGGCCTCGAACACGCCGAGCAGGAAGCGCAAGACGTAGAAGAACAAAGGCGTTGTGACGAACATCATCGCCACGCAGCAGATGCCCCAGAGGAACGTGATCCGCGCGATGGTCTTGCGGGCGCCGATATATTCCAGAAGCAGATTGCTCGGCACTTCGCACAAGAAATAGCCGATGAAGAAGATGCCCGCGCCGATTCCGTAGACGGTCTCACTGAACCGTAGCTCGGAGAGCATCTGAAGTTTGGCGAAACCGATATTCACCCTGTCGATCCAGGACAGGACCCAAAGGAACATCAGGAACGGCAGCAATCGCCACGTGATGCGCCGGTACGTCTCGTCGAGAGCCGTCGAGCCTATCGTACCCGATGACTGCGCAGCGCCTTGACCCTCGCTCGTCATGACTGGCCTCGATGCTCGCGACCGGCTCATCCGTGGCCGACATCGGCACGAACGGGACGGATGCATTGAATCACCCGTGTCCCGATGCAGATCGTATGCCTATCCCGAGCGCTCTGGCTATCGGCCGTCACGCTGTCCCCAGCGTCGGGACAGCGGGAATGTCATCAGGGGTTCCGGGCCGGATCGGCCGAGAGCGAGGCCAGGATGTCGGCGCGACCGCCGTCGAGAACCGGCGGCTTCGCGCGGACCGGCAGGCGCGCGCCATCGAAGCGATAGGGCGGGGCGAGGACGTGGATGCCCGGCCCCTCCTGCCCGGCCTCGTCCGGGGGGACGACCAGCCCTGCCGACCGGGACCTTTCCGAGGTCAGGGCCTCGTGGAGCCCCAACACCTCGCCGCAGGGAATTCCGGCCGCGGCGAGACGGACGAGGAGGTCGGCCCGGGTCCACTTGGCCAGTTCCGCTTCCAGCACCGGCACGAAGGCGGCGCGGTTGCGGGACCTGTCGAGATTGGTGGTGAAGCGCGGGTCGGTGCAGAGGTCGGGGCGCTCCAGCACCTGCTCGCAGAGGCGCCGGTACTGGCCGTTGTTTCCCACCGTGAGGACAATCGGCCCGTCCCCGGCCTGAAACACGCCGTAGGGGACGATGGACGGATGGGCATTGCCGTAACGGACGGGATCGCAGCCCTGCGCCATCGCCTCCAGCCCGTAATAGGAGGTCAGCGCCACGCCGCAATCGTAGAGGGCAAGTTCCACGAGACGCCCGCGCCCGGTCCGCTCGCGCTGGAACAGGGCGGCGAGCACGGCCTGCGCCGCGAACTGGCCGGTGAACAGATCGACGGCGGCGAGGCCGAACTTGAGTGGAGGCCGCCCGGCCTCGCCGTTCAGGGCCATCAGACCCGCTTCGCCCTGGATGACGAGATCGTAGCCCGGCCGGGTCGCCTCGGGCCCGTCCGAGGCATAGCCGGAGACCGAGCAATAGATCAGGCGGGGGTTCTCGGCCGAGAGCGCCGCGTAGCCGAGGCCGAGCTTGTCGGCGCCGCCCGTCTTGAAGTTCTGCACCACTACATCGCTCTGGCGGGCGAGCTCCCGGACCCGCGCCAGCCCCTCCGGATCGGTGAGGTCGATCCCGATGGACCGCTTGTTGCGGTTGACGCTGTCGAAATACGAGGTGTTGCTCGGCCCGGTCCGCAGCCCCCAATCGCGGGTGTCGTCGCCGCGCTCGGGATGCTCGACCTTGATCACGTCGGCGCCGAGATCGCCCAGCACCTGGGCGCACCATGGGCCTGCGAGCACGCGCGAGAGGTCCAGCACGCGGATGCCGGCGAGCGGCAGGTCGTCGGGATCGAACAGCATCGGGCTTGTCTCCTCAAGCGCTCGCCGACGATGTGGTCGGCGTTGTCTTTTCCCATCCGCCCCCCTCATCCTGAGGCGCCCGCCTCGGCGGGCCTCGAAGGAGGGCTCCGGGGATCGCGCGCGAACCGGAAGTCTCCTTCGAGGCGGCTTCGCCGCACCTCAGGATGAGGGCGTTGATGGGACGGATTGGCGTCTGCGCGACACTCTCAGGTGCCCATCACGCCCTCAAGGCCGCGCACGGCCTCGATGAGCTTGGGCCGGGCCACATCCATCAGGAAGCGACCGTCGGTGATGACGGTGGGGGCGCCGCAATTGATCGACATCGGCGGAAGCCCACCGCCCGGATGGAAGCCGACCGCGATGGCCGACACCGTGGTCTGCCACTCGCCGAAGGAGGTGCAGCAGCCGATCTCCCGGTGCTCCTCCACCGCCCGGTCCAGCCCGGTGCGCAGGGCGGGCCACGCGAGCGGATCGTAAGCCTTCAGTTCCTCGTAGAGCGCGGCGCGCTCCCGGTCCGAGCAGACGGCAATGTAGGCCCGGCCCATGGCCGAGCGGGCCAGCGAAATCCGCGAGCCGATATCGAGGTTGAGCGAAATCGCGGCCGGGCCGCGCTGGCAATCGACGTAGCGCATGCTCAGCCGGTCGCGGACACCGAGGCCGACCGAGGCGTTCGCAGCCTGGGCCACGGCCCGCAGCGCGGGCCGCGCGATGTGGCGGACGTCGAGCCCGCCGAGCGCCATCGAGCCCAGCGCGATGGTCTGGGCGCCGAGGGCGTATTTCCCGGATTCCTCGACGAATTGCAGGTATCCGAGCTTGGTCAGCGTGTAGGTCAGCCGCGACACGGTGGAGCGCGGCAGACCGCAGGCCTCGGCGATGTCGTGGTTGGCGAGCATCCGCCGTCCGCGGCCGAAACAGGCGAGCACGGCCAAGCCCCGGGCGAGCGCCGTGACGAAGTGCCGGTCCTCCTTCGGGCCGCCTTCCTCGGGCTCAACCTCGGTCGTCAGCTCGGCCATGTCGCTCATCGTCCCGCACTCCGTGCGAAGAAGGCCGCGAAGGCGGCCTGGGCCTCGGGGCCACGGCGGAGCGCGTGGAAAGTCTCGGCCTCGCTCGCGAGCGTCCGCGCCACGATCTCCGCGTGGCCAGCCCGCAACGCACGCTTGGTGGCGGCGATCGAGACCGGAGGCAGCGCCGCAAGCGCCGTGGCCCGCGCCAGGGCCGTGTCGAGGGCTTGGCCCGTCGCCACCACCGCGTTGACGAGACCCGCTTCCGCCGCGACCGCGGGTCCGAACACCTCGCCCAGCATCAGGAGTTCGGCAGCGCGCTTCGGGCCCGCGACGAGGGGGAGGAGATAGCTCGAGGCTCCCTCGGGGCTGAGCCCGAGATTGACGAAGGGCAGGCGGAAGCGCGCGCCCTCCCCGGCATAGGCGAGGTCGCAGTGCAGGAGCAGCGTCGTGCCGATGCCGACCGCGTGACCCTCTACCGCCGCCACCAGCGGCTTCGGACAGGCTGCGAGCACCTTCAGGAGGGCGAGTCCGGGGCTGTCCTCCCCGGTCTCGTCGGTCTCGCGGAAGTCCGCGAGGTCGTTGCCGGCGGTGAAGCAACCGTCCGCACCCGTAAGGACGATGGCGCGCACGGCCCCCTCGTCCCCGGCCCGGAGGATCGCCTCCCGCAGGGCCCCGTAGGTCGCCCGGTCGAGGGCGTTGCGGCGGGTCGGCCGGTCGAGGGTGAGGAGACGCACGCCCTCGGCGGGGTCGGAGATTCGCAGGGTCCCGGTCATGCGCTCTGCGCCTCCCGCGCGAAGTAGAGATCGTGCAGGCGGTCGAGGTCGATCTCGCCCGCGGGGGCGCTGAGCCGCACCTGCCCGCCGCGCAGGAGATGCACATCGTCGGCCACGGAGAGGGCGACGCGGGTGTTCTGCTCGACCAGCAGGATCGTCGTCCCGGCCTCCTTCAGGCGGGCGATGATGTCGAACACCTCGTTGACGATGACCGGGGCGAGGCCGAGGCTCGGCTCGTCGATCAGCAAAATCTTGGGCTGGGACATCAACCCCCGGCCCATCGCGACCATCTGCGCCTCACCGCCCGAGAGCGACCCCGCCGCCTGGTTGCGCCGCTCGCGCAGGCGGGGGAACAGCGCGTAGACGCGGTCGAGCCCGGCGGAGAGGTTGCCCCGGCACCGCTTCGGATAAGCCCCGAGGCAGAGGTTTTCCTCCACGCTCATGTCGCGGAAGACGAGGCGCCCTTCCGGCACCATCACGAGGCCCTGGGCCGCCAGATCCCAGGTCTTGCCAGCGAGCGGCTGGCCGCCGAGGCGGATCTCGCCCTCGTAGGGAATCAACCCGGTCAGGGCGCGCAGCAGCGTGGTCTTCCCCGCCCCGTTCGGGCCGACGATGGCGGTGAGCGCCCCTTCCCGGAAGGTCAGGGAAAGGTCCCACAGGACGGTGATATGGCCGTAGCCGGCCTTGAGGTTCCGGGTCTCAAGCATGAGCGGTCCCCGTGTAGCTCTCGATGACGCGGGGGTCGCGGAACACCTGCGCCGGGGTGCCGTCGGCGATGATCTCACCGAAGTTCAGCACCACCGCCCGCGAGCAGAGGCCCGAGATCGTCTCGATGTCGTGCTCGACGATGACGATGGTCAGCCCGAAGCGCTGGTGCAGTTCCTTCAGCTTGGCGGCGAACTGGCGCTTGGCCTGGCTCTCCAGCCCTGCCAGGACCTCATCGAGCAGGAGGAGGCGCGGCTCGGTGGCGAGCGCCTTGGCGATCTCCAGCCGCTTCAGTTCCTGCAGGGCCAGCGCGCTCTCGGCCGGGCGGTCGCCCTGGGCCTGCAACTCCATGACGGAGAGGATCTCCTCGATCCGCTCCGGATTGTGGCGACCCGCGCCGAAGACCTGCGCGACGGCGAGGTTCTCCCGCACGGTGAGGTGCTGCATCGGCTGCGGGATCTGGAAGGTCCGGCCGATCCCGAGCCGGGCCCGCCGGTAGAGCGGCAGCTTCGTGACGTCGCGGCCTTCGAAGCGGATGCGCCCGCGCACCCGGGTCAGCCCGGAAATGCCGTTGAACAGGGTGGTCTTGCCCGCCCCGTTGGGACCGACCAGCCCCAGAATCTCCCCCGGCTTCACCGAGAAGGTGACGTCGCGGAGCGCCACCAGCCCGCCGAAGCGGACGGTGACGGCATCGAGCTCAAGCATGGCGGGCCCTCTTCCTGACGAGACCGAGCAGCCCGTTCGGCGCGGCCAGCACCATGCCGACGAGGACGAAGCCGAGGATGATCTGGTGGCCGACCGCGATCAGCCCCTTCGCGACGATCTGGTCGAACAGGTAGATGATCACCGCGCCGCCGATCGGCCCGGCGATGGTGCGGTAGCCGCCGAAGATCGCGGCGATGATCGGCATCAGGCTCCAGATGCCGGAGAAGGCGTAATCCGGCTCGAGGAAGCCGATGATGTGGGCGTTCAGCGCGCCGAACACGCCGGTGATGAAGGCCGAGAGCATCAGCATCAGGCACTTCAGGAAGGTGCTGTTGACGCCCACCACCCGCGTCGCGTCCTCGCTGTCGGCGATGGCACGGAGCGCCAGCCCGACATGGCTGCGCCGTACGGCGTGGTAGGCCAGCGCGCAGAGCGCCACGCAGGCCACGAGCAGAAGGTAGCTGCCGGTGCGGCTCGCGAGGTCGAACCCGAACACGGTGGGCAGGCCGGGATAACGCTGGTAGCCCGCGCCGCCGCCGGTCAGCCAGGAGGCTTCCGTCGCGAGGATGCGGAAGATCTGCGCGTAGGCAAGGATGGCGAGCGCGAAATAGGCTCCCGACAGGCGCAAAGCCGGCAGCATGGCGAGCGAGGACACGACGGCCACGACCCCGCCGAGGGGCACGGTGAGCAGCACCGGCAGGCCGAGCTTGCCCGCGAGCAGGGCCGAGGCATAGGCGCCGACCCCGAAGAAGGCGGCGTGGCCGAAGGAGACCATGCCGCCGAGATTGCCGAGCAGCGCCCAGGCGAGGGCGACGCCCGACAGGATCAGGGCCGAGATCAGCAGGCCCAGCATGTAGTTGCTGGCACCGAGCAGCACCGGCAAAGCCGCCAGGACGAGAAGGCCGAGGCCGATCAGGGCGCCGACGGGCACGCGGGCTTTCGCGGGTGCCGCCTTCAACGGTACGGCGGAGGCGGAATCGAGGGAGGCCATGGGTTTCTCCTCAGCCGCGCCGGGCGCGCGCGCCGAACAGCCCGTTCGGCAGCAGGAAGAGGACGAGGAGGAACAGCACCATCCCGGCGAGTTCCTGAAGCGCGGAGCTCGCCAGCGTGACGGTGAGCGCCTCGGTGACGCCGAGGAGGATCGCGGCCAGGAACACGCCGGGGATCGAGCCGACGCCCGCGAGCACCGTGACGATGAACGCCTTCACGGTCAGCGCATGGCCCACCGCGGGCTGCACCACGCTCATCGTGTAGAGCGCCACGCCCGCGAAGCTCGCGAGCGCGCCCGCGACGAGGAACGAGACCAGCTCGGTCCGCACCGGGCTGATGCCCATGAGCTTGGCCGCCGCCCGGTTCGACGAGACGGCGCGCACGGCCCGCCCGTACCAGCTCTTCTTGAGCCACCACCACAGGGCGACCATCAGCGCGAGGCTGACGCCAAAGGCGACGATCTCGCCGTTCATGGCATAGACCGGGCCGACCGAGGTCGCGTCCTGCAACACCGGCGAGGAGGTGGTGCGCACGTCGCTGGCGAAGGCCAGGAGGATCGCGTTCGTCAGGATGATGCCGATCCCGAAGGTCAGGATCAGCGAGTTCAACTCCCGGTGCTCGCGGATGCGGTCGATCATCAGGAACAGCACGGCGCAGACCGCCGTGACCACGAGCAGCGCCAGAGGGATGGCGTAGTAGGGATCGAGCCCCGCACGGGCCTCGACCACGTAGGCGCAGTAGGCGGCGAGCAGGACGAGCTCGCCGTGGGCGAGGTTGATGATCCGCATCGCCCCGAAGGAGAGGGCGAGGCCGAGCGCCACGAGGGCGTAGACGCTGCCGACGAGGAGCCCGGAAAATAGGGCCTGGAGGATGAGATCGGTCATCCTCGCCTCACCAGGGTAGGCCGGGGAAGACGATCTCGCCCGTCGCGGCAGCCGCCGGGGAAACCAGCACGACCTTGCCCGCGCGGTGCTGGCCCATCGCCACAGAGAAGCGCGGGTTGTCGCCGGTGGCGTCGAACTGGACAGGGCCGAGCAGCGTCTCGCGGTCGGTCTTGCGCATGGCGTCGGGCAGGCCGCCGGACTTCAGCGTGCCCGCATCGGCCGCGCGGGCGATGGCTTCCGCGAGGATCGTGGTCTCCACGAAGCTCAGGGTCGAGAGGTACTCGATCTCCTTGTTGTAGGTCTTCTTGTAGACCTCCGCGAAGCGCTTGCCCTCCTCGTCCTTCATCTCGACCGGGAAGGGCAGGAAGGACGTGCCGACCACGTTGTTCATCAGGTCGGGGAACTCGGCATACATCTTCGGGGTGGCGAGCGACCACGCACCGACGACGAGCTTGACCGGCGGCTTCAGTACCTTGGCGGCGCGGATGATGCCGACATAGTCGTTCTCGTAGGCCGACATCATCAGGATGTCCGAGCGGTCCTGCAGCTTCACCTTGTTGATGATCGGCTTGAAGTCGGTGATCGCCGGGTCGAACTCGTGGACCGTGACCTTCACGCCCTTGGCGGTGAGGTCCTTCTGCAGGCCCTTGGCGAGCAGCGCCGGGGCCTCCTTGGTCGAGGCCAGGATCGACACGGAAGTCGGCTTCAGGGTCTCGAGCAGGGTGCCGATGCCGCGCTGGTAGCCCGCGTTGTTGTTGATGCGGAAGAACGTCTTCAGGCCCCGCGCCGTCAGTTCGTCGCTGACCGCACCCGCCGTGATGTAGGTGGTGTTGAGCCGGTTCGAGGCGTCCGAGGCCGGGCCGATGATGTTCGAGCCGTAGCCGCCGATCACCGCCACCGCGCCATCCGAGACGAGCTTCTCCACCGCCGACACCGCCTTGGCGGGCGTGCTCTCGTCGTCGATCACCTGGAGGCGGATCTTGTGCTTCTCGGAGCGGGCGTTGAACATCTGGATCGCCACGCGCATGCCTTCATCGAAGGCCTGACCCGAGCGGGCCAGCGAGCCGGTCAGCGGCATGTGGGCCCCGACGAGGATCTCGTCGGCACGGGCCCCCGCCCCCAGCATGGTGGCGATGGCGATCGACGCGGCCGCGGCGGCTCTGCGAAGCATGCGGATTCCTCCCTGGGCGCGGCCCGCGATGACGGCGGCGCGCGTGTTTCGTCCCGTGCGTGGGTTCTGACGACCCGCGTCCACAGCGAGACCGCATGGCAGCCCCGGCGGATGCGCCTTCGCATGCCCACTCCGAATTTGTCAATCAAGAGCGGTTCGATGTTCTGCATGACAGAACAGATCTGTCGCTCAACCCAGGAATTTGCCCTTCAGACTTGACAAACGGGGCATGCCGCTCCGACATGCGGCCACAAATGCAAACCGATATTCTGCATTGCAGAACGATGGGAGGGATCGTGGTTCGTCAGGAGATCCAGGGCGGCGTCGCCGTGCTCACGCTGTCGAACCCCCCGGTGAACGCGCTGGGCCATGGCCTGCGCTCGGCCATCGACGGCGCGCTTGAGACAGCCCTCGCGGATGACTCCGTGCGCGCCGTGGTGCTGGCGGCGGAGGGCAAGGTGTTCGTCGGCGGGGCCGACATTTCCGAATTCGGCACGCCTCCGCGTGCGCCGCTGCTGCCGGACGTGCTCGACCGTCTCGACGGCGCGGGCAAGCCGGTCGTCGCCGCGATCCACGGGGCGGCCCTCGGCGGCGGCCTCGAACTCGCCCTCGCCTGTCACGCCAGGGTGGTCGGTCCCAAGGCCAAGCTCGGCCTGCCGGAGGTGAAGCTCGGGCTGATCCCCGGCGCGGGCGGTACGCAGCGCCTGCCACGGCTCGTCGGCCCCGAGACCGCCTTCGCGATGATGCTGAGCGGCGAGCCGGTCGATGCCAAGAAGGCGGTGGCGATGGGTCTCGCCGAAGCCCTCGAGACGGGCGACCTCGTGGAAGCGGCCCGCACGCATGCGCTCAAGCTCGCCGAGGGTGGTGCACCGGTTCGGGTCCGCGACCGCGGCGCGCGGTTGGACCCGGAAACACGCGCAGGCTTCGAGGCCAAGGCGACGGAGGCGGTGAAGAAGGCCTCCGGCCAGCCGAACATCGCCGCACTGGCCGACGTGGTCCGGGCCGGGTTCGACCTGCCCTTCGAGGACGCCGTGAAGACGGAGCGCGCCCGCTTCCTCGCGCTGGTGGACGATCCGCGCTCGAAGGCTCTGCGCTACGCCTTCTTCGCCGAGCGCGAGACCGCGAGGGTGCCGGGCTTGTCCAAGGAGACCCCGCGGCGGGAGATCGCGTCGGCGGCGGTGATCGGCGCGGGCACGATGGGTGGCGGCATCGCCCTGTGCTTCGCCAACGCGGGCATTCCCGTCACCGTGATCGAGACCGAGCAGGAGGCCCTGGACCGCGGCTTGGCGCGGATGCGCGCCACCTATGCCTCGTCCGTCAAGCGCGGCTCGCTCAGCCAGGCGGCGATGGACGAGCGGCTGGGCCGCATCACGGGCGCGGTCGGCCTGGACAACGCGGCACAGGCCGACATCGTCGTCGAGGCGGCCTTCGAGGAGATGGGTATCAAGGAGACGATCTTCTCCGCCCTGTCGCGGATCGCCAAGCCCGGCGCGATTCTCGCCACCAACACCTCCTACCTCGACATCGACCGGATCGCCGACGCCACGGACCGGCCGGGCGACGTGCTCGGCCTGCACTTCTTCAGCCCCGCCAACGTCATGCGCCTCGTGGAGGTGGTGCGGGCGGCACGCACGGCGCCGGATGCCCTGGCCACGGGCAACGACCTCGCCCGGCGGCTCGGCAAGCTGCCGGTGACGGTCGGCGTCTGCTTCGGCTTCGTCGGCAACCGCATGCTGGCCCGGCGCAGCGCGGCGGGCGAGCGCCTGCTGCTCGCGGGCGCCCTGCCGCACGAGGTCGATGCGGCGGTGACGGAGTTCGGCTTCCGCATGGGACCCTTCGCCATGAGCGACCTCGCCGGGCTCGATATCGGCTGGCGCACCCGGAAGGCCACCGGCGGCAAGGCTCCGGTCGCCGATGCGCTCTGCGAGGCGGGGCGCCTCGGCCAGAAGACGGGCAAGGGCTTCTATCTCTACCCCGAGGGCGCCCGGACGGGCTCGCGCGATCCCGAGGTCGAGGCGCTGATCGAGCGAACCTCCGCCGCGCACGGCATCACCCGACGCAGCTTCACGCCGGATGAGATCGTCGCCCGGCTGATGCTGCCGATGGTCAACGAGGGTGCGCGCATCCTCGAAGAGGGCATCGCGGCCCGCCCCGGCGACATCGATACGATCTGGCTCAATGGCTACAACTGGCCCGCGTGGCGCGGTGGGCCGATGCATTGGGCCGACAGCCTCGGCCTCGCTGCCGTGGCGGCCGATCTCGAACGCTTCGCTGAGGAGAGCGGCGACGAGACCCTGCGCCCCGCGCCGCTGCTCACCCGCCTCGCCCAGGAGGGCAAGCGCTTTTCCGATTGGGGGAGCCGGTGAACCCTGCTTCCGCCCGCACCGCCACTTCGCCCACGAGATCCCGATGACAGACGCCGTGATCGTCGCTACCGCCCGCACGCCCATCGGCAAGGCACATCGCGGGGCGCTGAACCTGACCGGCGGGGCCGACCTCGCCGCCCACGCCATCCGCCACGCCCTCGGCAAGGCTGGTGTCGAGCCGGAGGCCGTCGAGGAGGTCGTGATGGGCTGCGGCTACCCGGAAGCCGCGACCGGCGGCAACGTCGCCCGGCATGCGAGCCTCGTCGCGGGCATCCCTGTCCAGTCGGCCGGGGTCACGGTCTCGCGTTTCTGCGCCTCGGGCCTCCAGGCCATCGCGGATGCCGCCAAGCGCATCCGCCTTGAGGGCGTGCCGGTGGCGGTGGCGGGCGGCGTCGAATCGATCAGCCTCGTCCAGCCGCAGGTGCGGCGTGAACTTACCCGCAACGCGTGGCTCGAGCAGAATCTGCCCGAGATCTACATGCCGATGATCGAGACCGCCGACATCGTGGCGGAGCGGTACGGCATCTCGCGCGAGGCGCAGGATGAATTCGCCCTGATGAGCCAGCAGCACACCGCCGCCGCTCAAGCAGCCGGGCTGTTCGATGACGAGATCGTGCCGATCACCGCCACCATGGCTGTGACCGACAAGGCGACCGGCGAGACGACGCATGTCGAAACCCGCCTCGCCAAGGACGAGGGCAACCGGCCCGAGACCACTTACGAAGGCCTCGCCAAGCTCAAGCCCGTGCGCGGCGAGGGCGCCTTCATCACGGCCGGCAATGCCAGCCAGCTCTCCGACGGCGCTTCGGCCTCGGTGCTGATGTCGTCCGAGGAGGCCGCGCGCCGCAACCTCAAGCCGCTGGGGATCGTCCGCGGCTTCGCAGCCGCCGGATGTGGGCCGGAGGAGATGGGCATCGGCCCGGTCTTCGCGGTGCCGCGTCTCCTCGAGCGCAACGGGCTCACCGTGGACGATATCGGCCTGTGGGAGTTGAACGAGGCCTTCGCCTCGCAGTCGATCTACTGCCGCGACAAGCTCGGGATCGACCCGGCCAAGGTCAACGTCAACGGCGGCGCGATCAGCGTCGGCCATCCGTTCGGCATGTCGGGCGCCCGGCTGGTGGGCCATGCCCTTCTGGAAGGCCGCCGCCGCCGCGTGCGCTACGCGGTCGTCACCATGTGCGTGGCCGGCGGCCAGGGCTGCGCCGGCCTGTTCGAGATCGAGGGGGAGTAAGACCCATGGATCTACGCTTCACACAGGAAGAGGCCGATTTCCGACAGGAGGTCCGCACCTTCTTCCGCACCGAGATTCCCGCCGAGATCCGCCGCAAGATCTCCGAGGGGCGCTCCCTCGCGCGGGAGGATTACGTCACCTCGCAGCGGATCCTGAACGCCAAGGGCTGGGCCGTACCCCATTGGCCGAAGGAGTGGGGCGGCCAGGATTGGGATCCGATCCGCCGTTACATCTTCATGGAGGAACTGATGCAGGCGGCGGTGCCCCTGCCTCTCCAATTCAACTGTTTCATGGTCGGGCCCGTCATCGCCGCCTTCGGCAACGAGGAGCAGAAGAAGCGCTTCCTGCCGCGCATCGCCAACCTCGACGATTGGTGGTGCCAGGGCTTTTCCGAGCCCGGCGCGGGCTCCGACCTCGCCTCGCTCAAGACCAAGGCGGTGCGCGACGGCGACCATTATATCGTCGATGGCCAGAAGACCTGGACCACGCTCGGCCAGTATGCCGACTGGATCTTCTGCCTCGTCCGCACCGATCCGGCGGCGAAGAAGCAGGCGGGCATCTCCTTCCTGCTCATCGACATGAAGACCCCCGGCATTTCCGTGCGCCCGATCATCACGATCGACGGGCGGCACGAGGTCAACGAGGTGTTCTTCGATTCCGTGCGCGTGCCGGTCGAGAACCTCGTCGGCGAGGAGAACAAGGGCTGGGACTATGCCAAGTTCCTGCTCGCCAACGAGCGCACCGGCATCGCCCGCATCGGCCTCACCAAGGAGCGCGTTGCCCGGGTGAAGCGGCTGGCCAAGGAAACGCCCGCCGGCGCCGGGACGATGTGGGACGAGCCCGATTTCCGCAGCCGGGTGGCGAGCCTGGAGGTGGAGCTGAAGGCGCTGGAAATCACCCAGATGCGGGTGGTTTCGGCGCAGGGACGCCGCGACGCCTCGAAGCCCGATCCGGCCTCCTCGATCCTGAAGATCAAGGGCTCGGAACTGCAGCAGATGGCGACCGAGCTGCTGGTCGAACTCGCGGGTCCGTTGAGCCTGCCCGCGCCCGTGGCGAACGACGTCGATGCGCTGGGCTGGGAGGCCTTCGCCGCGCCGACCTACCTCAACACCCGCAAGGTCTCGATCTACGGCGGCTCGAACGAGATCCAGCGCAACGTGATCGCCAAGGCGATCCTGGGGCTCTGAAGGAGTTTTCGCGATGGATTTCGACTTCACCGACGAACAGAGCCTGCTGAAGGACAGCGTGACCCGCTGGGCCGCGGACCGTTACGGCAGCCTCGAACAGGTCGAGGCCGCCCGCCGCAAGCCGCTGGGCTTCGATGACGGTGCGTGGGCGCAACTCGCCGAACTCGGCCTGCTCGGCCTGCCCTTCTCGGAGGAGGATGGCGGCTTCGGCGGCGGGCCGGTCGAGACCATGATCGCCGTCGAGGCGCTCGGCCGACACCTCGCCCCCGAGCCCTATCTCGCGAGCGTCGTGCTCGGCGGCGGCGCCCTGCGACTCGCAGGCACCGCCGCGCAGCGGGAAGCCCTGGTCCCCGGCCTCGTGGAGGGGAGCCATCGCCTCGCCTTCGCCCATGGCGAGCGTCAGGCTCGCTACGACCGCGCGGACGTGGCGACCACAGCCCGCCGCGAGGGCGACGGCTTCCGGCTCGATGGGGCCAAGGCCGTGGTGCTCAATGCCGACGCGGCGCAGACCCTCGTGGTCAGCGCGCGCACGGCGGGCGGGCAGCGGGACGAGGCGGGCATCAGCCTGTTCCTCGTGCCCGCCGATGCCCCCGGCCTCACGATCAAGCCCTACCCGACGCAGGATGGCGGCCGGGCGGCCGATCTGGTGCTGGACGGTGTGACCCTTGCCCCCGACGCGCTGCTCGGCGAGGCCGACGCGGGGTTGCCCGTGATCGAGCGGGTTCTGGACGAGGGGATCGCGGCTCTGTGCGCCGAGGCCGTCGGCGTGATGGAGGCGCTGCACGCGCTGACCGTCGATTACCTGAAGACCCGCAAGCAATTCGGCAGCGCGATCGGCGGCTTCCAAGTTCTGCAGCATCGCGCCGTCGATATGCTGATGTCGCTGGAACAGGCTCGCTCGATGGCCCTTTACGCCACCATGATGGCGGGGTCCGATGACGCGGCCGAGCGCGCTCCGGCGGTCTCCGCCGCGAAGGTGCAGATCAACCGCTCGGCCCGCTATGTCGGGCAGGAGGCGGTGCAGCTTCACGGAGGCATCGGCATGACGCTCGAATATCTCGGCGCCCACCTGTTCCGCCGTCTCGCCACGATCGAATACCTGCTCGGCGATACGCCGTACCATCTGCGCCGGGTGAGTGCCGCTGGCGGCCTCCTCGGCGCCGCCTGAACCGAACGAACCGGGAGATCCGCCCATGAACGCTCCGATCCGCCCGCCGGGCTCCGCAGCCCCCGACGCCCCGCCCTCCGCGCGCTTCGTCTGGGACGACCCGTTCCTCCTCGAAGAGCAGCTGACCGAGGACGAGCGCGCCATCCGCGACGCCGCGCAGGACTTCGCCCGCGAGCGCCTGCTGCCCGGCATCGTGGACGCCTATGCGAACGAGAAGACCGATCCCGGCCTGTTCCGGGAGATGGGCGAGCGGGGCCTCCTCGGCGTCACCCTGCCGGAGCAATATGGCTGCGCAGGCGCGTCCTACGTCGCCTACGGGCTGGTGGCGCGGGCGGTGGAATCCGTCGATTCCGGCTACCGCTCGATGATGAGCGTGCAATCCTCCCTGGTGATGTATCCGATCTACGCCTACGGCTCGGAGGACCAGCGCCGGAAGTACTTGCCGAAGCTCGCCTCGGGCGAATGGATCGGCTGTTTCGGTCTCACCGAGCCGGATGCGGGCTCGGACCCGGCGGGAATGAAGACCAAGGCAGTCAAGACGCCAGGAGGCTACCGCCTGACGGGCGCCAAGATGTGGATCTCGAACGCGCCCTTCGCCGACGTGTTCGTCGTCTGGGCCAAGTCGGAGGCGCATGACAATGCGATCCGCGGCTTCGTCCTGGAGAAGGGCATGAAGGGCCTTTCCGCGCCGACCATCAAGGGCAAGCTCAGCTTGCGCGCCTCGACCACGGGCGAGATCGTGATGGAGGATGTCGAGGTCGGGCAGGACGCGCTGCTGCCGAACGTCTCCGGGCTCAAGGGTCCGTTCGGCTGCCTCAACCGGGCGCGCTACGGCATTTCCTGGGGCGTCATGGGCGCGGCCGAGGATTGCTGGCGCCGGGCGCGGGACTACACGATGGATCGCAAGCAATTCGGCCGACCGCTGGCGCAGACCCAGCTCGTCCAGAAGAAGCTCGCCGACATGCAGACCGAAATCGCGCTGGGCCTTCAGGCCTCGCTGCGGGTCGGGCGCCTGATGGACGAGCACAAGATGGCGCCGGAGATGATCAGCCTGGTCAAGCGCAACAATTGCGGCAAGGCCCTCGACATCGCCCGCGTCGCCCGGGACATGCACGGCGGCAACGGCATCATGGGCGAGTACCACGTGATGCGCCACGCCCAGAACCTCGAGACGGTCAACACCTACGAGGGCACGCACGACGTCCACGCCCTGATCCTCGGCCGGGCGCAGACCGGTTTGCAGGCGTTCTTCTGAAGCGACATCCCCCGCCTGTCTCGGCACCGCGCCGGGCAGGCGGGGACGGCAAGGTCCGCAAGGTCGGCTACGATTTGCCCTGGATCTTCCACGTGGCCTTGTGCGGCACGAGCACCATCGGGCGTGCACCTTCGGGTACCTTCATGGCCTGGAAAGTATAATCGGCAGAACCGGTGATGCCCTGGTACTTGCCCGTGCCGCCGACGAACACGTGCTTCCCGCTCTTGGAATTGGCTTCGAAGGTCGAGAAGACCTGATCGCCGTCCTTGTCGATATCGATGCAGCTCCCGCGATTGACCACATCGCTGCCGGTGATCTCACGCATCCCGAGGCACCGTGTGCCCATGTCGTTGAACGGCGCATCGCCCGCATCGTTGCGCGTGATGCCGGCACTTTCATACACTGAGACGGTACGATCACCCATCTTCATCGGCGTCGCCGAGATATTGACATAACTGGTCGTATAAGCCGCACTTCCCTCTTTAGGGAACTCTTCGGCATAGGCGGCAGAGCAATAGAAAACCACAACGACAGACGCTAGAAATCTGCTCATCATCGCTTCCTCCACTGACGTATCATATTTCTTCGATACTACACCTCATGCAGAATCGACTGCATTTCAGCATCGAGAATGATGCACAGGGCGAAACATTCCATCAAGATTTGAAATCGTGCATTTTCGGTGCGCATTTACAATATGCGGCAAGTCTTATCGGGAACTGGACTCAGCCCTGGCCCATGTCCGGCGTGTCGCGGCGCACCAGCGCGACGCCGCAGCTGGCCAGCGCGGCGCGCAGATCCTCCACGCAATCCTCGGCCTCGGCGAGCGTGAGCATCCCGCCCCGCCAATATTGGGCGCCGGAAGCCGCCACCACGGCCACCGCGAACCGGCCGTCGATGCAATCGACGATGCTGTAAATGACCCGGCGCGCCATCCGCCCCTCTGTTGGCCTGCGGGCTCCATGAAACGCCACCGGCCGAGGGATCGATCCGCGGATCACGCGAGTTAGAGTTTCACTGTACACCGGATGGGCTGGCTGGGGCGACGCGCCCTCCCGGCCCGTGAGGAGAGGGGCGTCGGTTGGGCCAGATGCTGCTAGACAGTGGACTCGATGAGGTTCGCCCGAAACGAAGGATCGCGGCCAAGCGCGCGATGCTCCCCCTTTCCGTGCGGCAGCAGCTCGGGGTTCAGTTGCAGGCGGCCTATCAGGCGCTCGTCCCGCTGGATCCGCCGGACCACTTCCTCGGCCTCATCGCGAATCTCGACGTGGTCCTGACCGCAAAGGCCGATGCGTGCAGCGCGGCTTTTCGCGACGGATTGATGGCGGCCGTTCCGGCTCTTCAGACCTACGCCCAATCCCTCGTGGGGAATGCGTCGCGGGCTGACGACCTGGTGCAGGAGGCGCTGCTCAAGGCCTGGGCCAACCAGGACCGCTTCGTGCCAGGTACCAAGCTGAAGGCGTGGCTGTTCACGATCCTGCGCAACCAGTTCTACAGCGAATGCCGACGGGCCAGACGCGAAGTCGAGGATATCGACGGCGTGATCGCGGGCCAGATCGCCACGCCCGCGCCCCAGGAACACGGCTCGGACCTCCAGGTGGTCCTCTCGCGCATGGCGCAGCTTCCAGCGGCACAGCGCGAAGCCCTGCTGCTCGTCGGCGCGCAGGGGATGACTTACGAGGCCGCGGCGGAAGTCCTGGGCTGCCAGACGGGCACGGTGAAGAGCCGGGTTAGCCGAGCCCGCGCCTATCTCTGCCAGCATCTAGCGCCCTCTTCGATGCCGGCTTCGCCCTGAGCCTGGTAGGGAAGAAGGGATCGGGGCGATCGATCGGACACACGCCCGGACATTTTTCGCCTCAACCTATGATAAGGCATCCTACAAACTGGCAGGCGCCGAGAAAATCCGGCCCCGATATCCACCCCATCGCCGATGTAAAGACGCCTATACAGCGAAATCCATAGCTTGAACTCCAGCTTTAGACCTCGCATGACAGGAGCTGTCTTCGGTTCGACCGCTAATTCCCCTCCCTGCTGATGGCTCGCCGCGCATCCTATCGGATCACAGAATGCCCCGACGGACGTTTCACCATCACGGTGACACTGGCCGGAGGCGGCACGCATACGCGTGACGGGCTCACGAGCCCGGCGGCAGTCGAAGAGGCGCTGGCGCTCCTGCGCGACCTCATGACGGCCTGCGGAGCTTGCCTCGTCGAGGAACCGACGCTCGGCCTCGCGGCGGAATGACCCGAAGCGTGCTTATTCGCCGAACAGGATCTCGTAGGTCTGCGGATCGTAGAAGCGCATCAGACTCGTAACGAAATCTCGCACATCGACGCCCAGCGCATCGGCCCAGACGCGGTATCGGTCCGGGGGAACGCGGCCGCGCCCGGTCTCCAACTGCGAGATGAACGTGTAGTACTCGGCGCCGACTTGCACGGCGAGTTGCCGTTGCGACAAGCCCCGCTTCTCGCGCAGATCCTTCAGGAACCGCCCCCCTTCCCGGCGCAGCTCCTGCACCTCCTCCGAGCCGAGGCGTTGCTGGTGGACGTACAAGCGTTGGATCTCCCGCCACCGCGCGATCAAGACCGCCACCGGAGTGTACAGTAATGTCTATATGTGTCGGCGGAGGGGAACGTCCAGACGGATGGCGCCGATACAACCTTGGAATGGAAAATCTCTGCTCTAAGATGCATGAGCGCGCGGAGCGGATCGGGCGTGTAGCCGGACGCGGCTCAATCGGCCCTTTGGGTTCGAGCTCGCGCGCAGGGAGACGCCATGAGCGATGGTGCGACCGGGTCTGTCTTGAGGGATAGTCTGGGCGCGATCCGGCCCGTCCTGTCGACGGTGTTCGTCTTCGCCTTCTTCACGAACCTGCTCTTGTTCGCCGCGCCCCTGTACATGCTTCAGGTGTACGACCGCGTCCTGCTGAGCCGGAATGAGGCGACGCTCCTCGGTATCACCGCGATCGCGGCCCTGGCGCTCGCCATCTATGCCCTTCTCGAAATGCTGCGATCGCGTCTGCTGGTCCGGGGCGGGGTGATCTTCGATCGTGCGGTCGCCGGGCCCGTCTTCGCCCTCATCCACCGGGCGAGCCTGCTGCGTCAGCAGGCGGGACAGGAGACGATCCTGCGGGACGTCAACGTGCTGCGCGAATTCCTGACGGGCGGGGCGCTGCTGGCTCTCTGCGATCTGCCCTGGGCCTCGCTGTTCCTCGTTGCCTGCTTCATCCTGCATCCCTGGTTCGGCTGGATGGCGCTGATCGGCGGCGGGACGCTCCTTGGGCTCACGCTCCTCACCGACCTCACCACGCGGCGCCCCCTCGACGCAGCGGGCCATGCCGCCCGCGAGGCCGGGGACCGGGCGCGCGCGACCTTCCGCAGCGGCGAGGTGTTGCGGGCGATGGGGATGCTGGGCGCCCTGCAGGCCCGCTGGCACCGGCGGCACGAGGACGCGATCCTCCTGCAGGCCCAGGCGAGCGACCGGGCCGGGCTCCTCGCGGCGGCGACGAAGTTCGCCCGGATGTTCCTTCAGACGATGGTGCTGGGGCTGGGCGCCTATCTCGCGATCCATCGCGAGATCTCTGCCGGATCGATGATCGCGGCGTCGATCATCATGGGCCGGACCCTGGCTCCGATCGAGGCCGTGGTCGGCCATTGGAAGTCATTCACGTCCGCCCGCAGCAGCTACGCGCGGCTCACCGATCTGGTGTCACGCGTCGGTTCGGAGCCGGAGCGCGTGGCGCTGCCGCGTCCGCGCGGACTCATCGAAACGGACAACCTCGTCGTGACGGCGCCGGGCTCGGCAAAGACCATCCTGCACGATGTCAGCATACGTCTGCCGCCCGGCAGCCTCGTCGGCCTCATCGGCCCGAGCGCAGCGGGCAAATCGACCCTGGTCCGGGCGATCACCGGCATCTGGCCCGCCGCCTCCGGCACGGTGCGCATCGACGGCTCGGACCTGCGCCACTGGGATCCGCAGGCGCTCGGCCAGCATGTCGGCTACCTGCCACAGGATGTCGAGTTGTTCGACGGAACGGTCGCACAGAACATCGCGCGGTTCGGCCCCCAGGACGATGCCGCGATCGTATCGGTCGCGCGGCGGGCGGGATGCCACGATCTGATCCAGGCCCTGCCGGACGGGTACAACACCCATCTCGGGACCGGCGGGCACGGGCTGTCCGGCGGCCAGCGGCAGCGCATCGCACTGGCCCGCGCCATGTATGGCGAGCCGAGCCTGATCGTCCTCGACGAGCCGAATGCCAGCCTCGACCAGACCGGTGAGGCCGCCCTGATGGAGGCGATGGCCGACCTCCGGGAGCGCGGAACGACGGTCCTCGTCGTGACGCACAAGGTCGGCCTGCTGGCGGGAGCCGATCTCATCCTGATGCTGGAGGCCGGAATCCTGCGCGCTGCGGGTCCGCCGGAACAGGTCCTGGGACAGCTCGCCGGCCACCGTCCGGTTCCGGCGCTGGTCAAGGCCGGCCCTGCGGTGTCTCCCGAGGATCGGCGCATGGCCGAGCCCCAACGAAGCGCGGGCTGAGCCGTGAGGACGCAAGCCGCCTCAACTCTCGTGATCGCTCCGGTGCCGGGCGTGGGCGGTGCGATGGCCGATTGGCGGCGCTACGCCATCGCGGGTTACGCCCTCATCGCCGCGTTCTTCGGCATCGTGGGCCTCTGGGCGGCCTTCATCCGCCTGGACCGCGCCGTCATCAGCCCCGGCGTCGTCGTCACGGAAAGCAGCCGCAAGGTCGTCCAGCATTTCGAGGGCGGCATGGTTCAGGCGATTCTCGTGAAGGATGGGCAGCTCGTCCGGTCCGGGGACGTGCTCCTGCGGATCGATCCCCTCCAGTCCCAGGCGAGCGCGGACCTGTTCCGGAACCAGCTCGACGCGGCCCTGGTGCTGGAGGCGCGCCTCCAGGCCGAGCAGGACCAAGCCGACGCCCTACGCCTGCCCGCAGAGTTGACCGCGCGCCGCAACGAGCCCGCCCTCGCCCGCATGATCGCCGACCAGACCGGCGAGATGGCGGAGCGGCGCAAGACGCTCAAGGGGCAACTCGGCCTCATCGACGCCAAGGTGACCCAGCTCAGAACGGAGATCTCCGGCCTCGCCGTCGAGAAGGCCTCGGTCGAAGCGCAGGTGGGATTCATCCGCCAGGAACTCGAAGGCCTCCGCAGCCTGCACCAGAAGAACCTGATCCCCCTGTCGCGCCTCCTCGTCATGGAGCGGGAGCGGACCCGGCTCGAAGGCGTGATCGGGCGCTCGGTGGCGGAGCGGGCGAAGGCCGAGAACGCCATCAATGAAGCGGGGCTTCAGACCACCCAATTGAAGCAGAAGCTCCAGGAGGCCGTCACGGCACAGCTTCTGGAGACGCGGCAGAAGATCGGCGAATTGCGCGAGAAGCTCGTCGTCGCGCAGGACGTGTTCCGCCGCCACGAGATCCGCGCCACGCATGAGGGGGTGATCCAGGGGCTCAAGGTCTACGCGATCGGGCAGGTCATCCGGTCGGGCGAGCCCCTGATGGAGATCGTTCCGACCACGGATCGCCTCGTCATCACCGTGCAGTTCTCGCCCAACGATCTCGAAACCGTCCGGGCGGGGATGCGGGCGGAAATCAAGTTCCCGAGCTTCCAGGCCCGCCGGACGCCGACCTTGTTCGGAACGCTCGCGACGGTCTCGCGGGACCGGCTCGTCGATGACGGCACGAAGCAGCCCTACTTCGCCGGCACGGTCGAGATCGACGAAAACGCGCTTCCGGCCGAGGTCAGGCATCGCCTGCTCGCGGGCCTCCCCGCCGAGGTGGTGATCTCGGCCGGGGAGCGGACGGCGCTCGAATACCTCTTCGCCCCCTTCTTCGATGCGATGGGACGCGCCTTCCATGAACGCTAGAACGCCCTCCGACGCGATGGCCATCGGATGGGCGCCGGGCCCCGCTCGCGCGCGCGCGCGACGCATGACGAGAGCGAGCGGACGATGAGCGCGGTCATTCCCTTCGTTCGCCCGACGTCACGTTTGGCCGATTGGTCGCAACAGGAGCTGGCCGAATTCTACCGGGTCGAGGCCGCCCTCATTCGCGCCGGAATCGGCATCGCCAGCGACCACGGCATCAGCGACGAGGGAGAGCCCTGGTTCGTCTTCTGCCGTCCGGACGGCGATGCGATCATGCATTTCGCCCGGATCGACGGCAGCTATCTGATCGCCTCGGACGTGCTGGACCACCCCGTGCGCGGCGTCGATTTCCGCGCGCTGATCGACCAGATCGCCCGGCTTCATCCCCATCTGCTGCCCATCCCCGCGCCGGTCGCGGGAACGAAGCTGGTGGTGCACCCGGCGGCCCTGCTGGCCGCGCTGGTGGCCGCAGCCGCCCTGATCCTGTCCTCCGAGGACGCCCATGCGGGGGAGATCGAGCCGGGGCTCGCCCCCGTCCCGCCGGACACCGCGTCCGATGGCGGCGGAACCGCGCCCGACCAGCCGCAGCCCACCCGGGCGAAGGGCACGTCGGGGCTGGGTGAGCAAGGCAACTCCCGGACACAGTTCGAGGCGATCATCCTCTCCACGATGCTCTTCGCGGCGGAGGCCCTGGCGAGCGACCATGGCCACGCAAGCGCCGATCTCGGTCAAATTCTATCGGATCTAGCGAGCGGCACCGCGCAGGCCGTGGCCCAGGGCGATCTGGCGTCGGGAATGGGCAGCGGCGCTGCGGCCGGGACCGGCGCCACCGCCCCGCTCCAGCCGACGATCCTGACCGCACAGAGCAGCGGCGTCAGTCAGGACACGGCCTCACCGGCGGGCAGCACCGATCCGGTCCCGTCGCTCCGCATCGATCTTCCTGGCGACAGGCCAGCCTCCACGGTCCGCGAGGCGACACATACCCAGCCGGGCGCCGGTCGCGAGGCCGGGCTCACGCGGGTCGCCGCCGAGACCGGAACGGTGGGAACGAGCGGTCAACAGAGCACGGCGACCGGCCCTGCCGAGGCCACCGTGGCATCGTCGGCCGGATCCGTCGCGGATGGCAGCGACCCGCGCAGCAACGCTCCCCAACCGTCAGCGTCAGAGACGACCACGCTGTCGCGGCTCGCGGAGGCCGCCCCGCCCGATGCCGGATCGGGAGCGGCTTCTCAGGCATGGGTCCTAGCCCCGGGACAGGCCGAGACAGGCCGCGTCCCGGCCCTGTCGATGCTGCGTGAGGGGAATGATCGGGGCGGCGATCACGGTCGTGGCCCACAGGCCGAGGCCGCCTCGGCCGAGGGTCCGAAGGCCGAGCGAGCGGATGACGGCCCCAAACACGGGCCGGGCCGCTCCGGGCAGAGCGATCTCCAGGGGCCGGACTCTGCATCGTCCTCCGCGAAGAGCCCATTGATGGCGCCGGGCCAGGGCTCGGACAAGGCCGCAGGTGGTCCGGACAAGGGCCCTGGTAACGGGCCCGCCGAGCACGGGCCGGGGGCTTCCTCCGCGGAAGGGGCCGCGCATGCGGCGTCGACATCGTCCGGCCCATCGCGCGGACATTCGGACGAGGCGACTTCGCAGAATGCGGCGCCGGAAAACGCCCCAGCGCCCGCGCCCGTCACCTCCCATGCCTCGCTCAGGGCGAATGCGGCGGATTCCGAGGGCGGGCCGACCTCTCACGGGCCGAATTCCAACGCGGCCGATCAGGCGTCGTCGAGCCGTCAGGGGGGTGAGCCCGCACGGGCGCAGGATCACTCCGGCCCGGATCGTTCAACCGGTTCAGCGAACGAGACCGGGCCGGGCAAGCAAGAGGTGTCCCACGCGGACCAGAACAAGTCCGAACACGGCTTGTCCTCATCGGGCAGCCGCCACGACACGATGGACCACGACGCCGCGACGCAGAGCGGTTCGGCCCCGCAGGACGCTCCGCCGTCCCAGGCGAGGGGGGCCGCGACGGCGTCCGGTGCGGGCCCGGATAAAGTCGTAGGGGGGCCGGAACAGAGCCAGGGGCACGGTCCCTCGTCCGATCAAGGCCCGCCGGGCCAGAAGGGGGGCGAGCAGGACCATTCCGGGCCCAGGGCCTCAGTCAGCTCGGCGGACCAGCCCGGGACGGGCAAGCACGACGCTTCCCACCCGGGTCAGACCCAGCCCGAACAGGACAAGCCCTCCCCCGCCGCAAGCCACGACGCGACGGACCATGCAGCCGCAGGCGGCCCGTCCGCCGCGCATGGCAATTCGGCTCCGTCGGCCGAGACCGGCCCCGAGAACGCTGGCGCCACCAAGTCCGTCCCGCAACACGCCGATCACGGAGCGAAGGGGCCTCCCGGCCAAGCGTCCGGCGCGGAGGCTCAGCCTGCCCCCGATGACGGCACGGCTGTCCACACCACGGCCGCTCCCTCTCACGATCAGGCCAGCCCGGCGGGCACGGGCAAGCCCGCCCCATCCGATCCGGCCGAGGCGAGCCCGCCACAGCCCGCCCTCCATCGGGCGGCCATCGATGCGCACGGAAACCTCGTCTTCCACGGCGACACCCCGCCGGACGCACCGCCCGCGTCCCATGGACCCCAGGTCGGCTCAGCCGTTGGCCCCGAGCCCCCGCCGGAGCATCCGCATGTCAGCCTCGTGGGCCTGCCGGATCATGGGCCCGCCGTCCACGATCTGTATCATCACGGCTGAGAAGCGACGCGGCTAGAGCCGTCTTCGACCACGTTGGCTCACGTGCCTCCGTCTTTGCGAGCGTCAGCGGAGCAAAGACGGCCGGGTATCCATCGGCGGGAGCGCCTCAATTCGTCGGATACGGATTTCGCTCAAAGCCCCCAAGCCTTGCCGAGCCCGGTCAGGCTGCCTGTCTGGCTCGCCCAGCCGCACTCGCCCGGAATTGAGCGTTGACGGTCGCACCGGCACGATGGCGGGTTTCACACTCGAAGCGGCGCCCGTCCTCGAGGGCCAGAACGAACCGGTCCGGGATCTGGTCCGGGTGTGTGACGTGCAGGCGCGCGCCACCCTCGGTCAGATCGCGGACCGAGCAACTCACCCTCTGGTCGTCCCACAGGATCTCGGCGGACAGGAAAACGCGCGCGCGGCGCTCGGAACGGCGCTCCTCCATGCCGTCCGTCCAGTCGTCGAGGCTTGTGCCGATGCTGGACACGCCGCTGGCGGCCTGCCGCATCCTCGCGAGGATATCGCCGGTGGCGCGCTGCTGCTCGCCCGTCGCGGTGCTGACGCCCTCGACATGCGTGCTGATCGTGCCGATGGCCGAGGTGATCGAGGCCAGGGTGTTCGCGACCTCGGCGGACACCGCCTGCATGCCGACGACCTCTCCGCCGATCCGTGCCGTCGCGGCGGCGGCTTGCCCGGCGAGTTCCTTCACCTCCGTCGCGACGACGGCGAAGCCCCTTCCGGCCTCGCCCGCCCGCGCGGCTTCGATCGTCGCGTTCAACGCCAGCAAGTTGATCTGCTGCGCGATGCCCGCGATCATCGACGCGACCCCACCCATGGCCCCAGCTGCGGATTTCAGCCGTTCGGTCGCGGCGTCCGCCACGTCGGCGCGACGGTGGATGTCGTCCACCGCGTCCTTGGATTGGGCCATGGCGTGGGAGATCCCGGCCGCCGCGGCGTTCATCGCTTCGACCGAGGCCGTGATGGCCTGGACATGTTCGAGGGTCTGCTCCGCCGCGTTGATCGCCACGGACCGCGCCGCCATGTTGGCCGTGACGTCGGTGGCATACTTGACGATCTTCGTCAGGCGTCCGTTCGGATCGAAGATCGGGTTGTAGCTGGCCTGGATCCAGATGGGGCGCCCGCCCTTGGCGATGCGCTGGAACATGCCGGTTGCGAACTCTCCCCTGCGCAGCCGCTCCCAGAACGCCGCGTAATCCGGGGATTGCGCGTAGTGGGCGTCCACGAACATCGCGTGCGGCTGACCCCGCACCTCCTCGGTCCCGTAACCGATTGTCGCCAGGAAGTTCTCGTTCGCGCTCAGCACCGTGGCATCGGGGGCGAACTCGATCACGGCCTGGGACCGGTTCACGGCAGCGAGCTGGCCGGTCGCATCGGCGGAATGGAGCTTCTGCCGGGTGATGTCGCTCGCAAACTTCACCACCTTCACCGGCACGCCATCCCGGTCGCGGATCGGGTTGTAGGTCGCCTGGATCCAGATCTCGCGGCCGCCCTTCGCGATGCGCCGGAACTCGCCCGACGCGAACTCGCCCCGGCCGAGGCGCTCCCAGAAGCCGCGATACGCCGCCCCAGCCTGCTCGGCGGAGTCCACGAACAGGCTGTGGTGGCGCCCCCGGATCTCCTCGATCCGGTAGCCGACCGCATCGAGGAAGTTCGCGTTGGCGGTCAGGATCGTGCCGTCGAGGGCGAACTCGATGACCGCTTGGGAACGGTGAAGGGCGTCCAGCTGCCCGTCATGATCGAGGGTGCACAGGACCTGGGCGGTGACATCGGAGGCGAACTTGACCACGCGGGTGACGCGTCCCGCCCTGTCGAGGACCGGATCGTACGTCGCCTGGATCCAGACCGCCCGTCCATCCTTGGCGATGCGCTTGAACTCGCGCGTCTGCGCCTCGCCGCGCCGGAGCGACTCCCAGAAGAGCCGGTACGCGTCGCTGTCGCGTTCGGCCTCGGCCACGAACATCGTGTGACGCCGCCCCACGACCTCGGCCAGCGTGTAGCCCATGAGATCGAGGAAATTGGCATTGGCGACCTGGACGGTGCCGTCCGGGGAAAACTCGACCCGCGCACGCGATCGATCGAGTGCGGCCATGAGCGCACGAAGATCGGCATCGAAAAGCGGCACGTGGCGTTTCCCCGTTCGGGTCTTGGTCCCTTCTTTTTCAATTACAGGGTGATCCTTAAAATACGATCAAAGCAAGAGGTGGGCGATATTCGACGTGTGGTTGTATACCTAGGCTAAAAGATGCGAATCTGTCGCGTAGACAGGAACCGCTGCACACCGGCACGAAGCCGGTTCATCGCATCATGCCATGTTTTTAAGGGACGCTTGATTTCGGACCGCGGCACTCCGGCTTCCGGTCATTCCTAGGCGGATCGTACACAGCCCGTCTCGTTCGTCTCGCGGATCAAATTGAGGTGAAGTACGTCTGTAAGGGGGGATCCAACCCCGGCGAGGAGAGACTGCGTGAGCGTCGGATTGATTGCGCTGCTCGACGATGTCGCGTTCATGGTCAGGACGGCGGCGGCCTCCCTGGATGACGTGGCAGGGCAGGCCGCGCGAGCGGGGACGAAGGCAGCGGGCGTCGTCATCGACGATGCCGCCGTGACGCCGCGCTACGTCGTCGGGTTCGCGGCCGAGCGCGAATTGCCAATCGTGGGCAAGATCGCCCTGGGGTCGCTGCGCAACAAGCTGCTGTTCCTGCTGCCGGGCGCCCTGGCGCTCAGCGCCTTCGCACCCTGGGCAATCACGCCGCTTCTGATGCTGGGCGGCGCCTATCTCTGCTACGAAGGGGCCGAGAAGGTGTTCGAGGCGCTCGCGCCCCACCACGCCCCTCCCGACGAGGCCGAGGAACAGGGCGCCGCCGGGGGCGACCAGGCACGGGAGGACCGGCGGGTGGCGAGCGCCATCAAGACCGACTTCATCCTCTCGGCCGAGATTATGGCGATCACCCTGGCCGCCCTGCCGGAGGGCAGCTTCTGGATGCGCGCGACCGTGCTCGCCATCGTCGCCGTGGGGATCACCGTAGGCGTCTACGGTGTGGTCGCGCTGATCGTGAAGGCCGACGATGCGGGCCTTGCCCTCGCCCGAAGCCGGGCGACAGGCGCGCTCGGAAACCTGATCCGTGGGCTCGGACGGGGAATCGTCAGAAGCATGCCGGTGTTGCTCAACATCCTGTCGATCATCGGCACGGCCGCGATGATCTGGGTCGGCGGCGGCATCCTGATGCACGGGCTCGAAGGCTATGGCCTTCCGCAGCCCGCCCATGCCGCCCACGAGGCGGCCGTCGCGGTGTCCTCATCCGTGCCCTTCGCCAAGGCCTTCGTCGAATGGCTGATCACGGCGGCGGTGTCGGGCGTGATCGGGCTGGTCGTCGGCGGCCTGCTGATCCCGCTGACGAGCTTCGTTCTCGCGCCGACCTGGAAACGGCTCCAAGGCCTGCGCCCGCGTCCGGCATGACGCCGCGCCGCGTTCTCGTTCTGGGGGCGCCCGGCACGATCGGCCGGGCGACCGTGCGTGAGCTGGTCTCGCGTGGCCATGAGGTCGTTTGCCTCGTGAGGCACCGTTCCGATGCTGCCCAACCTCGCGTTCCCGCAGGCGCCTCCGAGCGGTTCGTGGACCTGGGCGATCCGGCCTCGCTGGCGCGGGAGGGCCTGCGCGGCGAACCGTTCGACGTCCTGGTGTCGTGCCTCGCCTCGCGCACCGGATTGCCCGGCGACGCCTGGGCGATCGATTACCGCGCGCATGTCCATGCCCTGCACGCGAGCCGGGCGGTGGGCGTCGGGCATGTCGTGCTCCTGTCGGCGATCTGCGTCCAGAAGCCGATCCTCGCCTTTCAACACGCCAAGCTTGCCTTCGAGCGCGACCTGATCGCCTCGGGGCTCGACTATTCGATCGTGCGGCCAACGGCCTTCTTCAAGTCGCTGTCGGGCCAGATCGAGCGCGTGAGGCGCGGCAAGCCGTTCCTCGTCTTCGGAGACGGAACCCTGACCGCTTGCAAGCCGATCAGCGACGACGATCTGGGCCGCTACCTCGCGGATTGCCTCGATGACGAGGGGCGGCGCAATCGCGTCCTGCCCATCGGAGGACCGGGCGAGGCGATCACCCCGAAGGACCAGGGCGAGCGGCTCTTCGCCCTGCTAGGGCGCGAGCCGCGCTTCAAGCACGTTCCCGTCGCGCTGCTGGATGGGATCGTCGCCACCCTGGCGACGGTCGGGCGATGGGTTCCGGCGCTGGCGGCCAAGGCCGAACTCGCGCGGATCGGCCGCTACTACGCGACCGAATCCATGCTCGTGCTGGACCCCGCGACCGGGCGATACGATGCGCAGGCCACCCCATCGACGGGGTCGGAGACGTTGTTCGACTATTATGCGCGCGTGATCCGTGGCGAAGCCTTCGCCGAGCGCGGCGACCACGCCGTGTTCTGACGGTCTTCGAGAAGAGCCGCGGATCGACGGTTTCGGGAGGGTATCGTGAAGGTTCAAGGGATCGCTGCGGTCGTCACCGGCGCCGCCTCGGGCTTGGGGGCGGCCACGGCGCGGGCGCTGGCGGCGGCGGGGGCCAGGGTCGCGCTGCTCGACCTGAACGCGGATGCCGCCGAAGCCACCGCGCGCGACATCGGCGGTCTCGCCCTTCCCTGCGATGTCGCCGATGGGGCGAGCGCGGAGGCGGCGATCGCCCGCGCCGCGTCGGAGCACGGCGTCGCCCGCATCCTCGTCAACTGCGCCGGCATCTGCCCCGCCGCGAAAGTCGTCGGGCGCCAGGGACCGGCCTCCCTCGATGCCTTCTCGAAGGTCATCCAGATCAACCTCGTCGGCACGTTCAACATGATGCGTCTGGTGGCGGCGGGCGCGGCCGGTCTCGACCCCCTGGAGGACGGGGAACGGGGCGTCCTCATCTCCACCGCCTCCATCGCGGCCTACGAGGGACAGATCGGGCAGGCGGGCTACGCCGCGTCCAAGGCCGGGGTCGTCGGCCTGACGCTGCCCGTCGCCCGGGAGCTGGCGCCGCTGGGTATCCGCGTCTGCGCGATCGCACCGGGCCTATTCGAGACGCCGATGGTCCAGGGTCTGCCGGAGGAGGTCCAGGCGAGCCTCGGTGCGGCCGTGCCTTTCCCCTCCCGCTTCGGCCGCCCCGACGAATACGCTCGACTCGTCATGGCGATCGTGGCGAACCCGATGCTCAACGGCGAGACCATCCGTCTCGACGGCGCGCTGCGCATGCAAGCGCGGTAGGACGTCCCTGAACGGCCATCGACCAGCAGGCCGGGGCGATCAGTGCGTGATCCGCACAGCGATGTCGTTGAGGGCGTTCACGATGTCGTCCGGGGAGTAGGGCTTGGGGAAGAACAGCCCGTTCTCGGGCAGGTCCTCCTTCGCCACCTTCCGCCGTCCGGACGTGACGAGGATGGCCACCGGCGGCCAGCGATCCCTGACCGCGTGGGACAGTGTCAGCCCGTCCATCGAGCCTTCCATCTCGATGTCGGTGAACAGCACGTGGATCTCGGAGTGGCGCTCGAGACAGTGGATCGCCTGGTCCGCGTTCCTGGCCTCGTAGGCTGTGAATCCCGCTTCGATGCAGAGGTCGACCGCCTCGGCACGCAGCAGGGCATCGTCTTCCACGACGAGAACAGCGATGCGGTTCGGGTGCAAGGCCTGGCCCATCCTACGCGACTCGCACCCCTACGCCTCACTCGCCACGCCGCCGGGTAGACCCGTGAGCCTGAACCTGATGCCCGCTGGGTCGAAGGTCAGGCGGCCCTCGCCTTCGAAGTAGGACGCGACGATCCGCTCGATCAACTTCGAGCCGAACCCACGGGTCCCGGGCGGGGCCACGGGTGGCCCTCCGGCCTCGACCCAATCGAAGGCGAACGCCCCGTCCACGATCTTCCACGCCATGACAACGTGGCCGGCCTCGTTCGACAGGGCGCCGTACTTCGCCGCGTTGGTCGCCAGTTCGTGGATCGCGAGCGAGAGCCCCAGCGCCTGCTGCGATGTGAGGACGAAGTGCGGGCCTGACCACGCGATGCGATCCTCCACGATGCGATGCGGCTCGATGGCGGTCGCGACGACGTCGTGGATGTCGGCTTCGGTGAAGTTCGAACGGGTGAGGATGTCCTGAGCCCGGCCGAGGGCGGACAGGCGCTGGCTCACAGCCGCGCGTCCCTCTTCCATCGACTTCGCTTGGCGCAGCGTCTGCGTGACGATGGCCTGCACCATGGCGAACGCGTTCTTCATGCGGTGGGCCAGTTCCTGCGCCAGCACCGCGCGGGCCTCCTCCGCAGCCTTGAGCTCGGTGACGTCGCGGGAGATCGACAGGATCCGCTCCGGCGTCCCGTCGGCCCCGACGATGGGCGAGACCTGGACGTCCCAGTAGCGTCGGCTGCCCTTCATCGTGTCGGCATAGCCCTGGAAGGCCGAGGCCACCCCCGCCCGGGCCGAGGCGATGGCCTCGTTCGCGGCGAGGTTGCCCGCGCCCTCCCAGAAATCCGGCCAGGGGCATCCGGCGATGGCGCCGAAGTCCGAGACCTCCATGACGCGCTTGCCCCCCTCGCTCATGAAGACGAGCTTGGCGTCGAGGTCGAGCACCTTGATGCAATCGTTGGACGCGACGAGCACATCGCGCATGAAGGCCTCGCTCTCGCGCAGCTGTTCCAGGGCGCGATGCCGGGCCGTGCAATCCGAGGTGACGTTGAGCAGCCCCATGACCTCGCCGTGCTCGTCGCGCAGGGGCGAGTAGGCGAAGTCGTACCAGACCTGCTCCTCGAAGCCGTTGCGCGTCATCGTGAAGGACTGGTCGTGGAAGGCGAGGCTCTCGCCACGGAAGGTCCGGTCGATCAGCGGGGCGATCTCGGCCCACAATTCCGGCCAGACATCCTCGGTCGGCAGACCCAACGCACGCGGGTGCCGCGCCCCGAGGATCTCCGCGTACCCGTCATTGTAGAGGACGATGCGCTGAGGCCCCCACAGCACGCACATCGGGTGCAGCGACGCGAGCATCATGTCGACCGTTGTGCGCAGGACCGACGACCAGCCGTCGCGGTCGCCCAAGGCGGTCGCGCTCCAATCGTGCAGGCGGAACAGATCCACCATCCGCAGTGAACCGGCCCGCCCGCCACTCGCGCCGAGCTTGGCGTGCAGCGTCATACCTCGTCTCGCCCGTGCCCCCGTCCGGCGAGCCCCCTCGCCTGCATGCCTCTCTAATCGGTCGTCCATCCGGCTGGAAGAGAGTGACGCTGACCTCTTCGTGACCGGTCCGTCCGGCGACACGGGGATGGGGCTATCTTTACCCGGTCCTTCGGCGCAAAATGATCGCATCGCCGGATGAGCTCTCCTCAGGCCCCGGCGGCTGAGGGTTCTCGTGCCCCCGCCTGTGACCCGACAGGCACCATGGCCACCCCACCCCGCTCCCGACCCAGCCCCCCGCCTCGGGGCCGTTGCGAGCCCCGACCCGAAGAGCATGGTGCGCGCCCAGGACCGGTCGCGGCGAGCGCATCGTCTTCGCCGCATGCTCTTCGACGGAAGATACCCTCAGGAGATTGAAGTGCCTCGCCCCGAACTCGGTAACAAGCTGACCTGTCCGACCACGGGCCGGAAGTTCTACGACCTCGGCAGGAGCCCGGTCGTCTCGCCCTATAGCGGCGAGATCGTCCCGATCGCTGCCGCCGTGACGTCACGCGGCCGGTATGCCGCTCCGGTGGCCGCGCGCCGCGAGGAGCCGGCGGACGAGGAAGACGAGCAGGAGGGCCCGGAGCTCGTCTCCCTGGATGAGGTCGAGGACGACGGCAAGGACGGGGATGCCGATGCGGAGGGCGATGACGCCCTTGTCATCGAGGACGATGGCGACGAAGACACCGCGACCGACGACGAGCGTTTCGTGGTCGATGACGAAGACGAAGAGAGCCCCACCGGCCTCGTCGACGTCGATGAGGACGAGGAATCCTGAGCCTGGAGACCGAGACCCGTTCCTGCGGCACGTGCACGGTCTGCTGCCGGGTGCTGGACATCGCAGCGCTCGAGAAGCCGGCCGGAGTCACGTGCCGGCACTGCACCGGGACGGCGTGCGGGATCTACCCGGAGCGCCCTTCCGCCTGTGCGCAGTGGGAATGCCTGTGGCTCAAGATTCCCGCCCTACCGGACCGGCTGCGACCGGACCGGTCGGGCGTGCTGTTCTCGCTCGACCTGCGCGCGCCCGAGGCGGGGAGCGTCGAGGGAGCCTGCATCGTGGGACGCGTGGTGGGCCGCACACGGCCCGAGCAGGAACGGTCCATCGCGGCCGCGTTCGCGATGTTCGTCCGTGAGGGTTCACTGCCGGTCTGGCAGGTGGACGGCCGCTACGCGACGCGGCTGCATCCCGGGGTTGAAGGCACGGACCGGGGTTAGACCTCCTCGCAGAGTGTCCCGGCTCCGCGCCAGCGATCGAGCTCACGGTCGATGGCTGTCTCGGTCCCACGCAGGAACTCGGCGGTCGGCAGACCGGGCGCGATGGCGGAGAGGTAGCTGACGACGACGGTGCCCGGCCGGGCCGTGGCCCCGCCCGGCCAGAACAGGCCGGAATTGACGGCAACCGGAACCACCGTCAGGCCGAGCTTGCCGTAGAGCAGTTCGACCCCGCGCTTGAAGCGCACCGACTCGGCCATCTCGCCGCGCGTCCCCTCCGGGAAGATCAGCACCGACCGGCCCGCCGCGACGGCCTCCTGGCATCCCTCGATCATCGTGCGCAGGGCTTGCGTCCCGTTGGCGCGATCGATGACGATCATCGGCGAGCGGCGCAGGAACCACCCGACCACCGGAATCGCCAGCAATTCGCGCTTGGCGATGATGGCCACGTCCGGGACGAGCACGAGGAAGGCCAGCGTCTCCCACGCCGATTGGTGGTTGGCCACGATGAGGCACGGCGTGGAGGGGATGTGCTCGCGCCCCTCCTCGACATAGTCCAACCCGATGAAGCGCCGCAGCCCGAACAGAATACCGCGTGCCCAGAGACGGGTCGCCGCGCGAATGGGACGCGTCGGCGCCCCGGCGACGGCGAAGACGGCCAGCGGCGCCAGGAACAGGGCTGTCCAGCACATCCAGTAGAAGGCGAACAGATAAAAGCGGACGCGTGCCAAGTAAGGGCCTCACGATAGGGCCCGAGCCAGGGCAGGCGGTGTGAATAGCGCCTCTTGCGCTTCAACGCACGGCGTTTTGCGGATCGGTCATGGGCGCTGCCGGAGCGCGCGCCGGGAACCAGTTGCCGTGGAAGCCCGGTGGGATCCGGTGCCCGAGACGGACCCGCGCCAGGGGTGGCGATCCGAAGGTGCGGGCATCGAGCACGGTGAAATCCGTCGTCTCGTTCGCGGTGTCGATGACGAGGCCGATCAGCCAGCCCGCGTCCTCCTCCGCTCCGGCATGGGCGGGCACGAAGACGAACTCCCCGGGGATCCGATCGGGACCGAACTCCTGCACGTGGCGTTCGCCGGTCTGGAGATCGTGCTTGTAGAGTTGCGTCGCCCCTGCGAGCTGCGTGTTGCCGTCGGCGGGAACGCTGACGGTGTAGAGGTAACGGTGGGGTTGCCCGAAACGCCGCTCATCGATGCGGGGGAATTCCTGCGCCGAAGCGTCGAGCAGCCGCCGCTCCACCCTTCGCGTCGTTGGATCGATCGTCCACCGTTCGAGCCGCCCCGGCGCGTCGAGACCGCCCCCGGCGGCCGTGAAGACCGATGCGTAGGCGATGACATCGAGAGTCACCGTCCCGTCCGCCTCGTCATAGGCGTTGGCGACGTGGAACACGAAACAGGGCTCGACATCGCACCAGAGGATGTCGGCGCCCTCCCCCCGGCGAGGCAGGAGACCGACGCGGGCCCGGTGTGCGGGGTTCCAGCGGAACGGGAAGCGGTAACCGGCGAGCAGGGCCCGGAACGAGAAGGTGACGGGCAGATCCAGCACGATCACGAAGCGCGTCGTGAAGGCGCAATCGTGGATGCAGGGTCCGTGTTCGACGGCGATCGGGCTGTCCCGCACGACTCGGCCCGTCGGTGCGACCACGACATGGCGGACGCTGTCCCAGATGCGGCCATCGTAGGCGATGGCATGGGTCTCGCCGGTGACGGGGTCGTGGTGCGGATGCCCGGTGAAGGCGCCGGCCAGCGTCCCGTCGAGCGGGTTGTAACGCTGCTCCTCGAGCGTCCGCGAGAGTTCGACCGGGATGCTGCCCGCTTCCACCACGGCGAAGATCCGGCCGCCGATCTCGACCACGTTGGTGTTGACGGTGTCGTTACCGCCCCGTCGCGGCCCTGGCGCGGCAGGCCGCCCGAGCGCCGCAGCGGCCGAGCGCGAGCCGATCCAGCGGTTGCGATACCACAGCGCCCTGCCGCCCTCGATCGCGAGACCGTGCACCATGCCGTCACCGAGGAACCAGTCATGACCCCGCGTGACCGGGCGGACGGGATTGGCGCCCATCTTCAGGTAAAGGCCGTCGAGGCCGGGCGGGATGGCGCCGGTGACCGGCAGATCCACCACCGTCAATTCCTCGCGCATCGGTTCGTGGACCCCGACCACGAAAGGGTTTGCCGTTCCGGGCAGGCGCAGGCGATTGCAGGCCGCCCACAGGCCGACGCCGACCTCGGCGGCGGCGCGAAGGGCAGACTGGACGCGGTTCGACATGGGCGGCGTTTCCCCGGATCAGGTGGCGGGCACGTCCGCTCCGGCGCCTACCATACCCAAAGCCCGTCCGGATGCGGCATCCCACATACGCACCGTCCCAGTGAGGTCCGCGTCCTTGCCATCCCAAGACGGATCGCTCATCGGCGTTGCGGTGTCGTCGAACGGTGATCAAGCTGTGGCGTCGCTTGTTCTTTCCACCCGGGCCGGAGGTCGAGGTGCGTTCCGCCTGCCGCACCATCCTCTGTAGTCTCGCCGCGTTCGGCCTCTGGCTTCAGCCCCATCTCGCCGGGGCACAGAGCGAGGCCGAGCGTGTCGCGGCCGAAGCCATCGCCATCGGCTCGCCCGGTGGCGCGGGCGGCGACCCGCAGACCTCGGTGGCCCAGCCGGTCTTCTCGGCGGGCCGCGCGGCCGAGGTGACGACCTCGTTCCAGCCGCTCCTGGGACCGGCGGGCGACCCCGGCGGGTATCGCGCCTTCCTGGAGAGACACGGCATCACCTTCGGGCTGATCTCGGTGGCCGAAACCTACCGCAACCTGCGCGGTGGCTTGCGACGGGGCTCGACCGGCCTGACGCTCCTCGATCTCGACGTGGATGTCGATCTCGATACCTTCATCGGCTGGAAGGGTGCCACAGCCCACGCGACGGTCTACCAGATCCAGGGCAGCGGGACCTCGCGCAGCCGGGTCGGCAACCTCATGACGATCAGCGAGATCGAGGCCCTGCCCGCCTCGCGCCTGTCGGAACTCTGGCTGGAGCAGAGCCTGTTCGACGACCGGCTGTTCCTGCGGGTCGGCCAGCTCTCCGCCGATACCGAATACATGGTGAGCCAGACCAGTATCCTGTTCGCCAACGGCACCTTCGGTTGGCCCGAAATCTTCGCGGCGAACATGGTGGATGGCGGTCCGGCCTACCCACTCTCAGCGCCGACCGTTCGCCTGAAATACGTGCCGACGCCGGACCTCTCGTTTCAGGCGAGCCTGATCGACGGCACGCCGGGCGGCGGCGACCCACGCTCCGGGATCGACCCGCAGCGGCGCAACCCGAACGGGATCCGTTTTCCCGTCTCCGACCCGCCGCTCGTCATCGGGGAGGTGTCCTACGCCTACAACACCCGCCCCGGCGCGGAAGGCCGACCGGGCACCGTGACGCTCGGAGGCTGGCACCGGTTCGGCCGCGTCGATGCGATCACGCCCGATCCGGTGAGCGGCCTCGCCCGCCGGGTGTCGGGCGATTCCGGCCTCTACGGGCTGATCGACCAGACGATCTACCAGGAGCCGGACGACCCGAACGACGGCGCCAGCGTCTTCCTGCGCGCGTCCGCCTCACCTAGCGACCGCAACCTCGTGGACGTTTATGTGGACACCGGCATCGCCTATCGCGGCTTGTTCCCCGTTCGTTCCGATGACACGCTGGGCCTCGCCCTCGGCTTCACCCACATTTCCCGCGCGGCCCGGCGCCTCGATACGATCGCCGCCGTGCAGGGCGACACGCCGACCCCTCGCCGCAGCGCCGAGACGCTGGTGGAGGCGACCTATCAGGCCGTGCTCGCCCCCGGCATCGCCCTGCAACCGACCGTTCAATACATCGTCCATCCAGGGGGCGGGATCGCCAACCCGCGCGATCCGGACGGCAAGCGGGTGCGCAATTCCACCGTGCTCGGCCTGCGCTTCATCACCCGCTACTGAACGGGCGCCGATCACCCGACAGCGAACAGGATGGGGCGGGTGACGCTCAAGGGACGCCCTCGAGCGTCGAGCCGCGCGCGATCGTCCGCGACGCCGTTTCCCTGAGTTGCGTCTCGATGGCCGCGTTGGCACGGCCACGCAAGGTTTTCGTCGCCTCCACCTCATCGAACGTGTCGGGGAAGCGCCGGGCGAGCCAGAGATAGGCGGCGGCGAGCTTGACCGTGCGTTCGAGGTCATCGAGTTCGCCATCGACCCGGGCGCGCAAGGCGGGGACGAAAGCGCCCGCCGCGCGGGCCTGGACCCAGCGGTCGAGCACGGCCTTCGACGCCACGTCGCGGCGGTCGATCGGGGCGACCGCGAAGACGAAAGCCTCCCGGATCGGCAATCCTGCCCTGTCGACCGCACGCGCGGCCTCCAGCGCCTCCTCCATCTCGGAGGGCTGGAACGGCGAGCCGTCATAGAAGGTCGCGCGTGAGAAATGGACCAGCACGTCGGCGAGCGATGCGGTGTTGAGCTCCATGGCCGCCGCCTCGATCGCGATGAGGTCCGGCCTGACATAGAACCGGGTGTCGGCGGCGGGCGCCGTCGGAGCCCCGGCAAGCGCATCGCGGATCGGGCCGAGGCTCACATCGTCCGTCGCCGAGACGTGACCCTCGTCTTGATGGCCGAACCGTCCGGCTCGCCCGGCGATCTGCCGGATTTCCGGGTTGGTGAGCGGACGGGTCGCCGTGCCGTCCCATTTCGTGACCGCCGAGAAGATCACGCGCTTGAGTGGCCCGAGGTTGAGGCCCATCCCGATCGCATCGGTGGTGACCAGCACTTCGGCCTCGCCGTCGCGGAACCGCCGCGCTTCGGCGCGCCGCACCTCCGGCGACAGGGCGCCGTAGATCGTCGCGACGCTCCGCCCGGCCACCACGAGGGTCTCGCGGATCTCGTGCACGGCCCGGCGCGAGAAGGCGACGACGGAATCACCGGGCTGCACGTCCTCGAGGGGGACGGGCTCTTCCAGAGCCACCAGCGGCGTCTTGCGCTCGAAGGTCACGACGTCGAGGGACTCGTTGGCCGCCTCCGCCGCGCGGCGGACATGCGACAGGGCGTCGTCCGAGCCACAGACGATGACGGTCTTCGCCGGGATCCCGAACAGCGCATTGGTCCAGGCCCAGCCACGGTCGGGATCGGACAGCATCTGGATCTCGTCGATCACCGCGATGTCGACGGGGCGGCGAAGATCCGCCGTTTCGATGGTGCGTGCGGTATGGCTGGGATCGGGCTCGCCCAGAACCTCCTCGCCGGTGACCATGCCGGCGCGGAGCCCGCGTTCCAGCAGATTTTCGTAATTCTCCAGCGCGAGCAGCCGCAGCGGCGCGAGATAGGTCCCGGTCGGCGCCTTCGCCAGCGCTTGAAGCGCCGCGTAGGTCTTGCCGGAATTGGTCGGTCCCATGTGGAACACGATCCGCCGGTTCAGCCGACGGGCGGGTACGAACTTGTCGATATAGCTGCCGAAGCCGACCCGGTCGCGCAGGCGCCGCCGACCGGATTCCTCGCGGGCCACCACCTTCGCCCGGGTGCGGACGGTCTTGAGCGTGTCGCCGATGACGTGCGCGAGGTTCGGCGCGGGTGTGAAGACCCGCGAGCGGAGCGACCGGTCGAGATGGGCGATGTAGGTCGGCGCGTCGGCACCGGTTTCGTGCAGGTCGTCACGGATCTGGTCCCGCAGCCGGGCGACCGCCCGGCATAAGGTGCCTTCGAGTTGCGTGGCGGTCGCGGCGAGGGCCGCGCGCAGGCCATCCAGCTGTCGCGCCGGGTCGTTGCCCAACGCCATCTCCTCCAGGATATGCGCAGCCGTCTCGTTCGGTGGAACGTCGATGCGAAGATCGAGGCGGCCATCGTCGAGGAGCGGGATCTTCACCCGCAGCCGCCACACGAGGTCGTCGTCGCGCCCCGGTTCGGATCGCAGCGCCGGTACCGTCGAACGAAGGGCGGCGACGCCCGTTTCGGCGAAGGCGCGCCGCGCACCACCGTCCCGGAGAGCGGCGGCGACCGCCTCGTCCTCGACGAAGCCATTGTACTCGGGCAAGCCCAGGCGGAGGCGCAGGGCCTCGCGGTCCACCGCAGCGGCACCGATACCGAGCCGATGCAGGGCATCGGCCATCAGGTCGGTCGTCAGGTGATTGCGCTTGCGAGCCATGCTCCACCATTCCGGTCGCGCGCCACCAGATCAAGCGCCCGGTCTGCATCGAATGAGGGAGCGAGGGACCTGCGGCATCGCGCCCGCATCAAGGCGTTCTGAAGCGAAGCCGACCGGCACCGGAATGGTGGTTCGCGTTCGCAGTGAATTCAGGAGTGTTCCGGAGCCGTTCACTCGCTCGTGGGCATCGCCTCGCTCGTGGGCCTAGCATTGCGAAGTCGGTCCGCGATCGATGATCGATGGAGCCGAGACACCGGCGGGCTGGATTACCAGGATGATCTCAACGTACGGCGCCGAACTGCGGGCAACGGCCACCGAGTCCGGTGCGACGACTATACGACGCGCCGGAGGAACCTTCACCCCTCCGGATCTTCGACATGTCGATTTGTATAAATTAGTACGCCTTGCATCTATACCGGTACAGGAATCGAAACATTTTTGTTTAAGAAATTTGATGATACTTCAGGTAGTAAGATTGAGCTTGAAGTACCGGCTCATTCCGATATTCCCGCTTACAGGCGGGGTCGGCGTCACAACCTTGGAAGGGGGCAGGCGGCGATGGGGGCACCTGAACTCGACGACATGAATCCAGTTCGAGATTCCGGCAGCCAGAATGCCAACGCCGATCACGTCATCCGTGGTCGGGCGATGCTCGCCGGGGGGACGGAGTTTCCATGCCGTGCGGAGCAGATCAGCCTGCAATCGGCCGTGATCATTGCCAAGATCCGCGTCGAGATTGGGCAGGTCGTGGTGTGCTCGCTCGATTACATCGGCATCTTGCCCGGCAGGGTCAAAAGTATCACCAAACAGGGATTCGTCCTCAGTCTGCGGATCCCGGAAGATCATCGCGGCCGTGTCGCCGCCCGGCTCGACTGGCATGCGAAACGGTGCGTGCAAAGCGCCGAGTTGCGCGGCGCCCCCCGCATCGTGCCCAAACATCGTGAGGTCGAAGTCCGGCTCGGCGAGACCATCGTGCTGCCCGGCATGATCCAGGACATCTCCCTCTCCGGCGCTGCGATCGATCTGAACACCGATGCGCTGCCGTTCATCGGCACTCGCGTGCGGGTCGGCGCGCGCTACGCGACGGTGGTGCGGCTGATTCCGAAGGGTATCGCCGTCCAATTCATCGAACCGTTCACGTCCGATACTTTTGCCGACTGCGTGCGCCCCTGACCGCTGCATCGGCGGCAGCGATCCCGTGTCGCAGGAAGGTCAGGAGCGCTGCGGGCCATCGAAGGACAGCGCGACCATCATACTGTTTACGACCGCCTCATCAGCAAGGTGTATTCTGCGGCGACGTGGTTCGGCTCGGGTCGTCAGGCGCCGAGCGGGGGCGACGTGCGAGAGGCAGGACGGCCGGGAGCGGTGAGGCGTACGGTGAGTGCTGACCACGACTTTGCAGCGCGGCGCTTGGAGTACGGCCGCAGGACGCGTGTCAGGCGGATCGCCGGCTCGCTGCAGGTTGCGACGGGCATCCTCGCCGTCTTCCTCCTGTTCGCGGTCGTGGGCGTGCTCGGCAGTGAACGGGTCGACAATGTGACGGTCCTCGCTGCGTCCGTCCTGCTCCTGTGGTTCGCGGGAAGCGGCCCTGCCGTTTGGCTCGCCGAGCAGATCGAGGCGTGGCTCTCGAGCCCGCTCTGATGCATCGACGAGAAACGAGGGCACGCACGCGGTCACAGGGTCGGTGAGCGCACCTCCGGATCGGGGCTCGCCACGGGCGCGATGGCGGTAAAGACGAGGCCTTCGGGGCGGAAATCGACATCGACCCGCCCACCGATTTCCGTGGCCAGGACGCGCTTGAGCAGTTGCGTGCCGAAGCTCGTCTGACGCGGTGGACTGACCGGGGGACCTCCGCGCTCCCGCCAGACCACATGCAGGAGCGGATGCCCGGCCTCGCCCGTGATGCTCCACGTGATTTCGACGACGCCGGTGGCGTTGGACAGCGCCCCGTACTTGCTCGCGTTGGTGGCCAGTTCGTGCAGGGCCAGGGCATAGGCGACGACGACCTGCGGAGGCAGGCGCAGGTCCGGTCCCGCAAGATCGAACCGGGCGGCGTCCTCGACGCCGAAGGGTGCGAGCGAGCGCCTGACCAGATCCTGCATCGAAACGCTGCCGAAATCCTCGGTGATGAGGAGGGTGTTGGCAGCCGCCATGGCTTGGATGCGCGCCGTCAACGTCGCGGCAGCGTCCTCGACCGAGGCGGCGCGCCGCATGGTCTGTGAAACGATGGCGCTGAGCGAAGCCAGCGTGTTCTGCACGCGATGATGCAGTTCGCGAGTCAGGAGCGCGCGCTGGCTCTGCACGGCCCTGCGCTCGGTGATGTCCTGCGAGGTCCCCGTGATCAGGAGCGGCGTCCCGTCCGCACGGTAATGCGCTTTCCCTCTGATCTGGACCCACCGCTCCTGACCGGCGGGGGTCGTCAGACGGTACTCAGCGTCGAGGAGCGACCGGTTCGCGATCGCCTGCGCGATGGCATCCCGCTGGATCGCCCGGTCCTCCGGATGGATCGAAGCCTGCAATTCCTCGAGGCTCAGCGGATCACCGGGCTGGCGTCCGCAGATCGCCTTGCAGCTGTCGGAGACCGTCAGGTGTCCCGTGTCGAGGTCGATGCTCCAGCTCCCGAGTTGCCCCGCTTCCAGCGCGAAACGCAGCCGCTCCTCGCTGGCCAGCAAATCGGCGTTGCGCCGCCCAACCTCGGCTTCCAGGACATCCCGGTCACGCTGGAGGCGAACGAGGCGCTCGCGCTCCAGCGTGACGTCGAACTGCGAGGCGAAGAAATACGTGAGTTGGCCGTCATCCCCGAACACAGGCGAGACGAGGAGGCGATTCCAGAAGGTCGAGCCGTCCTTCTTGTAGTTCAGAAGGTCGAGTTCGATCGGCGTCCGGCTCTCGATCGCCTCCCTCAGGCGCGCGACGTCGAGGCAGTCGGTCTCCGGCCCCTGCAGGAATCGGCAGTTCCGGCCGAGGATCTCCTCCCGGCCGTAGCCCGTGAGCCGAGCGAAGGCCGCATTCGCGAACACGATCGGATTGTCGTCCCGGCGCGGATCGGTGATCAGCATCGGCATGCGCGTGGCGCGAACGGCCGATGAGAAGGGGTCCGGCCCAGCGCCCGCTCGCGTCAATTCGCGAATGATACGGGCCTCTTCCTTGAAGTCCGGCACCTCGAATGTCCTAGCCTAAGGGGTCTTCCGGTCGCGCCGATATATCCCGGGAGAGGCCGGCCAAGAAAGGCACGACGTCCGAACGCGTGTTGAGACCGTCGCCCGTGTTGAGCAGATCTCATGTGTGGGACCGCCTTTCGACGGCCCCACAGCCTGATCAGGCCGTACCGATCAAGCCGGGAGCGACCACTTCTCGGCGTCGGCAGGCTTCTGCTTGTAGATGGCGCCTGCGAAGTCGATATGGAGTTCGCTCCATGCGCCTTGTCCTTGGCGCGCCAGCACCTCGAAGTGCTTGGGCTTGCGGCGCGGCTCGCCGTGGGACTCCCAACCTGCTTTTCGCGCCGCCGCGAGAACGACGTTTGCGTCGGCCGGGGCGTCCGCATGCCGATGGCCTGGGGCGTGGTTCGGCTTCTTGTGCTCGACCTCTACGGGCTCGCGCCCGGCGGTCTCGATCCTCGTGACCTTGATTTCGGAGGGCCGACGTTCGCCTTCCAGACTCACGGCCAAGCCCGGTGAGAGCGGGAAGGCCTGTGCCCCCTTCGGACCGAGATCGGCCAGATGGGTCTGCCCCTCGGCCTCCAAGGTGAAGCGGTGCGCGAAGACGTGCTTGATGATGCCCGAGAGGGCCGTGGTGTCGTGGTGCGGCATGATCTTCTCCGTAGAGCGCCCAACCGCAGGCGCAGTCCGGAGATCGGAAGGGAAGCCATCGTTTTCAAGACGATCCGGCACCCGCTCACAACACGATCGATTGAACGGCCATGGCATCGCCGCGCGGCAAGAAACTGTACAAGCCGTTCTCGTCGCGAATGGCCATATCGAGTTCCGCCCCCGCCAGGACGAGGACGATGGAGACCCACAGCCAGGGCAGGAACGCCGCGACGGGTGGCCTAGACGACGGTGGTCGAGCCGTCCCATGTCATGGGTGGCGCTCCGAAGGGGCGGATCGGAGAAGGGTGACGACGCCGGTTGACGGCGTCAGGCGGCGTCCTGCTCGGGCAGATCCTTGAGCGTGCGGCGCGCCACGATGCCCAGTGTCGAGCCCAGGACGAGCCGTCCGCGGAGAGCGACGGGACGTCACCCCGCCGCAGAAGCGCGTGTCGATCAGCGGCGCATGTCTTTGGGCAGGTGCTCGATCGGGTCGGTCCTTCCGCCCTGGTCCTTGCTTTGAACCGCACCCTCCGACTGCATCACGTCCGTCGAGGATTGGATCGCGCTAGGCGGAGCGACCTGTCCGGTCGACTGGTCTCGCGGCGCGGCGCCGCTGCCCTTCACGGTCGACGTCCCGGGCGGGAGGGTGCCGGCCGTGGGCTGGTCGATGGCGCTGCCCGCCGACTGAGCGGCGGCCGGGCCTGTCAGGGTGATGGCCCCCGGAAAGAGGGCGATGAGGCCGGTGAACAGGATGGCCTTGGTACGACCGGAGCCGAAACGACGATGCGTGGTCACCAAGATACTTCGCTCCCTCTCCTCCGGGCACGGGATGGTCGTGCGGTGTTGGAAGTCATCCCCGAGCGGCTTGGTTCCTGGCTCGGCGACGGGCGATCCCCCGGCTGGCGACGTTCGAACGGTCGGAGGCCGCGACGTGGTCAAACCCCGAGCCGCTCCCGTCGATGGATTCCCGGCCGTCTTTGCGAGCGCAGCGAAGCAACCCAAGGAGGCGCACCGTTCTGAAGCGTCCCGCTGCCCTGGATGGCTTCGCTAACGCTCGCAAAGACGGAGGCACGTGAGCATCATCACTTTACTGTCGACCAGCAAGGTCGCGAAGGACCTTCCGGTTGACCTTGCCAACGGCATTCAGCGGCAGTGTCTCCACGGGACGAATCCGGGCGGGGATGTAGATGCGGGCGAGCGAGGCCCGCACGAAATCCTGCAGGCCGGGCTCGTCGAGGCCCGCCCCGTCGCGCAGCACCACGAAGGCCACGGGCACCTCGCCGAGATCGGCATCGGGGGCGCCCACCACGCAGCAATCGCGGATGGTGGGATGGATGGCGAGGTGCCGCTCGATCAGAGCCGGCGAGATGTTCTCGCCGCCCCGGATGATCACGTCCTTGATCCGGCCGGTAATGGCGAGATAGCCGTCCGCGTCGAAACTGCCGAGATCGCCGGTGTGCAGCCAACCGTTCTTGACCGGCTTCTCGTCGCTGCCGAGATAGCCCGCCATCAGGGCGGGGCCGGCGATGCGAATCTCGCCTTCGCGCCCCGGCGATCATGGACGGAGGCTCGCTTCACAGTCTTGCGCCAGATCGAAACTTTAGACGACCTGACGTTATGACGTGATCCTTCTAGAATATTGCTGTTTTATGATAATCTGCAGGAACCGGACAGACAGAATGACTTGCCCGGTTCTCGCTCGTCCAAACCTCTCTCTACCCTCGTGCGCTTCCGCCGATACTGATCAGAAGGCGTAGCGCACCCCGCCGCGCACGGCCTGGATCGTGTCGGTGGAGGCAAGCTCTGCGTCGTAAGCGATAAAGCCTTGAAGGCGCGGAGCGAACTCCATGCCGAGACCCGCCGAGACGAGGGCGCGGTCCCGGTCGAGCCGACGTCCGGTGACGAGGAACGGCACGGTCGGCGCGAGGGTGAAGCTCGTGCTGATCGTCCGGTTCACATCCGCGAAGTCGTGGACGTAGGCCGCCTTCACCCAGAGCGAAACGGGCTTGCCTGCGACGGCCGTGGCCGTCTCGATCCGTCCGCCGACCAGCGTCCGCGCGGACAGGAAGTCCTTGCCCGCGACAGTCAGGTCGAACAGGCCGCCGCCGGTTTCGCGCACCCGATCCTGGCTGAAGGTGTTCACCTGATAGCCGACGAGGGGGACGATCTGCGTCGCGGTGGCGACGGGCACCCGGTAGCCGAGTTCACCTGCCGCGATGAACTGGTCGCCGCCGATATCACCCTGGGCGCCGCCGGGCTGGAGTTGCTGCAGGCCGAGGGAGCGGTTCACGCGGCCCTCGGCGCGGGCATAGCCCAGAGCGCCGTTGGCGTAGAACGCGCCGTCCGTGTAGCCGCCGTAGACACCGACCTGCGCATTGTCGACATGCGCCCGCTCGCCGGTGCGCCGGAGCGAGACGTCGACGGAGCCGTAGCCCACCGCGACGCCGACCACCGTGCTCGTGGTCGGATGCATGTCGATGCCCGCCGCCATGCCCGCGACGGTCTCGCTACGCCCCGCCGCGTTGGCGGTGGAGTCGACATGCCCGAACTGGCCATAGCCCGTCGCCCACACGCCGTAGCCGCGGTTCACTTCGACGAAGCGCGGCGCAGGCACCGGCCCACGGGCGGGCAAGTCGGCAGCGTAGACCGCCGGAGGCAGGACGAAGCCGGTCGATCCCGCCTCGCTCCCCGCCGCGTAGGCGCGGGCCATCATCTGGCTGCCGAAGGCGCGGCCGGAGCGGAGCACGGGATCCGCCACGGAGGCGTAGCCCTGGCCCGAGAGCCGGTCGAGGGTCGCGGCATTCTGTGCGTCGCTCTGATTGTCGAGCACCGTGAGCGCGGCTCGGTTGCCGGCAAGCAGCGTATCGACGCCGCGTGCCACGCTGCGCTGGTTGTCGGTACGGGCGACGAGGGCAAAGCTCTGCTGCGCGAGGGTGACCGTCGTGGCGTTGCCATTCGAGGCCAGGGCCGCGGCGAGGAGCGTCGGAATCCCCGTCGCGGACACCGAGGTGAAGGCCCCCGTCGTCGAACCGGCGGATAGGACGGTGTAGGTGGTGCCCGGCGCGTAGGTGCCTGCGGCTCCGTTCAGGACGAGGGCACCGTTGAGCTGCGCCTGACCGGTCACGGCCACCTTTGCGTTGGCGCCCGGCGCCACTGCGATGGCAAGGGTGCCGCCCGGCGCTTGCGTGTAGTTGCCCGCGACGGTCAGCGTTCCGTAGGGCGCAGCGGCGCTCCCCGGCGCAACGGTGCCCGCGTTGGTCACTGCGCCGGTGATCGTGCCCGTTCCGCCGAGCGTCGCGCCCGCCGCGACCTGCGTCGCCGCGTTCAGCGCGGAGTTCACGGTGAGGGTGCCGCCGGCCACGGTCGCGCCGCCGGAGACGTTCTGGGTCGTGCCCGAGGCCAGGGTCCAGGCGCCGTCGGTCTGCGTGAAGGTGGAGAAGCCGACCACGTTGCTCGCGAGCGTCCCAGTCCCCGTGAGAAGAAGGGCGTTCGTGCCGCGCCCCGTCGCCGTGATCGCGCCGCCGACCACCGATCCGGTGCCGAGGGTGACGCTGTTGCGGCTGGTGGCGATGTCGGCGAAGGTGATCGCCCCGCTGATCGTGCCGGTATTGGTCAGGGTCTGGTTGCCCATCCCGTAGATGAGGTTGCCGTTGATCGTGCCGCTGTTGACGGTGGTGGAGTTGCGCCGGTTGGCGGTGGTGGTGCTCTGCGGATCCGCGTCCGTGAAGCGGACATCGCCGGTGATGGTCCCGCTATTGGTCAGGGAGGCGTTACCCGCGCCATAGACGACGATGGCCTGCGCGCCCGAAGAGGCCGCGATCGTCCCGGCATTGGTGATCGTGAAGCTCTTCGCCCGGCCCTGGATCGCCCGGACATTGGTGCCCGCGGCGGTGATGCGCCCACCCGCTTGGTTGGTGACGGTGAGCGCGGCGACGTCGTCGTCGGAATCGATCGCCGCCACGGCGGCCGTGCCGGTACTGCCTGCCGCGCGTGTGGCGGAGAGGGTGCCCGCGTTGGTGACGCTTAGGGAGGCGATGTTTTCGCCCGCATAGACGCCGCGCGAGATGCCGATACCGTTCTCGGTCACCGCGATGGTGCCGTTGTTCACGACCGCCACGTTGGCGAAATCCGCCCCCGTCGAATTGGACAGGACGCCGTAGACGCGGTTGGCCGCCGTGTTGGCACGACCCGCCGCACCGGTTCCGGTGATGGTGCCGTTGTTCACCAGGGTCGTGTTCGAGCCGGAGAGGTTCACCGTCTTGGCGAGGGTGTTGTTCACCGTCAGCTGCGCGCCGGAACCCGTCACTTGGATCACGCCGCCGATTGTCTGCTGCGAGCCCGCCGCGAGGGTCAGATTGCCACCGGCGACGGTCAGGTTGCCGGACAGGGCCACGACCGAGTTCGACCCCAGCGTCCAGGCGGTGCCTGCTCCGGTCTGTGTGAGGCTGGTGAAGCCGGAAAGGCTGTTGGCGAAGGTGCCGGTGCCCGAGAGGTTCAGCGCGTTGGTCCCGAGGCCTTGCGCCGTGATCGCCCCACCGACCGTCGAGCCGGTGCCGAGGTTCACGGTGTTGACCGTCGTGGCGACGTCGAGGAAGCTGATGCCCCCCGAAATGGTGCCGGTGTTGGTGACGGTCTGGTTGCCGCCACCGAAGGACACGTTGCCGTTGATGATGCCGGCATTGGTGAGCGTGCCGGATCGGCGCAGGTTCACGACCGTCGCCGCGGTCTGAAGGTCCTGATCCGTATTGCGGACATCACCGTTGATGACGCCCGTCGCCGTGTTGGTGATGACCGTATTGTAGGCGCGCGGTGTCGTCGCATCTCCCGCATTGCCGGCATTGAGCGCGAAGGTCGCTATCGCGGCACCGCCCGCAGTGGTGTTGCTGATCGTACCGCTGTTGTTGATCTCATACTGGGCGGCTCGCCCGCTAAAGGCTCGGCTGTTCGTACCGCTGGCGGAGATACGTCCGTTGGCCGCGTTGTTCACGACGAGCCGGTCGGTGTCGTCGTCGGAATCGACTGCCGCCACGGCGTTCGTGCTCGCGGTCGCAGTGCTGCCGCGTGCCGCAGAGATCAGCCCCGTGTTGTTGATGGTGAACAGCGTCGTGTTCTCGCCGGAATAGATGCCGCGCGCGATACCGTTGCCGTTCTGCGTGACCGAGATGGATCCGCTATTGGTGACGGTGGTGCTTGCGTACTGGCTTCCGTTCGGCGCGCTGGAATAAACGCCGTAGACCCGGGTCGCCGTGTTGCCGGCAGGGGCAGTGAGAGTGATCGACCCGCTATTGTTGAGGGTCGAGAGATCACCCGCGATGTTCACGCCATAATTATCGCGGTTCTGCGACGCGGGATTGGTAATCGTACCCGCATTGTTGATGGTGCTCGACCCGTTCACGCGAACATTGGTGAAGCTCGGGTTGTTACCGGCGCTGGTCTGCGTCGCCGCAACGGTGGCGTCGGGGGTGATGGCGACGGTCAGGGCATTCACACCAGCCGGAGCGATGAAGGCCGCCGATGGGCCCGAGCAGGTCACCGTCTGACCGGCTGTGGGCGTCCCTGGGGCGCAGGCCGCTTCAGCGCTTGTCACGTGCGCTCCGGCGACGAAGGCAGCCCAGGCCGGCACGCCGGCAAGAAGCGAGCGGCGCAATCCGCCGATGCCCGAACTGATCACGATGCGTCCCCCGATTTATCAGTTGGCCGCTTATGACGCGGCAGCGCGTCCTTGCGCGCAATCGATTGCTAAATTGCCAAGCAGATCCCGGTCAAACTGTTGTTGCAATGATTCCCGATGCTTCACTCACGGTCCGGGAACATGTTGCAATATAGATACTTTTAGATGACGTGGCGCCAAAACTACCCAATGTCGATCGGGATTTTAAAGAAAATACAAGCCTGACCATTCGGCAAGTCTGGCCGGGAGTTTCAGGCATGAGCCGGATGGGGTGTCGAACCGGGTCGGCTCTGTCGGCGAGACGGCGCTCAGTCTGGGCGAACTCTGAGCTGCAACGACGATGCGTATGGAGACGCAGCGGTCTCGCGCGCCGATTTTCTGGACAGGGGGCGCGGCAGCTTTCGATGGCAACGCCTCCTGCGAGCCTTCTGAGGCCCAAAGCAGATCAGCGCCCTCTTTATGAGATTTTTAAAGAGGACAATCGGAAGCTTTGCTTGGCAATGTACCGCACTCGAAATTGTCGGTTGTCATAAGCAAAATTTCAGCGCCGCAATCCTTGACGTCATGTGCCTGATCAAGGGACGTTGAACGGTAGATCAGGCGTACGATGGATCGATGGGCTCCAACACGAGCAAGGCAGACTTTCTCCTCGAACAGTCTTCCTGAGCTTCGGTGTGGTCCGGCCATTCAGGATCCACCGACCAAAACGTCGGCGCGATCGGCGCCACGTCCTTCATTCACGGGCAGGCAGTCGCGATGATAAGGCTCTCGTTCGCTCTCGTCTTCTGCTGGGCCATGGGGTCCGCGCCCGCTTGGGCGCGCTTGACGATGGACGACCTCGCCTCGCTCTGGCCGCGGGCCTCGATGTCCGACAAGATCGACTTCACCAACCGCATGGGCAAGGCGATGGTCGCGCTCTCGCCGGACCTCACCCGCGAGTATTTCATGCGCTGCCTGGAGGAGACGGCCAATATCGGCGACACCAGGAACCTGACCCTGAGCGATATGGTCCGCACCTGCATCTCGCTGCACGCCCAGCCTTCCAGCGAAGAGCCGTGATGGCGCCTTGCGGCGGAGATCGGCGATGAGGTGGGCGGTGTTCCTCCTCGCCCCCGCGGCGTTTCTGATCGCCCGACACGCGCTGGCGAACGACGCCGCCCTCGCAACTCCCGATCCCGAGATCGTGCGTAGCGCCACCGCCGCGATCGGGAGGCAGCTCGGCAGCGCCGATGCCAGGGTGAGCGGCTTGCGGACGGGCCGGGGCGGTGTCCTGTGCGGGAGCGTCGATGTCCGCAACCGGATGGGCACCTATACCGGCCCGCGGCCCTTCGTCTTCGACCCCGCGACGGGCGTAGCCGGGCGGCTTCCGGAAGGCCCGGAGCTGCGTCATCCGTCCAGCATGGCCGAATACCAGGCCTTGGACCAGGCAAGGGCTCACTTCGTTGCCCATTGTACCGGTCTGTAATTCAGAGAAAGATCATCCCATGCGGTTTCACGCTCTGCTTCTGGCGACGGCTTGGCTCGTCGCGGCCTCACCGATCGCGCAGGGCCAGGAGGCTGGCGATATCCCAGCGGAGAAGCGCAACGCCGCCAAGCTCGCCGGCCTCGTCGGCTTCGTGAACGTCCATTGCAGCGCTCTCAAATCGGACGCGGAACGCTTCAAGAGCGCGATCCGGTCGATGGGAGTCGATCCTGCGGAGATCGATCGTGACGCGCTGATGCTGCAGGCCCGCGCCTACCTCGCCGCCTACGAGAAGGATGTCCCGGCAAACTGCGAAAAGGCCGTTGAGCTGTTCGGCCAGAAGGGCCGGATCATTCCGGGAATCTTCCTCCCACGGTGACGTTCAGCCTGTTCGTGCGCCGGACTGGTCCAGGGCGATGTGGATGAGCTCGGCGAGGCTGCCCGCGCCGAGCTTGACCCGCATGACGGCGGCCGTGCTGACGACGCTGCGGTAATTCAGGGTCAGGATCCGGGCGATCTCCGTATAGGTTTTGCCCTTGCCGAGCAGCGACAGGATCTGAAGCTCCCTTGCGTTGAGGCGCGCGAGCGGCGAGCGGTCGGGCGCGAGATCGAGCATCGCGATGCCGGTCGCGATGGTGTGCGGCAGGTATCCCCGGCCCGTCCGGACGGCCTCGAGGGCTTCGAGGAAGACCTCGACGGAAGAGTCCTTCATCACGAAGCCCAGCGCTCCGGCTTGAACGGTGCGGGCGGCGATGACGGGGTCATCATACATGCTGAAGGCCAGGATGCGGGTTGCCGGTTCCAGAGCCTTGATCCGCCGGATCAGCGAAAGGCCGGACAGCCCATCCTCCCCCAGCGACAAGTCCGCTATGACGAGGCCCGGCCGATGCCGGTGGAAGATCCTATAGGCGGAGACGACATCGCCCGCCTCGTACACCTGCCCGATCTCGTCCATTTCGGCGAGTTGCCGGAATCCCTGGAGCACGACCGGATGATCGTCGACCATCAGGATGCCCTCGCGCGAACGGGAGGCGGTCCGGGGTGGGGCGATGTCGAAGCCGACGCTCACGGCGTGCTCCGTGTCAGAGGCCGCACCTCGTTCGCGGAGAGTTCGGCAAGCGCCGCCGCGTGCTCCACGCCGCGTGTGCGAATGTTGAAATAATGCTGGCACATCTCGCCGTAGAGGCTCTTGTGGCGACCCCGGGCGGCAGCGACGCGGCCGAGCCCGTCGAGGATCGTGCCGTAGGCCTCGCCCTTGCCGACCTCACTCAGCATCTGGCCGAGTTGCACGGTGCGGTTGGCGATCATCCGGCGGTCCTCGACGAAACCCTCTGCGGCTCGGGCGAGGCTCGCGCGCATCGCCTGAACCTGCGGCGTGTCGAGGGCCAGAGGGCGCCCCGCCTCGCGGCCCGCGAGCCAGCGGCCGGGATCGGTGCCGTCGCTGTGCGTGAGCCAGGCGGGCAGATCCGTCTCCGAGGTTCGGGCCACTACCGCCTGATCGGCATTTGCCTCCTCGTCGCGGCGGTTGCAGGCGGTGAGCGGGACCAAGAGCGCGAGGGTCGACAGCAGGAGAGACCTCATCGTGCCGCCTCCGGGGATGCGATCCGCGCTACGGCGACGGTTCGCGGACCCTCGGCCACCGGGAGTCGGCGCGTTTCCTTCAACGCGGCGAGGTCGATGACGGAGACATCATCGGAAAACCAGTTGGCGACGTAGGCGAAGCCGCCGAGGATCGCCACCCCTTCCGGATACCGGCCAACGGGAACCGTGGCGGCGACGGCGAGCGCCCCGGTATCGATCACCGAGACGGTCGCGGCGTGCTGGTTGGTGACGAGCACCTGTCCCCCGCCGGGGGCGATGGCGACGCCGTAGGGGGCTGTGCCCACGGGGATCGTCGTCAGCACCCGCCCCCCCGCCGTGTCGATGACCGTGACGTCGTTGCTGCGGACGTTCGCGACGTAGAGCCGGGCAAGACTGGGATCGTAGGCCAGGGCGAAGGGGCCGTCGCCCACCGGCAGGTCGGCGACGCGTCGCTGCGTGCGCGTGTCGATCACCCCGACCGAGCGTCCCTCCCGTTCGGCGACGTAGAGGCGCCCGGGCTCACCGAGAACGAGGGCGGCGGGGTCCGGTCCGACCGGGATCGTGCCCTCGACGGCCCCGGTCGCAGGGGAGAGGCACAGCACCCGGTTGCCCGACCAGTCGCCGACATAGAGACGGCTTCCATCCGGCTCGACGGCGAGGCCAAAGGCTTGGGCCTGCACGGGCAGCCGGTGGACTGTGCCGTCCGGCTCGATCATCGAGATCGAGCGTCCGTCCGGGTGGCTGGCGTAGAGCCTCCCTCGCCCATCTGCGGCCACGACCGCCGGCGAGGCGGGGACGGTGAAAGACCCGGCGACGGCCTCGCCCTCGATCCGCGTGAGCCGCGCGCCCTGCTGGCTCGCTACGACCACGATCTGCCCGGTTGCAGGCCCTGCCATCAGCAGGATCAGGGAGGTGAGGATGGACCGACAGGCGGTCATGGCGTGCCCTTGCCCTCCAGCTTCGCCTTCAGGCCCTTCAGTCCGTCGCCGAAGTAGCGGTTCATCGCTTCGCGCCCGGCCTCGTCGCTGAGGGTGTCCGGCGGCTCGTTACCCGTGTCGCCGCGGTAGAAGCGACCCATCCACTCGACCTTGGATCCGTCGCCATCCGGGGTCACGGTCAGGGTAGCCGAGTAGGAGGAGACCGGCAGGGCCGTAAGGTCTGGGTCGGACATCCGGTAGGAATAGGTCCGCTCCGGCCCCTTCCACTCGTCGAGACCCTCGGTGAGCGTCCCGCCGGACTTGAGCGTCACCTTGCGCGTCGCGCCCTCGGCGTTGCCGCCGGTCGCCTCGGCCTTGGCCACGTCCGGATGCCAGGAGCCGATCCCGCCGAAATCGCCGACGACCTTCCACACGGCGTCGGGCGACGCCTTGATCGTCACCGTCTGAGCAATCTTTTGAGGCGTCGGGCCGTGCGCCAAGGCGGGACCTGTGGCGCAGGCCAGGAACAATGCTGCAAGGACGCGACGCGACAACCGGACCATCAAAGACTCTCCGAGGGGGACAGACGACGCGGAAGGCGGCGGCGCAGGTCGGCCGCCTTGCCGGCGCCCAGGGTGACGAGCACCAGGGCAAGGGCTACGCCCCCCAGGAAGGGGCGCGGATCGAGGGAGCCCGGCAACGGCCGGGGCGTTGCGGCAGCGCGCACCGGTCCTTCGAGATCGCCGGGACCATCGAGATGGGCGTAGGCGAGGCCGGTCGCCGCTGCGAGGCGCTTCAGGTAGGGCTCGCGGACCGAGGAGAGGTGCTCGGTGCCCTGCGCGGCAGCCGAGCCGAAGGGGGCGTTGCGCGGGTTATAGCCTTCCCGCGTTTCCGCGTCGGCGGGGGGCGGGCCGAAGCGATTCTCCTGAGGCACGTCGGCCTCACCGTAGAAGCCCTTTTCCCGCCCGCGATCATCGTAGCGGGGGATCGGCGAGAGGGCGTATCCACCCGCGCCGACGATAAGGCCGCGCACCGCCCCCGGCTTACCTTCGAACACGGGCGGCTCTCCGCCGGGCAAGGGCGGCGATTCCTGGCCATCGGTGACGAAGACGAGATCGGTGCCGAGCCCGGAGGCCATGTCGATCGCCCGGTAGAGCCCGGCCGCGACGCGGCTGTCGCCCTCCCAGGCCATGCGCCAGTCGAGGGAGGCCAGGGCGCCGTCGAGGGGGGCGAAGTCCCCGCAGGTCTCGATGGGCTCGAACAGGAGGAACGGTCGCCGCTCGGTGAACAGGCCGAGGGCCACCCGCGAACCGCAGGGCAGCCCGGCCACGAGTTGCCGCAGCGCGATCTTCGCCCGATCGAGCCGACTTTCGGGAAGGCCGTCGCGGGCATAGTCGCGGACATTCATCGAGCCGGTGATGTCGATCACCGCCAGGATCTTGGCCCCCGTCCGCGTGAAGGGCAGGGTCGGCACGACCAGGGCGGTGCAAACGAGCGCCAGCGCCAGAACACGCGTTAGAAAGCGCCATGAGCGAAGGTTGCGGGCGAGTGGCAGGGCGGCGGTCACGGGCCGCCCTTCGGTTGTCCGGGGATGTCGGTCCAGATCTTCTTGGGCTCGACGCGCAACTCATCGCCTTCACCCCGGCTCAATTCCGGGTAGTCGCGGATCAGGCGGGACGCGACGTCGAGGTTGAACTTCGCGTCCCAGAATTCCGGCATGGCAGACAGGGCTCGACGGTAATCCTGGCGGGCCAGCGTCACCTGCGGCCCGGCCTTGTCCAGTTCGCCCCGGGAGAGCAGGCCGAAGGCCGCTCGCATCCGGGCGTTGGCGATCTGGTAGCGGGCGCGGGCGATCACCCCGGACTCGCCGATGGCATCAAGGGCGGAGAGCAGCGGCTCGGCCTCCTCCCAGCGTCCGCGCGCGGCCAAAAATCCCACCCGCGCTGCGAGGACCAAAGCCGGGGCATCGGCCGTCACGGCCACGTCCCGCCCGCCTTCGAGGGCGGCGATGGTGCCGTTCGCCTGTTCCTGGCGCCACGCCTGGAGACCGAAGACCGCAGCGAGCCCGAGAAGCAGGATGGGCAGCGCAACGATGATGTGCGGACGCAGGTGGCGCCACCCCCGTCCCGCTCGCGAGAAGGGGGAGAAAGAGAGCGCGGCCGAGCCGCTGTGCGTCTCCGAAAGGCCGATCATGCCGCCCTCCGCAGGCGCGCGTCCACCGCTGGGCGCCCGGCCCGGCGGCGTGCCGACATGTCCGCCTCGACGAGCGCCGCCAGGGCGAGCACGGCGAGGCTGAGAGCGGCGAGGCCGTACGCCCAGCCGGTGAGATCGCGGCGGGGGCGGACCTCCGTGTAGGGAATCGGATCACGCTCCAGAGCCTCGATCTGCGCGATGGCGTCGGCCACCGCCTGCGGCCCCTCGGCCTCGAAGGCCCGGTAGGGAATGCGGAGGCTCCTGAAGAACAGGTCGAGGTGGCGCTCCGGGGCGGCCTGGGGCGTATCCTCTCCCTCCGGCCGGTCCTGGATCGACGGGGAGCCCTTGGTCCGCAGGAATAGCCAGTACAGGTTCGGCCGGATCTTCGCGAAGTCGGCCCGGAGCTGGTCCTGTACCCGCGGGTCGATCACCGCCGCGCCGTCCGAGATGAACAGCAGCACCCGGGAGATGCCGCTATCCGTGCCGAACTGCGAGAGCGCCATGGCGAGGCCGCGGGCGACGTTGGTGTAGTCGAGCCCCGGCCGGTCGATCGCCGCGATCGCCGCCCGCACGGCCTCGTGCCGGTCGGTCATCGGCAGGACGAGCATGGGTGCCGTCGAGAAGGCCGTGACGGCGAACAGATCGTGCTCCCGTTCGCCGACAAAACCCGCGAGCAGGCGCCGGGAGGCCGCAGCCTTGGATTCCTCTGCCCCCGAGGGCTGCCGCCCGGCGAAGGTCTCGTTCATGCTGCCCGAGCGGTCGATCAGCATCGAGACCTGCGCGCCGATGCCGATCCGCGTCACCCGCTCGCCGACCCGGTAGGGCTCCGCCAACCCAAGCACCAGACCGGCGATGGTGAAGACCCCGGCGAGGGTGAGCGTGGTACCGATCCATCGGGATAGTGCATCCGGTGGGGCCGCCGCGATCGCGGGCACCGCATGCCTCCGCCGCCCCGTCGCAACGAAGGGCAGGAGGGCCAGCGGCAGGAGCCAGAGCGCGAGAGGCATGGCGAAGCCGAAGAGGGCGAGGCGCGCGCTCATCTCACGCCCTCCGCTCGGAGGCGGCGAGGCGGCGTGCGACCGCCTGTAGCGCAGCCCAGGGCCAGAGCTCCCGCGCCTCGTTGATCTCCCGCCCGAAGAAAGCCCGGCGCGACGCTTCGAAGAAGCGCGCCAGCGCCTCGCCCTCGCCCCGGAAGATGGGGTGCCTGTCGAGGAAACCTGGGAGGTCGTCTGCGAGCAGCCGCCGCCCGTCGGTCTCGTCCAGGCCGCGATGGATCAGGCGCAGGGCCTCGCGGTAGCTGTCCTCCCCTGCCCCGGAAAGCTTGCGCAGGCGCCGGACGGCTTGAGCAAACGGACGGCTCCGGCGGCGGCCGAGCCAGGCCCGGTCCCAGGCCAGCAGCGCAAGAGCGGGCAGCGCGAGCCCGGCGAAACCGAGGGCCGCCATTGCGGCGGGCTCCGGGTCGACGCGGCGGGCTCGGCCGTCCGGCTGGAGATAGTCGGCCGGGTCGTCGCGCTTCTCCGGTTGCACCTCCCTCAAAGGGGAGACGCCGAAGGTCCAGGCGGGAATCTCGGCCTGCGCCGTCGTGGTGCCGCCGGGGGTCTCATCGGCGAGCGCTACGGCAAATCCCGGCACTTCGAGCCGCCGCGCATCGAGGGCGGCGTAGAAGCTCTGATAGGTCAGGCGTAGGCTCAAGCCCCCCGCGATCCGCTCGACGACGACGTCGCGCAGATCGAGCCAGTAGGTTACGGGGCCGGGGCGCGGCAGCGAGGCCTGCTGAACGGTGGTGCCGGGTTCGAGGGCGATATCGACCCGAGCATGCAGGAGGTCGCCGAGGACATATCCGAAGCCACGGGGCACCCGCACTTCGACGGAGCGCACCTGAGCCATGGCCACGCCGGTCTGGAGCACGAGAAGCAGGACCGAGAGGACGCGCATCTCAGTTTGCCAACAGGTGGCGGCTGAGCGCCTGGGCGTCGAACCGGTCGACCAGGGCGAAAGGCCGGCGTGCTCCGGACGCGGTCGCTGCGGCGGTCAGCGCCTCGCGACGCTCCCGCTCCCGGGCGATCCAGCGGCGTCTCAAGGAAGGCCGCAGGAACACGAGCCGTCGGCCAGCGCCTTCGAGATCCTCCAGTTCGGCGAGTCCCCATTCGGGCAGTCCCTCGTCCTCGGCGCTGTCGGCCAGGAGGACCGGCACCACGTCATGGAGCGCCAGCGCCTCGAGGACCCGGCGGATCAGGTCCGGAGGCCAGCGGAAATCCGAGACGAGGAAGACAATCCGGGGCCGCCCGAACAGCAAGCGGGTTGCCTCGATGAGCCCTTCGGGACTGCCCGCCGCGCAGCGAGCTCCGGACACCTTGCCGGCCATGGCCAGGGCGGCGCTGCGGTGGCGGGTCGCCATCAGCGTCAGGTCGGCGCGGATGGTCGCGTCGCAGCCGATCAGCCCGAACCCGTCGCCGATGCGGGTCGCGGAGGCGGCGAGCCCCGCGCAGAGTTCGCCCGCCAAAGCCATCCGGTCGGCTACACCGCGGTAGCGCATCGAGGCGGAGAGATCGACCAGCGCCCAGATCTCGATCGGCACCCGTGCCTCGAAGCGGCGGACATGCACGCCTTCGAACGGGTCTCGCAGGGTCGCGCGCAGGTCGATCCGCCTCGCGTCCGGCAGGGTGAGGAAAGGGACTTGATCCCGGAACGTGCCGAGACCGCCGCCATCCCGTCCGCGATGCGCGCCTGGACGGCTTCCCCGGGGTCGCCAGCGCGGCAGGTAGAGGATGTCGGCCGAGGGGGGCTCGCTCATGGGGCGGGCACCGTGTCGAACACCGCCCGGCAAAGGGCCGGCACGATCTCGGCTCGGCGCAACTCATGCACCGGCTCCAGGAAGATGCGGTGGGCCATGATCTCGGGGAAGATCGCCCGGATATCCTCGGGCACGAGCCAAGCTCGACCTTCCAGCCACGCGCGGACCCGGGCGGCCCGGACCAGGAAGGCGAGACCCCGGGGTGAGGCGCCTCCTTGGACGAGGCGCCCCATATCGAGATCCGCCAAGCGGATGCCAGCCTCGGCCGGGCGCAAAAGCGCGTCCCACAGGGCGACGACATAGGCTTCGATTTCCGGCGCGGCCTCGACCGCATGCTGGATTGCCCCCGCGATCCCGCCGATCCCGGCATGGTCGAGAACGCCCGGCGCAACCTCCGCGATCAGCCGGTCGGTGTCGTGGAAGCGTGGATCGAAGGCCAGCGCCCGCCGGGCTTCGGCCTCTCGCGGCGCCTCCATCCCGATCTCCATCAGGAAGCGGTCCCGGGCGGCGGCGGGGAGTTCGAAGGTCTCCTCCCGCTCGACCCGGTTGCGGTCGGCGAAGACCTGGAGGTGGGGGAAGCGCCATTCCCGCTCGAAAGCCGTCACGGTGCGCTCGGCCATCAGGCGCAGCAGAAGGGCGTGGACCTGAGGTCTGGCGCGGTTGATCTCGTTGAAGAAGAAGATCGAAAGGTCTTCGGCCTGCCGCAAGACCGGGCCCGGCTCGATCCGCGGCCGTCCGTCCTCACCGAGGAAGGTGTGGTAGATCAGGTCGGTCGGCATCATGTCGACCGTGCCCTCGACGCGCTCGTAGGCGCCTCCGAGCGCCCGGGCGACGGCTCGCAGCAGGGTGGTCTTGCCGACGCCGACATCGCCTTCCAGCATCACGTGGCCACGGGCGAAGATCGCAATGGTCACGAGGCGGATCGCGCGGGCTTGGCCCACCACCGCCTTGGCGACCTCGGCCTCGAAGCGTCCGGCCGCCTCCCGCCAGTCTGTCAGCATCGCGTCGCCGGGGCGCGGAAGGTTCATGGGGGGCTCGAAGGATTTCGGACGGATTCATCAAGCACCGCCGTCATCGTGAACGGGGTGAAGCAATGACAACGCGGGTTCGCGGGGATGCCGGGGCGATGCACTCCGGCATCCCATGACACTCAGTTCACAGAGATCTTGGCTACGTCGTATTCGAACTTGCCGGTTTTCTTGGCGTTCTCGATGCGCTTCTTGTTGCGCTCTTCCATCGCCTTGATGGAATCGGCCTGCTTCGAGAGTTCCTTGGGGTCGTGCTTCGGGTCGTACTTCGAACCCGCGACCTTCTCGGGGAAGCCGGGCTTCGGCTCCCAGCAATTGCCGGGTGCCTTGCACTTCTGCCCGTCATAGGCCGAGGCCGGGCCCGCGAGCAGGGCCGCACCGGCGACCAGCGCCGCCATCATCACCGTCTTGCGCATCTCAGGTCTCCTCGTTTTCTCCCCAGGGCGGCCTTGAGGGCCGTTCGCTCGCCCCTTGCCGGGACGTCGCTCCGCGCGGACGCTCACTCCAGCGGCTTGCACTGGCCGGGGGCGCCCTTGGCGAAGGTCTCGCCTTCCTTGAATGGCGTGTAGTTCTTCTTCTGCTCATCGGTGAGCCACGCCGCATCCTTGACCGGACCGGTGTAGAGATGCCGGATCCAGGCAATGACCTGCAGCATTTCGTCGGGGTTCAGGTCCTCATTGTGGGGGCCCATCATGCCGTTGGCACCGCCCCACAGGGTCGAGAACAAGCCGACATCTTCCGTATTGGCCGGATAGGTCCAATAATTGTCGTTGAGGCCGGGGCCGACCTTGCCTTCGGCAAGGTGTCCGTGACAGCCCGAGCAGGAGGTCAGGAACAGGCTCTCGCCGTTACGCAAGCAGGACTTGTCATCGATGTAGATGTTCTGACCCGTTTGGAAAAATGTCTTCACCGCTTGGGTGTCGCGGCCGCCGGGTTTGCCTTCGTGGGTGTCCATTGCCTCGCCAGTGATGACGTTGCGGAAGACGATGCCGCTTTGGACGCCCGCCTGGGGCTGCGCCAGCACCGCCCCCGCCAGCACGGCCGTGCCGAGGCCGAGGGCGGCCGTGATTGTCAGAAGTCGCGTCGATCCGGTCATCCGAAGATTTCGCATTTTTGGTGTGTTGAGGAATGGAGGCGCAGTTCAGTTGGTCGCGATGACCGGCACGCCGTCCTGCTTCAGGATGGCGTCGACCTGCGGTTTCGCCTTGGCGATCGCGGTGTCGAGAGCCTCGCGGAGCGCAGTGTCGTCCTTGCGCACGCCCATGGCTTGGTCGAAGGCCTGGGGCATCTTGCGGCCGTCGCTGCTCACCGTGTCGTTCGGCACGGGGTTCATCCGCAGAGGGACCGTCGAGTCCTTGACGTAGCGGGCGATATCCGGGCCGAAGGCGACACCGACGGCAGCCTTGCCGTTGGCCACCTCGCTGACGAGGCGTGCGGGATCGATCTGCGTGTATTGATTGCGCGGCGCGCGGAAGTTCACCAGCGAGTAGAGGTAGGCCATATCCTCTTCGTAGCGGCCGATATCCTTGAGCATCGCCTCACCGGGAGAGCCGAACGGTACGACCATGTGGTCGATCGTCTTCAGGCGTGGGTCGGACCAGGACTTGATGTCGAGGTCGCCATCGGCGCGGGTGAGGAAGACATAGCCGCTGCGGTAATAGGGCTTCGTCGTCAGCACCCGTGGGTCGTCGCTGTCGAGGCCGACGACCACGTCGCACAGCTTCTTCTCCAGGCCATCACGGACGAGGTAGATCGCGGGCTTGGCGATCCAGACGAAGACCGGCTTCCGGCCCATCGCCTCGGCGACGGCGGTGGCGATACGGTTCTCCAGGCCCGAGCCGTCCCGCATGGACAGGGGCGGTTGCTTCTCGGACGCGCAGATCCGCAGCGTCGAGGGGTCCGCCGGGGGCGCCGCTGGGAGCTTGGGCGCGTCACTCCGGTCGGCCTGCGCCTCGGATTCCTGCGCGAATGAAACGGTGCTGAGCGGCATGGCCGCCAGTGTTAGGAGGGCGGCGGCACAGGTCGCCGCGCGCAAGGGCCCGCTGAGGAACAGCATGAGTTCCGATCCCTGATGTCGTGTTTTGAGTGTCGGCGCGTCGGGAAGGGGTCCCGCCGGCCCGGAGGCCGACGGGGACGTCGCGTGGCCTACTTCGCGGCTGCCTGCTGGTACTCGCCGACATTCGGGTCGTCGTAGGGACCCTTGCCGTCGAGGGAGAACACGATCACCCCGCCGCCCATTTGGGTGTAGTTGGCGAGCTTCTTGAACGCGCCGACCGCGCCGAGACCGGCCGTCGGATCCTGCAGGTCGAACACCAGGCCTACGCCCGGCCAGCCGCCGACGCCGTAGTTGATGGCGACGTACTGAGTGCCTTTGTGCGTGTAGGTGATCGGGTAACCGATCGCGCCCGAGGGAAGCTTGAACTTCCAGAGCAGATCGCCGTTGTCCGAGTCACGGGCCTTGATGAAGCCGTCGAGGGTTCCGTAGAGCACGATATTACCGGCTGTCGCCGTCGTGCCGCCCCAGACCGCGAAGCGCTCCATCTTCTCCCAGTTGAACTTGCCGGTGATGGCGTTGTAGCTCTTGATCTGGCCGAGACCTTCGTAGTTCTGCCGATCACCCTTCGGGCCTGGATACATGTTCAGCGTTGCGCCGACGAAGAACTGACCCGCACGGTAGGGCAGCATGAAGGGCTCCCAATCCATGCAGATGTGGTTGATGCCCATGAAGAAGGCTTCACGCTTCGGATCATAGGAATCGTGACCCTGGTTGTGATAGCCCATCGCGGAGGGACAGATGTCCTTGGCGAGGTGGTCCATCCGGGTGCCGTATTCCGGGTCGCGTACCGGCGTGCCGGTCTTCAGATCCACCGACTTGAACACGTTGACCGTGTCGTCGATCTTGTTGGCCGAGACGAGCGAGCCGTCCGTCCGGTCGAGGGTGTAGACGATGCCGTTGCGGTCCGGATGGGTGAGGAGCTTCCTCATCTTCCCATCCTTGTCCTTCTGCTCGGACAGCATCATCACGTTGACGCCGGCATAGTCCCACTCGTCGTGAGGCGTCTTCTGGTAGCCGAAATGGGCCTGACCGGTATCGGCATCGCGGCCGAAGATCGTCATGGTCCACTTGTTGTCGCCCGGACGCATGGTCTCGTTCCACGGCGCCGGGTTGCCGGTGCCGAAGTAGATCATGTTCGTCCCGGGATCGTAGGCATACCAACCCCAGTTGGTGCCGCCGCCGATCTTCCAGGCATCACCTTCCCAGGTCGTCGTGCCGAGGTTCTTCTGGCCGTAATGGGCGTTCTTGATGTTGAAGTCGTCGGCGAGCAACAGATCCTGGTCCGGACCCGTCGCGTAGGCGCGCCACACCTGGGCACCGGTCTTGACGTCGTAGGCCGTCAGGTAGCCGCGCACGCCGAGCTCGGCGCCCGAGGAGCCGATGATCACCTTGTCCTTCACGACGTAGGGGGCGATCGTCAGCGTCGAGCCGACCTTGATGTCGGAGTTCTCGACCTTCCACACGGTCTCGCCGGTATTGGCGTTCAGCGCCGCCACGTTGCCATCGAGCAGCGTCTTGAGGATCAACGGAGGAGTCTTGCCGTCACCGGGCCAGTAGGCCAACCCACGGTTGACGAGATCACAGCAGGCGACCGAACGCGCGGCCGGGTTCTGCTTCGGCTTGTCCTGCCAGAGGATATGGCCCGGATCGTTCAGATCGAGGGCGAAGGTGTAGTTCGGGAACGAAGTGTGGATGTACATCTTGCCATCCACGACCAAGGGGGCCCCCTCGTGGCCGTTGAGCAGGCCGGTCGAGAACGTCCAGGCCGGCTTCAGTTGCTTGACGTTGGTCTTGTTGACCTGCGTCAGGTCGCTGAAATTGTTCGAGTCGTAGTTCTTGCCGGGCATCACCCAGTTGTCGTCGCTCTTCGACATCTCGACGAGCTTGTCGTTGGCGCTGGCGCCTCCCGCCAGACCGGCCGGTGTGGCCAGGGCCAAGGCCAGGATCGACACCGACCGTGAAAGCCTTCCCAATCTCATTGTGCATCTCCTCGCCGAGCCGCCGCGCCTTCAGGCCTCGCGGCAGATGTTTGTGCGATGCGAGACAAACACAAAGTCCATCTCATCGGTTATTCGTCGAATGCAAGAACTTGCCCGCGCAAGTTTCTTATAAAAGACTTATTACAACCGCGATCGCTTGTTATTTTTACAGAGAGACTTCAGGAATTGTCTCTAGGATGTCGGTTATTTGTTGGCGGGATAAATCGGCAATAGAGGGCAGATAGGATGGAATGCACCAGAACTGCTTGACGGCGGCGGGGCGCATGCCCAACCATTGATCCCTTCACCGGCAGCGCGGTCGTGGCGGGGGCGAGATGGGACACGGGCAAGCTTGGCACCGGTGGACCCGAACCCTCCCCTTTCTGGGTGTCGCCCTGCTCGGACTCTCCGGTGTCTCGAAAAGCGAGCCGCGGCTGGCCGCTCTCTATCCAAAGGACGGACGACGCGATCTCACCGGCGCCGATCTCGACCGCTACAAGGGCGCGGGCGTCCTGTGGTGCCGCCGGCCGGACGGGGTGCCACGGCGGGCGGCCGCGGCGTGGCTGATCGCCGAGCCCACGATCGTCGTTCTCAACGCTCACAACTTCCGTAGCCGTCGCCTGGAGACGACGCGGCAGGTGTCGGACTGTTACTTTCAGATCGCGGGCCGCAACTATGAGTTCGTGCCCGACAGCCTCCAACTCGGGACAGCCCCGGGTGCGACTGCCCTGCACATCACCGACGACTGGGCGATCCTGCGCCTGGCGACTCCAACGGATGTCACCCCCCAGCCGCTGCCGCCGCCCCCCGGCCTCCCGACGGGAGACGTGTCCCTTTCGGTGACCATGGTGTCTCCCGCTGGCCACGAGAACTACCGGGGCGAGAGCAGCCTGGAGCACTGCACCGTCCGTCGCATCGATCCCCCGGGCGAGGACGGCATCCGTCGCATCCGTCACGACTGCAACGACGGTTATGGCGGATCTGGATCGGGGCTGTTCGACGAAGGCGGCCGGCTGATCGCCATGCAGAGCGCGTCCTCCGTGATGAACGCCAAGCACGCGTTCGATCCCGAATTCCACTATGGCTCCGCTTTACTGTTCGAAGGGCAGCTCGTTGACGCGCTGAAGTCTCTCACACAGCACCGGCGAGAGTGAGGGGGCCTTTCAGAGTAATGCTCCGGGCGCATTCCCAACTCATCGTCACGCGATGACGGACGATTCCCCGGCGACGCGCCGCATGTCCTCCAGAATCCGCTCGGCGGCTGCCGCTGCGGACAGGTGAGAGGTGTCGATGAGCGGAAGACCGAGTTCATCCGCCAAGCGCCGGTATGTCTGAACACGTTCGGCACTCATGCGCTCGCGTGCGTGGACATCCCCGCGTGCGATCATGCGCGCCACGGTCGTCGGCCGATCCGCCCAGCACATGACCGTGTACGGGTATGGCGCCCAGCCGGCGCGGTAGGTGGGCGAGAGAAGTTGGGACGCGGTGAACCAGTGGCGATCGAAGACCACGGGGCCGTCGGGAGCGTGTCGCAGGGCAAGCGCCACGGCCGCATGTGCGACGGCATCGGCCAGGGCGTGCTCGCCCCGCTCGGCCAGCAGAACCATGAGGCCGCCGATCTGACCACCGAAGGGGTTGAGGACCGTCGCCCCAATGCGCTGCGCGACCTCGCGGGCGATGCTGGACTTGCCGGAACCATCGAGCCCATCGAGGACGAGCGCGATGCGCGGGGCCTGCTCGGCCTTCTCCTGCGCCCGACTTCGCGTCGAGGGATAGGGGCGCCCCTCGCGGCGTCCATGTTCGAGGTAGTGCAGGATGCCCTGCCACGGGCGCCCGAACAGAGCCGCGAGATCCGCGTGGAGATGGATGTATCCGAGAGGATCGAAGTCCCCCGGAGCGGGCCCGTGCTCGACCGCGAGGTCTCCGATGCGTTTGGTTGCCCAGGCCGGACCGGTCCCGTCGGCGAGCCCGTCGCGGATCGCTGCCAGGAGATCGGCCGTGTAGGCCTCCCAGGTGAAGCTGCGGATGCGGGCGCGCCCGGCGCGTGCGCATCGGGCGGCTCGTTCGGGATCGGCGCGCAAGCTTCGGACGGCCGCTGCGATGGCCGGGCCCGTGGCCGTAGCGAGGACCTGCGCGGTAACATCGTGCTCGGCGAAGGCCAGGGTGCCGTGCAGGGTGGTGACGAGGGGCGTTCCACTGGCCATGGCTTCTGCGGCGGGGTTGCACCAGCCCGCCTGAGGCTCGGCGCTGCAGAACACGTCGAGGCCGGCGTAGAAGGCGGCAAGGTCCTCTCCGAACAGGGGGCCGTGCCGAACGATCCGCCCCGATGCCAGGAGGTCGTCCGGCGGCGCCGGCTCGCGGGGGTCGGGTCGGCCGAACCAGTGGAGCTCCCAATCGTCACCGAGGGCGCGCAGGGCACCGATCAAGGCGACCGGATTCTTATTCGCGATGGCGCCGAGGCGGTTTCGCCCGGTGTTGGGAGGCCGGACCACGGGAGGCGCGAACAGAGTCGCGTCGACACCGCCCAAGACTCGGCGGAACGGACGGCCGAACGCTTCGAGATCCGCCTCCGGCCAATGCGCATTGTTGACGAGGATCAGATCGGGCTCGAAAGCCTGCGTCACGCGCTCATAAGCGTCACGACGGCCGGGGCCGTTCAGAAAATGCTGGACGCGTAGGCCCAGGCGTGGATGGCGCAGGGTCGCGAAGCGCGCCACGACGGCGTCGGGAAAGCCGCCACCCGGGACCATGACGGCATCCCAGTTCTCGTTCAGTGCGGCTTCGCGAGACAAGGACCGGAGCGCACTCGCGAAGCCGGCTGGCCGGTCCTCGCCCCCCTCGCCGAGCATCAGGAAAGCGAGTTCGCCGCCCCAGCGTGCCAGGACCTGCCCGACGCGCTCGAACCGCATCAATCCCCCTGTCAGGGCCAGATGATCGCAGGCAACCAACAGGCGCATCACGCTAGGTCCGCTTGGAGGAAATCAAGTGCCGGAATGCCCGGCCCAGGCGGATGGCCGGGCGCGGTGGCTCCGGCGGGGGGAGCGCGAGGCGGGCTTCGATCTCTGCCAGCTCGGCTTCAAGGCGCTCCACTGCGCGGTCGCGTTCCGCCGCATAGGCGATGACGCGGTCGGTCTGTGCCCGCGCGTCGTCGATGGCAGCGACGAGGTTGGACCGTTCGGTCCGCAGCGCTTTGACCTCGCTAGCGAGGCCCCTCGCGCGCATCAGCAACTGCGCGCGGGGTACGGGGTGCGTGGAGGCGAGCCACGCGAAGTTGCGGTTCGTCTCACGCCCGCTCACGATTTGCTGGAAGCGGGCTTCGCGGTCGAGGCGCTCGGCGATGGCGGCGTCAGAGAGGGGGGCGCCGAGGCAAGCGGTGGCTGCACGTAGCAAGGTCAGGTAGGTCGGGTCGCTCTCGGGGGCGGGCCAACCGGCGATGGGGGTGGTCAGGACGGTATCGACGAGCCCGCGCACGAGCAGGTGCCCGAAATCCAAGGGTGCATCGAGCTCCCATTCCAGGTCAATGAAGGTAGCCCGGTCGCCGTGGACGAGTAGGTTGCGCGGGACGGCGTCGAAGGCATGACCGGGGAGGTGCGTGTCGATATCGGGCAACGGATCACTCGGACCGGCGCCCAGGAACTCGGCGCGGAGAGCTGTGATCCAACGATCCGCCCATGGTGCGAGATCGGCCTCGGTCCAGCCGTCGTGGGCCAGGATCTCCTCCAGTGCCTCGGGCCAGGGCCGACCGGGCGCGAGGGGTTCGGCTGGAAATCGATTGGTGATGCCGGCCGCATGACGGGCCAGCCCGGGATGGCGCGGTGAACGCAGGACCATCGGAGGTCCTTCCGACCGAGCCAGGATGGTGGCGACCTTATTGAACTCCGGCCGCCGTTCATGGCCGATGTGCAGGGCAAGACGATGATCCGCCGGGAGAGGGGCGGCGGAGGCCAAGACGAGTGCGGCGGGGGCACGATCCGCAAGGTCTCCTGCCTCCGCAATGCGCCGCCAAGCTTTGCGCGCGGCGACTGCCTCGCCCGCCAACGCTCCGGCATCGAGCCCCGAATGCGGTGACAGGCCGTGTTCGGACAGGATGGTGCGCGCCTCGCGATGGCTGGGAAACGGAAACCACCAGTGCTGATGCGCGAGGCCGACCGCCGTCAGCGTTTGACGGAGGTGGGTCCAGGCGCTCGCCCGGTGGCCCGGATGCCATAAGGAGCCCTGCGCAGCAGCGGCCCGGTCTTGCTCCGCCGCCCCATGGTCCAGGGCCAGGATCAGTCGGCCGTCCGGCCTGAGGTTTTGCCGGATCGCGCGCAACCGGGTCAGAACGGAACCGTCCGTCGGGACTGAACCGTGCCGGCCGTCGACCGTCGTCCCGGCGAGGATATCGAAGGCCACGATCGTGTCGTAGCCGCGGTACGCGTCAGGGGGCTCCACCTCGGAGGGCATTCGGCTGCGGACGGTCAATGTGGCCGCGAGTTCCGATGTGCGACTGCGAATGCCCGGTGCGACCGATCCGAGCAAGAGCACGTCCCCGGACAAAAAATCTTCGATGGGCAGGAGGATGTTGGCCGCGGTCAGGGCGCCCGGGCCCTCTGGCTCGGATGCCGGCTCGGTGTGAGCCGGCTCGGTGTGAGCCGGCTCGGCCACGCGCTCCTTGGTGCTGATTGCCATTTTGTCCCGATTATATTGCCGAAACCTAATTACTATGATGCTTATATTGCCCTTTAACAGAACTAATAGGATGTTTTATGGACAACTCTGAGAGTTGCGTTTACTGCTACTTGAAGAGAAAATCCAACGCTCGCAACGCCAGCCGCCGACAGGCGAAACGAATGAATATTGCGCAGCATATCGATACTGATGCACTACAGGTTTTTGTAACAAGCACGAGCACTGACGCGCTAAACGTCAATTCAGCAATCAGATCTTATCTTGTCGAAGGTTTGAGGGAGCGTGTCGGGCAGAATGCTGTCGCTCAGGCGCCGCTGGAGTTGGCGTGCGAGCGGGTCCAGCGCCTGCGCCCCAAGCTGGTGATCGCAGTCGGCAGTCTCGTGCCCGATGCCGCGGGTCTCGGCGCGCTACGGCGAGCTGCCGATGCCGTGGGGGCTCAACTCGCGTTCTGGCTCACCGAGGATCCCTACGAATTCGATTATGCCTTCAAGGCGGAGATCCTGGCCGACGTCGTCTTCTCCAACGATGGCTGGGCTACCCATCACTACAGGCACGGATCGGTGCACCATCTTCCGTTGGCGGCATCCCCGACGCGCCATCTCCGTCGCATCCGCCCGGATCTGTCGCGCGACATCACGGTCTTCTTCTGCGGCGTGGCCTATCCGAACCGCATTTCTCTGCTTCGACAGGCGGACGAGCTTCTGTCCCGGCACCCGGTGGAAATTCTTGGATCCGACTGGCCGACCGATGTGCGGTGCGCGAGCAACCGACGCCTCACCGCGGACGAGATGGCGGACCATGCCGCCGCCGCTTGGCTGACGTTGAACATCGGCCGCGAGCTCGACATCGCGAACCGACGCTTCGCCCTGCCGCAGGCGACCCCGGGGCCGCGCACCTTCGAGGTCGCGCTCTCGGGCTCGACGCAACTCTTCTTCACCACCGGCCTGGAGATCTGCGACGTCTTCGAACCAGAGCGGGAAATCCTCCTCATCGATGGCCCCCGGGACATCGCGCGGGCCATCGAACGGGCACAGGATGAGCCGGCGGCGATCCTCGCGATCGCCGAGAGGGCGCAACGACGGGCCCTGCGGGACCACACGTACGCATGCCGCGCCCAGCGTATGCTGGATCTCTGTGGATTTCGCCCCGACATCACTGCTGTCGACTTCAGAGACCTGTTCGCGGGAGATCATGTGACGCCGCAGGTGTCGGTCCGCGTATGACGGGCCTTTCGATCCTACTCCTCGACACCGAGCCACGGACCCACAACCATTACATCGTCCTCGCCATCGCGGACGCCTTGCGGCGTCATCCCGATGTGGCGCGGGTGGTCGTCGCGCACCATGGGGATGCGCTCGCGACCTTCGTGGCGGAAGGCCTCGACACCTTCCTGGCCTTCGGCGGGGCCAAGATGCACGCGCCGCTGCTCGGCCGGCTCGCGCGCCTGGCCCGGCTCAGCATTCTGTGGACCACCGAGGACCCTTACGAGCGCTCATCGAACGTCCGCTTTTCCGACTGTTTCGACATCGTCTTCACCAACGATCGGAGCAGCGTCGCCGCCTACGAGGGCCGCGCCGTTCACCTGCCTCTGGCCGCGAGCCGGCTCTTCCAAGACTTCGATGTCGGTTCAGACGACCGCCATTTCCTCTACGACCTGCTCTTCATCGGAACCGCTTGGCCCAACCGTGTCGCCAGCCTGAACACGATCCTGGGGCTCCTGCCCGCCGACCTGCGGGTCAAGATCGCTTTGCCCTGGAACGTTCATCTGGGGCCGCCCGACCTGCATGACCGCTCGCTCGCTACGGAATGGCGCTGCGGCAACGTCGATTTCGCACGCTTGGCGAACCGAAGTCGCGTCGTGCTCACTCTACCGCGCGTCTTCACGGGCAACGCCGACGAGCAGGCGGCCGGATCGACGCCGCCGCCGCGCCTTTTTGAGACCGCCCTGGCGGGCGGCTTTCAAGTCATGGTGTCGCCCGAGCCGGAGGTGCGGGACTACTACACCGCCGGCGCGGAATTCCTGCTCTGTACGGGTGACGCGGAGGCGGCCGAGGCCATCGCCAGCATGTTGGCGGCGCCCGAAAAGCGTCTGGCCCAGGCCCGTGCCGCGCGTGCGCGAACGTTGGCCGAACACCTCTACGACCATCGGATCGTGACGTTGCTGGAGCGGGCGGCTTCCTGTCGGCGGCGTGAGTCTCCCCTCGGCCGGAGGTTGCCGACGACGCTCCCGCGCAGGACCGTACTCATCCTCACCCACAACCGCATGGGCCAGCGTGAGGGCGGCGGAGTCGAGGTGTATCAGGAGGCGCTCGCGGGCCTCGCCGATCGTTATGATCTGCTGTTCCTCTTCCCGGTATTCCGGGGTGAGGAATGGGAGATGCGGCTGGAGGGGCCCGGCGTCGCGTTGAGTCTGCCGGGTGGATCCGTCGGCCTGCCCCGGCTCACCGACCCGCTCGTGGAAGGACAATTCGCCCGCATCCTGTTCGAGTATCGGGTGGACCTCGTTCACATCCACCACCTGCTGCACTGGCCCCTGAGCCTGCCGCTCATCGCCCGTGCCTGCGGCGTGCCGGTGGTCTATCACCTCCACGACCATTACCTGATCTGCGAGCGGTGGCTCCTCCTCGATCACAACGGGCGTTTCTGCGACGTGGCCCACCGCGGGCGCGAGCAGTGTGATGCCTGCCTCGCCGCCAGCCACAATTATCCCGCCGGTGCCAAGGCGCGGCGCGACGCGTTCATGGAGCATGTGGTCGGTGCGGTGGACGCCTTCGTGACCAGCACCACCACGACAGGCGCCTACCTGCGCGCCGCTTATCCGCAGATCACGCCGGACCGCGTCGTCGAGATCGCGATGCTGACCCCGACGCCGTCCCACGTCGTGCCCGTTGAGCGAAACGAGGCCGATGCGCCGAAGCCGCTCGTCGTCGCGGTGATCGGCAACTTCACCCACCACAAGGGTGGGGACGACATCATCGAATTGATCCGGACCTGCGAGGCCTATCCTCTTCATTTCCGGATCTACGGTCAGGTCAGCGCCCATCATGCTGGCCGCTTGAGCGGCCTGCCGGCGGAGTGTGTGACTGTTCACGGCGCCTACGATCAGCGCGGTATCGTTGCGCTCCTGCAGGGCTGCGACGTCTCTCTTCATCTCTCGATCTGGCCCGAGACCTACCTGATCGCGCTGACGGAGGCGTGGCAGGCCGGCCTCGTCCCCATCGTCACGGACCTCGGTGCGCCCTCCGAACGGGTCAGTGATGGGATCGATGGCTTCCGCGTACCGCCGCACGATCCCGGCGCGGTCCGGGCCAAGCTTCTGACCCTCCTTTTCGACCGGGAACGGCTCGCGGATCTTCGCGCCGCCATTCGGCGCAAGGTCTTTCCCTCGGTGGATTCCCATCTGGACGCCCTGCACACGCTGTATGCCGACCTCATGGAACGGCGGCCCTGTCCGCACGACCGCATCCCGAACCGACGCCCCGGCAGCTACGACCTGTGCCTCGATGACCTGGCCCTCCAGCTGAACGCGCCCTCCTGGGTGAGCGGCGACATCCTCTGGGACCGAAACCGCGTCCCGAATGGCAACAGCGTTCCGGACACCTTTGCGGCGGTCAACCGCATCGACGCCCTCCCGGAGGAAGACGCAGCCAAGCCCGCTCTTGAACGACCGTTGAGCCATCCCAGTCTTGCATGGGCGCTCGACGGTCTTTGGACCGATCAGCGCCGCCGCCTGGATCGGAGCGGACACGCCGTCGTCTTTCGCAGCCTGTCCTTGCGCGGCTGGATGCATCTGTCGGAGAGCCAGGGTCCCTACCGGACCTACCTCCGTTTCAGCGACGGCGTGAGCACCTCCTACGCTCCCCTTCGAATGGAGAGCCGACAGGACGTGGTAGACCACCTGCAAGCGTCTGCAGCCCGGGATGCCGGGTTCGCCGGGCAGGTGGACTTGGACGGCCTAAGCTTCGGAAGCCACGCGGTGGACCTGATCCACGTGACGGCGACCCACCGCGTCGTCATCCGCGGGTTGCTGCGGATCTTCGTCGCAAGCGGTCTCGACGTTGCGCGGGCTGGCCATTTCCGCGCCGTGCAGAAGTCCGGCGAAGTCCCGGCAACGACGCCGCGCAGGGCCTTGCCCACACGCACACGGCAAAGCCTACCCGCCTGCGATGGGGTGCTCCTCGGCTCGACCGCAGAGCTCTGGGCCTTCGAGGCCCGGATGCCCGATACACCGGCAGAGGCGGTCGAAGTCTGGCTTCAGGGTCACGACGGCACGAAGTTGCGGCTCGATGCGGAAGCGCACGCCGCGCTGGACGGGACGCTCCGCTTCGTAGCGGCCTTGGACGGATTGCAGCCAACCCCCTACCAGATCGTCCTGCGTACCGGGCGCGGCGGAGGGCCGGCGATCACGCTGCCCGACCGGCTCCAGGTGCGCGAAGAGCCAGGCCTCTGTCGGGATACAGAGACCCTCCCTGCCACCTTCCGGCGCCGCTTCATCAAGGTGATCCGCCGTGCGCCGAACCTCAACGCGGTCACGCTCTCAACCGACAAAGACGTTCGCCGTATCCGGTGCCAGGGCTGGGCCTTCCTGAGAGGGCTAGGTCCCGCCCTCTGCGTCGTGGCCCGCTGGGAAGAGAATGGGCGAAGCCGGATCTGTATCGGGGCCCCCCTCGAGCGGCCGGATATCGAAGCGCACCTGAATACTCCTGCCGCCCGCACTCCCGGTTTCGACCTTGTGATCCCGGTCCAAGCGATCACCAGCGGGCGCGTCCGCTTCTATCAATGTTACCGCTGGCGGACGGTCGAGTTTGAGGGGTTCCGTGAAGCTTTGATCATGTCCCTCGACATGACATGAGGCGCGATAAATCGCTCTCATCGTCCTGTTATAGAATAAACTTATTATGTATTTACTTATTATTCCGACGATAAGTAATTTTTCTAACGTAAATCCGCGCATAAGTACGCCCGTGACAACGACGGCGCACTATTAAACGTATTATTATACCGCCACTTGAGCGCAGCGCGCCCTGGTACCAATGATGAGATGGGGCAGTATAAGCTTACCCGCTTTTGCGGCGGCCCGGCTACAAAGCGAACCCACGGCTTTCGGCTTGATCCTGCCGGACGTCGAATGTCCGCACGGTGGGGCCAGCCGAGACTGTTACCCAACGCACTTCGATCTCGCGGACCGCTTCGACAAAGCGAGTGCGAGCTACCGCGGGATCCTTCGTGCGTAGGCTGAGCTTCTCGATCGCTCGTCCGACGAGCGGCTGCAGTGCAGCCGGGACGGCCTTACGGACATAGTCGATGGCGCTATCGGGATGCTTCCAGGGACGTGCCATCGGTAAGGGCATATGTACCCCCCCGAATATACCAGTCGGGCCGTACGAACACGGCGCGTAACAGCAACTTCCCGTGACAATTGAGCTTTTAGCACGACTGGCGGAGAGGGGGGGATTCGAACCCCCGATGGGCTTGCACCCATGCCGCATTTCGAGTGCGGTGCATTCAACCGCTCTGCCACCTCTCCTGCCCGGCCTGAGCCGCGCACCGTAAAGCACTCCGGACGCGCGCGGGGCACGACCTTCGATCTCTGCGGATAGGGGCTCATAATCGGCCGGAGCGCCGAGGGCAAGGGCTTGTTGCCGGGCTCTTGGGCCGACGCGATCCGAAGGGGGTCTTGGCGCCGCAGGGACAATGATCGCGGGAGCCCCGCATGCCGGTCGCCGGTTGGTGGTTCTACCGGGAGAGCGGGAGACCGTCATGGGTGCAGTGCTGGGCCGGGACCACGTCCGGATCGAGGGGGCGGCCAAGGTCACCGGGGCAGCCCTCTACTCGTCGGACGGGCCCGGGACGGAGGAAGCAGGGAGGCTCGCCCACGCGGCCCTCGTCACCAGTGCTTTCGCGAAGGGGAGGATCATCGGCTTCGATCGACGCGCGGCCGAGGCTGTGCCCAGGCTGCTCGGCATCTTCACCCATCGCGATTTCGCCGGTTCCGTCGCGCCCGTGGCGCATCTGATGGCGGGCGGGTACGCGAATTCCTCGCACCGGCCGCTCGAATCCGAGGCGGTTGCCTATGCCGGGCAGATCGTCGCTCTCGTCGTCGCCGAGACCGTGGAGGCCGCCGCCGCGGCGGCAGCGTCCTTGCGTGTCGCCTATGAGGAAGAGCCCGCCTCAGCCGGGTTCGACGCGCCGGGCGCCGAGACCGTTCGGCTGGCCGACCTCAAACCTCATCACGAGGATATCGGCACGGGCGATGCCGCCGCCGCCTTCGCCGCCTCGCTCCACCGGATCGAGGCGCGCTACGAGACGCCGACGCAGCACCACAACCCGATCGAGATGTTCACCACCCGCTGCGCCTGGGAAGGCGACACGCTCACCGTGCATGAGCCGACCCGCTTCGTCGGCGCCGTGCAGCACGGGCTCGCGGCGCAGTTGGGGCTCGATCCGGCACAAGTGCGCGTGGTCTCGGGGCTGATCGGCGGGCATTTCGGCTCGAAATTCGCCCTGTCGCAGCACACCGCGCTCGTCGCACTGGCGGCGAAGCGGCTCGGACGCCCGGTCTCCCTGGTCCCGACCCGGCGACAATGCTTCACCATCGCCAATTACCGGCCCGAGACGCGCCACGACATCCGCCTGGGCGCCGATGCGGAGGGCCGCCTCACCGCCCTCGTCCATGAGGCCGAGGTCGTGACCTCGCGGTTCGATCCCTTCGCCATGGAGGGCGCGGACGTCACCGGCAGCCTCTATGCCTGCCCGGCGATCCGAACGGAGGAGCGGGCCACGCGCGTCGATCGCAACACGCCGGGCCCGATGCGGGCGCCGCCCGAGGTGCCGTATCTCTTCGCTCTGGAGAGCGCCATGGACGAGATGGCGTGGCAGCTCGGGCTCGATCCGATCGAACTCCGGCGCCGGAACGACACGGCGACGGACCCGGTGAGCGGCAAGCCCTTCACGTCGCGCCCGCTCATCGCCTGTTTCGAGGCCGGGGCGCGGGCCTTCGGCTGGGAGCGGCGCCTGCCGCGACCGGGTGCCCTACGGGACGGCCCATGGCGGATCGGCCTCGGCTGCGCCGCCTCGGTGCGTCCGGTGAAGATCGCCGCCGCGACCATCCGGGTTCGCCTCGCCGCCGACGGATCGGTCGAGGTGGCGGCCGCTCACCACGAGATCGGCAACGGCATCACCACGCTCCTCGCCATGGGCGCGGCCGAATGGCTCGGCGTGCCGGTCGAACGGGTGATCGTCCATCTCGGTGACACCGATCTGCCGCCGGCGGGCATCTCGGGCGGGTCGAGCACGACGACGAGCCTCATGAGCGCCCTGTCTCTCGCCTGCACGCAGGTTCGCGACCAGCACGCCGTCGCGAAGGCCGGAGAGCCGGTGGAGGTCGTGGCCGAATTCGTGCCCAAGGGGGGCAAGCCGGATGCTCTGAAGGCCCTGCGCGCAGGCCATATCGGGCTCACGCTGCCGGAGGATGCGCTGTCCTGGGCGTTCGGCGCGCAATTCGCCGAAGTGCATGTGCATGCCGAGACCGGTGAGATCCGGGTGCCCCGGCTCACCGGCGCCTTCGCAGCGGGGCGTGTGCTGAACCCGCTCACCGCCCTCAGCCAGTTGAAGGGCGGGATGATCTGGGGCCTCGGCTCGGCGCTCCTGGAGGAGACGGTGCTGGACGGCGCGGCCTATCGCAATCCGGATCTCGCGGAATACCTCGTGCCCACCAGCGCCGATGTCGAAACGGTGGAAGCGCTGATCGTGCCGGACCCCGACGAGCGGGTGAATCCCCTCGGGGTGAAGGGTCTCGGGGAGCTCGGGATCATCGGCGTGAATGCGGCGATCGCCAACGCCGTCTACCATGCCACCGGCCGCCGGCAGCGCCGTCTGCCGATCCGCATCGAGGACATGCTGGCCTGAAACGGCCCTCCGCGTCGGAAAATCCCGCCCGAACGGCAGCTTGCGCCGCCGTTCTGTCGATATTCATGCCGATACCACTACTCAAAGTTTGACCGGCCGCCCGGTGCGAGGCATCGCACGCACCGCGGTGGCGGCATGGGGGGATCGATCGGTCGGCCTCCGGCGGTGCCGGGGGTGCGGGGTCTTTGTCCTCGCGCCGACTGTTCCGTCCCATGGCGCCCGCCCGGTTGGTGCGCCGTTCGTCCGCCTCGGTCGAGTTCCCGCGCCCATGGTTCACAGCGCCCCTCCTCACCGCGATCCGCCCGCTCCGTCGACGCTCCCAGAAGCGTGGCACGGGAGCCGACGCGCCCTGACGGCCCGGCGCCTCGCCCTGGCCCTTCCGAGCCTCGCCACCGCCGGAGCCATCGCGTGGCTCGCGGCCTCGGCCTACCCGGCGGGCGATGCCCTCGCCTGGGCGCTGCTCGCCACCTTCTCCCTGGTGATGGGCTGGCAGGCCTTCACCGCCTGGCAGTACCTCTACGGCTTCGTCGCGGGCCTGCTCGGGGATCGGGCGGCCTCCGCCCTGGAGCGGGCGGCGGAATCCGCCGTCCCCATGCCCCAGGGCGAAGGGCGCACGGCGGCCATCGTCGCCATCCACGCCGAGGATGCCGTGGCGGTCTTCGCCCGGCTGCGGGTGATGGCCCGCTCCCTGGCGCGCGAGGGCACGGACGACATCGACATCTTCGTCCTGTCGGACACCCGCGACGGCGCCATCGCCGCCGTCGAGGAGCATGAATACGCGCGCATCCAGGCCTGGGCCTCGGCCGATCCCGATCTGCCGCGCATCCGCTACCGCCGCCGCCGGGAGAATGTCGGGCGCAAGGCGGGCAACGTCGCGGAGTTCTGTGCGAGCCACGGCCACGAATACGCGTTCATGATCGTGCTCGACGCCGACAGCCTCATGACCGGCGCGGCGATGACCCGCCTCGCGCGGCTGATGCAGGCGAGCCCGAAGGTCGGCCTGATCCAGACCGTGTCCTATGCTGCCGGTCGCGACACCCTGTTCGCCCGGGTGCAGCAATTCGCGGTGCGGCTCTACGCGCCGCTGGCTCTGCGCTGCCTGGAGACGTGGCAGGGGCCTGAAGGCAGCTACTGGGGCCACAACGCGATCCTGCGGATCGAGGCCTTTGCCGCCCATGCCGGACTACCGGTTCTCCCCGGCCGGGCGCCGCTCGGCGGCGAAATCCTGTGCCACGATATCGTGGAAGGCGCGCTCATGGTGCGGGCCGGCTGGGAGGTGCGCCTCCTGCCGGAATTCCGGGGCACCTGGGAGGAAATGCCCACCAATCTGATCGACCTGCTCGGCCGCGAGCGCCGCTGGTGCCAAGGCAATCTTCAGCACCTGCGCGTGCTGCCCTGGGCGGGGCTGACCGGGGCGAGCCGCTGGCATATCGGCGTCGGTATCCTCTCCTACTTCGTGCTTCCGCTCTGGATCGCCTTCCTCGGCCTCGGCGCGTGGCAGGCGGCCCGCAGCGGTGATCTCGGCCTCCTGGCCTACGGGCTCGGCGGGACGGGCGCGGCAGCCCATGCGCTGGCGGCGCTCACCGTCGCGGTTCTGGCAGCGCCGAAGCTCCTGAGCCTCACCCATGTCCTCGCCTCGCGCGAGCGCCGGGCCTCCTTCGGCGGCACGGGGCGGCTCCTCGTCAGCGCGGCGCTGGAACAGGCCGTGTGGGTGATCCTGTGGCCGGTCATGACCCTGTTCACCGCAGGCGCCGTCTGCGCGACCTTCCTCGGCAAGGTGGTGCGCTGGGAAACGCAGGAGCGCGACGACCGGCAGGTCTCGTGGGCCGAAGCGTTCCGGCTCCAGGCCGACGCGGTGGTGGTGGGCGCGATGATGCTCCTGGGGCTCGCCTTTGCGGGCAACCTCTGGCTCGGTCTCTGGCTCGCTCCGGTGGCGCTGGCTCTGCTGACCAGCCCGGCACAGAGCGTCTGGACGAGCCGCTCCGATCTTGGCCGCGCCGCGCGGGCGCGGGGCCTGTTCCTGACGGCGGACGACACCGCCATGGCGCCCGAACTCGCGGAACTCGCCCAAATCCGCGGCGTGCCCGCCTCCCCGGCCCGCCCGGCGCAGCGCGAGCCCGCCGTGTGGATCCCCGCCGCCGACGAGGTGTGAGGGACGGAACCCGATCGGCTCGAATCGGAGGCGGGCCCTCCTTCTGGCCTGCTAGGAATCCCAGCGTCGTGGAGAAGCGCTCACAAAGCGTTCATCGCCACACTTGCATCGATTTTATGGCCACGCTGCCACAGTGTGGCCATGAGACAACGGCTGCGGCGGAACGAAGGTTTGCCGGGCATTCAGGCTTGGCTTTGGGGCCGGAGCGTTTAGGCGTTGGTGAGGATCGGCACGGCATCGTGCCCCACCAGCGTTTCTGCGTTCTCCGCCATTTCCGCGCCTGCCCTCGTGAGGCTTCGATGCGTCGTTTTCTTCCCGCCCTCGCCGGTTTGGCCGGCGCGGCCGTTCTCGCCGCGCCTGCCTTCGCCTACGAGATCGACCCGCTGACCCGTCAGCCCATCGACAACGTGCTGTCGGTGCGCGTCCGCCCCCAAGCGGTCGAGCCCGCCGCCGTGCCGGTGGTCAACACCGCGCTCACCACTGCCGACCCGCTGCAGCAGAGCGCGGCCGTGCCGCAGATGTCGGCCATTGCCCGTGAGACCGTGCCCTATAGCGGCCCCTACGGTGCGGGCACGATCGTCGTCTCCACCGCCGAGCGTCGGCTCTATTACGTCCTCGGCGGCGGCCAAGCCCTGCGCTACGGCGTCGGCGTCGGCCGTCCGGGCTTCACGTGGAGCGGTATGCAGACCATCACCATGAAGCGTGAATGGCCGGATTGGCGTCCCCCGGCCGAGATGCTGCGCCGCCGTCCCGACCTGCCGCGCTATATGAAGGGCGGTGTCGAGAACCCGCTCGGCGCCCGCGCCATGTATCTCGGCGGCACCATGTACCGCATCCACGGCTCCAACGAGCCGGAGACGATCGGCACCGCCGTGTCGTCGGGCTGCATCCGCATGACCAACGAGGACGTGATGGACCTCTACACCCACGCCAAGGTGGGCACGAAGGTCATCGTCCAGCGCTGATCCGCGCCACGCGGACGGGGTTCAGGGGCCGGCGGCGACGCCGGCCCTTCGCCGTTCGATACGACCACCCCGTCTGCGTCAGCCGACCCGCTCGATGATCGCCGGGCGTTCCGGCAGGGCCTCGCCCATCCGATAGGCCGCGCGCAGGGCGGCCTCGGCTCGTTCGGCGCTCGCCGCATCGGCGGCGTGGACGATGCCGATGAGGCCGCTGGCCTGGCCCGGTCGCGCCAGATCCGTGAAGCCGACCGCAGGGTCGATGCCGTCCTGCGGGCGGGTGCGCCCGCCGCCGAGGCCGATCACCGCGAGCCCGATCTCCCGCGTCGCCACCGAGGCGACCGTGCCCTCGGCCCTCACCTCGCGGCGGACGGGCGCGACGGGCAGATGTGTCTCGTGCCGCTCGATCAAATCCGACGGGCCACCCAGGGCGGCGACCATCCGGGCGAATGTCTCCGCCGCCCGGCCCGAGACTAGGGCCTCCTCGAGCGTGGCCGAGGCTTCCCCACGGCTCGCCGACAGACCGCCGAGCACCAGCATCTCGGCGCCGAGCGCCAGGGTGACGGCGTGGAAATGCGGCTCCCGCCGCGCCCCGGTGAGATAATCGAGTGCGTAGGCGACCTCGACGGCGTTACCCGCGGCGGAGGCCAGCGGCGCATCCATGTCGGTGATGAGCGCGGTGGTGGGCAGGCCCGCCCCCACGGCCACGGAGACGATGCTCTCGCCCAGGGCGCGTGCGTCCGGCAGCTCTTGCATGAAGGCGCCCGAGCCCTGCTTCACATCCATGACGAGCCCGCCGAGCCCGGCCGCGAGCTTCTTCGACAGGATGGAGGCGGTGATCAGGTCGAGGGATTCGACCGTGCCGGTCACGTCGCGGATGGCGTAGAGGCGCTTGTCGGCCGGGACCATGCGCTCGGTCTGGCCGATGATGGCGCAGCCGACCTCACACACCACCCGCCGGAACAGGTCGGGTTCGGGTGCCACCTCGTAGCCGGGGATGCTGGCGAGCTTGTCGAGGGTGCCGCCGGTATGGCCGAGGCCCCGGCCCGAGATCATCGGCACGTAGCCGCCGCAGGCCGCCACCATCGGCGCCAGGGGCAGGCTCACCGTATCGCCCACGCCCCCGGTGGAGTGCTTATCCAAGACGGGGCCGGGGAGATCCCAGGCCAGCACGTCACCCGAGCGCATCATCGCCCGCGTCAGGGCGACCCGCTCGGGAACGGAAAGCCCACGGAAGAACACCGCCATGGCGAAGGCCGCCGCCTGCCCCTCCGTCACCGCCCCCTCGGTGAGGCCGGTGATGAATTCCGCGATCTCCTCGTCCGAGAGACGGCCTCCATCGCGCTTGGTGCGGATGGTCTCCTGCGGCAGGCGCACCTTTCAGCCCTCCCGAGCCTGCATCAGAACGCCGAACAGACTGCTCGCCCCGAGCCGGAAGGTGGCGGGCCGAGCCCAGGCCGGGCCCATCGCCCGGTCGGCGAGGGCCAGATAGGTGGCGGCATCCGCGACGCTGCGCAGGCCGCCGGAGATTTTCACCCCCGCGGGGCGTCCCGAGGCCAGGACCGCATCGAGCAGGATGCGCGCGGCCTCTGGCGTCGCCGAGACGGGGCTCTTACCGGTGGAGGTCTTCAGGAAGTCGGCGCCCGCCGCCAGCGCGAGATCGGCCGCAGCGCGGATGGCGGTGGGCGAGCGCAACTCGCCGGTCTCCAGGATCACCTTGAGCAGGGCATCGGGACAGGTCTCGCGCACGGCCTCGACGCAATCGCGGGCCACGGCCTCCTCGCCGCGCAGAAAGGCGCGATAGGGCAGGACGAGATCGATCTCCCCCGCCCCATCGCGACACGCCTCGGCGGCATCGTCGGCGGCGCGGGCCGCATCCTCGCCGCCCTCGGGAAAGTTGATCACCGTGGCGATGCGGATGCCGCTGCCGGAGAGCGCCCGCTCGCCCTGCGCGACGAAGGAAGGCCAGACGCAGATCGCCGCCACGTGCCCGGCGCGGGCATCCCGGCACAGGGCGTCGACCTTCGTCTGCGTGCAGGTGTCGCTGAGATCAGTCAGGTCGAGAAGGGCGAGCGCCCGTTCGGCGACGGCGCGGGATTCGTCGGTCGTCATGGGGCTTCTCCCGGCTCGGGAAGGGCGGCGGCGAAGGCGCGCACCAGCCGGGCGAGGTCGCCCGACGCAGCGGCGGCCACCGCCTTGGTCTCGGCGTGATGGGGGGCCCCGCCCGCGATCCCGGCGGCCAGGTTCGTCACCGCCGAGATCGCGGCGACCGGCAGGCCGAGAAAGCGGGCGAGAATGGTCTCGGGCACCGTCGACATGCCCACGAGGTCGGCGCCGAGGATGCCCGCCATCCGGACCTCGGCGGGCGTCTCGAAGCTGGGGCCGGAGAACCACGCATAGATGCCCTCGGCGAGCGGGATCCCTTCCGCCCGCGCCGCCGCCGCGAGGGCGACGCGCAGGGCCGGATCGTAGGCATCGGTCATCGGGACGAAGCGGGCGTCGCTCGCCTCGCCGATCAGCGGGTTCATGCCCGAGAGATTGATGTGGTCGGCGAGCAGAGCGAGGCGGCCCGGCCCCACCTCCGGCCGCAGCGACCCGGCGGCGTTGGTCAGCAGCAGCGCGCGCGCACCCAGCTCGCGGGCGCAGGTGAGCGGAACACGCATCACGGCGGGGTCACCCGCCTCATAGGCATGGGCGCGTCCCTCGAAGATCAGGACCGGCCGCCCGGCGATCAGACCCCGGTGGAGCCGTCCGCGATGGCCGCTGACCCCCGCCCCCGGGAAGCCGGGGATCGCAGCGTAGTCGAGGCTCAGCGGTTCATCGAGCCCGGCAGCCAGCGCGCCGAGGCCGGTGCCGCAGACGATGGCGCAGGCATAGGGCCCGTCGAAACCCGCCTGCCGCAGGGTGGCGAGGGCGGCCTCGCTCACGGCAAGGTCTCCGGGCCGAAGGAGGCCGGAAGCAGGACGTCGAGGGTGTAGCGGGCCAACGGACCGTCCGGCCCGGCGGCATGGATCGCGACGTCCGGCCCGGCGAATTCACGGATGCGCTGGCGGCAGGCCCCGCAGGGTGTCACGGGTACGGTCCCGTCGGCGCAGACGAGGATCTCCATGATCCGGCGCCCGCCGCCCGCGACCATCGCGGCGATGGCCCCGGCCTCGGCGCAGGTGCCGACCGGATAGGCCGCGTTCTCGACGTTGCAGCCGGAATGGAGGGTGCCGGTCTCGTCGCGCAGGGCCGCGCCGACGCTGAACCGGGAATAGGGCGCATAGGCCCGCTCACGGGCGGACAGGGCCGCCTCGAACAGGGCCCGAAGCCCCTCGCCGTCTTCCGATGCCGCCCGCATGGCTCGTGTTTCGCACCAAGCGGGCCGCCCTGTCGAGGGTGCTCAGCCCCCGAGCAGGCTCGCCGCGCGCTGGAGAACGGCGTCCCGCTCGGGGCCGCTGACCGCGTAGGCATTGCCCCCCGCCGTCCAGGCGAAGACCCGGCCCCCGGCCGTGTCGCCGAGCATGGACGGGCCGGAGCGGCCATCGGCGCGGGTGGCGAAGAGGGAGACCTCGCCGAGGGATTCGGCCTCGAAGGAGACTTCGATGCCGGTGCCATGGCGGGAGGGGAAGACCTGAAGGTCACGCACGCGCCAACCCTCGGGCAGGGGCGGCAGCTCGACGCCGGTCGCCGCGCGGAGACGGTCGCGGTCGTAGGCGGCGGCATCGGCCGCCGTCGTTGCGCGCAGCAGGGCGACGGCGCGGGCCTGCCGCGCATCCTCCACGAGGCTGGCGTCGACCGTGGAAGCCAGCGTATCGGGCACGCCGAAGCGACCGATCTCGTCATGGGCGAGCCAACCGGCGCCGACCAGCACGACGATGGCCGCCGCCCGCTTCATGCGCGAGGCGACGCGGCCCCAGCGGAGCGACCGGTCGAGGCGCCGCGCCAGGGTGACGTTGCGGTCGGGCCCCGGCCCCATCCGCTCGCGAAAGCTGGCGCGCAGGGCGTCGCGATCGTGAAAATCGGCCATGACGCGGGCAGCAGCTTCGGGATGGGCCGCCAGATGCGCTTCCACCTCAAGGCGGCGCATCGGGTCGAGCTGCCCGTCGACGAAGGCGATGAGATCGCTGTCTGTGATCGGATCGATCATCGGTGGCTTCCTTACGGTATCCGGCGACTCGTCCTGGATGACGGGCTTCCGGGAATGGGGCGGCGGAGCGCCCCCAGATCACGAATCGCCTGCGGCACGCCGGGGCGTGCCATTGCCGGACACGAGGCGCAGAGGCGGCCGGGGAGTCCGGGCTGCGCTCGGCGCATCATCGGTCTCGCGCCCGGGCCGCGCGCCCTCCTCGAAGGCGCGCAGGGCGGCACGACCGCGGCCGAGCCGCGACATCAGCGTCCCGATGGGAATGCCGAGGACCGCCGCCGCATCGGCATAGGCCATGCCCTCAATGGTCACGAGGTGGAGCGCGGCGCGCTGCTCTTCGGGCAAGGTGGCGAAGGCTTCGCGGATCTGCGCGAGCCGCACCTGGCCCTCCTGGGCAGGCGGGCTCGTCTCGTCATGCATCCGCACGAGGGCGTCGGCATGGCGCACCTCGACCTGACGGCGGCGCTGCTCGTCGATGAAGACGTTGTGCAGCACCGTCATCATCCAGGTGCGCAGGTTGGTGTTGGGGCGCAACGTCCCCTTCGCCTCGAGCGCACGCACCAGGGTGTCATGGACGAGGTCGTCGGCCCGCAAGGCATCCCGTGTCAGGGCACGGGCATAGCGCCGGAGCGGCACCAGCAGATCGACGATGTCCGGAAGGGCATTCTCATCGCGCATGGACAGTGAACGCCCGGGGCGGCCGGATTAATCCCGGCCGGGTCGTCGCCAGACTATTGATAGGCCTGCTGCAGGTCGATGGTGCAGCGATGCCCGACCTGGTCCAGATGCTCGCCGAGCCAGGCCTGGGCGGCCGCGCGGCCCTTGTCGCGCAGGCGGCAGAAGACCTTCCAGCGGGCATCGAGCTTGGAGGCGGCGTTGTAATCCTCCAGCGCGTCGGTGCCGTCGATCCGGTGGATCAGCACGCGCTCGTAGCCGTTGCGGGCGAGCGTGCCTTCCTCGATCAGGCCGTCGATGAAGTCGATGGCGCGCAATTCGCGCATCAGGTTGGCGTTGAAGGTGATCTCGTTCAGGCGGTCGCGAATCTCGGCTTCGGTGCGCGGCGTCTCCCGCCGCTCGACGGGATTGATCTGCACGAGCAGGATGTCCCGTGTCTGCGCTCCCCGGTAGAGCGGATAGAGCGGCGGATTGCCGAGATAGCCGCCGTCCCAATAGGGCACGCCGTCGATCTCCACGGCCTGGAACACGGTGGGCAGGCAGGCCGAGGCCATCAGGTGATCGACCGTGAGCGCGTCGCGCTCGAACACGGCGAGCTTGCCCGTCCAGACATTGGTGGCGGACACGAACACGCCCGCCGTCTGCGAGTCGCGCAGTCGCTCGAAATCCACCTGTGCCGCCAGCGCCTTGCGCAGCGGATTGATGTTGAGCGGGTTGGTGACGTAGGGGCTCGGCGTCAGCGCCTTGGCCCAGAACTCTGCGATGGGGTTGCCCTTCCACAGGCTCAGCAGGCCCGAGACGAACTGGCGCTGCGTCGGCCCGAGATCGCCGTCGAGGCTCACCTCACGCCAGAACTGCTCGAGCCCCTCGCGGGCGCCATCCGGCCCGCCCTTCAACCAACCGTCCACCATGACGACGGCATTCATCGCCCCGGCGCTTGCGCCCGTCAGCGCCTCGAAGCCGAGCCGCCCATCCTCGATCAGCGCGTCGAGCACGCCCCAGGTGAAGGAGCCATGCGCGCCGCCACCCTGAAGGGCCAGCGCCACGGTCTTCTCCGTTTTGGGCCCGGCCAGCACTTGGCCCGCGAACCGGGCGGTCGCGGGTCCGGCCGCGTCCGAGGAATGCTCGGGCACCGCAGTCGCGGGGTTATGGGACTCTGATCCGTGGGGATGCTCGCTCATGTCGGCCTCCTGTCTTGAAAAAGGAAGATCGGGAGTACGCGGACCCGTCACAACGCTTGTTTTTGCAATGCAGCAATCCGGCTTCGAACGCGCGGCGGTGGAAGCGGTTCAGCCGACGGCGTGCGCAAGGACACAGGCGAAGCTCTCAACCTGTCAGCCTTCCCGGTTCCGTCCGGCCTACCGGACGCCTATGGAAACAGGTGGATGGACCCGCTCAAGCGGGCCGCATGGAGGATCCCATGGTCGCCTCGATCGCCCTGCCCCGGCTCATGCGCATCGGCGCCGGCGCCTCCCGGCTGCTGCCGGAGGTGCTCGGCCAACTCGGCCTCTCGCGCCCCTTCGTCGTCACCGATCCGTTCCTCGCCGGCAACGGCGCGGCGGCGACCCTGACGGAGCGGCTGGCCGCGGCCGGGATGAAGGCGCGGATCTTCTCCGAGACGGTGCCGGATCCGACGGTGACCTCGGTCGATGCGGCCCTCGCGGCCTTGCAGGCGGGAGACCACGACTGCGTCGTCGGCTTCGGCGGCGGCTCGCCCATGGACACGGCAAAGGCCGTGGCGGTGCTCGCCCGCCACGGCGGTCCGATGCGCCGCTACAAGGCACCTCACCTGCAGGACGAGGCAGGCCTGCCCATCGTCGCCATCCCGACCACGGCGGGCACGGGCTCCGAAGCGACGCGCTTCACCATCGTCACCGACGAGTCGAGCGATGAGAAGATGCTCTGCATCGGCCTCGCCTACCTGCCGGTGGCGGCCCTGGTCGATTACGAACTGACCCTCACCAAGCCGAAGCGGCTGACGGCGGATACGGGCATCGACGCCCTCACCCATGCCATCGAAGCCTATGTCTCGCGCCGGTCGAACATCTTCTCGGACGGGCTCGCCCTTCAAGCCATGGGGCTGATCGCCCCGAACCTGCGCCGGGTCTGGACCGATCCCGGCGATCGCGCCGCCCGCGAGGCGATGATGCTCGGCGCGACGCAGGCCGGCATCGCCTTTTCGAACGCCTCCGTCGCCCTGGTCCATGGGATGAGCCGCCCGATCGGCGCGCATTTCCATGTGGCCCACGGCCTGTCGAACGCGATGCTGCTGCCCGCCGTCACGGCCTTCTCGGCGCCGGGGGCGGTCGCCCGCTACGCCGCCTGCGCCCGTGCGATGGGCGTGAAATGCGGCGCAAGCGACGAGGCCGCGGTGGAAGCCCTGGTGAACGAGCTGCGCGCCCTGAACGACGACCTCGACGTGCCGAGCCCGCAGGAATACGGCCTCGACGCCGCGAAGTGGGAGAAGCTGATCCCGACCATGGCCGAACAGGCTCTCGCCTCCGGCTCGCCGGGCAACAACCCGCGTGTGCCGGACGCGGAAGAGATCGCGGTGCTGTACCGGGAGGTTTGGGCCGGGTAGGCGTTCGGTCCGGTCGGCTGCCGTTCCGGCACCGCGACGCGCAAACCCGAAACGAGGACGTGAGAGGGCCAGTGTGGGACTGGCCCTCTGAAGACCTTCTACTTCCCCGTCACAAGCGGGCACCCGCTTTCGGCCTCGGACGCGTAGGCTTCCTTGCCGGGGATGGTGGAGACGAGCTTGTAGAGATCCCACTCGCCCTTGGAATCGGCGGGCTTCTTGATCTCGAACAGGTACATGTCGTGCACCATCAGGCCCGTCTGCTGGACGTGGCCGTTACGGGTGAACACGTCGTCCACCGGCAGCGACTTCAACTTGGCGTTGACTGCATCGGTCTCGTCCGTGCCCGCCGCCTTCACCGCCTTGAGGTAGGACAACACGGCGGAGTAGGTACCGGTCTGGATCATGTTCGGCATCCGGTTGGTGCGCTTCATGAAGCGCTGGCCGAAGGCGCGGGTCTCGTCGTTGAGGTCCCAGTACCAGCCCTCGGTGAGGGTCAGGCCCTGGGCCGCCTTGATCCCGAGGCCGTGGACCTCGGACAGGGTGAAGAGCAGGGCGGCGAGCTTCTGGCCGCCATCGGTGATGCCGTATTCCGCCGCCTGCTTGATCGAGTTCGACGTGTCGAGGCCGGCATTGGCGAGCCCGATCACCTGCGCCTTCGACCCTTGAGCCTGGAGCAGGAAGGACGAGAAGTCCTGGCCCGACAGGGGATGGCGCACGGAGCCCACCACCTTGCCGCCATTGGCCTTCACCACGGCGGTGGTGTCATTCTCGAGCGCAGTGCCGAACGCGTAGTCGGCGGTGAGGAAGAACCACGTCTTGCCGCCCGCCCGCGTCAGCGCCCCGCCCGTGCCGACGGCGAGCGCATGGGTGTCGTAGGCCCAATGGTAGCCGTAGGGCGTGCAGGCCTTGCCGGTGAGGTCGCTGGAGGCGGCCCCGGTGGTGATGGTGATCTTCTTCTTTTCCTTGGAAAGGCCCTGCACCGCCAGCGCCACCGAAGAGGTCGTCAGTTCCATGATCGCATCGACGCCGTCGCGGTCGTACCATTGCCGTGCGATGGCCGAAGCGATGTCGGGCTTGTTCTGGTGGTCGGCGGAAACGATCTCGATCGGCACGCCGCCGATCTTTCCGCCCATATCCTCGACGGCCATCTTCGCGGCCTCGACGGAGCCCGCGCCGCCGAACTCGGCGTAGAGGCCGGACTGATCGTTGAGGATGCCGATCTTCACGACGTTGCCCGAATAGGCTTCCTGCGCCGGAGCCTGTGCCGCGGCGGGGCCCGAACCGAGCACCGAACCCGCAAGGGCGGCCGCGAAAGTCGCGCCGCCGATACCCTTCACCATGCGTCTCATCCCATTGTCCTGATCGCCCCGGCCTGCTGACGGGCCGGGTAGAGCGAAAGGATAGGCCAAGCCTCGGGAGGGCGCCACGGCGGCGAACGCGCATGTGTGACGGTTTGCGACACCTCTCGCGCGGTATTCGGAGGCCTCGGTCAATAAGACTTAACCATGTTTACACCAATCCGGCGCAACTCTCGGTCATGTTCGCCGACCCGGCGTCCCCTCGATTCCAGGTTCGACCGGAAGCCCGATGAAACCCGCCCGCCTCGCCGTCCTCGGCATCGCCCTCCTCGCGGGCAGCGGGGCCGCCTACCTGATGGGAGGCAGCCCCCCGCCGCCGCCCCCGCCGCCGGAGAAGGTGGTCCAGGCGCCCCCGCCGCCGGTCAGCGATGTGCTCGTGGCCGCCGCCGACGAGCCGATGGGGCAGGTGCTCCAGGCTGCCGACCTGCGCTGGCAACCCTGGCCGGACTCGGCCCTCTCGCCCGGCTTCGTCACGCGGAAAGACCATCCCAACGCCCTCGAAACGACCATCGGCGCCACGGTGCGCTCGGCCTTTCTGGCGGGTGAGCCGATCCGGGCCCAGAAGCTGGTCCGCCCCGAGAGCGGCTTCATGGCCGCGATCCTGCCTGCCGGGATGCGGGCGGTGGCCATCGTCACCGACAGCCGTGGCACCAACTCGGCGGGCGGCTTCATCCTGCCCAACGACCGGGTGGACGTGATCCGCACCTATCGCGACGACGCGGCGTCCAAGAATTCGGGAACGGATGTCCAGCTCTCGCAGACGATCCTGCGGGACATCCGGGTGCTGGCCGTGGGTCAGCTCATCCAGGAAAAGAACGGCACCAACGTCGTCACGGGCGAGACGGCGACCCTCGCCCTCACCCCCGCCCAGGCGGAGACGGTGACCCTCGCCCAAAAGATCGGCTCGCTCTCCCTGGCCCTGCGCAGCCTCGCCGATGCCGGGCATGGCCAGGACACCGCTTCGGCCGCGCCCGAGGAACAGCCCGCCGTCGATCCGGGCCTGACCGTGGTGCGCTTCGGCATCGCCCGCCAGCACACGCCGTGAGCGCCATGAAAGCCAGCCTCATGCCCTCTCGCCTCGCCCAACGCCGCCTCGGCGCCCTGGCCCTCGCCGCCCTCGCCGCCGTGCCCGGCCCGGCCAGCGCGCAATTGCGCGGCTCGCAGGATCGCGGAACCGTGGGCCCCGCCCCGGTCGTCACCGTGGGCGTGGCGGAGGCCAACACCAGCCGACGGGTCGAACTGACCGCTGGCCGCTCGATCATCGTCGACCTGCCGCGGGACGCCAAGGAGGTGTTCGTCGCCAACCCCGCCGTGGCCAACGCGGTGGTGCGCTCGACCCGCAAGGTGTTCGTGATCGGCATGGCCGATGGCGCCACCACGATCTTCATCATGGATGCGGAGGGCCGCCAGATCGCCGCCCTCGACGTGACGGTCGCCCGCGACCTGAATCTCTCCACCCTGCGCGATCTGCTGATGCAGAGCATCCCGAACGGCAAGTTCGACGTGCGCTCGTCCGGCGCCTCGGTGCTGCTCTCGGGTTCGGTCGGCTCCTCGGCGGAGGCGCAGCAGGCCATCGACATCGCCAACGCCTTCGTCGGGCTCGGCAGCGGCGGGGCCTCGGGCGGGGGGTCCACCGGCGGCGTCGCGGCGGGCGCGCGCGGCGCGGTGATCAACAACCTCACGATCCGCAACAAGGATCAGGTGATGCTGCGCGTCACCGTGATGGAGGTGTCGCGCAACGTCCTGAAGCAGTTCGGGATCAACATGACCGGCAACTGGTCGGCGCTGAACCCGCTCGGCTCGGCCACCGCCCCCGGCTTCGTCAACGCGCTGCCCTTCCCGATCACCGGCGGGACGACGCCGGCCGGCAACCAGATCCAGGCCTCGATCCAGGGCGGCGGCTTCTCACTGCAGGCGACCCTCAAGGCGTTCGAGCAGGCGGGCGTCTCCCGCGTGCTGGCCGAGCCGACCCTGACGGCGATCTCGGGCGAAGCCGCCAAGTTCCTGGCAGGCGGCGAATTCCCCGTGCCGTCCAACGCGGCGGCCTGCGTCGGTGGCCTGTGTCCGCCGCCCGGCATCGCCTTCAAGCCCTACGGCGTCGCGCTGAACTTCACCCCCGTGGTTTTGGCCGACAACCGCATCTCGATCCGCGTCGGCACCGACGTGACCGAGATCGATCCGCAGACCAGCTTCAACTACACCAACCCCAACGGCACCACGACCGCCATCCCCGGCACCCGCGTGCGCCGCTCGGAGACGACGGTGGAGCTGCCCTCCGGCGGCGTGATGATGACGGCGGGCCTGATCCAGCAGGTCAACAAGCAGGCGCTCAGCGGCCTGCCGGGCCTGATCAACCTGCCGATCCTCGGCGCCCTGTTCCGCTCCCGCGACTACCAGCGGCAGGAGACGGAGCTGATGATCATGGTCACGCCCTTCATCGCCAAGCCGGTGGAGCCGCGCCAGGTGAGCCGCCCCGACGACAACTTCGTCGACACGCCCGATACCCAGGCCGTGCTGCTCGGCCAGTTCAACCGCCTCTACGGCAAGGTCGGCGCCGCGCCGATCGCCCCCACCTACCGTGGCCGCGTCGGCTTCATCGTCGAGTAGTGCAATGACCGCCTCGCACAGCCCCACCCGGATGCGGCTCTCCCTGCTCTGCGCCTGCGCCCTCGCGGCGCTCGCCGGAGCCTGCAAGGCCGAACCCCCGATCACCACGGGGGCGATCGGCGCGTCCGATTATCGCGCGCGCCACCCCATCGTGCTGACGGACGGCGCCCGTAGCCTCGACGTGTTCCCCACCGGCCCCGGCCATCTCGACCCGCGCCAAGCCGACGACGTGGACGCCTTCATGCTCGAATACCGGCGCTACGGCCGGGGCGGGATGCTGATGGAGGTACCACGCGGCCTGCCTCCGGCCCGCGCGACCGCGACCGAGCGCACCGCCTCCCTGCTGCTACGCCGGGCGGCGGAGGACGGCGTGCCCCGCGGCACCGTCTCCACCTCAGTCTACGCCGCCGCCGCCCCCGACCTCGCGGCGCCGATCCGCCTGACCTTCACGCGCATGCAGGCCAAGGTGGCCGATGCCTGCGGAACCTGGCCCCAGGATCTCGGCGCCAGCAACTTCTCCTTCGACAACAGCAACCGCCCGGTCTGGAACCTCGGCTGCTCCACACAGGCGATGGTGGCGGCCCAGGTCGCAGACCCGATCGACCTCGTGCGCGGCCGCCCGGAGGGCCGGATCGACAGCGTGCGGCGTATCCGCGACGTCGGCCAGCTGCGCGAAGGCAAGGATCCGTCAACCCAGTGGCGTCAGGATGGTCAGGCATCCGTGAAGTCCCAGGTCGGCAACTGAGTTCTCCCGCCGGGGCGGCACGGTTCCGGCGCCACCTTGCGTTCCAACCCCGAGAGTCCCGTGATGGCGGAGCAGAGCGAGACGGCCGAACGGGTGATCGCCCCGGTTCCCCGGATCACGATCCAGGCCTTCTGCGAATTGTCGGAGACGGCGGCCATGATCGAGGCCGCCGCCGAGGACCGGCGGCTGCAGCGCGCCCGCGTGAAGGTTCGCATGGGCGGCGGCGCGGCGGCGATCGAGGCTTTCCGGCACGCGCCGACCCCGAACGTCATCATCATCGAGGTGCAGGGCGCCCGCTCGAAGCCGCTGGAATGCCTCGATGCCCTGGCCGAGGTCTGCGACGAGGGCACCCGCGTCGTCGTCATCGGCCATCTCAACGACGTGACGCTCTACCGGCAGCTGCTGCAGCGGGGCGTGTCCGACTATCTGATGGCGCCGGTCGATCCCCTGACGCTGATCGCCTCCATCTCGGAGATGTTCACCGCCTCCGGTGTGAAGCCCATCGGGCGCACGATTTCCGTGTTCGGCGTGCGCGGAGGCATCGGCGCCTCGACCGTGGCGCACAATCTGGCGTGGTCCGTCGCGCGCAGCCAGGGCGTGCCGACCGTGATCGCCGATCTCGACATCGCCTTCGGCACCGCCTCCCTGAACTTCAACCAGGATCCGCCCCAGGGCATCGCGGAGGCCGTCTTCGCCCCCGAGCGCCTCGACGCCGCCCTGGTGGAGCGGCTGCTCTCGAAGTGCAGCGACAACCTCAGCTTGCTCTCGGCCCCCGCGAGCCTGGACCGGACCATCGACCTCACCGAGCCCGCCTTCGACACGCTGATCGAGCACCTGCGGGCGACGGTGCCCTGCCTCGTCCTCGACGTTCCACATCAGTGGAACGCCTGGACGAAGCGCGTGCTGGCGGCCTCCGATGAGATCCTCGTCGTCGCCGGGCCGGATCTCGCCTCCCTGCGGAACGCCAAGAACCTGCTCGGCGCCCTCAAGCACGGCCGTCCCAACGACGCGCCGCCGCGCGTGCTGCTGAACGGCAGCGGCATGGCCAAGCGGCCGGAGATCGGCGCCACCGAGTTCGCCAAGGCCCTCGACGTGCCGCTGGCGGCGACCATTCCCTTCGATCCGGCCCTGTTCGGCACCGCCGCCAACAACGGCCAGATGATCGCGGAGGTACAGCCCGGCTCGAAGGTGGCCGAGCTGTTCAACGATCTCGCTGCCGCCGCCATCGGCCGGGTGGAGACGCGGCGCAAGAGCGGGGGCGCGAGCCTGCTCGAGCCGTTGCTCGCCAAGCTCGCCGCCCGCCGCAAGGCCTCGTGATGCGGGTCCGCAACGATCATGTTCGGTAGACGGCAATCCGGTTCGACGCCCACGCCTCCGCCCATCCCCCAGGCGCGGACGCTGCAGCAGCCCGCCCCCGCGCCATCGCCCGCGCGAGAGGCGCCCCCACAGGCGCGCGCTCCGGCTCCGATCGTGGTCGAGGCCCCGCGTTCGGACGAATACTACCGTACCAAGAGCCTGATCTTCGGCGCCCTCATCGAGGCGATCGACCTCACGCAGCTCGCCCATCTCGACGCGGAGACCGCGCGCGAGGAAATTCGCGACATCGTCACGGAGATCATCGGGCTCAAGAACATCGTCCTGTCGATTTCCGAGCAGGAGGAGCTGCTCGACGACATCTGCAACGACGTGCTCGGCTACGGCCCGCTGGAGCCTCTGCTGGCGCGGGACGACATCGCCGACATCATGGTCAACGGCGCGGGCCGGACGTTCATCGAAGTTGCGGGCAAGATCCAGCTCACCAGCGTGCGGTTCCGCGACAACCAGCAGTTGATGAACATCTGCCAGCGTATCGTGAGTCAGGTGGGAAGGCGCGTGGACGACGCCTCGCCGATCTGTGACGCGCGCCTGCCCGACGGCTCCCGCGTCAACGTCATCGCCCCGCCGCTGGCCATCGACGGACCGGCCCTGACGATCCGTAAGTTCAAGAAGGACAAGCTGACCCTCGACCAGCTCGTCCGCTTCGGCGCGATCTCGCCCGAGGGGGCCGAGGTCCTGAAGATCATCGGCCAGTCGCGCTGCAACGTCGTCATCTCCGGCGGCACCGGCTCCGGCAAGACGACGCTGCTGAACTGCCTGACCGCCTATATCGAGCACGACGAGCGCGTCATCACCTGCGAGGACGCGGCAGAGCTGCAATTGCAGCAGCCGCACGTGGTGCGCCTGGAAACCCGCCCGCCCAACATGGAGGGTCAGGGGCAGGTGACGATGCGCGACCTCGTCAAGAACTGCCTGCGTATGCGGCCCGAGCGGATCATCGTCGGCGAGGTGCGCGGCCCGGAGGCGTTCGATCTCCTCCAGGCCATGAATACCGGCCACGACGGCTCGATGGGCACGCTGCACGCCAACAGCCCGCGCGAGTGCCTGTCGCGTATCGAATCGATGATCTCCATGGGCGGGTTCACCCTGCCCTCACGGACTCTGCGCGAGATGATCTGCGGCTCGATCGACGTGATCGTTCAGGCGACCCGCCTGCGCGACGGCTCGCGCCGCATCACCCACATCACCGAGGTGCTGGGGATGGAGGGGGAGGTCATCACCACCCAGGATATCTTCCTCTACGATATCCTCGGCGAAGACGCGAACGGCAAGATCATCGGCCGCCATCGCTCCACGGGCGTGGGCCGCCCACGCTTCTGGGAGCGCGCCCGCTATTACGGCCTCGAAGGCCGCCTCGGCGCGGCGCTCGACGCCTCCGAAGTCGTCGAAGGGGCATGAGGCCATGCCCGATCTCGATTCGCTCTTTCCTGGACTGCCCGTTGCCGCAGGGCTCGCAGGGCTCGCCATCGCCCTCCTGACCTATGCCGCGATCATCGCCCTGATGCCGGGGCAGCGGCGGGCGGGTAAGCGCCTGAAGGTCATCGCCGTCGCCCCCGTGACGGCAGCGGGCCGGTCCGTGAACGTCAACCGGCGCGATCAGGTCGCCAAGACGCTGGGCGAGATCGAGGCGAAGGCCAAGGGCGCGACCAAGGTCACGCTGGACCTGAAGCTCGCCCGCGCGGGGCTCGACTGGACCCCGAAGACCTACTGGACCTATTCCGGCGTCTTCGGCGTGATCGTCGGCTTCCTGCTGTTCCTGCTGACGGATAGCCCGTTCGCGGCGTTGGGCGGCGTGTTCTTCGGCGCGTTCGGCCTGCCGCCTTTCCTGCTGCGTCACCTGCGCCTGCGCCGGATCGCGAAGTTCAACAAGGAACTGCCCAACGCCGTCGACGTGGTGGTGCGCGGCATCAAGACCGGCATCCCGGTCGGCGATTGCTTCCGCATGGTCTCCCGCGAGGCGGAGGAACCCCTGCGCGGCGAGTTCCGCACCGTGGTTGAGACGCAGGCCCTCGGCCTGTCCCTCGGCGACGCGGTGTCCCGCCTGCACGAGCGGGTGCCGACGGCCGAGGTGAACTTCTTCTCGATCGTCATCAACATCCAGCAGCAATCGGGCGGCAACCTCTCCGAGGCGCTGAACAACCTGTCGCGAGTGCTGCGCGACCGGGCCAAGATGCGCGGCAAGATCCAGGCGATGAGCATGGAGGCCAAGGCCTCCGCCTCGATCATCGCCGCCCTGCCCTTCGGCGTGGCGGGCATCACCACGCTGACGAGCCCGGACTACATCTCGCTGCTCTGGACGACCGACGCCGGCAAGATCGCCCTGGTGGGCTCGGCGATCTGGATGACCATGGGCATTCTGGTCATCAAGAAGATGATCGCCTTCGAAATCTGACGGGGACGGCATGGTCGAGGAGATCGCCGCAAAGCTGTTCGATCCGCGCTTCGTGGGCAGCGCGCTGGCGGCCATCGCCGCCGCGGCCACGGCCTTCGCCGTGGCACAGCCCTTTCTGGAGCCGGACAAGCTCGGCAAGCGGATGAAGCTCGTGAGCGACGAGCGCGAGATCATCCGCCGCCGCGAGCGCGAGAAGCTGACGACCAAGGGCAGCCTGCGCACCGAGCCCAAGGCGTACATGAAGGAGATCGTGGAGCGGTACAATCTGCGCCGATGGCTCGGCACGGACACCGCCAAGCGCAAGCTCCTGATGGCGGGCTATCGCGGCCAGGGCGCGGAAACCGCCTTCCTGTTCTTCCGCCTCGTGACGCCGGTGGGCGCCAGCATCCTGGCGATCTTCTACCTGTTCATCCTGGAGGCGGTCGACGTCACGTTCCTGACCCGCGTCGCCATGACGATCGGCGCGGCGTTCATGGGCATCAAGGCGCCGGAACTGTTCCTCGTGAATGCCGCCAAGAAGCGCCAGACCGAGATCCGCAAGGCGTGGCCCGACGCCCTCGACCTGACGCTGATCTGCGTCGAATCGGGTATGGCCATCGAGAACGCCTTCCGGAAGGTGAGCACCGAGATCGCGGTCTCGTCCGTCGTCCTCGCCGAGGAGCTGGCGGTGATGGTGGCCGAGATGTCGTTCCTGCCGGACCGCCGCCAAGCTTACGAGAACCTCGTGATGCGCACCGGCCTGGAGCCGGTGAAGTCGGTGGCCATCGCCCTCAGCCAGGCGGAGCGCTACGGCACGCCCGTGGGTCAGGCGCTGCGTGTGCTCGCGCAGGAAAGCCGCGACGCGCGCATGATCGAAGCCGAGAAGAAGGCCGCCGCCCTGCCGCCCAAGCTGACGGTGCCGATGATCCTGTTCTTCCTGCCGGTGCTGTTCGTGGTGATCATCACCCCGGCGGTGATCCAGATCATGCGCACGCAGTAGAGGTTCAGGTCGCTTCCGCGATGTCCTCGTCCCGCCGGAAGCGCGCGAAGCGCCTGGCGAGGATCGGCAGGATCGTCAGGTTGAGCACGGTCGAGGTGACGAGGCCGCCGAGGATCACGGCCGCCATCGGGCCCTCGATCTCGCGGCCGGGCTCCCCGGCGCCGAGCGCGAGGGGCAGGAGCCCCAGGCCGGTGACGAGGGAGGTCATCAGGATCGGCACCATCCGGTCGGCGGCGCCCTCCGCGACGGTGGCCGCGTTCCAGGGACGGCCGTCGCGGGTGACCATCTGCTCGTAATGGGCGATCATCATCACGCTGTTGCGCAGCGAGATGCCCGCCAGCGTGACGAAACCCACGATGGAGCCGAGGGACAGGGTGCCCCCGGTCATCACGACGGCCGCGACCCCGCCGACGAAGGCGAAGGGGAGGTTGGCGAGCACCAGAGTGAGGTTCGCCCCAGAGCCCGTGACGACGGCCAGCAGCACCACGATGCCGAACCCGGCAAGGGCCGTGTGGAACAGGAGATCGCGCCGCGCCCGCGCTTGGGCTTCGGCCGCCCCCGCGAAGGTGACGTAGACGCCTGCGGGCAGCCGCACCTCCTTCGCGATCTTGCGCTTGGCCGCCGCGACGAACCCCGCCACGTCCCGCCCGACGACGTTGGCGGTGACCGCCTGCACCCGCTGCGCGCCCTGGTGCTGCACCTGATAGCGCCCGGTGCTCTCGTACACGTCCGCCACCTGCGACAGCCGGAGATAGCGCCCGCCGGGGGTCCGCAGGGGCAGGTCCCCAACGAGGCTCAGCCGGTCGCGGGAGCGCCCGTCGAGCAGGACGATGACGTTGAACACGGCATTGCCCCGGTAGGTCTGGCCGACGACGTCGCCCTGGTAGGCGGTGCGGACGGTCTCCAGCACGTCCACGGCGTCGAGGCCCCAATGGCGCAGATCGACCTGCCGCAGGGCGACCGTCAGCTGCGGCAGCCCGGCCGGGGCGGCCTGCTGCACGTCGCGGGCGCCCCGCACCTCCGCGAGTTCCCGCGCGACGGCACGGGCAGCGGCCTCGATCCGGTCGAGATCGTTGCCGACGACGTTGACGACGACCGGAGCGGTGAAGCCCGAGATCACCTCCTCGATGCGCTCGGTGAGGAAGGATTTCAGCGAGAAGGCGGGCCCCGGAAACCCGGCGATCAATTCGCGGATCCGCCCCTCGATACCCCGCTGCGCCGCACCGTCGAGTCCGTGTTCGAGGTCGATATGGATCTCGCTGTAATGCGGGCCGGCCGTATCCTCGCCCGCCTCGGCCCGGCCGATCTGGGAGGCGACGGCGCGCACGCCGGGAATGCCCTTCAGTTCGGCGGTGATGAGCGTGCCGAGCCGTTGCGATTCCGTCAGCGAGGTGCCCGGGGCGGCGACCATGTGCAGGATCAGGTGCCCCTCCCGCAGGTCGGGGAGGAAGGACAGGCCGAGCCCCGGCACCAGCGCCGCCCCGGCGAGTGTCGCCGCGAGTCCCGCAGCCATCACGAGACGCGGCGCCCGGCCCGCGCGGTCGAGCAGCCGCAGGTAGAGCCCTCGCGTCCAGCGCACGGCGGGCGGGTCGGCGACGGGGCCGGTCCGCCCGGCCTTGCCGCCGAGCAGGAGAAGGGACAGGGCCGGCGTCACCGTGAGGGCGACGACGAGCGAGGCCACGACGGCGGCGACATAGGCCAGGGCCAGCGGTCCGAACAGGCGCCCGGCGACGCCGGTGAGCGCCAGGACCGGCAGGAACATCAGCAGCACGGCGAGCGTCGCGTAGGCGACGGAAGACCGGACCTCGAGGATGGCGTCGAGCACCAGCCGCGCCCGCCCGCCTCGTGTCGTCCGCCCGGCCTCGCGCAGGCGGCGGGTGACGTTCTCGACCCCGATCACCGCATCGTCCACCACCTCTCCGATCGCCAGCGCGAGGCCGCCGAGCGTCATGGTGTTGAGGCTCTCGCCCAAGGCCTGGAGCACCAGGGCTGCCGAGACCAGCGACAGGGGAATCGCCGCCGCGCTGATGAGCGCCGTGCGCCAATCCGCCAGGAAAACGAGGAGCACGATCACCACCAGCCCACCGCCGAGGCCTAAGGCGAACAGCACGTTGCCGGTGGCGACCCCGACGAAGTCGGCCGGGCGGAACAGGTCGGGGCGCAAGGACACGCCCTCGCGCTCCAGGGCGGGGCGCAACTCGTCGAGGGCGGCTTCGAGCCGGGCGGTGACGGCGAGGGTATCCACGCCGACCTGCGCGCCGACCATCAGGAGCACGCCGGGCTTGCCGTCCACCAGGGCGGCGCTGATCGCGGGTTCCGGCGCGGCGGTGACGGTGGCCACATCCGCCAGGATCACGCTGGCCCCGCCCTCGTTCGCCAACACCGTCCGTCCCAGGGCCTCCGGGGTCAGGGCCTGCCCCTCGGTGCGCAGCACGATCCGTTGGTTCGCGGTCTCCACGAAGCCTGCCCCGCGCACGCCCGTTGCCTTGCGCGCGGCGGCGAGCACGTCGTTGAGGCCGATCTGGTGGCGGATCAGATCATCGGGACGCACCTGCACCTGCAGGGAGCGCACGGCCCCGCCATAGATCGAGACCTGGGCGATGCCCGGCACCGCCTGAAGGCGCGGGCGCACGGTCCAGTCGGCCAGGGTGCGCAGGTCCATGGCATCCCGCCGCTCGGAGGTGAGGCCGACGAGGAGCACCGTGAGGGTCGAGGAGGTGAGCGGCGTCATGGCGGGCGCCGACACGCCCTGCGGCAGGCGCCCCGGCAGGGCGGCGATGCGCTCGTTCACCCGCTGCCGCAGTTGATCGACGCTGCTGCCGGGGCGGAAGGTGGCCGTGACCACCGAGAGGCCCTGGATGGAGGAGGAGCGTAGGGTTTGCAGGCCGGGCAGGCCCGCCACCGCCCCCTCCACGATCTGCGTCACCAGGACCTCGACCTGTTCCGGGTCGAGGCCCGGCGCCTCGGTCTGGATCGTGGCCGTGGGCGGGGTGAATTCCGGGAACACGTCGTAGCGCGCGCCGGCCAGGGCATAGAGCCCGAAGACGAGGAGCGCGCAGGCGAGCGCCAGCACCACGCGCGGCAGCCGGACCGAGGCATCGATCAGGGCGGCCTGCAAGCCGGAGGGACGCTCAGTCATCGTCGTCGCCGACCACGCGAACCCGGCTGCGCATCTCCTCGGACAGGAGCGCCTGCGCCCCCGACAGGACGATCTCGCCCTCTTCGGGCAGGTCGGCCACGACGAACCCGTCCGCCGACATCGGCGCGTCGGTCCGCACCGGGTGGCGGACATAGGTGTCGTTCCCGAGGCCGCGGTAGACCCAGGTGCCGCCCTCGGCATGGACCAGGGCGTCCTCCGGCACGAGCACACCGGTCGTCGTCCTGCCCGTGGGCAGGAAGGCCATGACGCTCATGCCCGGCAACAGGCCGCTCTCACCGGACACGAGGTAGTAGAAGCTCTGCCCCTGGATGCGCGGGTCGGTTCGCGTCGCGGGGGAGACGAGGCGCAGGCTCACCCGCACGCTCTGCGGCGGCACCTCGGCGAAGGCGGTGTGAGGCGCCTGCGTCAGGTTTTCCCCCGGCGGCAGGGTGACCTGCATGAGGAAGTCCTCGCGCTCGATCAGGCGGGTCACCAGGGAGCCGCGCTCGATGATCGCCTTGCCGATCACCGAGCCCCATTCCTGCCGGGCCGTGGCGGCGAGCGTCCGCACCTGCGAATCCGCCGCCGTCACCGCCGCCTGGTCGGTCAGCGCCGTGCCTTCGGCGGTCTCGATCTGCGCGGTGGCGATCGCCGCCGCGCCGAGACTCTTGAGCCGCCGTGCGGCGCTCACCGAAACCTCGGCGCGGGCGCGGGCGGTTTGAAGGGCGGCGACCGCGCCGGCATAGCTGTTCGCCAGTTCCGTGACGCGGGCGAGGTCGAGGATGGTGCCGTAGCCGGTGGATTCCCGCGGATGCGGCCGGGCGTGCAGCACCTGCGTGACGATGCCGACCCGCGCCCGCTCGGCGGGCGTGAGATGCACGATCGTCCGCCCGTCTTCGATGGCGGTGCGCGGGGCAGGCAACCGCACGGCGGGGGCCGTTGCGCGGTCGGGCAGCAGCGCCTCCAGGGTTTCCCGCCATCCTGCCAGGGCCGCCGGGACCTCGGGCCGCGTCACGGCGAGCGCCCCGCCCGCGACGAGGACGAGAAGCGTTCCGGCGAGCAGGACCCTGCGTGCCTGACCCACGGCGGCCCCCTCCCTCACAATTGCCGAATCATCCCGGTTTCGAGCCGGGATACACGCTGCGACCGGCATCGCATACCCGCGCGGAGCACATCCACAGGAGATCCCTGCGATACGGCGTCGATGAGGCCGGGATCGGCGCGGCGGCGCGTGACCTCCCGGGGCCTGCGGAAACTTGAGCGCTCCTCCAGGGGTAGCCAACCCGAGCGGCCCCGCGATCCGGGGCGTCCCGGAGACGAGCGACCATGCGGCACAAATCCCTGGCGGACCAGACCATCGTGATCACGGGCGCGTCGTCCGGCATCGGGCTCGCCACCGCGCGGATGGCCGCCGCCAAAGGCGCGCGGGTCGTGCTCGCGGCCCGCAGCGGCGCGGCCCTCGACGCCATCGTCGCCGACATCACGCGTGAGGGCGGGCAGGCCGTCGCCGTGGGCGCGGATGTCGGCGAGCGGGCGGAGGTGGAGGAGATCGCCGCGCGGGCAGTGGCCGAGTTCGGCGGCGTCGACACCTGGGTGAACAACGCCGGGCTGACGATCTACGGCGCCCTGGGCGACGTTTCCGAGGAGGACCACGAGCGCCTGCTGCGCACGAATTTCTGGGGCACCGTGAACGGGTCGCTCGTTGCCGTCGATCTGATGCGGCGGCGGGGCGGCGCGCTGATCAACATGGGCTCCGTCGCCTCCGATCTCGCCTTCCCCTACCAGGGCATGTACTCGGCCTCGAAGCACGCGGTGAAGGGCTTTACCGACGCCCTGCGCATGGAACTGCGCCTCGCCGACGCACCGATCTCGGTGACGCTGATCAAGCCCACCTCCATCGACACCCCCCTGCCCCGCCGGGCACGCAACTACATGGACCGCGAGCCGTCCCTGCCGCCGCCGGTCTACAGGGCCGAGGAGGTGTCGCGGGCGATCCTGCACGCGGCCGTCCGTCCGCAGCGGGACATCGTGGTCGGCGGGGCGGGCAAGCTGTTCATCGCGGGCAAGGAATTCGCACCGGGGGCCTACGACCACCTCGCCGGGCAGATCGCCACCTTCCAGAAGCGGACGATGGCGCCGCGTCGGCCTGCAGGCGCGCTCCACGCGCCGCAACAGGACGATACCGGCCATGTCCACGGCGACCAGCCCTTCCCGGTGCTGCGCCGGAGCGCCTACACGCGGGCGAGCCTGCATCCCCTCGCCACCGCCTCGGCGGTTGTCGGCCTCGGCCTCGCCGCCGCGACTCTTCTTCGTCCCGGGCGGCGCTCCTGAGCATGGACGCGGAAACCAGTGAGGTCGCGCGGCGCTTCGTGCCGCTCGGCGAGGGCGGCAGCATCGCCTATGCCGAGACCGGCGAGGGCGAGGCGATCGTGCTCATCCACGGCACCCTCATGGCCCTGGAGGATCTGTGGTTGCCGCTGGCCCCGCGCCTCGCGGCCCGGCACCGGGTGATCGCCCTCGACCGGCCCGGCCACGGCCTCAGCACCCGGCGGCGCCTCGTGGATGCCTCGCCCTGGCGGCAGGCGGCGGCAATCCGCGAGGCTCTGGACCGGCTCGGCCTCCACCGGCCGGTTCTGGTCGGCCATTCCTTCGGGGCGACGGTGGCGCTCTGCCTCGCCCTGTCCGATCCGGACGCGGTGGCTGGCGTGGTCGCGATGGCGCCGCTCTGCTTTCCCGAGCCACGCCTCGAACAGATCCTGTTCGGGCCGCGCGCCCTGCCAGGGCTGGGCGACGGGCTCGCGCAGGTGCTGGCAGGAAGCCTCGACCGGGCGATGCTGCCGCTCCTGTGGCGGGCGATCTTCCTGCCCCAGACGGTCCCGCCGGATTTCGCCGTCCGCTTTCCCTGGGCCCGCGCCTGCGGCCCGGCACGGATGATCGCGGAGGGCGAGGACGCGATGAGCACCTGGACCGCCCTCGGCCGGGCAGCGGCGGCCTATCCGACCTGCCGGGTGCCCGTGCGCTTCTTCGGCGGCACCGCCGATCTGGTGGTCAACAATGCCCTGCACGGCGCCCTGGCCGCCACCCTGATGCGAAGCGCACGCTTCACGTGGCTCCCCGGCACCGGCCACATGCTGCACCATTTCCACCAGGACCGCGTCGTGGCGGAGGTGGAGGCGCTCACGCAGGCCGCCGCGACGACCTGACGGCGCAGAGCACGGCGAGCGAAAGAAGCGACGCACCTCGCACTCACGAGCCCCTGAGGGCGCGTCAGCGCAGGGCCGAGAAGTCCGTCGGGGCGAGGAAGGTGTTCTCGATCCGCGCCACGATGGGCTTGTCCTTCTCGATCTCGGCGCGCTTGGCGATCCATTCGGGATCGGCCTGGAAAGCGTTCCACTTGGCTTCGCGATCGGCGAGGCTGTCCCACTTCAGGAAGTAAGTCAGGGCATGGTTGTCCGGCCCGACCAGTGTCGTGAAGAAGCCGACCTGCTCGATCCCGTATTTCTCGAAGAAGCCCATCGTGATGGTGCGGAAACGATCGAGCAGGGCGGGAAGCCGGGTCGGGGCGCAATGATAGACGCGCATTTCGACGATCATCGCTCGGTCCTTCGCGAGGCGGGCTGGAAGCCCCGGGCGTAGGCTCGGCCCGCGCCCGCGTCAATTTCCCCGGCCCGTCCGTCAGGCAGCGAGAACACTCCCCTTCGGCGGGTGGGTGAGATGGGCGAAGCCGGAAATATCGCCGGGGCGACCCATCAGGAAGCCCTGTGCCGCCGCGCAGTTCTCGCCCAGGAGGAAATCCAGTTCCTCCGCCGTCTCGACGCCCTCCGCGAGGACCGGCATCCCGAGTCCCCGCCCGAGGCCGAGCACCGAGCGGACGATGGCCGCCGTCTGCTCGTTCGTGTCGACGGTGCGGATGAACGAACCATCGATCTTGATCTTGTCGAACGGATAGGCGCGCAGGTTCGACAGGGACGAATAGCCCGTGCCGAAATCGTCCATGGCGATGCGCACGCCGAGGGTCTTCAATTGGCGTAGCGTCACCTGGGCGCGGGCGGGCTCGCGGATCAGGGCCGTCTCCGTCACCTCGATCTCCAGGCGCTCGGGCGCCAAGCCGGTCTCGCGCAGGATCTCCTGGATGAGCGGCACGAGGTTCGGCGCGTGGATCTGCACGCCCGATACGTTGACCGCGACGGTCAGCGGGCTGGTCCAGCTCGCGGCCTCGCGACAGGCTTCGCGCAGCACCCATTCGCCGATGGGCAGGATGAGGCCGCTCTCCTCCGCGATGGGGATGAAGATCGCGGGCGACACCGGTCCGCGCAGGGGATGCCGCCAGCGCAGCAGTACCTCGAAGCCGAAGACCTCACCGGAGGCAACGTCGCTCTGCGGCTGATAGACCAGATGCAGTTCGCCCCGCGCCACGGCATGGCGCAGGTCATGTTCGAGGAGCCGCCGGTCGCGCACCTGCGCGCCCATCGTGGCCTCGAAGAAGCGATACCGGCCGCGACCCTCCGACTTCGCCCGGTAGAGGGCGGTGTCGGCGTAGCTCAAGAGGAGCGTGCGCTCGTCGGCATTGTCCGGATAGACCGCGATGCCGATGCTGGTGCCGATGGTGGGCCCGGCCATGTCGAGGTTCTCGGCCCGCAGGGCGTCGAGCACCGCCTCCGCGAGGCGGCCCGCCGCCACGGCATGGTCGCAGGGCATGAGGATCGCGAACTCGTCGCCGCCGAGACGAGCCATCAACTGGTTCTCGCCGAGGAGCGCGGTGACCGTGCGGGCCACGGTGACGAGGAGCGCGTCGCCCGCCGCATGGCCGAACAGGTCGTTGACCTCCTTGAAGCGGTCGAGGTCGAGGCACAGGACCGCGAGCCTGCTCCCGGTCGCCGCCGCGAGCTTCATTTCCCGTTCCAGCCGCAGGGTGAAGCTCGCACGGTTGGCGAGGCCGGTGAGGGCGTCGTGGTGGGCGAGGAAGTGGATCTGCCCCTCCGCCTTGCGCCGGGCGCGAAGGTCGCGCACCGCGACGGCGTAATGGGGTTTCTGGCCATAGGTGACCGGGCGGACGATCAGTTCCACGGGGATCGTCTCGCCCTCCGCCCCCCGCAGCTCGGCCTCGATGGGCTGTTCCGGTTGCCCGGCCAGGGCAAGCCGCGCCTCGGCGCCCGGCAGGAAGCGCGCCAGCGGCACTCCGCCGAGATCCGACGCGGACAGGCCGACGAGGGACCCGAAGCTGTCATTGCCGTTGACGATGGTCTCCCCCCGGCACACCAGCAAGCCTTCGACGGCGGCGTTGGCGAGGCTGTTCAGGCGCTCCCGCGCCAGGGAGGCTTGGCGGCGCTCGCGCAGATCGAGCATCAGCGCCGCGCCGGCCATGAGCAGGATCGCGACGCTGGCGAGCGCGACGCCGACGCCGATCCAGCGCGTCGGCAGGGCGCTGTCGGTGATGGCGACGGACGGGTCCGGCACGATGGTGACCGCGCCCATGGCCGTGAAATGGTGGCTGCAGATCGCAACCAGGATCAGCAGCGCCCCGACGACCCGCCCGGCCAACCCTTCGCGCGCGAGCCCGATCTGGAGGCCCGCAGCGGCGAGCACCCCGCCGAGGACGAGGGAGGCCGCCACGAGGGTGGGGTCCCATTTGAGATGGCCCGGCACCTCGAAGGCCGCCATCCCGGTGTAATGCATCGCCGCGATGCCGCCGCCCAAAATCAGGCCACCGACCACGGGCGCCGCCGGCAGCGCCCGCCATAGGGCGACCGCCAGTCCGGCCCCGGTGAGGGCGATCGCATAGGCGAGGGACAGGATCGTCAGGCGGATCGCGTAGCCCGTCGGCAGGCCTGGCTCGAACGCCAGCATGGCGATGAAGTGCGTCGCCCAGATCCCGGATCCGCCCGCCACCGCAGCGACGGCGATCCAGATCCATTGCCACGCCTCCGGGCTACGACGGGCGTGATGGAGCAGGGCCATGCACGCAGCGGAGGCCAGTGTGCAGATGATGGCGGCAAGCGCGACCAACCAAAGGTCGTGCTCACCAAGGAAACATCCCACCACCGTCAACATAGTTCAACCAAAAGTTGTAAGTTGAGCTCTAGATTAGGGTAGTAGGCTCACCTTAAGATCGTCTTTCGGTTGACTCGATTCTCCGCTTTTCAGGTCCGTTCGACCTGGCACGTTTTGTCGCGATGACACGTTCGACGATCGCACGACGACGCTGGCCGACGAAGCGGTCGCCGGGTCATTGCAAGAAGGCGCGCCGCAGACAGGATCGAGAGCCGCCGACCCGAAGCCGTTGAGCTTGAGACAGCCGCTCTCGTGTCGTCTCAGGCCGGAACGGCTTGGATGACGTTGCGGAGGGTGCCGAGGCCGACGATCTCGGTCTCCATCACGTCGCCGGGCTTCAGGAATTCCGGTGGCTTGCGGGCGAACCCGACGCCGGGGGGCGTGCCGGTGGCGATGATGTCGCCCGGCACCAGCGTGAGGCCGCGCGACAATTCCGAAATGATCCGCGCGACCTTGAAGTACATCTGCTTGGTGGAGGCATCCTGCTTCACCACGCCGTTGACCCGCAGCAACAGGCGCAGATCGGAAGGGTCGATATCCGAGGCCGGGACGATCCAGGGGCCGAATGGCCCATGCCCGTCGAGGCTTTTGCCCTTGAACCACTGGCCACCGTGCAGGGTGCGCTGCATGTCGCGGGCCGTGGTGTCGTTCATGACGCTGTAGCCGAACACATGGTCGAGGGCGTCGGCTTCCTTGATGTTGCGGCCCCCCTTGCCGACGACAACCGCGAGTTCCGCTTCCCAATCGATCTGCGTCGAGACCGCGGTGTCATAGGGGATCGGGTCGTAGGGGCCGTTGATCGTGTTCACCCCCTTGGTGAAGAACACCGGGTGGGCCGGGTATTCGGTCTTGGCGAGACTCGTCGCCTGACCTTCGGCGAAATGTTCGAGGTAGTTCCAGCCCACCGCGTAGATGTTGCGCGTCGGCGCCGGGATCGGCGCCAGAAGATGCACCGTCTCGACTTGGGGTCCATCGCCCGAGGCAGCGGCGCGCCGCGCGGCGTCGAGGGCTTTCGGTCCTGCCGCGATGAGCGAGACCATTCCCGTCGCATCGACACCCGGCAGATCGGTCTTCGAAAGGTCGACCACGCGTCCATCCGACCGCACCGCGCCGAGGCGAGGGGTGCCGGCTTTGTCCGGCGCGAAGGTGACGAGGCGCAGCGTCTCGCTCCCCTTGGCGTCACCCTTGGGCGGGATGGGCGTTCCGGGATCGGTGGCGGGCGTCTGCGCTGCGGCGGGCAAGGCGCCGAGCGCCGTGGCGGCTGCGGTGAGGTGCAGGAAATCGCGCCGTGTGCTCATGGATACCGTCTCCTCCGGCCCGCTCTTCGGTGGAGCGATGCCGGGGGAGCTTCCGCCTTGCGAATTCAAAATGCAATGCGCCAGGGTTTCAGGCCGATCCCATCATCGCGAGCGCCTCACGCCCTCGCTTCCTTCAACTCTGGCTCGGCCTCGTTCTTTGCCTTGTCCTTGCTGCCGAGCAGCCGCTCGAAGGCGACGTAGAAGGTCGGCGTGACGAACAGGGTGATGAAGGTCGCGACCACGAGACCGCCGATCACCACCGTTCCCATGGACACGCGGGCGTTGGCACCCGCTCCCGTTGCGATGGCGAGCGGGATCGAGCCCGTGATGAAGGCGAAGGAGGTCATCAGGATCGGGCGCATGCGCAGCCGCGCCGCATCCTGCGCCGCCTTGAGCACGTCCTCGCCCTGACGCCGCAGGTCTTCCGCGAACGAGACGAGGAGGATCGAGTTCTTGGCGGCGAGCCCGACGAGGAGCAGGAGCCCGATCTGCCCGAAGATGTCGAGTTCGAGCCCTCGCAGAGCCAGCGAGCCGACCGCGCCGAAGATCGCGACCGGCGTCGCGAGCAGGATCACGAAGGGCAGACGCAGGGATTCGTACTGCCCGGCGAGCAGCAGGAAGATCATCAGCACGCCGAGGCCGAAGATCAGTGGCGCGTAGCCACCCGCGACCTTCTCCTGATAGGCGACATCGGTCCATTCCACCGCGTAATCCGAGGGCAGCTTGCTCTTGGCCAGCGCCTCGACCTCCTTGAGCACCGTGCCGGAACTGGCGCTCGCGGCCACCTCGATGGCGATCTCGATGGCGGGATACGTGTTGTAGGACAGGACGGCCGTCGGCCCGCTGGTGAACTCCGCCCGCACCAGGGAGCCGATGCGCACCGGCTCGCCGCGGGAATTCAGGACCGGCAGGGCCTCCAGATCCTGGATCGTCCGGCGGCCCGCCGCCTCGCTCTGCACGTAGACCTGATAGACGAAGCCGAACCGGTTGAAGAGGTTCACGAAGCTCGATCCGACATAGGTGCCAAGCGCGTCGAACAGGTTCTGGAGCGGCACGCCGAGTTGTTCGGCCTTGGCCCGGTCGATCTCCAGCTTGATCTGCGGCACGCCGTAGCTCGTCGTCGGGATGGCCTGGGCGATGTTCCCGCTCTTCGTCATCTCCGCGATGAAGCTCTGGGCCGCCTCGGCCAGCTTCAGGCCGCCCGTACCGCTCCGGTCCTGCAATTCGAGGGTCAGGCCGCTGCGCGTGCCGAGCCCCGGCAGCGGCGACGGGTTGACCACCCGCACCTTCCCGTCCGGATCGTGCTTGAACGCCTGCTGCACCCGCGCGATCACGTCGTCAGCCGAGGCCGACCGCTCGTTCCAGGGTTTCAGGATCGGGATCTGGAAGCCGTAGAACGGCGCCACCGCATCCGCGAGGATGCTGCGGCCGGTCACGCCGATCCCGTGCTCGACCTCCGGCATGTCCCGCAGAACCTTGCCGAGGCGTTCCACCATCTTGTCGGTGCGCGCCACCGACGCGCCCTTGGGCATGGCCACGTCGGCGAAGAAATAGCCCTGGTCCTCGTTCGGCACGAAGCCGGTCGGACGCTGCATCACCAGCACCACTGTCAGGGCGGCGAAGGCCGCGAAGGCGAGCCCGACGAGGATGAGATGGCGGCAGAGCCAGCCGATCATCGCCGTCAGTCCGTTGGCCGCCTTTTCGAGGGCGCGGTTGAACCAGCGCAGGGGCGCGGTCCAGCGGCTTCCCCGTTTCTCCTCTCCCGCCGGACGGTGCTTCAGGATCATCCCGCACAGGGCCGGCGTCAGGGTCAGCGAAACCACGGCCGAGATCATCACCGAGAAGGCGATGGTGAGGGCAAACTGGTTGTAGAGCTGCCCCGTGAGGCCGGGAATGAAGGCCACGGGCACGAAGAGGGCGGCCAGCACCAGCGTCGTGGCGATGACCGGTCCCGCGACCTCGTTCACCGCCTCGCGGGAGGCTTGGCGGGGTTCCATCCCCTCGTCCATCAGACGCTCGGTGTTCTCGACCACGATGATCGCATCATCGACCACGAGGCCCACCGCCAGCACGAGGCCGAGCAGACTGAGGGTGTTGAACGAGAAGCCGAGCAGCGCCATCGGCCCGAACGTGCCCACCAGCGCCACCGGCACGGCGATGGAGGGGATGAGCGTCGCCCGCCAGTTCTGCAGGAACAGGAAGGTGACGACGACGACGAGGATCAGCGCCTCGAACAGGGTGTGCACCACCTCGCTGATCGCCTCGCGCACGAATTCCGTGCGGTCGAGGGCGATCTTGTATTTCAGCCCCGGCGGGAAGCGTCGGGCGAGGTCCTCCATCGTGGACTTTACCCCCGCCATCACCTGCACGGCGTTGGCGCCGGGGGTCTGGTAGAGGCCGAGCGTCGCGGAGGGCTGCCCGTCGAAGCTGGAGCGTACGCCGTACTGCTCCGAGCCGAGTTCCACCCGCGCCACATCGCGCACCCGCACGACGGAGCCGTCCGGGTTGGCGCGCAGCAGGATGTTGGCGAATTCCTGCGGCTGGCTGAGGCGGCCTTGTGTGACCACCTGCAACTCGAAGGGCGTCGGCTTCCCGTCCGTGGGCGGCTTGCCGAGGGAGCCGGTGGTGATCTGCTCGTTCTGCTGGCTCACCGCGCGGATCACGGTGTCGGGGCTGATCGCCAGGGCCTCCATCTTCACCGGATCGAGCCACAGCCGCATGGCGTAGCGCTTCTGCGAGAAGTTCTGGATGCGGCCCATGCCAGAGACCCGGCGCAGGGGCTTGATGACCTGCGTCTCGGCCCAGTTCGCCAGGAACAGCTCGTCGTAGGGCGAGCCGGGCTCGGCATAGAGCACGATGTTGCCGAGCTGCTGACGCGTGCTCTTCTGGATCTCCAACCCTTGCGACCGCACCGAGGCGGGCAGCTTCGCCTCCGCCCGGTTGGCGCGGGTCAACACCTCGGCGGCGGCGGCATCGAGGTCCGAGCCGATCTCGAACGTGGCGTCGAGGTTGACGCTGCCATCGGCGTTGCTGGTGGAGGCGATGTAGAGCAGGTGCTGTGCGCCGTTGATCTCCTGCTCCAGCGGCGTCGTCACCGCGTCATAGGCCTGCTGCGCGCTGGCACCGGGATAGGTCGCCTGGACGTTGATGATCGGCGGGGCGATCTCCGGAAACTGCGCGATCGGCAGGGTCAGCCCCGCCACCGCGCCGATCAGGGTGATGAGGACCGAGATCACCCCCGCGAGAATGGGGCGGTCGACAAAGCGCGCGAACATCCGACCTCGTCGGGGGGAGGTGTGGCCGATGCGACCGGCCGCTGGCCCGCATGCAACGCGATTGAATTTTGCGTGTTCCCCGTGCTGTTCGGCGCCGGGGGCGCCCGGCGCGAGGGAGCGTGGCGTGCGCAGGGGGGTCAAGGTCGGGCTGGTCGGCGGGGGGCTCGCCCTTGCCCTGGCGGGAGGCGGCTGGGTCGTGGCGGGGAAGCCTTCCCCCTCGGCGATGATGGCGATGCTGCCGGGCCTGGGCCCGACGCAGGACAAGAAGCCCGCCGAGCCGCCGATCACCGTGACGGTGGTGCAGGCCCGCACCGAGGCGGTGCCGATCAGCTTCACCTACACCGGCACCATCATCTCACAGCAGGACGCGGCTCTTCAGGCGCGGGTGACCGGAGAGGTGACCGACCGGCCCTTCGAGCCCGGCAGCCACGTGAAGAAGGGGCAGTTGCTCTTCCGCATCGACAAGCGGCCTTTCGAGGTCGCCCTCGCCCAGGCCAAGGCGCAGGAGGGTCAGGCCAAGGCGCAGCTGCAATTCGCGCAGGCCGAGGTGGTCCGCACCGACACCCTCGCCGACAAGGGCTACGCCTCCGAGCAGCGCCTTCAGCAATTGCAATCGAACGCCGCTTCGGCTGCCGCGCAGGTCCAGGGCGCGGAGGCAGCCATCGCCCGGCAGAGCCTGAACCTCGACTATGCGGAGGTGAACGCGCCGTTCGACGGGCGGGCCAGCCTCTCCATCATCAATCCCGGCGACCTCGTCATCGAGAACCAGACGCAGCTCGTCACCGTGGTTCAGGTCGATCCGATCGACGTGCAGATGGCCCTGTCCTCGGAGGATTCCGAGGCCCTGCGTGAGGCGATGCAGACGGGCGAGGTCACCGTCGAGGTGCTGGACGATGCCGGCAAGCCGGTTCGCACGGCGAAGATCTACCAGCTCGACAACCGTTTCGACCCCCGCACGGCCCGCCGCCTCGTGCGCGCCCTGATGCAGAACGAGGACGAGCGGTTCCTGCCCGGCCAGTTCGTCCGCGCCCGCGTCACCCTCGGGCGTGAGGACAAGCTCCTCGTCCCCACCATCGCGCTCTCGGCCCGCCTCGCGCAGCAGATCGTCTATGCGGTCGATGACCAGGGAATCGTACGCCAGAAGCCGGTGACCACGGGCGACAGCTATGGCGAGAACACATCGATCCTCGCCGGGCTCAAACCCGGCGAGCGGATCGTGACCGACCACCTGGAAGACATGCGCCAGGACATGAAGGTCGAGGTCCGCAGCCCCCAGAAAGAAGCCAGCAACGGCATGGCGCAGGACGGAGGCGGATCACGTGACGACCGCTAGGACGCTCGCCGCCGCGCTCCTCGTGGCCCTGCCATGCCTTCCTGCCGGGGCCGCCACGGCATCCTGCCGGGTGGACAGGACCCATTACGCCGCCCTCCACAAGGGGATGACCTATCAGTCCATCGCCGCGCGGCTCGGTTGCCCAGGACGGCGCATCTCGCACCTGACCATCGGCGACACCCACCGTGCGACCTATAGCTGGTCCGCGCGTGGTACCTACGGCGCCAACGTCACCCTGACGTTCCGAAACGGCCGCCTGACCGACAAGAGCCAGCTCGGCCTGCACTGATGGGCTCGGGCCCCTCCCGGAAAGCGAGACCGAAGGGGCCGCCCCCCGAGGCGGGAGCCTGATGGTCGTTCGCCGCAGGCTCACACCGTCTCGGCTGGTGCCATTTCCGGCAGACGCGTCGCGAGGATCTTGTCGACGCGACGGCCATCCATATCGACCACTTCCAGACGCCAGCCTTCCGCCGCGATGGCGTCTCCCGTCGCGGGAATGCGCCCCAGGCGGAAGATGATGAACCCGGCCAGCGTCGCGTAGTCGTCCATGGGCGGCGGATCGGCGAAGGCCAAGCGCTCGAAGGCTTCCTCGGCCGGCATCATGCCGTCGATCAGCAGCGAACCGTCCTCCCGCTCGACCACGGCCGGGTCTTCCCCAGGCTCGGGGATGTCGCCCGCGATCGCCTCGAGCAGATCCGTCTGGGTGACGAGGCCTTCCAGGCTGCCATACTCGTCCACGATCACCGCCAGCTGCACCGGATTCCGCTGAAAGTTTTCCAGCGCGGCGAGGACCGTCAACGCCTCGTGGATCACATTCGGCGGCTGCATGGCCATCTCGATATCGGGCTCCCGCCCATCGAGGATCTGGTGGAGCAGATCCTGCTTACGCAGCACGCCGACGACCTCGTCGATGCCGCCCCGGCTCACGACGACATGGGCGTGGCTGCACGCGCGAACGGCCTTCAACATGACGTCCTGCGGCTCATCGAGATCGATCCATTCGACCTCGTGGCGCGGTGTCATGATTTCGCGGACTCGGCGGTCGCTCAGCTTGAAGATGCGCTCGACAGCCTCCTGCTGAGCCTCTCGGATGAGGCCCGCCTCGCGGCTCGCCTCGACCAGGAGGTTCAGTTCCGCCGTCGAATGGTGGCCGCCTTCGCCATGGCCGGGCTGGAGGCCGCAGAGACGCAGGACGCCGTTGCCGAGGCCGTTGAGGAACGAGATGGCCGGGCGAAACACCAGCAGGAACAGGCTGAGCGGCCGGATGACGGCGAGAGCCGTTCGTTCGCTGCGCTGGAGTGCGAGACTCTTAGGGGCCAGCTCGCCCAGCACGATGTGCAGGGCGGTGATGATCATGAAGGAGAACACCACCGCGACCGAATGCGCCGCCGCAGCCGAGATCGTATCGGGCAGCCAAGCCATGACAGGCTCGATCAGCCGGGCCAGGGCGGGCTCGCCGATCCAGCCCAGGGCCAGGGACGAGATGGTGATACCCAGCTGGGTCGCGGCGAGGTGAGCATCGAGGTGGTCGGTCGCCCAGAGCAGGGCCTTCGCATTGACGCGCCGCTCGGAAACGAGTTCGGCGACACGACTCCTGCGGATCGCCACCAGAGCGAACTCGGCGGCCACGAAGAAGCCGTTGGCGAGAACGAGAACAAGGACGCTCAACAACCCGAGGACCGTTGCCCAACCGTCGTCCGAAATCTCCGCCTCCCGTCGAGCCTGCGTCCTGCAGGTCCTTACATCAGAGAGAGGGCTCAGCCTACGGATGTCCGCGACAGCTTCGGGGAGAAGCAGACTCCATTCACCGCACGCGGTCAGACGATCAGGCGGATGGCCATCCCCAGCAGCACCGCGCTCCCAAGGCAGCGCCGCCATGGATTGACCCCGCGGAGCACCTCGTCGCCTGCCCAGACGGCGAGGGCGATCCAGGAGGCAACGGCCGCCCATCGCCCGATCGCGTTCGCCTCCCCGGCAATCCAGGCGACGGCCTGCAGCAGGCCGAAGAGCCAGAGCGGCGGGTTCGGCCACTGGCCGATGACGACGCGTCCGCTGGTGCGATCGCGGAAGAACCAGTCGAAGGCCGCGCGCAACATATCAGGATGGGGGAGAAGGTTTGGGAGATTGGGAGCCGGGATCGCCAACCCGACACCTGCAGGCTCCCGGAAGACACATCGCATCCTGGTGAGTGGCGATCTCGCCGGTCAGGAGGCCCCGCAGCAGATGCTCCAGCGGCTCGGCCTGATACGGCTTCTGAAGCACCGGCACGCCGCGGTAGGCCGTCTCCAGTCCCTTCAAGCCGTATCCGGTCGCGAACAGGAACGGCGTGCACCGCTCGAACAGGATGTCGGCGATCGGATAGCTGCGTCCCTCGCCGAGATTCACGTCGAGCACGGCGAGGTCGAAGGTCTCGGTCCGGGCGAGCGCCACCGCCTTGTCGAGGCGCATCGCCATGACGACCTCGCAGCCGAGGTCGAGCAGCATGTCCTCGACCATCATGGCGACGAGGCTCTCGTCCTCGACGAGCAAAACCCGGCATCCTTCGAGTACGCTCATCAGGCGGCAGGACCCTTCAGGATTGCCTGACCAACCCAGCCGAGTGGAGTCATGGGGACTTGCAACGTGCACACTACACCTGAGGCGGCGTAGTCGATCTCCGCTCGGCCGTCGAACTCCATCGGCAGCTGGCGCTCGATCAGTCGGGAGCCGAACCCCTTGCGGGTTGGAGGGCTCACCGGCGGGCCGTCCTGCTCCTGCCACGTCAGATCCAACTGCTGTCGCCCGTCCTTGAGGTCGCGGAGCGCCCAGTTGACGGCGACACGCCCTTCGGGAACCGAGAGTGCCCCGTACTTGGCAGCGTTGGTCATCAGTTCGTGCAGCGCCATGGCCAGCGTTACCGCGACTTTCGGATGCAACCGCGCGTCCGGTCCCTGCAGCCGAAAGCGGTGACCATCGACCTCCGCCAGGACGTGGGGGGCGAGCGCCCGCTCGATCACGCTGTGCAGGCTGGCGCTCTCCCAATTATCCTCGACCAGAACGTTGTGGGCGTTCGACAGGGCGACCATGCGGGCGTCGAACACGGTGCGCATGGCCTTGTCCGTCGTCCCGCGGAAGGTCTGTGCGGCGATGGATTGCACCGTCGCGAGCGTATTCTTCACCCGGTGGTTCAACTCGTCGATCAGGAGGCGCTGACGCTCGGCGGCGGCCTTCTCCTCGCTGATATCACGCACCTCGATGATGGTGCCGATGACGTTGGTGGCGTCGTCCCGGATCGGGCTGGCGGTGAAGCCGACCGGGAAGAAGCTTCCGTCGCGATGGACGAACACTTCTTCGCCGCGCTCCTGGTTGTTCTCAGGAAACGCGCGGTCGATGGCACACTCCTCCAGCGGGAAAGGACGCCCGTCGGGATAGGTGTGGTGGACGATGTCGTGCAGCGGACAGTCCCGTGCGAGCACCTCATCGAGCGTCCATCCGGTCAACTGCTCGGCGGCGCGGTTCATGTAGATGCAGTGCTGGCGGTCATCCATGAGGAAGATGGAGACGGACGCGTTGTTCAGCACGGCGTTGAGACGCCGTTCGGTCTCGAACAGCTGTTCGACGCCCCGGCGCAGGGTTGTCGGCGGTGACGCGGCGGCGTGGTCGGATTGCAGCGGCTGCCGCGACTGTGACAAAGGCAGAACCCTTTCACGAGGCGTGGGAAGCCCCGACGGCCCCCTGATAGCGGAAAGTGGCGCGAAGCCCCAGGATTGGTAGCCTTCCCGCTGAGGACTTTGACCGCGCGGACACGCACCTCGGTCGGTCCCCGGCTCAGACTTCGGGCGCTCAGATCGAGATATCACGCGAAGAGATCGAGTACAGGCTGATTTCGTTTCAAGCGATAACTTATGCTGCCTGATCCGACCCACGATGGTCGCGTGGGGCCAGGCCATCGTGCCATCGCTCACGCGCACCCAGAGCAGGAAGGGGCTCAGTCGGCCGACCGACCTTCACTGTGACGCATTGTCCAGAAGCGCGATGGGAATGATGCCGCGTCCGGTCTGAACGCACGAGATTTCGGACCTAGATGCACAATCCGTCAGCGCCGCCCGACGCTGGATCATTCGTATTCCACGGCTTCCTATGGTTCATACCGGCTACAATCCGGGCCTCGTCGCGCTGTCCGTCGTCATTGCGGTGTTCGCCTCTTATGCCGCCCTCGACCTCGGCGCCCGTTTGCGCAGGCCGGATTCCGGACCGTCCTGGGCCTGGGGCACGGGCGCGGCGCTCGCCATGGGGGGCGGCATCTGGGCGATGCACTTCGTCGGCATGCTCGCCTTCGAAATGGGATTGCCCGCGGCCTACGACCTCGGTCTCACGACCCTCTCGCTGGTGATCGCCATCGCGTCGACCGGAGGCGCTTTCGCCTGGGTCGCCCTGCGCGGGACCGATTGGCGCTCGTTGCTGGTGGCGGGCCCCCTCATGGGCCTCGGCGTCGCGGGCATGCACTACACCGGGATGGCCGCGATGCGGGTGCCCGGAAATTTGGCCTACGATCGCCGTATCGTCATCGTGTCGGTCGCCATCGCCGTCACAGCGGCCACTGCTGCCCTCTGGCTGACGTTCCGCCGCAATCGGGCCTGGGAGAAACTGGCCGCAGCCTGTGTCATGGGCCTCGCCGTGGCGGGGATGCATTACACCGGTATGGCCGCCGCGACGTTCACCGCCGAAGCCTCCGGGGCCCATGAGGCTCACGCGACCGCCCTGGGCACCAACCAGCAGAACCTCGCCCTCGCAGTCGCCGGCATCACCTTCGCGATCCTGTTCCTCGCCATGATGGCCGGCTCGCTCGACCAGAGGCGGACGCAGAGGCGCCTGCACGGCAGCGAGGAGCGGTTCCGCGCGGCGGTGAAGGCGGTCGACGGCGTGATGTGGACGGCGGACCCGGCGGGCGACTTCATCGACGAGCAGCCGGGATGGGAGCAGATCACCGGCCAGACCTTCGCCGAGTATCGCGGCGGCGGTTGGTCGACCGTCCTCCACCCCGACGATGCACCGGGGACGGTGCGAGCCTGGACGGAGGCGGTCCGCGTGGGGGGCCATTTCGCGGTGGAGCATCGCCTGCGCGCCCCGGATGGTGGATGGCGGCACTACTCCGTGCGGGCCGTCCCGGTCCGGGACCGCGACGGCCCGATCCGTGAGTGGGTCGGCGTCCATGTCGATGTCACCGCTCGCCATCACTACGAGCTGGCCCTGCGCGACGCCCGTGACGCAGCCGAAGACGCCAACCGCGCGAAGAGCCGCTTCCTCGCCAACATGAGCCACGAGCTGCGGACGCCCCTCTCGGCGGTCATCGGCTATGCCGAGATGCTGGAGGAGGAGGCCGAGGATCTCGGACATGACACGTTCACGGCTGACCTCGGCAAGATCCGCGCGAATGCCCAGCATCTGCTCGGCCTGATCAACGACGTCCTCGACCTGTCGAAAGTCGAGGCCGACAAGATGGATGTCTATCCGGAAGACTTCGCCGTGGAGGCGTTCATGCGGGACGCCGCGGCGACCGTCGAATCGCTGGTGGCCAAGAAAGGCAATCGCCTCGTCCTGGAATTGGCACCGAACCTGGGTCAGGCCCGCACGGACGCGGTCAAACTGCGTCAGTGCCTGTTCAACCTCCTGAGCAACGCCGCCAAGTTCACACAGGACGGCACCATCACGCTGAAGGTGACGCGTGAACCCACCTCGACTGGCGACAGCCTCGTCTTCGCCGTGGCCGATACCGGCATCGGCATGACGGGCGAACAGATGGCTGGACTGTTCCAGCGCTTTGCCCAGGCCGACGAGACGACAACCCGCAAGTATGGCGGCACCGGACTTGGCCTCGCCCTGACAAAGGCCTTCGCGCAACTCATGGGCGGCGACGTCGATGTGAAGAGCGCGGTCGGCGCCGGGACGGTCTTCACCCTGGCGGTGCCGGCGGCGCTGCCGAACGAGACAGAGGCGGCTTCCGAGATCGAACCGGACACCGCCGGTCCGGCCGACGGGACGGCGCGACTGGTCCTCGTGATCGACGACGAGGTGAGCCAGCGCGACCTGATGGTGCGCTTCCTGACCCGCCAAGGTTTCGAGGCTCAAGCTGCGCCAGACGGGCCAACGGGGCTCGACCTCGCACGGCGGCTCCGTCCCATGGCGGTCCTGCTCGATGTGATGATGCCGGAGATGGATGGCTGGGCCGTCCTCGGCCAGCTGAAGGCCGATCCCGCGACACGGGAGATCCCGGTCATCATGGTCAGCTTCGTCGCGGATGCGGCGCTCGGGGCCACGCTCGGGGCATCGGCCTCGATCCCGAAACCCGTCGATTGGGCCCGTTTGCGCGGAGTGCTGGACCGGATCGACGCATCGGGCGACGTGCTTATCGTGGATGACGACGCCGAGATGCGCCGACGACTTCGGACAACACTCGGCAAGCACGGGTTTGTCGTCCGGGAAGCCGGTGACGGCAAAGAAGCCCTGGCGCGGGTGCGGGAGGGCCGCCCCGGGCTCGTGCTCCTCGACCTGACGATGCCGGTGATGGACGGCTTTACGTTCCTGCGCGAGTTCCGCGCCATGTCAGGCTGCGCGGACGTCCCGGTGGTGGTGCTCAGTGCCCGGGACATGTCGGCCGACGAGCGGCGGCAACTCTCCGGTGCCGAGAGTGTGCTGCGCAAGGGCAGCACCAGCCTGCACGATGTCGCCGCCACGATTGGCCGTCTGCACGTCCCTTCTGCAGACGCGTCGCCGCAGGGTCATGCCACCGTGGGCCAGACATGAGCGCGTCGTTGCTGATCGCGTCTTTCCCCCTCGAGGGCGTCCGCTGCCATTGCCGGACAGACTGGCGGTTGCGGCTCGTAAGGCGGCCCGGAGAGCCTGGACGCCGCACGCGAAGATGCGTCCAGCTTGTCCGGCCGGTCGAGACTTACGCCTCGGCCGTCACGATGTGCGCGCCGACGTCGATGAGGGCCTGCCGTTGCTCCCGAGAGACGGCCGCGTCCGTCACCAATGTCCACCGGGGAGGAAGCGGAGCCCAGGACATCTGCTCCGCGCGGCCGAGCTTGCTTGCGGTGGCGAGGACGATCGTGGCTTGCGCCTGCGCCATCATCGCGGATTTGAGGGCGACCTGATCCAGGCTGGCCTCGCACAGGCCGCGGCCTGCGACGACACCGTCCGCGCTCGTCACCATGCGATCGGCCGTCAGCCAGCGCAGCGCCTCGACCGCCAGGGGGCCGACGGTGCTCATGCTCGTCGCCCGCAAGCCGCCGCCGAGGACGATGAGGTCGATCTCCGGTGCGCGCGCCAGACAGGGGAGCAGCGCGAGGTTGTTCGTGATGATGCGCAACCGGCGATTCACCAGGAGGCGGCCGAAGGCCGTCACGGTCGAGCCGGCATCCAGGATGAGCGTTTCGCCATCCGCGATGAGGGCGAGGGCGGCCCGCGCGATGGCCTGCTTCTCGGCGCCATTGATCGCGAGCCTCTGGTCCAAGGTGGTCTCGGGCGACCCTCCGGCGAGGATCGCGCCGCCATAGGTCCGGCGCACGGCCTTCGTGTCCGAGAGATGCTGCAGGTCCCGCCGGACGGTCGAGGCCGAGACGCCGAACCGCCGGGCGAGATCGTCCACGTCAATCTCCCCGAGCTCGAGCGCGGCCAGCAGCCGCGCCCGGCGTTCCGTCCCCCGCATCCCCCGGCCCCCCTCCATCGGATCGCGGATTCATGCCGGGGAAGGCGTCAGGCCGCCAGCGATTTCGGCGCCAGATCCACCGCCTGTCGCAGCGCCTCGATCAGGCTCCGCTCGTCCGCCACGCCCGTGCCGGCGATGTCGAAGGCGGTTCCGTGATCGACCGAGGTGCGGATCACCGGCAGGCCGACGGTGATGTTCACTCCGGCTTCCAGGCCGAGCACCTTGATCGGGCCATGGCCCTGATCGTGGTACATGGCGACGACCATGTCGTAATCGCCGCGGCCCGCAAGGAAGAACAGCGTGTCGGCCGGAAGCGGCCCCCGGACGTCCCAGCCCTTGGCGATGCAGGCCTCCACCGCCGGGGTGATCTTCTCGGCTTCCTCGCCGTGACCGAACAAGCCGTTTTCGCCCGCATGGGGATTGATGGCGCAGACGCCGATCTTCGGATTGGCGATCCCCGCCTTGACCAGGACGGCGTGCCCGCGTGCGATGACCCGTTCGACGAGACCGGGCTCGATCCGCGCGATCGCATCGATCAGGCCGATATGGGTCGTGACGTGGATCACGCGCAGTTTGGGCGAGACCAGCATCATCGAGACCTCCGGCGTGCCGGTGAGGTGTGCGAGCATCTCGGTGTGACCGGGGAACTTGTGGCCTGCGGCGTGCAGCGCCTCCTTCGACAGGGGCGCCGTGCAGATACCCTGCGCTTGGCCCGCCTGCACGACCTTCACCGCCGTGGCGATGCACCGGTAGGCAGTCTCGCCAGCGACCGGTGACACGCGTCCGAAGGGCAGATCGTCGGGCACGCATTTCAGGTCCACGCATTGGACGGTGCCCGTGCCGAACCTCGCCTCGCTCGCATCGGCGAGGGAGTCGACCGCGATTCCGGCCCCGACGATGTCTCCCGCCTGCCGAAGGCGCGCGGCATCGCCGATCACGAGGGGCCGGCAGAGGTCGTGCACCTCGGGATGCGACAGCGCCTTCATGATGATCTCCGGTCCGATGCCGGCGGGATCGCCCATGGTGATCGCGATGGTCGGACGGGTCATGTCACACTTCCTTCGGTTCGCGCCGTGCGCAGACGGTTACGGATGCGGACGAGGCTGTCGGCATCGCCGAACGCGCCCGCCTTGGTCGCGATGGGGATCGAGAGCCGCCCCAGCGTGAGCCCCAGGGACACGCCGGGCTCGATCTCGTCGGCGAGATGGATGCCCCCGATCCCGAGGTGTGTCAGCAGGGCAGCGGCGGTCTCGCCCCCCGTGGCAGCGAGGGCGCCGATCCGCATGGCCTCGCTGCCCAGCGCGTCGGCCAGAGCCTGGGCGAGCCGAGGTCCGAGGCTCATGTCGGGCTCGCCGTCGAGAACGATCTCCACCAGGACGTCTCCCCCGGCGGAGAGGCGCTCCCCGACGCGGGCCGCGAGGACCATCCGCGCGTTCGCGTCCGTCAGCAGGGTCTCCGGCGTGACGGGCAGGTGCATCACGGCGTCGTCGGCCACCAGCCGCCGGGCCGCCGCGCGGGAAATCTCGGCCATGGAGCCGACGACGAAGAGCGCGCCGCGCCCCTCCAGCCCCATGCGGACCGAATCCAGCACCCGTGCCGGCATGCAGGCGGCAAGGGCATGCGCCAGCCCGGCACTGCCGACGAAGAAGGGAGAGACATTCATCGCCAGCCCCGCTTGCGCGATCCGGCGCAAGTCCTCGTCGGCTTCGGCATCGCAGATCGCGATTCCGTCGGGGATGGCGGCGACCTCCGCCAGCGCCTCGGCCAGCCCGTCGCCGCGAACGGTCTCCAGGGTCAGCGTCCGCGACACGAGTCCCGCCGTGGCGAGGACCGCGCCCAGCTCCGCGCTCTCGTAGCGATGGTCACGCCGCCAGACCTCAGTGTCTTCAAGCGGACGACCGGCCACTCGCACCCGGCCCCCGAGGGTGATCCGGCCGGTGGCGGGGAAGGCCGGCGCCAGAATGCCGAAGGCTTGGCCGTGGACGGCCCGATACGGGGCCAACGTCGCCGCGATCTCGGCGGCGGGCTGCCCCCGCAGGGTCGAATCGATCTTCTTGAACAGGCGGCGCCCGGCGCCGTGGAACCGCGTCAGCAGCGCCGCATGGCGCTGCGCGGCGTCCTCCTCGGACAGTCCACGGCTGTCGGCGTCGTAGGACAGGATCGACATCTCCTCGTCCCACGCCGTTTCGCCCCAGATCACCGCGGCGGCACGCCCACGCCGACGAAACGCGATCGCGCAATCGGCGGCCCCGGTCAGATCGTCGGCGAGGATGAGCCAGCGCGCGTCCATCTCAGGCGCGTTCCGCCTGAACCGCGTCGGCCAAGGGCTCCTCCGGCTCGTCGTCGCCCGCGCGGACGACCTTCGCCGTCCAGGCTGTGGCGACCGGGACCAGGATGGCCGTGACGACGACGCAGGCCGCGACCAGGATCGTCGCGGGGCCGGCGGCATCGGCATAGGCCGGGTTCGCGGCGGCGACGATGGCGGGGACGGCCGCCGCGTTCCCAGCTGTCGATGCAGCGGCGACACCCGCGACGCCGTTGCCGCCGGTGAGGCGATCGGCCAGGAACAGGGGAATGCCCGTCAGCACCACCACGGCGACACCCATCGCCAGCCCCAGCAGACCCGCCTGCCAGACCTTGGTGAGGTCAAGGCCCGCGCCGAGAGCGAAGGCGAAGAACGGAATCATGACCGGGATCGCCCGGCTCAGGAACGCCCGCATCTCCCGGTCGAGATTCCCGATGATCATGCCGACGAGGAGCGGCAGGATCGCCCCCACCAGGGTCTGCCAGGGAAAGGCCGAGAGGCCGGCGACGCCCAGCGTCACCATGGTCAGAAACGGGCCGCTCTCCAACGACATGATCGTGTAGGCGCCGACATCGCGCGGGCGGCCGTACTGACCCATCAGCGCCATGTAGAGGCCGCCGTTCGTGTCGTTCATGCTGGCGACGACGGCCAAGGTCGACAGACCGGCGAACATGCCCGCCGCGACCGGCGCCTCACCGAGCACGTGCCCGAAGATCAGGCCCAGGATCAGCGCGATCCCGATCTTCACGATCAGCAGCGTGCCACCCTTTTTCACAATGTACGGCGTTGCCCTGAAATCGATGCTCGCCCCCATGCACACATAGAAGACGGCCAGAATTGTCAGTGCGCCCGAGAACAGGGCCCCGGTGAAGGACCCGAAGAACTTCGGCGTGCCCGGGAAGAAAGTCGCGATGAGCGCACCCGCCAGCAGGGGCACCACCATCATGCCCCCCGGAACGCGGTCTATCATCCGCTTGATCGGCACTTGCATCGCGATGTCCTCCCTGCGCGTTTCGAGCAGATCTTTTCGAGCTCACGCTCATAGTCCGCATTCTGCCGCGTCATTTCGCGCAAATTGCGCAATTCGTCAACAACGCTGCGCAATCTGCGCAAATACGGCCGTTGACAGGCTGGCGACCATGAAGAGCATGGCGCGGGGCCCACAGATCAACGGCGCACGCGTCTGCTCGGACTGATGTGGACAACTGAGCCTGAGATTAAAACAGTAAAACGATAATTTACAGCATGTTTACCAATCATGATTGGCACAAGCTGGACGTTTTGAGCAAACAGTCATTCCAGAATTTTCAAGCCATCACGTCGAACATAATGCCGACGAAGTCTCTTGGAGAAATGTTTCTTTTCGAGGACAAAGCAACCCAGGCCTATCCAATGGTCTGAGGCGACTGCAGAACGCTCGCGAAAATGAGCAGTCTCGACCTTGGCCTTAAACAAAATCGGATTATTCGGGCAGTGCGCGAAACTGGGGCTTCGATATAGAGTGGCCGGCGCCGTCGGTTCAGTGCCGCCGATCACTTTGAACGAAGCACTTAGGCTTCCGGTAAGCGCCTGAGACTACCGTCGAGGCCGCTCGGCGGCGCGATGTCCATTTCGGCGCGCCGGTCCCTGGAGTTCGGGGTTCCCGATGGTACCTGTGCATCCGCGCGAAGCCGCCCGCCTCGCCGCCCTTCATGATCTCGATCTGCTTGATAGCGAGCCGGAAGAGCCGTTTACGGCGCTTTGCGAAACGGCACGCGACCTCTTCCAGGCGCCGATAGCCCTGGTGTCTCTCGTCGGCGAAACCGACCAGTGGTTCAAAGCACGATGTGGCTTCGATCTGACGGGCACTGCGCGAAGCGAGTCGTTCTGCACCCACACCGTCATGTCGAGTGATCTCCTCGTCGTCGAGGATGCTGAACGTGACCCACGGTTCCGCGACAGCTTTCTTGTGACGTCTGAGCACGGCATCCGCTTCTATGCCGGCGCTCCGCTCGAAGTGGCCTCCGGCCTTCAGGTCGGCAGCCTCTGCGTGATGGATCGCGTGCCGCGCGTGTTCACGGACCAGCAGCGTGGGCAACTGCAGAACCTCGCCAGGATCGTCACCGCTCAGTTGAGGCTTCACAAGACGGAACGGCTCTTGCGGGAGCGCGAGGCGAGCTACCGGTTGCTCGCCGACAACACGACCGACATGGTGGTGCGCGCTGATCTCGATGGAACGCGGCGCTACGTGTCTCCGGGATGCCGAGTGATCCTCGGCTACGAGCCGCAGGCGCTGATCGGGACCCGTCCCCTCGACTTCATCCACCCCGACGAAGCCGACGCATTCGGTGTTCTGCTCGAACAGATCGCGAGCGGCCGGATCGAGACCGCGACGACACAGCAGCGCTATCGGCACCGCGACGGCCACTGGGTCTGGATCGAGGTGACGTTCGGTCTCTATCGAGACGACGGTTGCGGCGCGCCGTTGGGTTACGTCGCCTCTGTGCGTGACATCTCCATACGCAAGAAGGCTGAGGCGCAGCTGGCCCACCTCGCTCGGCACGATCCGTTGACGGGCCTGCCGAACCGCATGCAGTTCCAGGAAAGCCTGCAGAGAGAGGTTGCCCGCGCGAGGCGCAACCGCAAAGGTTTCGCGCTTCACTGCCTCGATCTCGATCGCTTCAAGGCGATCAACGATACCTTCGGCCACTTGGTGGGTGATCGCCTCCTCCGCGCTGTTGCGGACCGCCTGCGCGCCGCGGTTCGAACCGAGGATACAGTCGCGAGGATCGGCGGCGACGAATTCGTCATCATCCAGACCGGGACCGATCGACCGGGTGCCGTCACGATGGCGGAGCGATTGATCGCCTCCCTCTCGTCACCGTTCGATCTCGGCAAGCATCAGGGGCAGATCGGCGTCAGCATCGGCATCGTGCTGGCTGAGGGGAGCGCCATCCATGGCGAGACCCTGCATTCCGCCGCCGACAGCGCGCTCTACGAGGCGAAGTCGGCAGGGCGTTGCACATTCAGATTCTACGATCCGTCGACATCGAAGACGCATTGCCGCGTCGCGTGACGTATAGCTCCGCTCCCCCAAAGCAGTGCAGCACCTTTAATTGAATCTGTAACTTTACTTTCAAGCGTGAATTGAGCGCCTCCACAAAAGCGCCATCAGCGAACAAATAGTCTGTAACGGAGTCGCAGACTGACGCGAATGAGCGGCATCGATCCAACGTCGATGGAAACCGCATGATGCCCCTCCCTTCTGTTCGCGCGCTTTGCGTTATGGCGCTCGGTCTTGCATCACTCCCTGCGCAGGCCCGGCCCCTCGTCCTTGAGCTCTTCACGTCACAGAGTTGCTCGTCATGTCCCCCGGCCGAGGAGCTGCTCGCGGAGCTGGCCGAGCAGCCCGATCTTCTGCCCCTCGGTTTCCACGTGACCTACTGGAACAGGCTGGGGTGGAAGGATGCCTTCTCGTTCGAAGGCGCCACGAATCGACAGGCTGCCTACGCTGACCAATTCGGAAGCGTCAGCTTCACGCCGCAACTCGTCGTCGATGGCGTACGAAGTTTCGTCGGCTCTCGTCGTGATGAGGCGAATGCCGCTATTGCAGAGGCAAGAGCCCATGCATCAACTGCGGCGAATATCTCTCTTGTCAGCACGGGGAACGAGATCGGCATTACGATTGGCGAAGGGAAGGGAACGGCCCGGATTCTTCTGGTCGGCTTCGACCGGAGGCATCGCAGCTCCATCGCGCGTGGCGAGAACGGTGGACGTACGATCGTTCAAGCGAATGTGGTGCGCTCCCTGCGCGACCTTGGTTCCTGGGAAGGCAAGCCGGTGAAGCTCCGTGCCGAGCGGCCAGCCGGTGAAGATTTCGCCTTGATCCTGCAGGAACCAGCTGGCCGGATCGTGGGCGCCGCACGCCTGCAAGCTGGAACCTGACCCATTCGTCGCAAGCCCGGTGTGTGCGCTGGAGGCGACAAAGAAGGGCGCCATGAACAAGGACAACCTCCTGATCGTCTCCGGCCGTTGGGAGATGTCCGGCCCCGCCGAAGGCGATGCCAAAAGGAAGTTCGCGGGAAACCGGGTCACCGTGCTGGAAAGGCAGGGAGGCGGCTGGCGCACGGTCCTCCACCCCTGGAACTAGGCTGATCCACGCAATGGACTGCCGGGCGGAAGGCGGCGCGCGTGGCCGAGACCGCCCGGTGGGCCGTTTCTTCGATGTGCACCTGCGCCCGAACCGGGGAATGATCGGGCCGGCGCTGCGTGTCCGCCATTGGCTGCATGCCGCGGATGAGCCACCTCGGTCCGTGGCCCCACGGTCCATTCACCGGTCGGCGAGCTCTCCCTGGAGCCAACCCTGGAGGATCGCGAACTGGACGACCTGCGCCCGGCTGCCGATGCCGAGCCGGCCGCATGCCCGCGCCTTCTGTGCCTCCACGGCCTTGGGCGTCGTCGCGAGGCGGCTGGCGATCTCCTTGCTGGTGAACCCATACGCCACGAAGCGGAGAATCTCCTTTTCCCGCTCCGCCAAGGGTGCCGAAGCCTCGCGGGCTGATGGATCGGGGTGGACCCGTCCGATGCCGGCGGCTTGCCCCGGTAAGGATGGATCGACGTAGATGCCTCCGGCCCGGACGGCCCGAACCGCCTGGGCGATGTTGTTGAAGGCGGAGCGCTTCAGGACGTACCCGCGGGCGCCGGCCTCGAACGCCTGCTCGACGTAGACGCGGCTTTCGTAGACGCTGAGGATGAGCGACCGGGTCGTGCACTGGCCCTCGGCGAGCCTCCGGATCACCGTCGCCCCGTTCAGGTCCGGCATCGCGAGGTCGAGGATGGCGACATCCGGGACGAGCTCCGTCACGGCCCGGATCGCGGCGGCGCCGCTGTCGACCGAGGCGACGACGTCGAACTCGCCGGTGCTCTTGAGCAGGTCCGCGACGCCGTGGCGGAAGACCGGATGGTCGTCCGCGAGCACGACGCGGACCGCGGTGTCGTCAGCCATCGGATGGGGTATCCCTCTCAAGCCGGACCCTTGCCGTCACCGAGGTGCCGGTGCCGGGGGTCGAATCGATGTCAAGCGTGCCGCCCACCAGGGAGATGCGCTCCCGCATCCCCACCAAGCCGAGCTTGCCCTGGCTCACCAGATCATGGACCGACTCCTCGCCGGCCTCGAAGCCGTTGCCGTCGTCCTCGACGGACAAGGTCAGGTGGCTTTCGCCGAAGATGAGCACGACGGAGACGGTGCTCGGCTGGCCGGCATGCTTCGCCACGTTGGTCAGCGCCTCCTGCACCACGCGGAACAGCGTGATGGCGTGATCCGGCGGCAGTTGTACCTCGACGTTGCCGACCTGGAACTCGACGTGAAGTCCCGTGACCCGGCCCCATTCCTCGACGAGGTACCGAAGTGCCGTGACGAAGCCGAACTCCTCCAAGGCCGCAGGGCGAAGCGCAAGGGTCACGCGCCTCAGGGCGTCGCTGACGTTCTGCGCCTGCATCAACAACCGTCCGAGCTCACTTTTGGCATCCGAGGTCGTCAGGTGGGGCTCGAGCCGTCTAAGCTGAAGCTTCAAGGCCATAAGATGCTGGCCGGCATGGTCGTGCAGGTCGCGGGCGAGCCGCCTCCGTTCGTCCTGCCCGGCCCTGTAGAGTTGGGCCAGCACCTCGTCGCGCTCGCTCTCGGCCTCGGCGCGGGCAGCCGCATCCCGCTCAAGCTGGCCCAGCAGGCACTCGCGCTCCTCCATCAGCGATTGCAGCCGCTGCGCCTGCAGTCGCCGCTCCCGCATCACGCGGCGGGCGTCGTGAAGCTTCGCGGTGAGGGCCTTGAACCGGCGGTCGAAGGCGACCCCGTCGAATTGTAGGAGGACCAGCGGCTTCTCGCCGAAGGCCGAGAATTGCGCACGGACGCCACGGCATGGATGCCGTTCAAGCCGACCGTCGACATGCCACAGGAACAGGGAGCCGGGGATCGGGGACGCAGTGGAGAGGCAGCGGTCGAGATAGCGCTCGAAACCGGCGCGGGCCGCATCCGGGAACGGCAGATGGCAATCGGTCCCGAGGCCTCCGAAGGTTTCATGGGCGGCAGCGTTCGCGGCCACGACGCCGCCACGGCTGTCGGTCAGTACCGTCGGGCTCGACACGAGATCGAGCAGGATCTCGAAGTCGGGCTTAACGGCCGCCTTTGGCATAGTAGGACTGTCCCCCGCCGTCGCAGGCATCGGGTTCGAGGTCGATGACGATGCGGCATCCGCCTGAGCCGCGCGATGCCCGGTCGGCGAGGGTGACGCGCCCATAACCCTGGCTCTCCGCAACCATGTGCCCGACCACGTGAGCGGTCATCCTGCACATCGTGCGCGAGTCGAGGCCGAAACCGAGGAACGGGCAGCGCCTATCATCCAGGACCACCTTCTTTTCCGACCTCTCGGAGATCGCGATATCCCCGCCCAGGTCCCTGTTCCAATCGAGCAACGCGTCCAGGGTCGCTGAGAGATCGAGACGCGATGTACCGGCGGCCGCCAGGTAACGGGCGAGGATCTGTTCCGCGACGGCCATTCCGACAAGGTTGACGAAGCCTTCGACTTCCCTGGGCCCTACCGTATCGCCCAGTACATCGTTCAAGGATCCCACCACCATGGCGAGAAATCGCTCCCGGCCGATAGAGACTTCGGCCGTCCTATTACTGCGCTCCCCAGTCGCCTCGACCATCACCGATTCCTCGTCGGTAGATAGTCTCAGTATGCCAAGAAAAACTCAAGCGCAATAATATTTCTCGCAAAATGAATTATGACGCAGCATTCTTGCGTACTTATCGTTATCGAAGCAGAGACATGACAGATTTTGATTTATCGCTCCCTGAACGTTCGACTGAACTGATCCTGCAGCGGTTTCACGAGATAGGACAGGGCCGTCCGCTCTTCGGTCGCGACATGGACCTCCACGGGCATGCCGGGGACGAGACGCTTCCCCTGGCCGAGGCGCTCCCACTCCCCCTCATCGAGCTCGACATGGCCGACGAAGTAGGCATCGTCCCGGGCGCCTTTCGTCGTCGACGGCGAAACGTAAGATAGGCGCCCCTTCAACTCGGGCGTCGTCCGCTGGTTGAACGCCGTGAACCTGACCTTCGCCGGTCGCCCGACCACGACTTGGTCGATGCTCGACGGCGCGATGTGGATCTCGATCTTGAGCCGGGCATCGTGCGGGACGACGGTCGCCAGGACGTCGGCCGGCGTGATAACCCCGCCCACCGTAAAGGTTTTCAGCTCGTGCAGTATGCCCGTGGCGGGCGCCTTGATATCCGTGCGGGTCAGCCGATCCTCCAACGCGATGCGGCGGTTGGACAGTTCGGACAGCTTGGCATCGACGGTCGCGAGTTCGCGCTGCGCTTCGGTGCGGGCGGTGTCCGCGATGGCGAGCACTTGCACCCGGATCTCGCTCGCCCGCACCTTGGCACGGGCAATCGACGCTTCGAGCGACCCCTGTTCGCCCGCGAGCCGATGGCGGTCGCGATTGATGGGAAGGAAGCGTGACCCTTCGAAGAGCTGCTTGTCCACGAGGCCCTGCAGCTTCAGGTGCTCGCTCGTGAGGATCGTGAGCTCCTCGCGCTTGGCGTCCCTCTGCTTGACCAACCCGGCAACCTCCTCGTTCACCTGACCGATCTGAAGTTCCAGCTGCTGACGCTGGCTGTCGCGGCTGGCGAGGTTGCCTTGGAACAAGCGCATCTCGCCCTCGACGACCGAACGCGCCTCCGGCCCGTCACCGAGCGGCAGGGGCGGGAACACGAGAACCCTCAGCCCGTCGCGTTCCGCGAGCAGCCTGGCTTTCCTGGCGGACATCTCCACGATCTGCCCCTTCACGATGGCGAGTTCCGCGCGGGTCTGCGCATCATCGATGCGGATGAGGACCTGATCCGCCGCCACGGCCTGCCCGTCCTGGACAAGGATCGCCCCGACGACCCCGCCGTCCCGGTGCTGAACCGCCTTCGCGCGGTGCTCGACGGCGACCGTGCCAGGGGCCATCACGGCCCCGTTGAGGCTCGTCGTCGCGGCCCATCCCCCCAGGCCGCCCAACAAGGCGGCCGAGAGGACGAGGCTCATCGCGACGCGCGGAAAGACCGAGAAGGTGGGTGCTTCCACATGGTCGATCTCCGCAAGATGCCTGTGACTTCGATTGCGGGCCGGGAGCGCGGACATGTTCGAGCCTTCCGTCGATCGTCAGGTGAGGGTCGTGACCGGGGTCGTGGCCGCCGCAGGTGCGGCCGCCAGGAACAGAAGAGTGTGCTGTCCGTCGAGCACGATGGTCGTCTCGAAGAGGTCGTCGTGGTCGAGGTCCGCGGTGATGATGGTGACGTCGCCGTCGTCGAGGTGGGCGGACTTGTACCGGATGCCGGACACCGTGCCGTCTTTGCGCTCCATCGCCTCGGCGAGCGACTCGCCCTTCGACCCGGGCGCATCCTCGAAGAACGTCCATTTCAGGAGGTCGATATGGTCGCCGACCGAGAAGTCGGTGATCTGGACGGCGCGGGTCGGCTCCCGGTCCCCGCCATGCGAGGCGAATTCGTAGCGGTCGTCCCCGTCGCCTCCCGTCAGGACGACGTCGTCGTCGCCGATGACGAAGTGGTCCCGTCCCGCGCCGGCCACGATCCGCTCGACGGCCTCGATCTGGTCGTCCCCGAGTTCGGTCCCCGACACGACATGGCGGACGAGGTCGACGAGCAGGTCGCCCTTCGCGTCGCCGAGGTCCAGCGTGTCGGAGCCTTCGCCGCCGTCCACGCGGTCGTCGTCTCCGTCCATTGCCAGGACGATCAGGTCGTCACCGCCGCCCCCGCGGACGACGTCGCGCCCGGAGCCGTCGCGGATCTCGTCGCGGCCCGAGCCGCCTTCAAGGACGTCGTCCCCCTGCAGGCCGGCGAGATGGTCGTCCCCGTCGCCGCCGTGGAGCTTGTCCGACCCCGTGCTTCCGACGAGGCGGTCCTCGCCAGAGCCGGCCAGCACAACCTCGATGGCTCTCAAGGCGTCGCGGCCCGTCTCCACGCCGGTCGCGGTGCCGCCGCCCAGATCGACGGAGACGCCGAGTCGAGTACCCGTCAGGTCGAGGGTGTCCACTCCGGACCCGCCGTCGAAGACGTCGTCCTCTCCATCCGTGGCCACCAGCATGAGGTCGTTGCCGTCGCCGCCGAGAACGGCGTCGGTGCCCGTACCGTCCGCGAGGGTGTCGCCGCCTGCACCGCCGTCGATCAGGTCGTCTCCGGCCCCTCCGGCGAGGTGGTCCCGTCCGTCGCCGCCATGCAGGGCATTGGAACCGGTGTCGCCGATGAGCGTGTCATCGCCAGACCCGCCCTTCACAACCTCAACCGAGGCCACCCGGTCCAGACCGGTCTCGACGCCGTGGGCGGTGCCGGCCGTCAGATCGACCACCACGCCCGCCGTCGAAGCGGAGAGGTCGAGCGTGTCCACGCCTGCCCCGCCCTCGAAGGCATCGCCCTCGCCGTCCAACGAGGCGACGAGCACGTCGTCGCCTTCCTGTCCAAACACGACGTCGCGCCCGGTCCCGTCCGCGAGCAGATCGTCGCCCTCTCCGCCCTCCAGCCGGTCGTCGCCCGCGCCGCCGGACACCACGTCCCGTCCCGAACCGGCGAGCGCCAAGTCGCTGCCGTCGCCGCCGTCGATGCGGTCGTCGCCGTCACCGCCGTCGATTGTATCGTCGCCGGTGCCGCCGGCGAGGATGTCGGAACCCGCTCCGCCGTCCAACAGGTCGTCGCCCTCGTCGCCGAAGAGGGTGTCGTCCCCGTCCTCTCCGAAGATGCGGTCGTTTCCGGCGCCGCCCGACACCACGTCCCGTCCGGCGCCGGCGAAGATCACGTCATGTCCCAGGCCGCCGACGATCGTGTCGTTTCCGGCGCCGCCGATGATGTGGTCGTCGCCCGGTCCACCGTCGATCAGGTCGTCGCCGCCACGGGCATCGATGTTGTCGTTCCCGCTGCCGCCATCGATCCGGTCAGGAAACGGTGTGCCCAGGATCAGGTCGTCGCCGTTCGTGCCGGTGGTCCCACCCTGGATGCCGCCGTCGCCGCCCGGGCCGGGGTCCCGCGCACGGTCGAGCACGTTCACTCTTGCCGTCTGCGTGATGGCGAACTCGCCATCCGTGACCTCATAGGTGAGTGTGACGAGTCCGACGGCGTCGGCTTCGAAGAGCCATCCGTCGCCGTCGCGGACGAGCGTTCCGGATGAGGTGGTCACGCCCCGGATGGACAGCGCGTCGCCGTCGGGGTCGGACACGCCGCGCAGGAGGTCGAGTGCCGCGATGGCGAGGGACGCGCATCGCGTGGTGTCCGCCAGTTGCACGGTTCCGGTCGAGACCGGGGCGCGGTTGCGGCGCCCCCCCGTCGTCTCGCCCGGCCCCGCCGGGTCGGTGCGCGTCGAGCCGCCGCCGCCGTCCCCATCCTCGGTCCGGCCGTCCGGCTTCGCCCCACCCCCATCACCCCTGGGGTCTGCCGGGCTTTCCCCAGCGCCGGGCCGACCGCCCGGCTTCCCCCCGTCCCCGGCTAGCCCGTCGGGATCGAGCGGGCCTTCGCCTGTCTTGTCCTGGGTCGGCGCGAGCTCGCCGCCTTGGGGGTGCGGACGCGAACCGACATCCTCAAGGGACGGAGTCCCGCGTCCGCCACCGCCATGTCCACCGCCGCCGCCGCCGCCGCCGGCGGGGGCCACGCCCCGGTTGTCGTTGATCGGGTTCGGGATGACCGGTGACGGCTTGAAGTCGCCGAGATCCGGCCTGGCCTCAGGAGCCGCGAAGCGCAGGGAATGCACGCGGACGAACTCCTGAGCCTCGAACTCCTGGGCCTCGAATTCCGACGCCGCGGCGACGACCTTCGCCTCTTCGACGAAGGCCGAGGATCCCCTCGCGCGAGGATCGGGAAGCTCCTCGTCCTGGCGGTTGTCGGAAACGAGCAGCAGGGGCGGCTTGGGAGACGACGCTTCCGGCGGCTCTCCTCCGGCGCCCTCGCTTTCGGGCTCGGCCCGGGCCGGCTCGTGGAAGAGGGACTTGAGGTAGGCGGCCACCGACGCGACGGCGAGAGCGAGGTAGTACGGGAGGCGGGACTTTACTTCGGAGGGGTGCCGGGACTGTCCCTGCCCCTCGTCCTGCGCGGCTTCGTCGGTCTTGGTGCCTTTCGTCGTGATGATCATGCCATAGCCCGCTCCTCCGGGGAGCGCTCCCTGGTGACCTTGGCCGGTACGGTGCCTTGAGCGACCTCGCGGTTCGCCTTGCCGAGAATGGCCTCCTTCGGCCCGAAGGCCGTGAGCTTCCCGTCCTGGATCACGGCAACGGTGTCGACCGCGGCAAGGACGCTCGGGCGGTGGGCGATGACGACGGCGATGCCGCCGCGGGCACGGACGTCGAGGATGGCCTTGGCGAGCGCCGCCTCGCCCTCGCCGTCGAGGTTGGAGTTCGGTTCATCGAGCACGAGCAGGAAGGGGTCGCCGTAGAGCGCCCGTGCGAGCGCGATCCGCTGGCGCTGCCCTCCCGACAGGGCGGTCCCGAACGGACCCAGCTCGGTCCGGTACCCGTCCGGCATGCGCAGGATCATCTCGTGGACCCCGGCCGCGCGTGCCGCCGCGACGACCAGGGCAGGGTCGGCGTCGCCGGCGAGGCGCGAGATATTCTCCTCGACCGTCGCGTCCATCAGGCAGACCTCCTGCGGCAGGTAGCCGATGTTGCGGCCCAGGCTCTCCTCGTCCCATTGCGGCAGGTCGGCGCCGTCGAGGCGGATACCGCCCCGCAGGAGGGGCCACACGCCGGTCAGCGCACGGCCCAGCGTGGTCTTCCCGCCACCGCTCGGACCGATGACGCCCACGGCCTGCCCGGCCTTGAGCTCGAAGTTGATGTCCGACAGAAGCACCCGCCCCGAGCCGGGTGCAGCAACGGTCACCGAATTGACCCGCAAGGACGTCTGCGGCGGCGGGAGCGGCATGGGCTCCTCGACGTTGGCGAGGACCGTCACGGTCTCCTTCAGCCGGGTGTACGCCCGACGGGCCGCGGCGATGCCTTTCCAGTTGCCGACCGTCTGATCGATGGGAGCGAGCGCACGCGCCGAGGTGATGGACGCCGCGATGATTGCGCCTGCAGAGAGTTCGCCTCCGATGACGAGGTAGGCGCCGAGCCCCAGCACCGCGGATTGCAGGATCATGCGCAGGATGCGGGACAGGGCGCTGAACGTCCCGGTCACGTCCGCCGTCCGGGTCTGGAGGGCGAGGTGTTCGTCGTTGGCCGCGCGGTACCGGTCCACCGCCCGCCCGGCGAACCCCATGGCCTTCAGGACGTCCGCGTTCCGCGCGTTGGTGTCGGCGACCGCGTTGCGGACGATCATCGCCTCCTGCGTCGCGCCTGCCCAGCGCCGCGTGAACAGCTCGGTCAGGATGGTGATGAACGTCAGTAGGACGGCGCCGCCGACAGTGAGCGCCCCGAGCCAGGGATGGAGCGTGTAGACGAAGACGAGGAAGATCGGCGTCCACGGCAAGTCGAGGAGCGCCACCAGCCCGGGGCTGCCGAGGAATCCCCGGAGGGTGTCGACGTCGCGCCCGCGTTCCATCGCCTCCGACGCCGAGTAGCCGAAGCGGGGCATGTCGATGGCGACGCGATGGGCCAACGGGGCGGCGCGCCGGTCGAGTTGCGCCCCGACCCGGACCAGGATCTGCAGCCTCAGAACCTCGAACATCCCCTGCGCGACGTACAGTCCGATGGCGAGCGTGGAGAGGCCGACGAGCGTCGGCAGGCTGCCGCTCGGCAGGGCGCGGTCGTAGACTTGGAGCATGTAGAACGAGCCCGTGAGGGCCAGGACGTTGATGATGCCCGACATCCCGCCCAGGAACACGAACGGCATCGCGAGGCGCCGCGTGAGCCGTTCGGTGGATCGGGCCTTGGCGAGGTGTTTACGGTCCCTGGGTCGCATGGTGATGGCCCCCCTGCGGACGGATGGGAGGGTCGGGCCCCGTCCGGGGCCCGACCGCCGTCAGAGCGTGAAGTCCGCGGCGGTGGCGGCCGGGGCGCCCTTGATGGAGAACTTGAACTCCGGCGTTGCGTCGCCCGCGGTATTCCCCGCCACGACGGTGTAGTCGCCGTCCGCGCGGTGCTCCTGGGTGATGAGCAACTGCCCCACACCCGTGAAGGCGGCCCCCGTCGCCAGGGTGAAGGCTTGGTCGCCGGCCACACCCTGGTTCGCGTCGATGCCACTGAGGTCGATCTTGTCGCCCGGCTCGAAGCTCGCGATGGTGTCGCCGTTGGCTGCTGCGGCCGAACCGAAATGGTAGGTGTCCGCCCCGGAGCCCCCGTCCATCACGTTCACAGCGTCGCTGGCGGTGATGTGGTCGTTACCCGATCCCGTCACCACGTTCTCGATGCCCCAGAGGACGTCGCTTCCGCTCTGGCTGCTGGCGGCGCTGCCGCGTCCGCCCAGCCCGGTCCCGAGGTTCACCGCGATGTTGTCCATGATGGCGGACATGTCGAGCGTGTCGTTCCCGACGCCGCCGCCGACCTCGTCCCCCCAGTAGGTGTCGTTGCCGTCGCCGGTCTCCGCGACGAACAGGTCGTCACCCCCACCGCCGATGAGTTGGTCGTCCCCGGCGCCCCCCGTCACGAGGTCGTTGCCGTCGCCAGCGAGGATGCGGTCCGCGCCCGCATCGCCGTAGACCATGTCCGCGCCGTCGCCGGCGAGGATGTCGTCGTTGCCGGCGCCGCCGAACACGACGTCGCGGCCCGCCCCAGCATCGACGAAATCATCGCCCGCCCCGGCCCTGACCACGTCCGCCCCGTCGCCGGTGAGGATGTTATCGTCGCCCGCGAGGCCGAGGACCGTGTCGGCGCCGGAGGTGCCGACCAGGACGTCGTCGGCGGCCGTGCCGGTCACGAGATGCGGATCGGTCGAGGACGGCGGCGGCGTGCCTGTGCCGCCGGACTGCTGCCCGCCGGTCGTGCCGTCGCCTGCCTGGCTTCCGGCACCACCGTGGTCGTCGTGGCCGCCCGTACCTTCCGACCCTCCGGCACCCGAGCCCGACGTGCCGCCGCTGCCGGCGTGGACGCCGCCGCCGTGCCCATCCGAGGTCCCACCGGTGGTACCCGTTCCGGTGCCACCGGCAGTGCCGCCATTGCCGGCCGAATGGTCGTCACCGCCTCCCTGTCCGGCGGAGGTGCCCCCACCGGAACCGGAACCGGCCCCGGTCCCGGTCCCCTCGCCCTCGGTTCCGGTCCCATGGCCGGACGTTCCGCCTGCACCGGCGCCATCCCCGCCGGCGGCCTGACCGTCCCCGGTTCCGGCGACGAAGATATCTTCCTGCAGTCCCGTCAGGCCGGTGTTGCGGGCGACGATGTCGGAGAAGCTCTGGCCGTCGACGATGTTCTGATAGAAGTCGAAATTGTCGAACCGCTCCAGGTAGTAGAACCGGTCGCCCTCCTGCAGGCGGTCGAACTGCTCCTGCAGCACGACCCAGAAGGTCTGTCCGACCATCCCGCCGTTGATGTGCTTCTCGGCGAGGCCGCCGACCCAGAGGTCGACCCGGTCGATGCCGGAGACGATCTTGGTCCCGTTCGGCCCGTCATGCAGCGTGATGTCCGGGTTCACCGCCGCGAAGGAGGCTCGCTCGTCCGCCGTGGCGAGGACGAGATCGGGATAGGCCTGCTTGAACTGCGCGATGACCGCATCGCTCAGCCCGTTGCGGGCCTGGAAGTCCTCCCAGGATGTGTAGGGGTCGAGGTTGCCGGCATAGCCGACGGCCTCGTGCACGTAGGGGTCGCTCGAAGCCTTCAGGTCGGCCCTGACCTGGTTCAGGGTGCCGAGCCCGACGTCGCGCCCACGGGCCACGTTGAAGGCGAAGAGGTCGGCGTTGATGCGCACGAGGTCGTTGCGCACCGCGTCCACGATGTTGAAATCCACTTCCTCGGCCGGCTGCGTCGCCACCCCGGCGAGGATGGCGCCCGCCCCGAGCTGGGCGTAGCCCGGCTGCGGCACGTAACCGGGAGGCAGGGGGGCCGTGAAGGCGCCCGTCTCGTTGGTCGGATTGAGGAAAGCGTCGACGAGCGCGACCTGATGAGGCTGTCCGTCCGCTCCCATGACGGTGAGAGTCTGCCCGATCAACGAATGGCCCACGCGGTAGACCGCCGACGCGAACTCCTCCGAGATGCGGGCATCGACGGAGGGGTTGTACCCGGCGTCGCCATGGCTGCCGCTGCCCTTGATGCCGCCGATGAGGTGGTCCGCGAACTCCGTGAAGACGACGCGCTGGTATTCCGCCTCGTTGATCATCTTGGCGGCCTGGAAGACCTCCTCGTCCGTGCCCTGGAAGCCCGACTGCAGCAGGTTCTCGACGTGGAAGTTGTGGTTGCGCGCCCAGACCGTGTGCATGGCCGTGAGCGACACGTTCTCGTTCGCACGACCATCACCGGCCACGTAATGGTCGAGGAGGTTGACGAAGGGATTGGCGTCCAGGAGGAGCGCATGGCCGCTGCCCATGAAGTCGGCGGCCATGGCCTTGACGATCCCAGCGTTGAAGGTGCCGGTCGCCGGGTCGACGAGGGATGCGGCCGGCTGACCCGCCGCGACGTAGTTCGAGTAGTAATCGCGAAAACTGACCGAGCCGCCGGGCAGCGACGGGTCGTGGAAGACTGTGTTCGCGTCCCAGTGGTGCTGGATCAGGGCGCGCAGCGTCGGCAGCAGGCTGAAGGCGGGATTGGACGGGTCCGGCGCCCCGGCCAGCAGGTGGGCTCCCACGCCCTGGTGTCCGTCGCTCTCCCGCAGGAACTGACCCACGAGTTCGTGCGATCCGTAGGCTTGGTTCTGGTCGACGAAGGGCGAGGTCTTGTTGAGGTGCTGCGGCACCCCGTCCGCATCGAGCGAGGCGACCGCGCCCCGGGTCAGGTCGACCGGGTTGTCGCTGGTCGGGCTGCGGAGCGAGCCCGGCCCGCCGATCTCGATGACGCCGTTGGTCGCGGACTTCGGGAGGAAGTCGAGACCGTGGTCGAAATACTGGCCGAACGCCATGAAGAAGATGTTCGCGCCGTCGGCCTGTTTGGGTAGGTCGGCCTCCTGGGTGCCGAGGATGTTGCTGATGGCGCGCGGGTCGAGGCCGGCGAAGATCGGGTTGACCGCACCGTTGTTGGTGGCCGGATCGTAGTCGCCGTAATGCGCCTGCGTAAGCCGGATGAATGGCTGGTCGGCCGACCCGTACTCCGGATGAGCGGTGTTGTTGCCTGCCCCGGAGAGGTGGCGCACGCCCGCCGCACCCTCGGCATCGTCGCCCCCGCCGACCGGCTGCCCGGTGACGAGACCCTTGAGGCCGGCGAGATCCGTGGCCGTCAGCGTGAACCCGGCGGCCGCGCCGGTCCCGCCTCCGGTTCCGCCGCCTCCGCCGCCTCCGCCGCCAGCGGCGGGCGTCGTGCCGAAGGTCGGCGTCCCCGTGCTCGCGAAGGTGATGCTGTGCGTGCCGTGGGTCAGCGTCGTCATGCCGTTGGCATGGCTCTCGGTGTAGTCGGCCCGTGTCGTGCCCGGCGCGAGTTCGATCACGTCCTGCGGCCGCAGCGTACCCACGATGGTGTCGGCCCCGCCGCTGGAACGGACCACGATGCGGTGGGCGGAGGTCAGGCCGGAGATGTCGACGGTGTCGTCGCCCTCGGTGCCCTCGATGGTGACGGTGTTGAGGTTCAGGCTGGTCGCCGTGAAGTCGCCGATGAGGAAGACGCTGTCGCCGGCCCCGGCATTGGTCGGCGGGTTCGGCACCGATACGGTCGCCGTCCCGACCCTGATCTCCTCGATCTCCTGCAGTTCGGCGATGACGGTGGTGGCGGCTCCGACGGTGCGCGTCACGACGATCTCGGTGCCGGGGCTCAACGTGGCGACGTTGTTGCCGGGGACCGCGCCCCAGGCGGCGGTCGTGTAGATCCGGAAGGTCTCGGCCTGCCCGAGGGTGCCGTTGACGACCATCGTGTCACCGACGGCGCCCTCGGTGCCGCCCCTCACGACATCGCGCCCGTCGTTGGCCACGAGCGTGATCGGACCCAGCACGGCCCCGCCGTTCCAGGTGATGGTGTCGTCGCCCGAGCCGGCGTCGATGATGTCGTTGCCGGTGCCTCCCTGAAGGGTGTCGTTGCCGGCCGCGCCGTTGATGGTGTCGTTCCCGGCCCCGCCGTCGACCACATCGTCCCCGGCCCCGGCATTGACGATGTCGTTGCCGCCGTTGGCGAGGATGCGGTCGGCGCCCGCCGTGCCGTTGATCGTGTTGCCGAGCCCATTGTCGACGATGTTGTCGCCCACCACGTCGGTCGCGGCCGAGACCACCCGCTCGGCGTAGCCGCCCTGATCGGTGAAGGTCACCACCACGCGGACGGGAGACCCGACCTGCGCCTGTTGCGGCGTGAAGGCCTGGGCCGTGGCGCCGGGGATGTTCGTCCAGGTGACCCCGTCGGCGCCGAGGGACTGCCACTGGAACGCGAAGGTCGTCGGCAGGCCGTTCAGGTCGGCGATGCCGGCGACGTTGGCCCGGATCGTCGCCAGTTCGGTCGGCGTGGTGTCATCGATGGTCGGCGCGCCGGTGGCCGGGACGTTGGTGAGGAAGACCGCACGGTCGGCGAACTGCGCCCGCTCGATATTGTGGAGCGTGTCCGTCCCGTCCGACAAGCGGCCGGCGGCGCCGGCTACGAAGCCGGTGTGGTCGACGCGGAAGCTGCCGTCACCGAGGTTCGTGATGGTGTAGTTGGCGCGCACGTCGGAGAAGACGGCCGTGTCGACGTCGGTCCCCTGTCCGGCGTCGACGATCTCGCGGACGATGTTGAGTTGCCCCGGATTGACGGCCCTGGTCATCAGGGCCTCCTGCAAGGTCATCCCGCCCAGGTAGAGGGGGCCGTTGCCGCTCGCGAGCCCGGCGGGCGTCGTGAACATCTTGCCCGCGAGGCTGTCCGCCGTCGCGATCTCGGTGCCGGCGGCGTCGCGGATGCTGATCCGCACGTTGAGCCACCGGTCGCCGTCGATGATGTCGTTGCCGGCCTTGCCGGTGAATGTGTCGCTGCCGGCACCGCCGAGGAGGATGTCGTTGCCGGTCTGCGGGTCGAACACGGTCGTATCCGCCGGGAGGTCGGCGAACGGCGTCGCGTCGCCGCCTACCGTCTGGCCCCGGAGCGCGGCAGGCGTCAGCTTCAGGAGCGCCTCCAGCCCGTCGATCAGGGCGACGTTCTGGGACAGCAGCATGCTGTCGGTGGGCGGGGCATTGATGATGCCGGCCAGGCCAGGGCCGTTGGCCCCCGTGGGTCTGTCCGTCCCGATGAGGGTGTCGTTGTGCTTCCAGCCGGAGGCGGCCTCGACGGAGTCGTTCCGGTCGCGCAGGATCAGGGCAGGCTGCGTCGCGAATTGCGAGATGCCGAGGTCGATCACCCCATCGTTCGGGTCGCCCTTCTGGATGACCCAGTCGAAACCGAGCATCCCGTTGTTGCGCTGGATGCCGGGGCCCTGGACCATGATGTCGTCGCCGGACTCGCCGTCGTAGTCGGTGTCGTTGCCCTGCCCGTTCAGGACGTCATGGCCGATGATGATGCTGTTGAAGAAGAGCTGCGAGTTCTCGCCCGAGAGACTGTCGAAGCCTTCGCCGCCCTCGATCCAGTCGTCGCCCTCGTTGCCCATCAGGGCGTCGCCGGCGCTGCCGCCGAGGACGAAGTCGTCGCCGCGCCCGGCGAACACCTCGACCGGGTCCGTCGAGTGCGTGATGAAGTCCTTGCCGCCACCGCCGAACAGGATGTCGAGCCCCGGCCCGCTGGAGATGGCGTCGTTGCCTTCGCCGCCGCGGATGAACTCGTCGCCAAACGGGTCCTCGATGACGTCATCGCCGTCCCCGCCGAAGATCTGATCGGACTCCATCCCGCCGTTGAGGTAATCATCCCCCCCGTCGCCCCAGAGGGTGTCGATGCCCTTGTCGCCGATCAGGCGGTCGTTGCCTTCGGTGCCGCCCAGGACGACGTGCTCGCCGCCGCTGAACTTGAGCATGCCGCCGTCGGCATGGCCGTCGCCGTCGACGTCGGCCCCGGGCGCCACGCGCACGACCTTCGGGTCGATGATCTGGAGAAGGGCGTCGTCCTGCGTCGGATCGTCCCCGATCTGCTTGGACTGGTTGAGTTCCAGGATGTGGTCCGCGCGGCCGAACAGCGAACCGTTCAGGTGCGAGGCCCCCTCGGAGCCCAGGTCGGTGTTGCGCTGGACGAGCGCCGAGAACGTGTTGGCCTCCAGTTCGTTCAGGAGGTTCATGCCCTGCGTGCGGCTGAGGTAGTAGAAGCGATCCCCGTTCTGCAAGTTCTCCATCTGCGTCTCGAAGACGAAGTTGAAGGTGTTGCCCAGCATCCCGCCGAACTCCATCTTCTCCTCGGCGAGGCCGCCGATCCAGAAGTCGACCTTGTTCAGGCCGGAGTTGGCGGCGTTCCACGCGCCCGTGCCGTTGAGGAAGTCGAGGCGGTCGGCAGCCGGCTGGATGGTGTGGGCCTCGTTGACATTGGGGGTCGACGGGTCGTCCGGCACGTCGACCGGGGTTCCGAAGATCAGGGCGGTTGCCGCCGCCCGCTTGCCCGCGAGCGTCGTCTCTTGCGTGACGAGGTCGTGCTGGCCGTAGGCCGCGATGAAGTTGATGACAGAGGCCGGGTTCTTGATGTTCTGCGCGAAGTCGACCCAGCTCGTGTACGGCTTGAGCTTCACGTCCGAGGTCATCGCGTAGAATTCGGCGCGGGCCTCATTGAGGGACGGCACCCCCTGTTCACGCGCCCGCGCCATGTTGAGGACGGCGAGGTCGAGGGGGAGCCCGAGCAGGTTGTTGCGCAGGGAGTCGACCACGAACTCGTCGATCTCGTTGCCGATCTGGCGTGTCATGCCACGGATGATGGCGCCGGCCGCAGCGTCGGTGTCGATGCCGCTGGCGGTGAAGGCGAGCGGGTTCAGGAACGCCTCGATCAGGCCGAGTTCCTGGTTGCCCGGCGCGTTCGGGTCGGCGTCGACCGGTTGCATATCGAAACCGAGGCGGTCGATGGTGTCGCCGAGCATCGAGTGCCCGAACCGGTAGACGACGTGCGCGAACTCGGCGGTGATGGCCGGGTTGAGGTCGGCGCTGTTGGTGAAGACGAACGGGTCGACGTTCGGCTGCACCGTCCGGGCGAACTCCTCGAACACGAGGTGCTGGTACTGCATCTCGGTCACGAACTTCGCCGCCTGGAACAGGCGCTCGCCGTCCCATTGCAGGGCGGCGACCTGCTCCGGCGTGGTGGGAAGAGAGGTGACGTCGACCCGCAGCCACTCGTTGATGAAGGCGAGATCGCCCGAGGCCAGGATCGTCGCCTTGTTGGCCTCGACGAGCCGGTTGTGCTCCGAGTGGAAGATGGTGTGGACGGCCGTGAGGCCGATATTCTCGTTGCCGCGCCCGTCGCCGGTGATGAAGTGACGGTCGAGCAGTTCGTTATCGTAGGTCGCGCGGGTTCCGTCGGTGCCGACCGGGATGGCGTTGCCGATGTCGGTATCGGCATCGGCCGCCACGACCCGCCCGCGCACCACGGGATCCGCAGTGTTGGCGATGTCGTCGAGGAAGGCGTGGCCCGTCATGACGGCGCCGGTGGTGCGGATGCCCTCGGCGGTGCCCTCCTTGAACCACGTTGTCGGGTGGGTCGCGTCCGGCTGCATCAGCATCTGCGCGTAGCCGTTCGGCCCGGGGATGAACTTGCCGTAGGGGTCGGTCTTCAGGACGGGGACGTTGTGGATGTCCGTGTCGACGAGTTCGATACCGAGCATCGCCTTGGCCTGCGCCTTGACCTCGGCCCAGTTGGCGATGGCCCTGCCGTCCGCGCCGCCGTTGAGGAGGTGCCCGGTCGCGAGCGTCACGGGGTTGGCGACGCCGTCGCCCGGTGTCGTGTCGATTCGCACGTACTCGCGCAGGAAGACCTGGTGCGAGGGGTGCGAGGTGTAGGTCTGGTTCTGGTCGATCCACGGGGTCGTGGTGTTCACGGACTCGCGGGTGTCGTCGGCCGTGCCGATGACGCCGTCGGCACCTGGCCCGGGCACCGGGGTCGCCCGCGTCAGCGTCATGAAGCGTTGGGCCTCCGGCAGGTCGTCCGCCGTGCCGAAGGTGCCGTCGGCGCCTGCGATCAGTGGGTCGTCCGGCATGAGCGGCACGTAGACCGAACCGTTGCCGCCCTTGGTGACGAGGTCGAGCCCGTGGTCGAAGAACTGTCCGAACAGGGTCATCCAGCCGTTGAAGGGTGGTGAGAGGCCGATGTCAGGCGACTGGTTCGGTATGAAGGCGAGCTCGGTCGCGGTCGGGATGTAGTTCTGGGGCGGTGCCTCGCCGTTGTGGGCGTCGGCATACGCCTGTTGCGCGATGGGGTTGGCGTACCACGCGGCGACGGCAGCCGGGTTGTGCGGGCTCATGTCCGAGATGAGGTTGCTGGCCGTCCGGATGCTGGTGTCGACGACTGAGCCGGTCTTGGAATAGTCGTTGTTCGTGACGACGCCGCCTGGCGTCTGCGGGCCGTTGGTGTCGAACGAGCCGCTGCCGGTCGTGTACTGCGCCGGCAGGAGGCGGGGGAACGGCTGGTCCGCCGCCCCGAGGAGGCTCTGGCCCGGCAAGAGGTTGTTGTTGCTGCCGTCCACCGCCCGCAGCCCGAACGGCAACAGGGCGGCGGACTGACCGATGATGTCCTGCAGGGTCCGGGTGTTCCCGGGGGCCGCGAACTCCTCGGCGATCTGGATCTGCTTGAGGATGTGGCGGAGGTCGTAGGTGTCGACCGTGAACGTGACGGACATGATCGTCTCCATTGCCCATGGCTGTGGGGCGGGACGCCGCGTCTGCGCGCCCCGGGGAACGGAAAAATCTTGGATCGAGCGTCGACGCTCGGCGTGCTGGGTCGACTTGCCGGTATCTCTAGGACGGTGGCGGCTTACCGCGCCGAAGCAGGGCACGGCCCTCGGATCGATCCGGCACGATGGCCGGGCTTGGCGAAGGCCTGCGCGAGCGGGGCGTCGGCCGCGGCGAATTCCCTGATCGATTGCCCATCGGACGCATCCCGCAAGATGAGACTGGGGTTCGACTGTGCTCGGCCGGATGAACTATGGCCGTTCAGGGCATCATGCACATTGGCACGCGCAAGTAAGGAAAAATTAACCCCCGTCGAACGGGAAAAAACATGCGGATGTAGGTTTTTCCCTCACCGAGCTGCTGGTTAGGACAAGCCGAAACCACGCCGCCGCGTCGGTCTCAGAGTAGGCTGATGTTGGCAGTGGCCACGCATGGAAGCGGACGTTTGCCCGAGGGAATGCATGACCTCACGGCACTCTGTGTTCGGCGCCATCGACGTTTGATCCACAACCCCAGTGATGGACAACGTTGCTACTCGGCGGGGACGAGGGGGTGCTTTGCTGCCGCGCGAATCAGCACGAAGAACCCAAAAGCCGAGGCGAAGATGACCGCGCCGAAGCTCGCCGCAATGCCGAGTACAAGACCGAAACCGCCGCGGTCGTGCAGGACCGCGATCATCGGCACGACGAAGCCACTCACGGTGAAACCCAGGAAGTAGCGCACGCTGTAGGCTCTCGTGCGGTAGGCCGCCGGCACGTAGCGCGCCACCATCGCGTCGTTGATGACCACCTGCCCGTAGAGCGCCGCCATCGTCAGCACCAAGCCGGCCAGCATCGGCAGGCCCGTGCTTATGGCGGCGATGCCGAGGCCGACCGGTTGCAGGATCGACAGGCCGAGAAAGAGCGTCGGCAGGCTGTAGCGGTCGATCAGCCGCCCCATCGCCAGCTGGGTCAGGGCACCGAAAGCGAAGACGAGGGTCGCGACCGAGCCGATCAGGGCGAGGGGAAGGGCCGCGCCGACGCGCTCGTCCACGACCTTCGGGAGGGCGATCGTGGTGATGTTGAAGGTCATCCCGCCCGCGATGATGGCGAAGGCGAAGACGATCAGAAGGGGGATCGGACGCGCCACGGCGATGACCGGAGCGCCACCCGCCTTGCCACGGTTGCCCTCACCGTCGCCAGGCACCAAGGCGACAAAGGCCGTGCCGCAGGCGAGGCAGATCAGGCCCGGCACGATGAAGGCCGCCTGCCAGCCGAGACCCGAAGCAAGCAGGGCTGTCACGCCGGAGGCGGTGGCCGCGCCGGCATTGCCCCAGACCCCGTTCACGCCGAGATCCCGGCCGAGGCGGGTCGCATGGGTGACCAGCATCGCCGAGCCAACCGGGTGGTAGATCGCCGAGGCGAGCCCCAGCACGCAGAGCCAGACCGCGAAGGCGGTCGGGCTGCCCGCGCTCGCCACCCCAAGGCAGGACAGGCCGTAGCCGAAGAAGAAGATCGCCAGCATCGTGCGCCGGCCAAACCGGTCGGCGAGCCAGCCCATGGGCAGCGAGCAGAGCCCGAAGGCGACGAAAGCGCCGGTCGCAAGCCCGATCAGTTCACCGTAGCCGAGGCCCGTCTGCGCCGCGATGGCGATGACGGCGGTCGGGTAGATGAGGAGCACGAAATGGTCGAGGGCATGCGCGACGTTGACGAAGCGCAGGGTCCGTCGGGAGAGAAGTTCGGCGTCCATGGGTCGGGCATCTCGGTGAGCCTGCCCTCCTATATCTGACCCGTTGCAAGCGGTCGGGCCGAAGTTGTACGCCAGCGGGCCAAAATGGATGGGGCTCAGCACCATGCGGTCGATCCGGGCGGAGGATTACCAGGATGTCCCCCGCGCCGTTGCGGTGATGCCCAAGACCTACGCCGCCAGCAGCCGCATCGATCCCCACTCCCACACGCGGGCGCAACTGCTCTACGCCACCGCCGGACTGATGATGGCCAGCGCCGAGGACGGGACTTGGGTCGTCCCCGAGGGCCATGCCCTTTGGATCCCCCCACAACTGACGCATTCGGTGGCCATGCATGGGGCGGTCTCGATGTGCTCGGCCTATCTCGCCGTGGAAGCCGTGCAGGGTTTTCCCACCCGAGCCCGCGTCATCGAGGTCTCGTCCTTGCTCGCCGCCGCTCTCGCGTCCCTCGGGGCGGAACCGATCCTGTACGATGAAGCGGGTCGCGGCGGACATCTCGCCGCCCTTGTGCTCGACGAGATCCATCGGGCACCAGAGACGCAGTTGACCTTACCCCTGCCGAGAGATGGCCGCCTGCGCCGGATCTGCCTCGGCCTCATCGAGGCTCCTGCGACGGATCTCGACCTCGATGCCTGGGCCGACCGTTGCGGCCTCAGCCGCCGCACTCTGACGAGGAGGTTCCGCAGCGAGACGGGCCTGACCTTCGATCAATGGCGAGCCAGGGCCAGGGTCGTGCGGGCGTTGGCTCTCGCCGCCGACGGATGGTCACCGCGCCAAGTGGCGGCTTCAGTCGGCTACCGCAGCATTCAAGCCCTGCGGGGCCGGACGGAGGCTTTACTGCCGAAGCAGTCGACCGATTGACGACCGCTTCCCAGTGTCTCGTTCTCCGATCCCCGGCCCTGAGGCGGGTTGAACATGGAATGGTTGCTGAGGGTGAGTTTGCGACCGTCAGCTTCCAGTCGGCGGACGCGTCAGTTCAGACATCTGACTTTCGATGGCTGGTCTGTGCCAGGAAGAACCGCACCATCTCTCGGCTTGCGTCCGGGCCGCGGGCGTCGGTGAACGATCCCGCGGGATCGCCGCCCGACCACGCATGGCCGGTCCCACGCAGCACCCACTGTTCCAGCATCGCGCGGCCCAACGTGTCCGTGCGAACCGTGCGAGTGTAGGCAACTCCATCCGGCGTCCGCCCCTCGCTCACCGCCTCGGTGAGGCCCGGACCGGACGGCCCCTGCGCGGCCACGCGATCGCCATTGGCGACGTTCACGGTCCGATCGCCGTCGCCGTGGAAGACGATCATCGGAACGGCGTGGCGCTTGCTCGCGGACGTGCCGACGCCGTCCCCCCGCATCGCCGCGAAAGCCGATGGCATGTCGCGGGCCGCACCGCATGCCAGGCCGGAATGCACCCCCACCGCCGCGAACAGGTCCGGGTAGGTCACGGCCAGGATCGCGGCCGCAGCCCCGCCCGCCGAAAGGCCGGCAGCATAGACCCGGTTCGCGTCGGCCGAAAATTCCGCGATCACCTGTCGGACGATACCAGCGATCAACGCCGGCTCCCCGCCTTCGCGCTGCTGGTCGCCCGGCTCGTACCAATTCCAGCAGCGCTGCATGTTCGCCGAGCGCGGCTGTTCCGGATATACCACCAGGAACGATTGCTCTTCAGCCAGCCCGTTCATTCGGGTGCCAAGGGCGAAATCGTCCGGGTTCTGGGTACAGCCGTGGAGCATCACGACGACCGGGAGCGACTGGCCGGTGTAGGTGCTCGGCACATAGATCTTGTAGTTCCGGCTGCCGGTGGAGCCGGTGAACGTGCAAGTCTCGAAGCGCGCGCCGTTCGGGAGCGGGGCTTTGGGCGTTGCGCCCGCAGGATTGTTGCCGACACCCGCCCCCAAGCCGGTCCCGACGCCGCTTCTCGCCAACGCGTCTTGGATCGTGCGCATCACCTCCCCAGCGATGTCGCCGCCGGAAGTGGTGAAAGCCGGCTTGTCCGCAGCGCCACCGGGGGCGGTATGCGGCACCGTCCACGCTCCGTCGGGGGTCAAGGGCGCGACCATGTCGATGGTCCCGCCGCCCGGTGCCTCCGCCGCGGCGGCCGCGCCTTGTCGAGCCTCGGCCCATCGGGTGTAAGCGGCAGCCTGTCGCCGCTGCATCGTGGCCATCGACTCCATCATCCGCGCGGTGCGGGCCGGGTCGAGCTTCGGCATCGCGAACTTGGAGAAGTTCATTTTTGGAAACGCGTTCATGGGGTTGATCCTGGTGCGCGAGGCGGTCGGCGCGGGATGCCCAACCTCCTCCGCAGGAGCGTCGTGCTCGGCGGTGTGTCAGGTGATGCGGTCGGCCAGGGCGGCCTTGACCGCCGGGCTGGCCTGGAAGGCGCCGAGCACCTCGACCGAGGCGATCGCGGCACGGGCGAGGTCCGGCGTCACGTCCAGAGCGATGCTGGCCAAGCCGAGCACCTGGATGTCGATGGGCATCCCGGCATCCCGGGCGGCTTCGAGCGTCTGTCTCGAATAATACGACAGGCCCAGCTGCAGCCGCTTGCGGCTGACGGACTGCTTTACGGCCTCGCCCTGACGCTCGATCTGATTGCGAACGGCGGTGCGGATGAAATCAGCCCGATTGGCGTAGAAGCCGTCGCGGACCATCAGGTCGATATGACCAAGATCGACGAAGCCGAGATTGATCGTCAGCTTCTCGCTGTCCGGCAGCTTCGGACGCAACACTCGAACGTTATCTTCCATCAAGACCATCCCAGAACCATCCCGTTGGATGGTAAGGAGATGGGATTTCTCATTCTCGATGCAAGGGCCGATGTGAGTGGTCAGTTCGCTTGCGCGGTGGACGCACCTAAACCTGCCGGTCTGATTCCCACCAACCCCGGCAAAAAACTCGTTGCAACTGAATGGCTTAGTGGGGTGTCTTCATACCCGACCGCTTCCGCGCCAGAACTGACCGAAGCAGACGTTGCCGTCGGGCCCGGAGGCGCTCGTTCATCGACGCAAGGGGGAATGAGTTCGCGCGGCGGTCGTTTGAGCGGCGGCACCAACGTGGCGATGCCCCCGATCTTGGTTCGGATCCGGCCTGAACGATCCCCCGAACGCCGGCTTCACCCGCGCTCATCGCGCCGCGTGCACACCCTCGACGAAATGCTTGATGTCGGCGACGACCGGCGCCCGGCCGGCAAAGGGAGTGCCGATCGACAGCAGCGTCCCATCGTGCCCCAGCCCCGGATAGATGCGCACTTCTGGGTTGTCCCCCGCCGTCTTCAGCCGGTCCGCGAGGGCAACCGTACCGGTTGGCTTGACGTCCTGATCGTCCGCGCCGGTGATGAGCATCATGGCCGGATGCGACCCCGCAGCATGATTGATCGGCTGCAGGGTAGGATCGCTCCCAGAGAAAACCTCTTTGTCCACGGTCTCAGTCAGGGACGACACCGTGTAGGGTCCCGACAGCCCGATCACACCTGCCAGAGCCGCCGGGCTCGAACCCGCATGCTCAAGCCACGTGCCATCCAGTCCCATCATCGCGGCGGCCCAGGCGCCGGAGGAATGTCCGGCCACTACGACGCGCTTCGGATCCCCGCCAAACGTTTCCGCATGGGCGATGGTCCAGGCGACGGCATTGGCGTTGTCGGTCAGAATGTCGGGCAGGCTCCCGTTCGGGAAATGGTGGAATTCAGGGATCACGGTGAGGAAACCTTGCCGCGCCAAGGCGGCACCGAGGAAGGCAACCCGATTCTTGGAGCCGGATCGCCAGCCACCGCCGTAGAAAAACACGACGACAGGGTGCGGACCATCGGTGTTCGGCTGATAGACGTCCGCGACTTGCTGAGTTCCGCCAGCATAGGGAAGGTCCTTGTGGACGCGGACCTCGGCGGGCGCGAGGAGGTTCAGGAGCATCAGGGCCCCGCCGATGAACTTGCCTGTCAGATAGCTAAGCATCAGCCGCGCATCCTTGGTCGAGATTGGGCGGTGGAGATCGCAATGGACGCTCGACCTCGTGATAGGCAGAGTAAGATCGATTAAAGAATTTCAAACGCAAGAACTGGTGACACCGAGTGCTGTAACTACCGAGATCGAAGGCGAGCATCGACCGGCGCCGGCCTTGGTGCGCCCGGCCTCTTGGACTTCGGCTGCCTTCTGAGCTCGGGCGCTCACGTTATGGTGCTGCTGACCATCCCCGGACTGGCCCTTGGCTGGGTTCGACATCGTGATCCTTTCCATCGTGGTCACGCGCCAACCCTCTTCATCGACGGCGGTTCGAGCGAAGCCGTCGCGTGCGACGAAAGGCCGATCTTGCTCGCCCGGCCCGACTCGCCCGCCCTGAGCCTGTGTCCACGCGGGAGCTTCCGAGGCCTTGGGGAGTTGGCCGGCATATCCCTCTGAGAGTGCCGACCATGAAGCTTCCAGCGAGCGCCCGTATCGGGCTGGCCACAGCCCTGATGTCTAGCGCCGCGACGCTAGCGCTTCCCGCCACAGCCCAGAACATGGCTCCCGGTGCGGGCAACCTCACCCAGGTGGCGAGCTTCGCGCATCAGGTCACGGGCATCACGGTAAGCCGCGACGGACGCATCTTCGTCAACTTCCCGCGGTGGAGCGAGGACGCGCCGGTCTCGGTCGCCGAGTTGAAGGACGGCAAGCCGGTTGCCTATCCGAACGACGACTGGAACAGCTGGCGCAATGCCAGGAAGGACGAGGTCGATCCCAAGACCCACTTCGTCTGCGTCCAGAGCGTCGTCGCCGATGCCCAGGATCGCCTCTGGGTGGTCGATGCCGCCGCGCCGGCCATGGCACATGTGGTCAAGGACGGAGCCAAGCTCGTCGGGATCGATCTGAAGACCAATCAGGTCGTGAAGACGATCCCGTTCGACACCAGCACGGTGCTGCAAGCCTCCTACATCAACGACGTGCGGATCTCGCCGGATGGAAAGACCGCCTACCTGACGGATTCCGGGGCCGAGGGCGCGCTGATCGTCGTCGACCTCGACAGCGGTTCGGCCAAGCGCGTCTTGTCCGGCCACCCCTCCACCATGCCCGACAAGAGCGTAACCGTGCAGTACGATGGCAAGCCCTTGCGCCGTCCCGACGGCCGCGGGGTCGAGTTTTCGGCTGATGGCATTGCGCTCTCGCCGGATGGCAAGACGCTCTACTGGCAGGCGATCAAGGGCAAGACGCTCTATAGCCTCCCGACCGACGCGCTGACCGGCTGGGCCACGGCGTCCTTCGTGCCCGAGATGCTGAGCGACAGGACTCTCAGCGGAAAGATCGCCACGGTCGGGGAGAACGGCCCAGCCGACGGACTGTTGATCTCACGCAAAGACGGGCGGATGTACGTGACCTCTCCCCAGGACAACGCGGTGAAGGTGCGCGATCTATCCAAGGCGAACAGCGGCCTGACGACGTTGGTACAGGACGACAGGCTCCGCTGGCCAGACACGTTCAGTGAAGGACCCGACGGCACGATCTATGTGACGACGTCCCACATCCAGGATTCGGCCGACTACAAGCCCGGCGCCCCTATCAGCCTGCCGACCGAGCTCTGGGCCATCAAGCCCACCCAGGGGGAGGTGACCGGCTCGACCGGTTCAGCCACCTCTCGCTAAGGACTAACCGGTCTCTCGCGGCTCACGAGAGCGCAGTCCGACGAAGTGGATCCAGGCTCATCGCAAGAATGCGCGTCAAAACTAAAAGTTAGAGCCCTCTCGGATCCTACCGCGAGAGACTTCGCGTTTCGGGACATGCCGACACATTCGGCATGTCCCTGCCTTCAATCACCAATGGTGCATCATCGTCTAGCGAGCCGCGGCGCGTCTCGGCTCTCACTGGTGAGATCGGGCGCTCCCTCATCCTGTGATTGCATCGGGGCGGAGCCAAGTGACCCATCTGCCGCTTCGTTGACGTGGCGGCGCCCTCAGCATCTTGCACTCACAATCCCGGACAGCCGCCCCGGATACGTCCTGGTCGAGGTTCGCTAAGCCGCCTTGGATATTTCGGCCGCAGATGGGGCATCCATTGCGCGCATGTAAACGTCCAGCAGGGTCTCGTGCTCGTCGCGCTCGTTTTTATCCTGCTTACGGATCTTGAGGATCTCCTTCAGGACCTTGACGTCGAGGCCCTCTCCCTTGGCTTCGGCGAAGACTTCTTTCTTGGCTTCCATGAGATCCTTGATCTCTTCCTCGATCCGCTCGATGCGCTCGATGATCGAACGGATGCGGTCGCCAGCCACGGCTACCGTGTCGGTCATATCGGTCATGCGGTCCTCATGCTTAGCCGAGGCGGCAATCTGCTCCGGTTGAGTAAGTGAGCGGTTAAGCCCAACAGCCGAAGAAGGACCGCTTTCGGCCAGCTCCCGTCGCATCAGCGGGTGCCGCTGAATGGCTATGTTGGATGGAAAGCGGATGAACCGCATTTGAGAAGGAAATAGCCGAAAGCTGCCCTCTACAAAACGGCGATGGCGCCGCTGCGAACGGTGGTTGATCGGACATTGCAGCTACGGGATCGATGGCGTAGCGTCATCGCGTTCTTGGGGGTTTTCGAAATGATCCAGCGTCACCGCTAAGCGGGAAGGCACACGCCAGCGGAGCAATCCGCCGACTGGGCTCTGTTTTCGAGAACATCATGCAAAAATTGAAGAACAAGACCTGCGTCGTCACGGGCGCAGCGCGAGGCATTGGCCGTGCCATTGCGGCTCGTTTTCATGACGAAGGTGCTTCCGTCATCGTCACCGACATCGACGAAGCGACAGGATCGGCAACCGCCGCCAAGATCGGTTGTCGGTTCGAACGGCTCGACGTACGCGAGGAAGCCGACTGGTCTCGGTTGACCAGTGTCGTCCCGGTGGCGGACGTGGTCGTCAACAATGCCGGCGTCACCGGCTTCGAGGCGGGCCTGGTGCACCATGATCCAGAACACGCTAGCCTTGCGGATTGGCGCGAGGTCCACCGGGTCAATCTCGACGGCACGTTCCTCGGCTGTCGCTACGCGATCGGCGCAATGAAGGGTGCGGGAACGGGCTCGATCATCAACATATCATCGCGGTCGGGACTGGTCGGCATCCCGGGCGCTGCGGCCTATGCTTCGTCCAAGGCTGCAATCCGTAATCACAGCAAGACGGTCGCGCTCTACTGCGCGCAGCGGGGTTGGCGGATACGCTGCAACTCGATTCACCCGGCCGCGATCCTGACTCCGATCTGGGAATCGATGCTGGGCGACGGTCCGGATCGGGATGCCAGAATGCAGGCGCTTGTCGCGGACACGCCGTTGAAGCGTTTTGGATTGCCTGAAGAAGTCGCGGCCATTGCGGCAATGCTCGCTTCGGACGAAGCGACCTATGTCACCGGGACGGAAGTGAATATCGACGGCGGGCTGCTTGCGGGCTCCGCTGCTTCACCCGGCTGATGGGCGTTCTGATGCGGTCGATTCCGCTGACCGCCTTTCCCTGGAATCGCCGATTGCGCGCAGTGAGGAGGGAAGCTCCCCAGCGTTCGATGGCCGCTTCTGGGAAGACGTTCGACACCTTGGACCGGCAACGAAGGATCGCAAGCAGGAGGACCGCTCAGGGTGGATTTCTGCCTGACTGCTTTCGAGCGGATAAGCGAAGAAGCAGACATCGCCGTCGCACCCGATCCTGATCTTTACAGCAACTGCAACGTCAAAATGTCGCTTCAGGGCACCGCGCTGGGCCCGGGCAGCGGTGGGATCGCTCTCGGAACTCGGCCGAACGCCTGGAGGGGGCGTGGCGGGAGAGAGCGAGTCGATGGCCCCGACACCGCCTGAGTGGCTAAAACTCGATTGTGCGCTAGCTGGTCATCGAGTCTGTCGCGGACGGGGGAACGATCCATGACTAAACGCCTTCGGACCATCGCCACCGGTCTCGCGGTCTTGATCGCCAGCACGGGCGCAGGCCTCGCGCAGGACCATGGAACGCACGGCGCGGTGACCCTGCCGGATGCCGCGAGTGCGATCTATCAACCGGGACCGCCGAACCTACCGAAGGGCACGCAAATCAGCATGGTCTCGGGTGATCCGAGCAAGCCGGGCCCCTTTGTCCTGCGGGTGAAGTTTCCCGCCAACACGGTGATCGCGCCCCATACCCATTCCGAAGCCGAGACGCTGACGATCCTTTCGGGCTCGATCTATCATGAGCACGGCACGACCATCGACAGGGCGAAAGGCAAGGAGTTGCGCACGGGCGGTTTCGTGTTCCTGCCCAAGGATATGCCGCATTCGCTCTGGACCACCGAGCAGCCGGTAGAGCTTCAGGTGAATGGCTCTGGGCCCTTCGAGTTGAATTACATCAACCCCGCCGACGACCCGAGCAAGTCGGCTCAGTAGATCTGATCCGTCGTGGGGATGGCTCCTGCATGAGCGTGGCTGCTGCTTCGACAGCGACCACATCTTGGCACCGAGATGCCGTCAGTCGGAGCGGGAGCCATCCACCCCATCTGCTTTGGGAAAGGCAGTGTCTAGAAACGGAGGTTTTCGTCACGCCGACTTCCGATTTAGAAGGAATGCATGACTATCATAGCTTTGAGCGTCTGAAGCGCACTAGCTACTTCAGCCAAAATTGGGCAGCGAATGGTTCCAGAAAGCCAAGAAAAAGACCACTCGTTCCTCGCTTACAGCGCCGTTATGTTCTGCTTTTGCGGCCTTCTATTCGGTGGAATTGCCATTCGATCATACCGTGAAGAGATCATGATGCGCACTTTGCCGGCGATAGAGGCTACCGTGATGTCGATTAGGCCGACCAAGCGGGGTTTCGCTGCAGAGGTCTCGTTCACAAGGCTTGAGAATGACCGACGCATCGCGTGTAGAGATGAGGTTGGGCTGGACCGTGCGGATGAAAGGGCACGTATCGGCGCTGTCGTCCGCCTCATTCCGCGGGCAGACTCCTGTAGCGAGGCGGTTGTCGTCGGAGAGCGCAATACGACACCCTTGATAGCGATAAGCGTTGTGGCGTTTCTCGGTTCTCTCGTCTCAGGCTTCATGGCTGCGCGGAGCATGCTTCGCAGCCGGTCAGCCATCTGACTGAGGTTGTCATTGCCCAGCATCCGATCAATGCCGGATTTGCTGGACTGCCAATGAATGGCTGCTTCCGGGAAACGCCAACGGTGTTCTAGGCGACCGCAGCGGGTCGGTAGGAGACCATCGGCTCTTCCGAGTGGATGGCCCATGTGAACCGGTCATTCCGCTTACGGGCACCCAGCTCACATAGGACGGTCAGATGGCGGGCAAGCGGACGCCTTGGACGCAAGCGATGTCGAGCCGTTGATGGAAGCCGCAAATCGCTCTAACGGCGGTGGCGATGCCCGGCCGATCATATCGCATAATCGGATCTCACAGCCTCTTTGACGAGGTCTGCGCGCGGCTCCCGTTCTTCGAGGGCCTGCCTCCCAGCACGCTCCAGTGTCTCTCGGCCTCGGGATTTGGCCGTGGTTTCCTCACGGTCTCGCTGCGAGCCCGTCTGCGGAAGGCTGGATATCGCGATCTCGGCTATCTGGCCCAGACGTCACCGGCGGCGATCGCCAGCATCAGAAAATTCGGACCAGTCCGCGTCGAACTCGTTCGAACTTTCATCCTGACAGAGGTCGCACGTTGGCTGCCAGGTGCACGCGAGGTGCACACCGATGGAGCCACCAGAGAGCGGAGGCTCGGACGACTGCGGGATTTGCCAGTCGAGCGTCTACCTCTGACCGCCGACCAAATCGCCACGCTTGGCTGGACGGGATGGTCCTGCGCGGATGTGGCCGGCCATTCAAGCCTCGAACTCCTCGACACAGGAGCCGTAACATCCAGCGACGTGGATCGCATCGTCACGACGCTCACCGGTTTCCTTGGAGGGGGCAGGTCAACCCCTTCTCTCTCTGCTCAGATCACTGAAGACATGGCGGCGTCTGAGATGGAGACAACCGCGGCCCGTCGTGCCGCCATGCTCGCGAAGCAGGATCGCGAGTGGGAGGAAGCTGCTCCGTCCAAAGTATAGCCTCGCGGTAGCTCGCCCTGGATCAGAGGCTTCCGACGAACTTGCATCGGCTGTTCGCGTCGAGAGTTTCCGTTGGCAGTGGACAACAGCACGAAGATCGGCACCGTCCCGGCCCTCTCGCACATTCGACTGGACTGCCGGTGCGGATGGAGCGTGTGTCGTCGCCGGAACGACGCAGCCGCCAGCTCTTCGGCAGAGCCGCGCCGCTTAGCCTCCCGCCCGCGCAGCGTGGGCGGGTCATCGCCTATCGTTTGCAGGCCCTCGCCGACCTCGCCCGCGACACCGCGCGGGCCCTCGATCGGCTCGCCCGGGCGCGGGAGCAGGCGAGCCTTCATCCCGATCAGCACGGTTCCTCAGTACCGCCGCCACGGGTTGACCCCACACAGCCCCTCATCGCTCGACCAGACCGCGAGGGCGATCCAGGATGCGAGCTCCGCCTCCCGCCCGATGGCGGCGCCCTCCCCTGCGATCCGAGCGATGGACTGCATGAGGTCGAAGAGCCACAGCGGCGGGTTCGGACCATTGGCCAAAGACGATCCGCCCCTGGAGGCGCCCAAGAGACGCGTCCGGCGCGAGAAACTCGCCCTAACTCATTGACCTGTCGGGAACATCGACGACCACCAGGATCGCGCGATTAGCGCGAAAAACCTTGGTGGAGCTGAGGGGATTCGAACCCCTGACCTCCGCAGTGCGATTGCGGCGCTCTCCCATCTGAGCTACAGCCCCGTCGAGGCGCCGACCTTCTAGGCGCGGCGGCCTCGGCCTGTCAATTCCCGTCTCGCATGTCCGTCTCGCTTTCTGCGGCGACGGCGCGCGGAACCTGCTCTTCGAGGACATCGCGCGGCCCGCATGAACGCCCTGATCTGGCTCTTCGATACCGTCGTCCAGCTTTTCATCTACGTGCTCATCGCGAGCGCGGTCCTGAGTTGGCTGGTGGCCTTCAACGTGGTGAACGTGCGCAATCCCGTGGTCGCGCAGATCGGCGAGGTCCTTTACCGGATCACCGAACCCGCCCTGAGGCCGATCCGCAACCTCCTGCCCAACCTCGGCGGCGTCGACATCTCGCCCATCATCCTCATCCTGCTGCTGCTGTTCATCAGCCGCCTGCTGCATGAGTTCGCCGTCCCGGCCACCTACGTCTACACCCGGTAAGGAGCGGCTTTCCGTGAAGACCAATCCCGGCCGCTTCTTCGAGGATTTCCGTCTCGGCGAGACGATCCGCCATGCCACGCCGCGCACGGTGACCACCGGCGACGTGGCCCTCTACACGGGCCTCTACGGACCGCGCTTCGCCGTGCAGTCGTCGGATGCCTTCGCCCGCGCGCTGGGCTATCCGAAGAGCCCGCTCGACGATCTGCTCACCTTCCACGTCGTGTTCGGCAAGACCGTGCCCGACGTGTCGCTGAACGCCCTCGCCAATCTCGGCTATGCCGAAGGCGGGTTCCGGCGGCCGGTCTATCCCGGTGAGACGCTCTCCACCGTCTCCGAGGTCATCGGCCTCAAGGAAAGCTCCAACCGGCAGACGGGCGTCGTCTATGTGCGCTCGGTCGGCTCGGACGAGCATGGCGAGACCGTGCTGAGCTATTGCCGCTGGGTGCTCGTGCGTAAGCGCGACCCGGAGGCCGTCATCGCCGAGGAACACGTCCCGACGCTGGCCAAGGCGGTCGATCCGAAGGACCTGGCGGGTGCCCTGCCCCCGCTGAACCCCTCGGCCTACGACGTCGCGCTCGCGGGCAGCCCGCACCGCTTCGGCGACTATCAGGCGGGCGAGCGCATCGACCACGTCGACGGCATGACCGTCGAGGAGGCCGAGCACCAGATCGCCACGCGCCTGTTCCAGAACACGGCCAAGGTGCATTTCGACGGGCTTGCCGCGAAGGACACCCGGTTCGGCCGCCGCCTGATCTATGGCGGGCACGTCATCTCGCTGGCTCGCGCGCTCAGCTACAACGGGCTGGGCAACGCCTTCGCCATCGCGGGCATCAATGCCGGGCGGCATGTCGGGCCGCTGTTCGCGGGCGACACGGTCTATGCCTGGAGCGAGGTAGTCGAGACCGCCGATGTGGGCCGAGACGATGTCGGCCTGCTGCGCCTGCGCACGGTGGCCACGAAGAACCAGCCCTGCGCCAACTTCCCCGACAAGTTCAACGACGGCTACGACCCGGCGGTGATCCTCGATCTCGACTACTGGGCCTTCGTCCCGAAGTAGAAAACAGGGATCCCAAAGGATCTGGTCCTTTGGGATCCCCCTGTTGTCAGTCCCTGACGACGACCTTGGTGCCGACCTTCACGCGGTCATAGAGATCGACCACGTCCTTGTTGGTCATGCGGATGCAGCCCGACGAGACGGCCGCGCCCATCGTCTCCGGCTCGTTCGAGCCGTGGATGCGGTAGAGCGACGAGCCGAGATACATGGCACGGGCGCCGAGCGGGTTGTCCTGCCCGCCGGCCATGTAGCGGGGCAGGTCGGGGCGGCGGGCCAGCATCTGCTGCGGCGGGCGCCAATCCGGCCATTCCTTCTTCATGCTGACGGTCTTCACCCCCGACCACGAGAAGCCCTCGCGGCCGACGCCGACGCCGTAGCGAACCGCTGCGCCGCCGCCGAGCACATAATAGAGTCGCCGCTGGCGGGTGGAGACCACCACGGTGCCGGGCTTCTCCTTGCCCGTCCAAGCCACCGTCTCACGCGGAATGGCCTGTGTGCGGAATCCGTTGAGGAAGTCGGCGATCGGCCCCCGGTCGAAGAAATCGGCTCGGGCCGGAACGGCCCCGAGCATCAATCCGGCGATCGCCAGCGTCGCGATGCGTCCCGACATGCGTATCCTTGCATCCATCGATAGGCGGACCCTTGGGCCCTCAATCGGACCGGGCATCGCCATCGCGGCAGGGATGAGGCCGCGCGTGCGTCACGCGCGGCGTTTGCAGTGCGGTGTGGGTTTTGCGCCACAGACATGCGTCACCTGTCGCGATTGCATCCGCGACCGGCCGTGCTTATCTCAGAAACGTGATCAGCCTGCCCGCCCTTTCGGCCCGCCTTCCCGCGGACCCTATGGCCTCTCAGACCGATCGGCGGCTCGCGGCCGTCGTCGCGGGGCAAGGCCTTGTGGTGTTCGGTTTGATGGCGCTCGGATTCGTCGCCCTCTTCGTCCTGGCGCTCTGGCCCACCTCTCCAGAAATGCGCTCACCCGGCGCGGCGTTCCGCCCCTCCCTGACGGTCATGGCCCCGCATACCGCCCCGGTCGAGGCGCCGAGGCTGGTCCGGGCCGATTGGAACGGCACCGCCATCGCGGCCGCCGATGGCGAGATCGCTCCCGACCCGGCCTTGCCCATGCCGACCGTGCAAACCGTGCCGGTTCCGGGCTCCGTGCCGGCCCCCTTCCGCGAGGCGCGCATGGTGCTGCCTACCTCGGCGCCCTCTGCCTCCCCCTTGCGTCCTCCCCGCACAGCCTGACGTCCCGCACGCACCGGAATTTGGCCACGCCCCGGAGGCACGATGCCCCGAAGCCTGGCCGAACCGGTGGCGTTGCCTTGAGCCGCCTAGGTCTGCCCACACGACTTCCGTCCGCGCCGCGGACGCCAGTCAGGAGCGTCGCAACCCGTGATCCGCCTGTCCCGTCTTTCGTCCCGCGCCCTCGCGCTCCTGCCGGTCGCCGCCCTCGGCCTGTCGCTGGCTGCCTGCAACAAACGCGAGGCCGCCGCGCCGACGCCACCCGTGCCGGAGGTCGGGTTCGTCACCGTCCACGCCCAGGCGATCCCCTATGTCCGCGACCTTCCGGGGCGCGTCGCCCCCATGCGCATCGCGGAAGTGCGCTCCCGCGTCTCCGGCCTCGTGATCAAGCGGCTGTTCGAGCAGGGCAGCCAGGTCAAGGAAGGGGACATCCTCTACAAGATCGATCCGGCCCCGTACGTGGTCGAGCTCGCCAGCGCCGAGGCGGCCCTCGCCCGTCAGGAGGCGGCGCTCGTGCTGGCGCGCCAGCAGGCGGACCGGCTGGAGCAACTCCTGGCTCGGGCCACGGCGAGCCAAGCCCAGTACGATGCCGCCTTCGCCGCGCGGAAGCAGGCCGAGGCGGAAGTCGCGGGCGCCAAGGCGACCCGCGATCGGGCGCAGCTCAACCTGTCGTGGACGGATGTGCGCGCGCCAATCACCGGACGGATCGGCCGGGCGCTCCTCACCGAGGGCACGCTCATCGAGCCGGGCTCGACGGGGGCGCTCGCAACGATCCAGCAGCTCGATCCGATCTATGTCGACATCACCCAGTCGGTAGGCGAACTGAACCGCCTGCGCCGGGACCTCGCGAGCGGCGAGCTCGCGCGCCTGGAGGACAACGCCGCCAACGTCCACCTGATCATGGATGACGGCAGCCTCTATCCGCTGGCGGGCCGCCTGCTCTTCTCCGAGGTGACCGCCGATCCGAGCACGGGCCAGGTGACGCTGCGCGTCCAGTTCCCGAACCCGCACGACGAATTGTTCCCCGGTATGTATGTCCGCGCCCGCATCAAGCAGGGCATCGATTCGGACGCCATCGCCGTGCCGCAGCAGGCGATCCAGCGCACCGACGACGGCCGCGCCGAGGTATGGGTGATCCGCGACGATCAGACCGTCATGCGCCAGCCGGTAGAGGTCGGCCCGGTGGTCGGCGGCGATTGGTTGATCCGCAACGGCCTTAAGGCGGGCGAGCGGGTCATCGTGGACGGGTTCCAGAAGGTCACCGTCGGGATGACGGTGAAGCCCATCGATCAGACCCCGCCTCATGCCGAGGCCGCGCCGCAGACCGACGCGGACGAGGCGTCCGAGAAGGCCGACACGCAGCAGCGCGCGCAAGCCGCCGCGCAGCGTCGCTGACGGAGGCGCCCCATGGCACGCTTCTTCATCGACCGCCCGGTCTTCGCCTGGGTCGTCGCGCTGTTCATCATCCTGGGCGGCGCGCTGGCGATCCCGAACCTGCCCGTGGCGCAGTATCCGGTGATCGCGCCACCCTCCATCGCCCTCTCGACCGCCTTCCCCGGCGCCTCGGTGGAGAGCCTCTATACCGGCACGACCCGGCTCATCGAGGATGAGCTGAATGGCGCGGCCAACATCATGAGCTTCGAGTCGACCACCGACTCGTTCGGTTCCGTGAACATCACCGCCACCTTCCGACCGGGCACCGACCCGTCTCTCGCCTCGGTGGAGGTGCAGAACCGGCTCAAGCGCGTGGAAGCGCGTCTGCCGATCGAGGTCCGGCAGAACGGCATCCTCGTGGAGGAAGCCTCGGCCGCGACGCTCAACATCATCACCCTCGTCTCGACCGACGGAGGGATGGACGAGGTGGGCCTCGGCGACTTCCTGATCCGCAACGTCATCAACGAGATCCGCCGCATCCCCGGCGTCGGCCGCGCGACGCTCTACTCGACGGAGCGCTCCCTCCGGGTCTGGGTGGATCCCGACAAGCTGCGTGGCCTGTCGCTCACCCCCGGCGACGTCAGCGACGCCATCCGCAACCAGAACATCCAGATCGCTTCCGGCGCGGTCGGCGCGCAGCCGAGCCCCTCGGCCAACGCGCTCACCGCGCCGATCGTCGTGAAGGGCCAGCTCTCCACGGTGGAGGATTTCGGGGCCATCGTCCTGCGAGCGAACCCGGACGGTTCGAACGTGCGCCTGCGCGACGTCGCCCGCATCGAACTCGGCGGCGACGCCTACCAGTTCTCGACCCGCCTCAATGGCGGGCAGGCGGCGGGCATCTCGGTGACGCTGGCACCCGACGGCAACGCCCTGGAAACCGCCAAGGCGATCCGCGCCAAGATGGTGGAGCTGTCGCAGTTCTTCCCGCCGGGGCTGAAGTGGGACATCCCCTACGACATCACCCCGGCCGTGAAGGCCTCCATCGAAAAGGTGATGCACACCCTGGTCGAGGCGGTGATCCTCGTCTTTCTCGTGATGTTCCTGTTCCTGCAGAACATCCGCTACACGCTCATCCCGACCATCGTCGTGCCGATCGCCCTGGCGGGCACGGTGACGGTGATGTGGCTCACGGGCTTCTCCGTGAACGTGCTCACCATGTTCGGCATGGTGCTGGCCATCGGCATTCTCGTCGACGACGCCATCGTCGTGGTCGAGAACGTCGAGCGCATCATGAACGAGGAGGGCCTGCCGCCGAAGGAAGCCACCCGCAAGGCCATGGACCAGATCACCGGGGCGATCATCGGCATCACCCTGGTGCTGATGGCCGTGTTCGTGCCGATGGCGTTCTTCCCCGGCTCGGTCGGCATCATCTACCGGCAGTTCTCCATCGCGATGGTTACATCCATCGCCTTCTCCGCCCTGCTGGCGCTGTCGCTGACCCCGGCGCTGTGCGCCACCTTCCTCAAGCCCATCGAGAAGGGTCACGGCCACGCCAAGGGCGGCGTGTTCGGCATGTTCAACCGGTTCGTGGACCGGGAGACCGCCCGCTACGGACGGGGCACGGCGTGGTTCATCGCCAAGGCCGGCCGGGTGATGCTGGTCTATGTCGCGCTGGTGGCAGGCACGGCCTACGCCTTCGTGCAGCTGCCGGAGGGCTTCCTGCCGGTGGAGGACCAGGGCTTCTTCACCGTGGACGTGCAGACGCCTCCCGGCGCCTCGTTCAACCGGACCATGACGGCCGTGCGCAAGGTCGAGGAGCATCTCCTCGCCCAACCCGGGGTCGCCACGGTGACGATCCTCAACGGCTTCTCCTTCTCGGGCCAGGGGCCGAACACCAGCCAGGCCTTCGTGACCCTGAAGCCCTGGAGCGAGCGCGACGCGGCCAATTCCGCCGCCGCGCTGGTGAAGGGGACCAACGACGCCCTGGGCAATTACCGCGACGCGGTGATCGACGCCCAGGAGCCGCCGCCGGTCGACAACCTCGGCAACGCGTCGGGCTTCTCCTTCCGCCTGCAGGACCGGGCGCAGCGGGGTTACGCGGCGCTCACGGCCGCGCAGGCGCAATTGCTGTCGATCGCCCGTCGCAGCCCCATCCTGAAGAACGTGAAGATCGAGGGCCTGCCCGCGACGCCTCAGGCAGAGCTGGTCATCGACCGTGAGAAGGCGGCGGCGCTCGGCGTTAAGTTCGAGGACATCAACGACGTCATCCAGGTGAACCTCGGTTCGGTCTATACCAACGACTTCCCGAACCGGGGCAAGATGCAGCGCGTCTACGTCCAGGCCGAGCAATTGCAGCGCCTGAACGCGTCGGACATCCTCAACTACGCGGTGAAGAACAGTACCGGCACGATGGTGCCCATGTCTTCCTTCGCCGAGCTGAAATGGGGGATGGGTCCGAGTCAGATCGTCGGCTTCAACGGCTACCAGTCGGTGCGCTTCACCGGCGAGCCGCGCGCCGGCTTCACCACCGGCGACGCCATCGCCGAGATGGAGCAGCTGATGCTGCAACTGCCCAAGGGCTTCGGCTATGCCTGGACCGGTCAGTCCGAGCAGGAGAAGCTGGCGGGCAGCCAAGCGACGCTGCTGCTCGCTCTCTCGGTGCTGATCGTCTTCCTGTTGCTCGCCGCGCTCTACGAAAGCTGGGCGATCCCCGTCTCGGTGCTGCTCGTCATCCCGCTGGGGGTGATCGGATCCGTGGCGGCAGTGATGCTGCGGGGCATGCCGAACGACGTGTATTTCAAGATCGGACTCATCACGATCATCGGCCTCTCGGCCAAGAACGCGATCCTGATCGTGGAATTCGCCCGCGACCTGTGGAAGCCCGGCACCTCCGTGGCGAAGGCCGCCATCGACGCGGCGACCTTGCGCTTCCGGCCCATCGTGATGACGTCGCTCGCCTTCATCTTCGGCGTGGTTCCGCTCGCCATCGCGACCGGCGCCGCCTCGAAGAGCCAGCAGGCCATCGGCACGGGCGTGATGGGAGGCATGATCACGGCCACCGTGCTCGCGGTGTTCTTCGTACCGGTCTTCTTCGTCGTGGTGATGCGCCTCTTCCGCCGGAAGGCGGTGTTGGAGGGTGAGCGCGCCGCCGAGCAGGCGACGTCCGCACCCCGCCTCCATGCGAGCGCCGCCGAGTGAGGCGGCGCTCCCCTCCCCTCGGGCGACGAAAAAAGCCGCCCCGAGGGGCGGCTGAGCGAGTCATCAGGGAGGCATCAAACAGAGTGGACGAAACCTGAGTCGCACTCGACATCCAGAAACCTGGATGCCTCCTTTATGAAGCAGAAACCTTAATGGGCTGTTAAGTAAAGTACGGCGCGGCGGCCTGCCGAGCGTCAAAACAGTACAAATCCGTCGTTGCCCGCGCAGAGAAGCAATCCACAACAGCGGAACCCTTCCAAATGTGGCGGATCCCTGGATTGCTTCGCTGCGCTCGCAACGACGGCGAGATGGCCTCAGGCCGCCAGGCTCTCGAACAGGCCGCGCCCGTCCGTGCCGCCGATCAGGCCTTCGACGAAATTCTCCGGGTGGGGCATCATCCCGAGGACGTTGGCCTTCTCCGAGTAGATCCCGGCGATGCTGTTCAATGAGCCGTTGCGGTTGGCCGCGACGGTGATGTTGCCCGCCTCGTCGCAGTAGCGGAACGCCACCCGGCCATCGCCCTCAAGACGGGCGATGGTGTCGGGGTCGGCGAAGTAATTGCCCTCGCCATGGGCGACGCAGACGTCGATCACCTGCCCCTGCGTGTAGGCGCGGGCGAAACGGGTATCGGTGCGCTCGACCCGCAGGGTCTGCCGGTGGCAGATGAAGCGGCGATCGGCGTTGCGCATCAGCGCGCCGGGCAGGAGGCCCGATTCGCACAGGATCTGAAAACCGTTGCAGATGCCCAGAACGAGACCACCCCTGGCCGCATGGGCGCGCACCGCATCCATGGCCGCCGCGCGGCCCGCGATGGCGCCACAGCGCAGGTAATCGCCATAGGAGAAGCCGCCGGGCAGCACGGCGAGATCCGTCCCTTGGGGAAGCGCCGTGTCGGCGTGCCAGACCATCGAGACCTTCGCTCCCGATAGACGCAACGCCCGCGCGACATCCGCCTCGCGGTTCGAACCCGGGAAGACGACGATGGCGGCGTGCATCAGGCGATCTCGATGGCGTAGTTCTCGACGACGGTGTTGGCGAGCAGCTTCTCGCAGGCCGCCTTCAGCGTCTCCTGGGCCGTGGCCTGATCGGCAGCGGACACTTCGAGGTCGAAGACCTTGCCCTGGCGGACGCCCTCAATCCCGGGGATGCCGAGGGACTTCAGAGCCGCCTCGATCGCCTTGCCCTGGGGATCCAGCACGCCGGTCTTCAGGGTGACGGTGATACGGGCTTTCATCGCTGTTCAACTCACCGGTTGCCGGTCGCCCGCCGCGTCGGCGACATCGACTCTGTGACGCGGATCCTTAGATCAGGCCAGAGGGCTTGTCGAACGATCCGACGCGGCAAGACCGTCCGCTTGGTCAGGTTCGCTTGGATACGGCTGTGCCGCTGCGGGCGGTGATGGGTTCGATGCTCGTGGCGCGGCGCCAGAGTTGGAGCATGATCCAGGCGGCGAACAGGCTGAACACGCCCATCAGGACATGACCGACGCGGTCGCCCAGATCGAACAGGCCCGCGAGCGCCCAACCGGCGGCGATCGCCACGGCGAACACCTCCGTGCCGACCAGAACCATCATGCTCAGGATGGTGACCGCATTGCGTGCGTTCACTGCTCACGCCCTTCCTGCCCGACGACCGGGCTCGTGAGCGCCCTGCTACCCCAGGGCGGGCGGGCGGCGCAAGCAGCGCCGCCCGTCAGCCGCTCAGCGCGGCGCGCGCTTGGCCAGGATCCGCTGGAGCGTCCGGCGGTGCATGTTGAGCCGACGTGCCGTCTCGCTGACGTTGCGGCCGCACAGCTCGTAGACCCGCTGGATGTGCTCCCAGCGTACCCGGTCGGCGGACATCGGGTTCTCCGGCGGGTCCGCCCGCTCGCCCGGCTGGGCCATGAGCGTGCCGTGGATCTCGTCCGCGTCGGCGGGCTTGGCGAGGTAGTCGAACGCGCCGAGCTTCACCGCCGTCACCGCCGTGGCGATGTTGCCGTAACCCGTGAGGATCACCCCACGCGCCTCCGGACGGCGCTCCTTGAGGCGGGCGATCACGTCGAGGCCGTTGCCGTCGCCGAGGCGCATGTCGATCACGGCGAAGGCGGGGGCGTGGGCTTCCACCGCCGATACGCCCTCGGCAACGCTCTCGGCCACCTGCACATGATAGCCGCGGCTCTCCATGGCCCGTGCCAGACGGGTGGAGAAGGGCTTGTCGTCATCGACGATCAACAGGCTACGATCGGTGAAGGCAGCCAGCGGATCAGTCTCGCTGAGGATTGCGGCCTCGGCGGCCGAGTTGGTCCCGGACTGCGTGAGCATCGGGAAAATCCTTTCGAAGATGTCTTCGTTCAGACCACTATATAGGCACGATGTCTCGCGACGGCAGGGGCGTGGAACCGCTTATGTCCGGTGAAAGCCGGGGTGCGGCACCTCGTTCGAAAATATGTCGCGCCCAGGAAACGCGGACGATGGCCCCGCGGGTATGGGCGCCCGCCGCGTTCGACAGACCGATCTGCGCGCCCGACCGCTCGATCAGCGTCTTGGCGATGAACAGGCCGAGGCCGAGACCCACCGTCTCGCCGCCGTCCGGCGGCGATTGTCCGACGCTGCGGGTCGTCACGTAGGGCTCGCCCGCCCGCAGCAGAACCTCGGGCGAGAAGCCCGGCCCGTCGTCGCGGATCTCGATCCAGACCCGTTCCTGGTTCCAGTGGCCCTGGATGGAGACCCGCGTCGTGGCGAAGTCGACCGCGTTGTCGAGGATGTTGCCGAGGCCGAACATCACGCCGGGGTTGCGGCGGCAGGAGGGCTCCGGCCCATCCCCCTGGCAGGAGGCGTCGATGACGACACCGAGCGCCCGCTGCGGCGCCACCAGCTCCTCGATGAGATGGCTGAACGTCACGGTGGTGAGGAAGTCGCCCTCCCCCTCTCCGTCCAGCGAGGTGAGCTTGCCGAGGATGCTGCGGCAGCGATCCACCTGCTCGCGGAGCAGGGCCAGATCGTCCGCCACCGCGGGAGAGGCGTTGGGCCCGAGTTGGCGGATCAGCTCCTTCGACACGACCATGATCGTGCCGAGCGGCGTGCCCAGTTCATGCGCCGCCGCCGCCGCGAGCCCATCGAGCTGCGACAGGTGCTGCTCGCGCGACAGGACGAGTTCGGTGGCGGCCAGCGCCTGGGCGAGCTGGCGCGCCTCCTCCGCGACGCGCCACGCATAGACGCCGGTGAAGGCCGTGCCGAGGAGGATCGCCGTCCAGACCCCCGAGACGTAGAGGAACGGCAATTCGATCCGCCCGTCCGCGAACCACGGCAGAGGCCGGTGGACCAGGGCGAGCAGGGTCGCGAGGCCGATGGCGAGGAGGCCCAAGGCCAACGTGCGCTCCGGCGGCAACGCTGTCGCCGAGATCAGCACGGGGGCGAGAAACAGGAGCGAGAACGGGTTCTGCAACCCGCCCGTCAGGAACAGCAGGGCGGCCAGCTGCACGATATCGAAGGCCAGCAGCAGAGCGGCCGAGTCGGCGTTCAGCCGGTAGCTTGCCGGAAAGCGGATGCGCAGGGCGAGGTTCAGCCAGGACGAGGCCGCGATGACGAGGAAGCACCAGCCGAAGGGCAGGTTGAGTCCCAATCCGAATTGCGCCCCGACGACCGCCGCGCTCTGTCCGGTGATGGCGAGCCAGCGCAACCTGACGAACGTGTCGAGGCGTAGCTGCCGCGCCCTTCCGTCGAGTCCGGCCAGTCGCTCCTGAATCGTATGCATCCCTGGAACTTAAGGCCCTGGTACGAGAACGGGAATCGGTATGCTCCACAAGCGCCTATGATAGGCTTCGCCGCCCGGTGGGCGCGTGGGACGAGCGGCCGCGCCGTTACGGCCCCGTTCAGACGGAACCATCATCCTGACCGTGAAGTTGCCGCGTTCCGGATGGGCCGCGCCCCGCCGCGAAGGAGACGACCATGTTGCTGGCCTACGGATTGTTCGAAGGCGCGCGGATGATGATGGCTCCGGCGCGCCTCGCCGCCGACCTCACCCGCCACAGCGTCCAGAGCCCAGCCAACCCGTTGTCCTACTCGCCCTATGCCCGCTCCATCGCGGCGGGCTGCGAGATGTTCGAGCGTGTGACCCGGCGCTACGGCAAACCCGCTTTCGGCTTCACCGAGACCGTGGTGGAAGGGCGCCGCGTCCCCGTCACCGAGCGCGTCGTCTCGGAGCGGCCGTTCTGCCGTCTCGTCGCCTTCGACCGCGCCTTCGACACTCCGCCCGCCGAGCCGCAGCCGAAGCTGCTCATCGTCGCGCCGATGTCGGGCCATTACGCGACGCTGCTGCGTGGCACCGTCGAGGCGATGCTGCCGAATCACCGGGTCTTCATCACGGACTGGACCGATGCGCGGATGGTGCCGCTGCTGGCCGGCCCTTTCGACCTCGACACCTACATCGACTACCTGCGCGACATCTTCGCCGAACTCGGCCCCGACCTCCACGTCATGGCCGTGTGCCAGCCCGCCGTGCCGGTGATGGCCGCCGTGGCGCTCATGGAGGCCGAGGGCGAGCCGCACGTCCCGGTGTCCATGACGCTGATAGGCGGTCCGATCGACACCCGCCGCTCACCCACCGCCGTGAATTGCCTCGCCCAGGAGCGCGGGCAGGATTGGTTCGAGCAGAACACGATCAGCCTCGTGCCGCCGATCTATCCTGGCGCCTTCCGGCGGGTCTATCCGGGCTTCCTGCAATTGTCGGGCTTCATGGCGATGAACCTCGACCGCCACGTCACCGCCCATACCGACATGTTCGAGCATCTGGTGAAGGGCGACGGCGATTCGGCCGAGAAGCACCGCGAGTTCTACGACGAGTACCTCGCGGTGATGGACCTGACCGCCGAGTATTACCTTCAGACCGTGCAGACGGTGTTCGTGAATCACGCGCTGCCGAAGGGCGAGATGACCTGTCACGGCGTGAAGGTGGATACGGCGGCGATCCGCCGTTGCGCCATCCTCGCGGTGGAGGGCGAAAACGACGACATCTCCGGCGTCGGCCAGACCAAGGCCGCCCTCGACATGACGCCGAACCTGCCGGAAGCGCGCAAGGCGTATCACCTCCAGCCGGGCGTCGGCCATTACGGCGTGTTCAACGGCTCGCGCTACCGGTCGATCATCGCGCCGCGCATCGCCAGCTTCATCCGCGACATGGCCGTCGAGGCCACGAAGCGGCCGGTCTACCTGCGCAGCGTCGGCTGAGACCGGCCGGTCAGGCCGCCTTCGCCGCCGGCTGCGCGGCAGGGCGGGGGCCGAACAGGGTCCGGTAGAGGGCGCCCGGCGTCACGGAGTGCCCGTCGCCGTCGATGATCGCCACCTCCGACAGGCCCGCGGCGGACAGGCTCATCGCCTGATCCAGCGCCGCGAGCAGCGAGGCATGGCGATGGTCGCGGCGGCCGACGGCGCAGCGGGCGGTGACGGTATAGTTCACGGGGCGGGATTCCTGGGGGGGGAGGACGCCCGCGTCTCTCGCGGTCGCCGTCGCCTCAGTCACGCGCAATAACGGCAAGACCTTGCCGTAAAGTTGTCCCGCCCGCGTTACTGTAAAAAATTGCGCAAATTTGTATTGGGCGGGATCAGCCGTTGTGGCCGCGCAGGGCCGGCAGGCCGATGCCGGTTGCCTCGAAGCCGCCATCCACGGCCAGCACCTGCCCGGTGACGTAGGAGGCGCGGGACGAGCACAGGAACACGATGGCCTGCGCCAGCTCGCTCTCTAGACCGTAGCGGGCGAGCGGCACGGCGTCGTGATAGGCGGCGCGGATTTCCGGGCTGTGCACCGCCTTGGCCATGGCGGTATCCACCGGGCCGGGGGCGACGGCGTTCACGCGGATGCCATACTGGGCGAGTTCGATGGCCTGCTGCTTGGTGAGCTGGGCGAGCCCGGCCTTGCTGGTCCCGTAGGCGACGCGGAGCGTCGAGGCGCGCAGGCCCGAGATCGAGGTGATGTTCACGATCGCCCCGCCGCCGCCCGCCTCCATCAGGGGCGCGGCCGCCTGGGTGCAGAGGAACGGGCCGGACAGATTCACCGCCAGCACCTTCGACCACTCCTCGAAGGTGGTTTCGAGCAGCGGCTTGAAGATGGCGATGCCCGCATTGTTCACGAGCGCGTCGAGGCGGCCGAACCGCTCTTTCACCTGCTGCACGGCGGCCTTCACCTGGGCCGGATCGGACACGTCCGCCACGATGGCGAGCGTCGCCTCGGGCGCACCGAGACGGCCCATCGTGGCCTCAAGGTTGCCCCCCTCGATGTCGAGCAGGGCGACCTTCCAGCCTTCCTGCAAAAGGAGCTCCGTCGTGGCGAGGCCGATGCCCCGCGCCGCGCCCGTCACGAGGGCAACGCGACCTTTGTCAGACCCTTGGGTGTCCTGCACGATGCGATCTCCGTCGCGGGGCGGGCCTCTCGAAGGCCCTTCATGGCAATGGGGCGGGCCTCGAAGGCCCTCATGGCAATGGGGTGGGCCTCGAAGGCCCTCATGGCAATGGGTTGGGCCTCGACGGCCCTCATGGCAATCAGGGGATGCGGACGCTCGCCTGCACCCGTTCCTCGGCGGCGCGGATCGCCTCCGGTGTCCCGACATGGAGCCACTGCCCGTCGAGGCGCATGCCGTAGAGGCGTTGCGCGGCGATGGCCCTGTCGAACAGCAGGTTGAGGGAGAAGGCCCCCTCCGGCGTGTCGGCGAAGAGAGCGGGCTTCAGGACTGCCACGCCCGCATAGATGAACGGCGCGACCTTGCGCTCGCCCCGCCGTTCCAGGCGCCCGTCCGTATCCATCGCGAAGTCGCCCGCGCCCTCGTAGCCGAGGCTCGTGGTGGTGGGGGCGACGAGGAGGAGCGCGTCCATCCGTGCCCCGTCCCAGGCGGCGACGAGCCGCGAGAGGTTCGGAGCCGGGCCTTCGAGCCAGAAGGAATCGGAGTTCAGCACCACGAAGGGCGCGTCACCCATCAGCGGCAGCGCCTTGCGGATGCCGCCGCCGGTCTCGAGCAGGGCCTCACGCTCGTCCGAGACGGTGATGCGGGGCGGACCGCTCCGCGCGGCGACATGTGCCTCGATCTGCTCCGCGAGCCAGTGGACGTTGACCACCGCGTCCGTCAGCCCGGCCTCGGCGGCCCGGTCGAGGGCGTGGTCGAGGAGCGATTTGCCCGCCACCTTCACCAGGGGCTTGGGCAGGGTGTCCGTCACCGGCCGCATGCGGGTGCCGAGCCCCGCAGCGAGGACGAAGGCGCGGGTGATGGGGGTTTCGGAGGCGTCGCTCATGGATACACGTCCTGGCCGTCGCGCGGGGTCAGGCTTCGGGGCTGTCGGCGACGGTGCCGGGCAGGTGCCGCAGGTGCCAGTCCCGCACAGCCGCCAGCGCCGGGTGGGCAAGATTGCGGGCGAGATAGCCCTCGATCCGCGGGAGGTGGGCAAGATAGGCGGGCTTGCCGTCACGCCGGTCGAGGCGCGCGAAAATGCCGAGGATCTTCGTCGCCCGCTGCGCCGCCAGCAGGGCGTAGGCGGTGGCGAAGGCGCTCATGTCGAAATTCGCATCGCGGGCGCGGCGCTCGCGGACATAGAGGCCGAGCAGCCGCAATTCGAAATCGGCGCTGGCATCGACGCGGGCGTCCTGCAGCAGGGAGGCGACATCGTAGGCCGGATGGCCCATCACCGCGTCCTGAAAGTCGATGACGCCGACCCGCTCCAACCCCTCGCGGTTCGGTAGCCAGATCAGGTTGGGCGAATGGTAGTCGCGCAGCGTCCAGGTCGGGCGCTCGGGAATCGCGCCGTCCAGGGCCTCGCGCCACAGGGCGACGAATTCGTCCCTCGCCTCCTGCGGCAGCGTCACGCCACGGATGGCCGGGGCATACCATTCGGGCAGCAGTTCCGCCTCGAACAGCAGCGCCTCCTTGTCGTAGGGCGGCAGGACGTGGTCGATCCCCTCGGCCACGGGGAGCGTGGCAGGCAGGTCGGTGGCGTGGAGCTTGGCGAGCAGGCGCACGGCCTCCGCGTAGCGCTCCGGCCGCGGGGCACCGTTCTCGACCACCGGCTCGTTGCCGAGATCCTCGAGGATGAGGAGCCCTTCGTTCAGATCCTCGCCGTAGACCTTGGGGGCCGAGAAGCCGAGCGCCCGCAGGCCCCGGTCCAGGGCCACGAAGGCGTGGACGCTTTCCGCCAGATGGACGATGGCCGAGTAGGGCTTGCCGTCGCGCACCGCAGGGCCGTCGGGCCGCGCCGGGGAGATCATCAGCACCGCCGTGGTGCCGTCGGGCTTGCGCAGGCGCTCGTAGGCGCGGGACGAGGCGTCCCCCTGCATCAGGATGCGCTCGGCCTCGTCCCAGCCCGCGCGGGCCAGGAGCTTGCGCACCGCCCGCGCCCGGTCGATGCGGGCGCGCATGCCGCCCAGGCCCTCGATCCGGGCGAAGCGCGAACCCTCGCCGAATTCCGGCCGCAGCGACAGGGAAATGGACAGGACCGGCCCGTCATGCGGCGGCATCTTCTCCGGCCACTCGACCAGGGTGATCGCCCCCTCGGCCATCTCCTCGAAGCCGAGTTCGACCAGTTCATCCGGATCGCGCAGCCGGTAGAGGTCGGCATGGACGATCGGGCGCCCGTCGCGCGAGGTGTAGGGCTGGATCAGCGTAAAGGTCGGGCTCGGGACTTCCAGGGCCGGGTCGCCCGCCAATTCGCGGATGATCGCGCGGGCGAGAGTCGTCTTGCCGTCCCCGAGGCTGCCCGTGAGCAGCACACGGTCCCCCGGGAGCAGGACCTCGCACAGGAACAGGCCGAGATCCTCCGTCGCCGCCTCGTCGGGCAGCACGAATTCCCAGGCGGATGCGGTTCCGCTCGTTCCCTCGCGTCCGTCCTGATCGTCGCCGCCCAAAACCACCTCCGCGAGCCTGCCGCGCATCGTCCGTAAAGCAGAACCCGATGCAAGCCCAATCCCACCGCCGCGCCCGGAAGGCCGCACGGCGGTGCAGGGAAAGCACGCGCCCGGACCGGCCTATAGCAGAGGATGGCAGAGCCCCAATGCTACAACCGGCGCGCGAGGGCGCAACCTGACGAAGGGATGACGCGCGGTGTCAGCGGGCGGCGGTGACGCTGAGCATCGGCAGCGTGACCGACAAGGCCGCGTCCGAGCCCCGCGCGGTGCCGAAGCTCGCCAGCGCCGCGAGACCGAGGCAGAGCGTCACGCCGAGAAGCGACGTCTCGAAGCCGCGATAGACCCATTCCATCGTCACCTCCCGCAGTAAGAGGCGACGATGAGCGGAAAAGATTACGATCAGGCTTACCAGCCCGACGCGACGAGGGCGGCTCCGGCGGCGATCAGCGCGACACCCGCCCAGGCCGTTACGCTCAAGCTTTCTCCCAGCAGGCTGGCCCCGAGGATCGCCACCAGCACGACGCTGAGCTTGTCGAGGGGGGCAACGCGGGCCGCATCACCGAGAGACAGAGCCCGGAAGTAGCACAGCCACGACGCGCCGGTGGCGAGGCCGGACAGGATCAGGAACAGCAGGCTCCGGCCCGAGATCTGCCCGAGCGCCGCCCCTTGCCCCGTCGCCGCGACGAGCGCGGCGGCGAAGAGCACGATGACGATCGTGCGTACCAGGGTCGCCACGTCGGACGCGACACCGGAGACCCCGACCTTCGCCAGGATCGCGGTCATCGCCGCGAAGACCGCCGAGAGGATCGCCCAGAAGCGCCAGGATTGTAGCAGCACGGTCTCTCCCCCTCCTCGTCGTTGCCAACGCAAGTGAAGCAACCCAGGGCAGCGGAACGCCTCACGACGGAGCGCCGACCCTGGATTGCTTCGCGTTCGCTCGCAATGACGAGGGAGAAGCCCGCCCTACAGGAGCTTCTCGATGGTGATCGGCAGGTCGCGGACGCGCTTGCCGGTGGCGTGATGCACCGCGTTGGCGATGGCCGCCGCCGTGCCGACGATGCCGATCTCGCCGACGCCCTTCACGCCCAGCGGATTGGCCTTGTCCTCCTCGTCCACGAAGATCACGTCGAGATCGTGAATGTCGGCATTCGCGGGCACGTGGTACTCGCCGAGGTTCCGGTTCATCCACCGGCCGAGGGTGTGATCGAGCATCGACTCCTCGTGCAGCGCCGAGCCGATCCCCATCACGGTGGCGCCGATGATCTGGCTCCGGGCCGTCTTGGGGTTGAGGATCTTGCCCGCCGCAATGGCCGAGACCACGCGCGTCACGCGCACCTGGCCGAGTTCCTCATCGACTTTCACCTCCACGAACACCGCTTGGTGGGTGAAGCACTCGAACTCCTTGGCGAAGTCCGAATCCGGCCCGGCCTCACCCGTCACCTCGATCCGGTCGTGGCCACCCGCCTTCATCGCATCGATGATGGCGACCGAGCGGGACGGGTCATCGGCGAGCGCGATGCGCCCGTTCGTGAACACCACCCGATCGAAATCGGCATTGGCGAGGGGGGAATTGTCCATCCGGCGGGCGAGCACGAAGACCTGAGACGCGATCTCGCGGCAGGCCTTCATCGCCGCCGTGCCGGAGGAGGCCGCCGTCCACGAACCGCCCGCGACGGGGGCCTCGGCGAGGGAGGTGTCGCCGAGCTTCGTGGTCACGTCCTCCATCGGCAGGCCGAGCGTGTCGGCGCCGATCTGGGTAAGGATCGTGTAGGTGCCCGTGCCGATATCGCCGGTGGCGTTGCCGAGTTCGAGCTTACCGTCGGCCGTCAGGACCGCGCGCACCTTGGAGGGCATCATCAGGGCCTCCCAGATACCCGAGGCGACGCCCCACCCGACGAGTTCGCGTCCGTCGCGCATGGAGCGGGGCTCGGGGTTGCGTTGGGCCCAGCCGAAGCGCGCGGCACCCTGCTCGAAGCAGGATTTCAGCGCCTTCGAGCCGAAGGGCTTGTCCTCGATCGGCTCCCGGTCGGTGTAGTTGATCAGCCGCAGCTCGATCGGGTCCTTGCCCGTCGCCTGGGCCAGTTCGTCGATCGCGCTTTCCAGGGCGAACAGGCCGGAGACGGCGCCGGGGGCGCGCATGTCACCGGGCGTGGCCGTATCGAGCTTGGCGAGCTTGTAGGTGAGCTTGACGTTGTCGCAGGCGTAGAGCGTGCCCGCCCAGTTGACGATGTTCTCCTGGTAATCCTCGTAGGTCGAGGTGCCGTGCACGGCATCGTGCCGCAGAGCCTGCAGCGCGCCGTCCTGGCCCGCCCCCAGCGAGACGGTCTGCACCGCCTCGGCCCGGTAGGTGAAGCTCCACATCTGCTCGCGGGTGAGCACGATCCGCACGGAGCGGTTCAGGTCGCGAGCGGCCAGCATCGCCAGGAAGGCCTGGAATTGCGGGCGCAGGCCCGAGCCGAAGCCGCCGCCGAGATAGGGGTTGAGCACCCGCACCTGCTCCGGCTTCAGACCGAAGGCGCCGGTCAGGTAGCCCTGCGTGTTCACCACGCCCTGGACCTTGTCGTAGACGGTGTAGCTGTCGTCGCCCTCGACCACGACGGTCGTGGCATGCGGCTCCATCGGGTTATGGTGCTCGTTCGCCATCCGGTACTGCTGGCGGACCTTGATCGGTGCCTTGTCGAAGGCGCCGTCGGCATCGCCCCACGGATCCGGCGGCGGCTTGATGCCGTCGCGCTTGGTCGGCGGGTCGTAGGCCTCGGCGACGAGGGCATCGATGTCGGTCTTCGGTGCCTCGGCCTTGTAGCTGACCTTCACCAGCGAGGCGGCGTAGCGGGCCGTCTCGAAATCCTCCGCCAGGACCACCGCCACCGGCTGGCCGGAGAACAGGACATTCGCATCCAGCAGCGGCCGGAAGGGCACGCCGGGGGGCGCCACCGCATCCTGGTAGGCCTTCGCATCTTCGGACATGTCCGGACGGTTCTCGTGGGTGAGAACCTTGATCACGCCGGGCACCGCTTCGGCGGCACTGCTGTCGAAGCCGGTGATCCGGCCGCGGGCGATGGTGCTGGTGACGACGTAGCCGTGGGTGAGGCCCGGCGCCGAGAACTCGGCGGCGTATTTGGCGAGGCCGGTCACCTTGGCGGGGCCGTCGACGCGGCTGCGGGGGCTGCCGACATGCCGGTCGGTGCCGGCGGCGGGGCTGATCTGAATGGTCATGTCCGTGACCTCACTGGATGCGCTTGTCGCTGAGCGACTGGGGCGTGCCCGCGGCGGCCTGTTCGAGGCCGCGCACGATGGCACGCCGGGCGAGTTCGACCTTGAAGCCGTTGCCGGATTGGGGCTTCGCCTCGGCCACGATCAGGTCGGCGACCTTCGCGAAGGTCTCACGCGTCGCAGGCTTACCGGCGAGTTCGGCCTCGGCCTGACGGTTGCGCCAGGGCTTGTGGGCGACGCCGCCCAGCGCCAGTCGCGCGGTCTTGATCGTGTCGCCCTCGAGTTCGAGGGCAGCGGCCACCGAGACCAGGGCGAAGGCGTAGGACAGCCGGTCGCGCAGCTTCAGGTAGGTGTAGTTCTTCGCGAAGCCGTTCTCCGGCAGATCGACCGCGACGACGATCTCGCCGTCCTTGAGCGTCGTGTCCTTCTCCGGCTCGTTGCCGGGCAGGCGGTGGAATTCGGCGAATGGGATCGCGCGCGCTCCGTTCGGCCCATCGACCTGCACCGTCGCCTCCAGGGCGGCGAGCGCCACGCACATGTCGGACGGGTGCGTCGCGATGCAGGTGTCGCTGGTGCCGAAGATGGCGTGAATGCGATTCACCCCGCCGATCGCCGGACAGCCCGAGCCGGGCTCGCGCTTATTGCAGGGCGTGCCTGCATCGTAGAAATAGTAGCAGCGGGTGCGCTGGAGCAGGTTGCCGCCGGTCGTCGCCGCGTTGCGCAGCTGCGCCGAGGCACCGGCCAGGATCGCGTTGCGCAAGAGCGGGTAGCGCTCGGCGACGCGGGAATCGTAGGCGACGGTGGCATTGGTGGCGAGCGCCCCGAGGCTCAGGCCGCCCTCCTTCTCCTCGATGCCCTTGAGGGGCAGGTTGGTGATGTCGATGAGGCGGCCCGGCTTCTCGACCTCGTACTTCATCAGATCGATGAGGTTGGTACCCCCGGCGATGAAGCGGGCACCCGCTCCGAAGGCGCCGACCGCCTCCGCCACCGTACCCGCACGGACGTAATCGAAGCGGTTCATCGGGCACCCCCGTGCTGCATGACGTCTTCGATGGCGTCGACGATGTTGGTGTAGGCGCCGCAGCGGCAGATGTTGCCGCTCATGGCTTCGCGGATCTCGTCGCGGCTCTGGGCATGGCCCTCGTTCATCATGCCGACCGCCGAACAGAGCTGTCCCGGCGTGCAGTAGCCGCACTGGAAGGCATCGTGCTCGATGAAGGCTTCCTGGATCGGGTGCAGGGCGTTGCTGCCCTTGCGCTCGCCGAGGCTCGCCAAGCCCTCGACGGTGGTGATCTCGGCGCCGTCCTTCATCACCGCCAGGGTGAGGCAGGCATTCACGCGGATGCCGTCCACCAGCACGGTGCAGGCGCCGCACTGGCCATGATCGCAGCCCTTCTTAGTACCGGTGAGGTCCAGGCGCTCGCGCAGCAGGTCGAGGAGAGTCGTCCAGGGGGCGACCTTCAGCTCCCGGCGCTGACCGTTGATGGTGAGTGTGATGCCGATGGGCGTATCCGCCGAAACCGGCGGACTTTTCTCGAGGAGCATGGCGTCGTCCGCGCGAAGGGCCGGCCAAGGCCGGCGGGAAAGGAACGGGTTCCGGCGGGCCTGCCACGCGAGGGGCCGCCCATGGCCGGGTTCGTCGATAACTATTCCAAACTGCAGCTGTTCCGGGGATGGATGGTCTCAGGGGACGCAGGCCCCGCTCCGCTTGTCCTTCGCATCCCTGCCGTCTTTGCGGGCGCGGCGAAGCAAAGACGGCAGGGGTGGGGGAAACCGTGTGATCGTCACCCCATTGCCGCCCGGCGCTCCCCTCGGCTAACCCTGCGCCAGTCCCCGACACGGCGGAGAGAGCGATGGCCGGACTCGACGCGATCCTGAACGACATCGACGCGGATCTCGACAACGCGCTCGAACGGCTCTTCGCCTTCCTGCGCATTCCCTCGATCTCGACGGACCCGGCCTATGCCGGCCAGTGCCGCGAGGCCGCCGCGTGGCTCGCCCAGGATCTGACGGCCCTGGGCTTCGCGACTTCGGTGGAGGAGACCTCGCTCCATCCCGTGGTGCTCGCCCACAAGCCCAAGCCGGGGGCACCGCACGTTCTGTTCTACGGCCATTACGACGTGCAGCCGGTCGATCCACTGGATCTCTGGACGCATCCGCCCTTCGAGCCGCGGATCTCGGATGACGGGCGGGGTGGCAAAAAAATCGTCGCGCGCGGCGCCTCGGACGACAAGGGTCAGGTGATGACCTTCGTGGAGGCCTGCCGGGCGCATCTCGCCATGAATGGCGAACTGCCCTGCGGCGTGACGATCCTGATCGAGGGCGCCGAGGAGAGCGGCTCACAGGGCCTTCCCGAATGGGTGACGCAGAACAAGGACCGGCTCGGCTGCGACGTGGTCCTCGTCTGCGACACCGGGATGTGGGACCCCAAGACCCCGCAGATCACCTCGTCGCTGCGCGGCCTGTGCTATTTCGAGGTGAAGGTCACCTGTGCCGACCGCGACCTGCATTCGGGGTTCTTCGGCGGCGCGGCGCGCAACCCGATCCACGTCCTGTCGCGCATCGTCGCCGACCTGCACGACGCGGACGGCAAGGTGACGATCCCCGGCTTCTATGAGGGCGTGCACGAGCGCCCGGCGGAGGTGATCGAGCAATGGCGCGGGCTGGGCATGACGCCCGAGACGCTGCTCGGCCCCATCGGCCTCAAGGAGCCGGCGGGCGAGAAGGGGCGCCTGCCCCTGGAACTCGTGCAGTCGCGCCCGGCTTGCGACGTCAACGGCATCTGGGGCGGCTACACCGCCGAGGGCACCAAGACGGTGATCGCCTCGACCGCCTCGGCCAAGGTCTCGTTCCGCCTCGTGGACGACCAGGACCCGGCGGCGCTCGCCAGGAGCTTCGAGGCCTTCGTCCGCGAGCGCGTGCCCGCCGACTGCACGGTGGAGGTGATCACCTACAAGGGCTCGCGGGCGATCAGCCTGCCCTTCGACATGCCCGAACTCGCCACCGCCAAGGCGGCGTTGCAGGAGGAATGGGGCGTGCCCGCCGTGACGGTGGGCGCGGGTGGTTCGATCCCGATCGTCGGCGACTTCAAGCGCATCCTCGGCAAGGACACGCTGCTCATCGGCTTCGGCCTCGATGACGACCGCATCCATTCGCCGAACGAGAAGTACGACCTGACGAGCTTCCACAAGGGCACCCGCTCCTGGGCGCGGATCCTGTCCGCATTGGGCGCGCGGGCCTGACCGCGCCTGTGCCTTAGGACACGCGGCCCGCCTCCGTCCCGAACCGGCAGGGATGAGGTGCCGAAGCTGAGCCGTCTCATCGACTGGGACGGCGAGCACAGGCGGAGCGGAATGCGGAATGTCGTGAAGCGGGGCGCGGCCCTCGGCCTGGGGCTGAGCGCGGCCTTGGCGGGAGGTGCCGCGCAGGCGGGCTCGGCGGCCCAGCCGGGCCAGACCATCGGTCTTCCGACCGGCGCGCAATTGCCGGTCGGCATCTACTTCGTGAACCTGTCGAGCTTCGGCGTGCGCGATACCTCGCCCGCCTCCTCGGAATCGAACGTCAACCTGCCGACGCTTGCCATCTCGACCCCCTGGACCGTGCTCGGCGCGCGGCTCCAGTTCTTCTTCACGCAGCCCGTGGTGGCCTCGAGCCCTCGCGGAGGGCCGTACCAGAGCGGCATCGGCCAGCAATTGCTCGCCGGACAGCTCGCCTGGGACCTCGGCAACGATTTCGGCGTGAGCTACCTGTTCGGCGGTTACCTGCCGATCGACACCCGCTTCCTCACCCAGGAAGCCTCGCTCTCGCACCGTTTCGCGGCGAGCTACACCGGCAACGGCTTCAACCTGACAGCGAACCTGCTCTACGGCACGTTCCTCAACGAGCGCTCGCCCTTCGGCGTGCTCTACCCGGACTATTTGAACCTCGACATCACGGCGACGAAGAAGTTCGGCAAGTTCGAGATCGGCCCGGTGGCCTTCGGTTCGACCGATCTGCCGACCCGCGTGACGGGCTACCAGCGGCAGGGACAGATCGCGGTGGGGGGACTGGTCGGGTACAATTTCGGCCCGGTGAACCTCCAGGCCTATGTCACCCGCGACCTGATCGAGCGCAATTACGGGGGCTACGAGACTCGCGGCTGGCTGCGCGCCATCGTGCCGCTCTACCAGGACAAGAAGGACGTCGCTCCGAACCGCACCCTCGTGACCCGCGAACAGGGGGGCTGAACGCCCCCTCCCTTCAGCGCGCGACGCGTCGCAAGAAAAAGCCCCCGCGATCCTCGGATCACGGGGGCTTTTCGTACTCACACCGTCTCAGAGACGCTCAGAAAACTCCCCCTGAGCCGTCGAGGCCAGGGGGAGAACTCCCGGTGAACGGGAGTTGTGTGAGAAGCTCTTAGCGGCGGGGCGCGAAGCCCGAGGCCCAGTGGGGGGCGACGATGTCGCCGCGGCGGACCGTGGCCCGGGCGCCGTCATGGAACATCGGCGCACCGGCAATCTGGCCCGAACCCATCCGCTGGGAGTGGAGCGACTTCGGGTTGTGGTACGGATCGCTGATGTAGCTGCTCATATGGCCGCCGCCCGCCGACTGGCGGCTGCCGTCACCGCCTTCGGCATGGGCGAGGCCCGGCATGGCGAGAGCAGCGGTGGCGAGGCCGAGGATCAGGAAGCGCTTCATCTCTACAATCCCTTGAGAAAGACTTGCGCTGGACCCTTTGTCCTGCGCCGATGAGAGGAATGTAGATCAGAACTTCGACGATAGAAGTGCGCACACGCACAGTATATCTCGCTGTATTTTAATCCGAATACTATTACCGCCCGGTGCGTCCACGCACACGCCCGCCCATCATCGCGAACGGCGCGGGATGAAAGGTTGGGAAGGAAAGTGGCGCGTCAGCGCCGCACGATCCGCCGGTCGATCCAGGACCAGAGGCTGCGAATCTCGGATGCCGCGTAGCCGCCGGGGGCGTGTTCGGTGACGCCCAGGCCCAGGGCGATGGCGTCCTGGTGATCGACCCGCTGGAGGATGGCGGGCTCAGCCATCATCCCGAGTCCCGCGAGCTGCCGCGCATAGAGCCCGGTGCGCGGCGAGGGCGGCGGCGGGCATTGGTTGAGGACGAGGGCAAGGCGCTCGCCCATGCCCTGGCACGCCAACAATTCGATGGTCGGCAAGGCGGCCATGAGATCGAGGCGCGAGGGGCGAATCGGAATGAGGACGAGATCCGCAAGCCGCAGGATCGCGGCGATGCCGCCGATGGACGCGCCAGGCGTGTCGATGATGGCGAGCGTGCGCGCCTGCTCGGCCTGCTGGTCGAGGATCGGCTGAAATTGCGCGAATTCCCAGGGGCGCAGCAGGTCGACCGCCGGTTCGGGTTGCGTCCGCAGCTTACCCCAGGCGGCGAGGGACCCTTGTGGGTCCGAATCGAACACGGTGACCCGCTCGCCCGCCTGGGCCGCCGCGACGGCCAGGGAGGCGGCGAGCGTGGTCTTGCCGGTGCCGCCCTTCTGGACGGCGATCGCGACCACGCGGGGCCGAGGGGCGGGGCTCACGCTCGGCCGTTCTTCGGTTCGGGGCGTGTACGCCGGGAGTCCATCGTGCGGTTCCGTCACCCGGGGCGGACGGAGGAGCCGCCTTGAGTCCGGGCGGCTCTGCCTTTAAGCCACGCGCGGCCTGCGGGAAACCGCAGGCCGCGCTTCGCCCACAATCTGCGCGAACGAACCGGCGATCAGTGAATCGCGTCGATGATCTTCGCCTTGGCGCTGGCGTCGGGGGCGGGCGAGGAGCCCGCGACCAGGGTGCTGCCGGGCTTGGCGATGGTCAGTACGATGGCGATCAGGGCGAGGATCGCCGCGAGACCGGCGGGGAACAGGAAGGCCAGCTCGCCGAAGCGATAATCGAGCAGGCCGCCGATCACCGCGCCGGTGCTGAGGCCCGCCCAGAGTGGCGCCTGAATCCAGAACGAGGGCGCCACCGTGCCCATGAGCAGGTTGGCGCAGCCCGTGCCGAAGCGGACCACAGCGCCGGTCACGTAGGTGAGCGCCAGGGAGCGTCCGGCCTCGTCCTGAAGGGTCGCGTTCTGCAGGCCGAGCGCCAGCACGATCGGGTAGGCGTGGAGCGGATAGGCGAAGGTGCCCCAGGGCATCAGAAGGCCGACGGACATCAGCGCCGCCTGCAACGTCAGCAGCACCGAGAGCCGCCAGCGTCCCACCGCCGCCGCGATGAGCGTGCCGAGGAAGGCGCCGAAGCAGAACACCGCGATGGTGCTGGCGACGCGGGTGACGTTCTCCCAGTCGCCGTTGGCCACCGCCACGCCGAAGCGGGTGGTATTGCCCGACATGAACGACATGAAGAGCTGCGAGAATTCGAGGAAGCCGATGGAATCGGCGGTACCTGCGAGCATGGCCAGGGCGATGGCGAAGAAGAGCCTCGTCCGCGGATCGGCAGGAAACGACTTGTCGACCGGTGCGCCGGATTTATCCTTATCGATCCGCTCGTTGACCATCCATCACCCCCCGCGACCTTGGCCGCAAAGGTGCGGCCGACCATTAATGGACGGCGCCACCGGAGGTTTCATCCAACCCCCGATTGCAATGCGGCAATGCGGCCCGGCACGGGGCGACCGCCTTCGAAGCGGACGGCGGCCTCCCGCAACACCCGGACCGACAATCCTGCCGCCAGCGCCATGTGGAGCAGGTAGGCATCCCCATGAGCGTAGCGTCCGTCCGTGCCGAGGCGCACGGACGGGCCCTCCCCGTCCGGCGATTGGATCGTGAAGACCGCCCATCCGCCCGGTCGGAGCACGCGGGCGATGCCGGTGAGGACCGGCGCGAGATCGGCGCAGTAGATGAACACGTCCGCTGCGACGCAGAGGTCGGCCGAGGCTTCGGGTTCATCGCGCAGGAAGCCCACGAGGTCGCCCGTCACCAGCCGGTCGTAGCAGCCCTTGGTCCGCGCTTGGGCGAGCATGGCGGGGGACAGGTCCACCCCCGTCAGGTGCCCCGCGCGGTGGGCGATGGCCGCGCCCGCGAGGCCGGTGCCGCAGCCGAGGTCGAGCACCACCGGGAACCGGGCGGGCTCCTCGGGCAGCACCTCCGCCACCAGGGCCGGGCCGACATAATGCAGCCCCTCCACGAGGTGCCGCTCGAAGCGCGGGGCATAGCCGTCGAACAGGGCCCGGACATAGGCGGGCGTCAGGGTGGCATCCGCTCCTGCCCCGAGCCGGGCGAGGTGCAGCCCGGCGCCGATCGCATCCTCCGGGTCGAGGCCCCGCGCGGTCTGGTAGGCCACCCTCGCGGCCTCCCGCTCCGCCGGATCACCGGAAGCCGAGAACAGCGCCTCCCGCGCCCGGCCGAGCAGCAGCCATGCGGGCGCGAAGCGCGGGGCGATCTCCACGGTCTGGGCGGCGAGGTCGGCGCAGGCCGCCGCGTCACCCTCGGCCAGGTAGGCTTCGGCATAGCGATAGCGGCGGTCGGCGAGGAGGTCGCCGGAACTGCGAGGGGTGTCCATGCGTCGATCACGGTTTCAAAAGGGCGAGCCCTTTTGCGGGTGCAGGGTGGAACCTTGCAGAGCGTCGGGGCGCTGCCCCGACACCCCGCCGAAGGGCTCTGCCCTTAGGGAACCCCATTTGGCCGAGGGTCAATGTCCACACGTGCGAGCGAGCTGCTCACCCTCACCCGCGAGGGGCTCTACTGCCCCCTCGGGGATTTCCACGTCGATCCGACCTGGCCGGTGAAGCGGGCGCTGATCACCCACGGTCATGCCGACCATGCCCGCGCCGGACACACACAGGTCATGGCGACTCCCGAGACCCTGCGCATCATGGCCGTGCGCTACGGCGAGGACTTCTGCACCACCTCGCAGGACGCCGCGCTGGGCGAGGCGATCCGCATCGGCGACGTCACCGTGCGCTTCGTCCCCGCCGGGCACGTGCTCGGCTCGGCGCAGATCGTCATCGAGCACGAGGGCATGCGCGTCGTCGTCTCGGGCGACTACAAGCGTGCCCCGGACCCGACTTGCCTGCCCTTCGAGGTCGTGCCCTGCGACGTGTTCATCACCGAGGCGACGTTCGGCCTACCGGTCTTCACCCATCCCGACACGCGCGGCGAGGTCCGCAAGCTCCTCGATTCGCAGAGGCTGTTCCCGGAGCGCACCCACATCGTCGGCGCCTATGCGCTGGGCAAGGCACAACGGGTGATGGCGCTGCTGCGCGAGGAGGGCTGGGACGGGCCGATCCATCTCCACGGGGCGATGGAGAAGCTGACCGAACTGTACAAGCGCGAGGGCATCCCGCTCGGCGAGACGCGCAAGGTGGTGGCCGCCGAGCGCAAGGACCTCGCGGGCGCCATCGTGATCTGCCCGCCCTCTTCCATTCAGGACCTGTGGTCGCGCAAGTTCCCCGATCCGGTGACCTGCTTCGCGTCCGGCTGGATGCGGGTGCGCGCCCGCGCCCGGCAGAAGGGCGTGGAACTGCCCCTCGTGATCTCCGACCACGCCGACTGGCCGGACCTGTGCCGCACCATCCGCGAGACCGGCGCGGGCGAGGTCTGGGTGACCCACGGACAGGAGGACGCCTTGGTCCATTGGTGCGGGACGGAAGGGATCCGGGCCAAGCCCCTGCATCTCCTCGGCTATGGCGATGACGGCGAGGCCGAGCCCGCCCCAGCGGAGGAGGCGGCGTGAACGACTTCGCCCATCTGCTCGACCGCCTCGGCTACGAGCCTCGCCGCAACGCCAAGCTGCGTCTGCTTCAGGATTACTTCGCCAGGACGCCTGATCCGGAGCGGGGCTACGCGCTCGGCGCCATGACCGGCACCCTGAGTTTTCGCGAAGCCAAGCCCGCGCTGATCCGGGGGCTGGTGGAGGAACGCATCGACCCCGTGCTGTACCGGCTGTCGCACAATTACGTCGGCGACCTCGCCGAGACCACGGCGCTGATCTGGCCGGGGCCGCCCCCGGTGGAGGCGGGTATCGGCCACAACAACCCGCCGCCGCCGAGCCTCGCCGAGGTGGTCGAGACCCTGGCTTCGACGGCGAAGAAAGACCTGCCGCAGCATCTCGCCACCTGGCTCGATGCCCTCGACGAGACCGGACGCTGGGCGCTTCTGAAGCTCGTGACCGGCAATCTGCGCGTCGGCGTCTCGGCGCGGCTGGCCAAGACCGCCGTCGGGGCGCTCGGCGGCCACGAGGCCGACGCCGTCGAGGAAGTCTGGCACGGGCTGGAGCCGCCCTTCGAGACCCTGTTCGCCTGGGTCGAGGGCCGGGCCGAGCGCCCCGAGACCCTGAACCCTGCTCCCTTCCGGCCGCCCATGCTCTCCCACCCGATCGAGGAGCGCGACGACCTCGACAAGCTCGAGCCGGAGGCCTTTTCCGCCGAGTGGAAATGGGACGGCATCCGCGTCCAGCTCGTCGGGGGGCGCGACCGCGCGGGGGTCCAGGTCGGTAAGGTCTATTCCCGCACGGGCGAGGACATCACCGGCGCCTTCCCCGACCTCGCCGAGGCGATCACCTTCGAGGGGGCGCTCGATGGCGAGTTGCTGATCCTGCGCGAGGGCCGCGTGCAGAGCTTCAACGTGCTCCAGCAACGGCTGAACCGGAAGACCGTGACTGCGAAACTCCTCGATGAGTTTCCGGCCCATGTCCGCGCCTACGACCTGCTGGCGAGCGAGGGCGAGGACCTGCGGCCGGAGCCGTTCTCGGATCGCCGGACGCGGCTGGAAGAGGTGATCCGCCGCCTCGACCATGCCCGCATCGACATCTCGCCCCTCGTGCCCTTCGCGGATTGGGACGCGCTCGCCGCCGCCCGGGCCGACCCGGCTTCCGTCGGCGCGGGGGAGGATGCGGACGCGATCGAGGGCGTGATGCTCAAGCGCCGCAACAGCACCTATCTGCCGGGGCGCCCCAAGGGCCCGTGGTGGAAGTGGAAGCGCGAGCCGCACATCGTCGACGCCGTGATGATGTATGCCCAGCGCGGGCACGGGAAGCGCTCGTCCTTCTATTCGGACTACACGTTCGGCGTGTGGCGCGAGGCGCCGGAGGGCGGCGACGAGCTGGTGCCGGTGGGCAAGGCCTATCACGGCTTCACCGACGCCGAACTCGCCAAGCTCGACCGCTACGTCCGCAACAACACCACCAAGCGCTTCGGCCCGGTGCGGGAGGTCGCCTACGGGCGCGAGGCCGGTTTGGTGCTGGAAATCGCCTTCGAGGGCGTGCAACGCTCCACCCGCCACAAATCGGGGGTGGCGATGCGCTTCCCCCGGGTCAGCCGCATCCGCTGGGACAAGCCCCCGGCGGAGGCCGACCGGATCGACGTGCTGGAGCGCATCCTCGCCCGGGGCGAGAAGGAGATCGCCCCCGGCGCTAGCCTGGAGCAGGACGCATGAGACGAGGCCAGATCGGACGCGTCGAGACCCTGGCCTCGGGCCCTGTGACGCGGCAGGCGAGCGGGCGGCTGACCGTTGCCACCGCCGGCCAGGGCTTTACGGATTTCACCGATGCGGTAGCGGGTTTCGTGCGCGAGAGCGGCATCACGAACGGCCTCGCAAGCGTGTTCTGCCGCCACACCTCGGCCTCGCTCACGATCCAGGAAAATGCCGACCCGGACGTGCAGACCGACCTTCTCACCGCCCTGGACGGCCTCGCCCCCCGGCACGATGCCTATGTCCATGGCGCGGAGGGACCCGACGACATGCCCGCCCACATCCGCACGATGCTGTCCGATTCGGGCCTCGTCGTCCCCATCGTGGGCGGCCGCCTCGGCCTCGGAACATGGCAGGGGATCTACCTGATCGAGCATCGCGACCGGCCGCACCGGCGGGAGATTCTGCTGAACGTCGTCGGCGAATAACGGTCCTGCAGCTTTCGCGAAACATTCAGGAACACACCTGCGCTTAACGATTTCGAAACCATAAGATCTGGCCGGATGATCCCGGCCAGGACGACGCCCATGAGCCTCCTCGACGCGGTTTCGAACTCCACCAGCGGCCTCTCGGCCCAGTCTTTTGCCCTCAACACCATCTCCGGCAACATCGCCAATTCCTCGACGGCGGGCTTCAAGAGCACGGACACCCACTTCGCCGACCTGCTGGCCGAGACCGGGCCCAGTCCGCAACAGGCGGGCGGCGTCTCCCTGAGCACCCGCTCCAGCCTGCAATTGCAGGGCACGATCGCCTCGACGGATGTGGCGACGAACCTCGCCATCTCGGGCGACGGCTATTTCATCGTGAAGCCGAATACCGGCTCGGCCAATGCTCCGAGCTTCGGCGGCGAGACGGGCTATACCCGCCGCGGCGACTTCGCGCCGGATGCCAACGGCTACCTCGTGAACGGGGCGGGCTACTACCTGTTCGCAGGCCCCTCCGCGAGCACGCCCGTGCAGGTCTCGACCGGCAGCGCCTCACCCACGAGCCTCACCGTCTCGCCGACCGGCGCCCTCACCGTGTCCAACGCCGACGGCAGCACCAAGAGCCTCGGCACGATGACCCTCGCCCAGTTCGACGGGGCGGAGAACCTCGCCCCCCTCGACGGCGGCACCTACCTCGCGACCGATGCTTCGGGCGCGCCGAGCTACGGCTTCTCGGGATCGAGCATCGCCACCGGCTCGATCGAGCAATCGAACGCCAACATCTCGGACCAGTTCGCCAAGATGATCGAGACGCAGCAGGCCTACAGCGCCAACACCAAGGTGCTGAACGCCGCCAACGAGATGCTGCAGGACGCCCTCACGATGTACGTGTGAGGCGGGTCACAGGAACTTCAGCGGGTCCGTCTCGGGCGGGGCCGGGGCGACGTCGTTGCGGTTCCACCAGCCGCCGCCGAGGGCGACGAACAGGGCCGCCGTGTCGGCATATTGCGTGGCGCGCGCGCCCGCCGAGGTGATCAGCGCCGAGAGATAGCCCTGCTGCGCGATCAGCACCTGCGTCGAGTTCACCGCGCCCGCCGTGTACTGCTTGCGGATCAGTTCCAGGCTCTTGCCCGTCGCCTGCTCGGCGGCCTCGGCGGCGGCCACGGCCTTGGCATCGGCCTGGAGGGCGCGCAGCGCGTCGGCCACGTTCTGGAAGGCCGTGATCACCACCGCCTTGTACTGGGCCTGGGCCTGGGTCAGCGTCTCCTCCGCCGCCCGCTGCCGCCGGAACAGCGTGCCCGCGTCGAAGATCGGCGCCGTCGTCTGGCCGATGATCGTGAAGAAGGATGCCCCCGGATTCACCACCTGCGCGAGACGCACGGCGCTCGATCCGCCGGTGACGGAGATGTTGAACTGCGGCAGGCGGTTGGCCACGGCCACGCCGACATTCGCGCTCGCCTGCTGCACCAGGGCCTCGGCCGCCTTCACATCCGGCCGTTGCTGCACGAGGCGCGAGGGCAAGCTCACCGGCAGCCGGGTCGGCAGGCGCAGGGCCGAGAGGGTGAAGGTCTCGGACACCTCGTTGGACGGCAGGCGCCCGGCGAGCGCGGTGAGCAGGTCGCGCTGGATCGCGAGTTGCTTCTCCAGCGGCGGCAGCAGTTGCTGCGACAGGGCGAGCGCCGCCTGCTGCTGCACCACATCGGCCCCGGCGATCTGCCCGAGGGACAATTGCTTGTTGTAGAGGCCGAGCACCTCGGTCTGGGCCTGGATCACCCTCTTGGTGGCGTCGATCTGCGCCCGCAGGGAGGCCTCCTGAATGGCGGCGGCCACGACGTTCGCGGTGAGGCTGAGATAGGCGGCTTCCAGCTGGAAGCGCTGGTTCTCGGTCGTCGCCTCCAGGGATTCGATCTGGCGGCGGTTCCCGCCGAACACATCGGGGCTGTAGGAAACCACCGCCTGCGGTGTGAAGAGCGAGTAGAGATATTGGCTCTGGTTGTTCAGCGGCGATTGCAGGTTCAAGCCGGGCGCCTGGGCCTCTTGCGCCTGCGGCGTGGCGGTGAGCGTCGGGTAGAGGGTGCCCTTCTGCGCCAGCACGTTCTGCTGCGCGATCCGCAGGCCCGCCTGGGCCGCCTCGAGATTCGGGTTGTTGGCGAGCGCCTGCTCCACGAGACGATTCAGCGCCTTCGAATGGAACAGGGTCCACCACTGACCGGGAATGTCGCCACCGGACACGAAGCTCTGGTCGGCCGAGCCGCCCTGGCGGGTGCGCACCGAGTCGGCGGCCGAAGGGTTCGCCAGGGTCTCCTTGGTGTAGCGCGTGACCGGGGGTGCCTCCGGCGGCACGAAGTTCGGCCCGACGGCACAGGCCGACAGCCACGCCGCCGCGACGGATCCGGCGACGACGCCGCGCGTCGTCCGGGCCGCCGCGATCCACGCGGCTCCGTTCCGGCCCCTCCTGGTCATCATGCCCCCGCCGCGGTCGAACACCCGCTCAGATCCTCGCGAGAAGCGCCGCCGGGGCGACGCAAGTCAATGCGACGCGTCCCGCCGGAGCCCGGCGACGCCACACCTGTGTCCAGTGCGCCACGGCGATGACCATCACGCCGCCATCCGGTGTTCGCGGAGCGCCCGCGCGTCGGGGTTGGTCTTCCGCCGGGAGAACAGGGAGATCAGGATCGGCACGATCACGAGGATCAGGTTCGGGGCGAGGATGATGCCGCCCACCACCACCAGCGCCAGGGGCTTCTGCACCTGCGATCCGATGCCGGTGGAGATCGCGGCGGGCAGCAGGCCGACGCAGGCCGCGACGCAGGTCATCATCACCGGGCGCATGCGCACCACGGCCGCGTTCCAGATCGCCTCGGACCGCTCCCAACCCTCCTCAAGGAGCTGGTTGTAATAGGCGAGCAGGATCACGCCCTCCATGGTCGAGATCCCGAACAGGGCGATGAAGCCGATCGCCGCCGAGATCGAGAAGGGCGTGCCCGTCGCGAACAGGGCGAAGATGCCCCCGATCATCGCCATCGGGATCACCGAGAGCGTCAGCAGCATGTCGGTGACGGAGGAGAAGTTCACGAACAGCAGCAGTGCGATCAGCAGCAGCGTGATCGGCACGACGAGGCTCAGCCGCGCCGCCGCCTCGGTGAGGTTGGTGAACTGGCCGACCCATTCCGCGTGGTAGCCGGAGGGCATGTCGACCTCCTGCTCCACCCGGCGCTGGGCTTCGAGCACGGTCGAGCCGAGGTCGCGCCCGCGCACCGAGAACTTCACCGGGATGTAGCGCTCCTGATCCTCCCGGTAGATGAAGGAGGCGCCGGAGACGAGGTCCACGTCGGCGATCTCGGAAAGGGGCACCGGCACCACGCCGCCATTGGGGTTCTGGGCGCCCACCGAGATGTTGCGGATGGTGGCGAGCGACGAGCGGTACTCCTTGGCCAGCCGCACCCGCATGGGGAAGTGCCGGTCCGAGCCGTATTCGTAGAGGTCGCCGACGATCTGGCCGCCGATGGCCGCCTGGATCGTCGTGTTCACGTCGCTGATCGACAGGCCGTAGCGGGCGGCCTTGTGCCGGTCCACGTCGATGCGCACCGTCGGCTGGCCGAGGCTCTCGAACACCGACAGGTCTGTGATGCCGGGCACGGTGGAGAGCACGGCCTTCACTTGGTTCGCGGTCTTGGTGAGCTGCGCGAGATCGGTGCCGTAGATCTTCACCGAGTTCTCACCCTTCACGCCCGAGGCCGCCTCCTGGACGTTGTCCTCGATATACTGGGAGAAGTTGAACTCGATGCCGGGGAATTCCTCCGCGAGCTTGGCGCTGAGGTCGCGGATCAGGGTGTCCTTGTCGAGGCCCTTGCGCCATTGATCGATGGGCTTGAGCGGCGCCAGAATCTCCACGTTGAAGAAGCCGGTGGCGTCGGTGCCGTCGTTCGGCCGCCCCTGGTGCGAGATGACCGTGATCACCTCCGGCACGTCCTGAAAGATCTTCCGCAGGCGCTGCACATAGGCGTTGCCCGCCTCCAGGGAGATCGAGGACGGCATGGTGCCACGCACGTAGAGGTTGCCCTCTTCCAGCTTCGGCAGGAATTCCAGGCCGAGATGGCGGGCGGCGAGGCCCGAGCCGAGCAGCACCGCGATCGTCACGGCCACGGTGATCACCCGGTTGCGCAGGCCGAAGCGCAGGGCGGCCTCGTGGGCGACGCGCAGCACCCGCACGATCAGCGTGTCGCGCTCCTCGACCTTCTTCGGCAGCATGAGCGCCGAGAGGGCGGGCGAAACCGTGAAGGTGGCGATGAGGCCGCCGACCAGGGCGTAGGCGTAGGTCTTGGCCATCGGCCCGAAGATGTGGCCCTCGACGCCGGTCATCGTGAAGAGCGGCAGGAAGCCGACGATGATGATGGTGGCCGAGAAGAAGATCGCCCGGTTCACCTCGGCGCCCGCGATGGCGATGGTGCCGAGCCGCCCCTTCAGGCCTCCCGGTGCCGCCTGCCCCTCGGAATGCTCGGGTTCCGCGAGGTGACGGAACACGTTCTCGACCATGATCACCGTCGCGTCGACGATGAGGCCGAAATCGATGGCGCCGAGGGAGAGGAGGTTCGCGGAATCGCCGCGCACCACGAGGATGAGAATGGCGAAGCCGAGCGCGAAGGGGATCGTCGCCGCTACGATGATCGCACTCGTGAGCGAGCCGAGGAACAGCCACTGCACCACGAAGACCAGCACTACGCCGAAGACGAGGTTGTGCATCACGGTGTGCGTGGTGGTGTGGATCAGCCCCGAGCGGTCGTAGATGCGCTCGATCTTCACGTCCGGCGGCAGGACGGTGGAATTGTTGATCCGGTCGATCTCGGCCTCGACCCGCTCCAGGGTCGGCAGGCTCTCGCCGCCGCGGGTCATGAGCACGATGCCCTCGACCACGTCCGGCTGGTTGTCGTGGCCGACGATGCCGAGGCGCGGCGCGTTCGAGACGCGCACATCGGCCACGTCCCGCACCAGCACCGGCACGCCGTTGACGAGGCTGATCAGCGTATCCCGGATGTCGTCCATGTCGCGGATCAGGCCGACGCCGCGCACCACGGCCGATTGCTGGCCGACATTGAGCGTCTGGCCGCCGACGTTGATGGACGCGTTGTTCAGGGCGTTCGTCAGCTGCACCAGGGTCAGGCCCTGGGCCTGGAGCCGGTTCAGGTCGACGGCGACCTCGTATTCCTTGGCCTTGCCACCGAAGGCGGTCACGTCGACCACGCCGGGGATCGCCTTGAAGCGGCGCTGCAGCACCCAATCCTGCAAGGTCTTCATGTCGGTGGGCGAGTAGCCCTTCGGCCCGACGAGCTTGTAGCGCATGATCTCGCCGACGGGGCTCGTCGGGGAGATCGAGGGCTGGGCGCCGTTGGGCAGTGTCGGGGCCTGCGACAGGCGGTTGAGCACCCGCTGAAGCGCTTCCTCGTAAGTGTAATTGTAGTTGAACTGCACCTTCACGTCGGACAGGCCGAACAACGAGATGGTGCGCACCACCTGCGCGTTGGGGATGCCCGCCAGCGCGACTTCCAAGGGAATGGTGATGTAGCGCTCGATCTCGTCCGCCGACTGGCCGGGGTTCTGGGTGATGACGTCGACGAGCGGCGGCACCGGATCCGGATAGGCCTCGATGTTGAGCTTCGTATAGGCGGCGTAGCCGATGCCGAGCATCAGCACGAACAGCAGGCAGACGAGGACGCGCTGCCGGAGCGCGAAGACGATCAGAGCGTTCATCGCGCCCGCCTCACGAGGCCTTGTCGCCCGAGGCCGCCCTGTCGATGAACAGGGCGCCGCGGGTCACGATCTGCTCCCCGGCCGCGAGACCCGAGACGACCTGGGCGTTGTCGCCGTTGATCAGCCCGAGTTGCAGGTCGCGGGCCTCCACCGCCCCGTCCGGCCTCGCCACCCAGACATGGGTGCGCCCGCCCTCGTAGACGACCGCGCTGAGGGGGACGCTGGGCGAGGGCTCGCCCTTGCCGGTGACGATCGTGTAGGTGGCGAACATCTCCGGCCGGAGCACCCGGTCGGGGTTGTCGACTTCGCTGCGCACGGAGAGCCGCCGCGTCGCCGGATCGAGGCTCGCGGCCATGTAGTTCACCCGCGCCTTGAACACCCGGTTGCCGAAACCCGCGACCTTCGCCTCGACCTCCTGGCCGATTTTGATCTTCGGGATCTCGCTCTCGCGCACGTTGGCGACGAGCCAGACGGTGGAGAGGTCGCCGATCACGAATTGCGGATCGCCCGAGGCGCTGATGTACTGGCCGATGCCGACCTTGCGCTGGACGATGGTACCCGCGATCGGCGCCCGGATCTGCGTTTCGGGGGACAGCGTGCCGTTCTTCTCGTAGGCGGCGATCTCCGCATCGGTCTTGCCGAGGAGGCGCAGCCGGTTCTTCACCGCGTCGAGGGTGGATTGAGCGGTCTTCAGATCGCTCTGCGCGGCGATCACGTCGTTCTGCGCGGATTGGTAATCCTTCAACGCCACCGCCTTGGCCTGGAACAGCTCCTGTTGGCGAGCGGCGATGGTCTGGTCGAGCTTCAGCAGCGCCTGCTGCTTCTGGAGATTGTTGAGCGCGGCCTGATAGTCGTTCTGCGCCTGGACCATGTCCGACGCCTCGACGACGAACAGCACGTCCCCGGCCTTCACGGTGTCGCCCGCCCGCACCAGAACCTTGGTGACGCGGCCCGAATAGGGCGAGACCACGGGCACGTTGTCGTCTTCGTTGAGGGCGATGCGCCCCTCGGCCGATCCTTCCGGCCGGAAGACCTGCGTCGCCACGGGCAGGATTTCGAACGAGGCGCGCTGCTCCTTGCTCGGGCGGAACACCCGCTCGACCGGGGCGGCCTTGGTCACCTCGATCCCGTCATCCTTGTCGTTCGAGGCGACCAGGGTCTTGGCCGCCGCCACGATCCGCTCGCCCCATTCGTGTGCCTCGTGCGGGCGCAGGGCTGCGAAGGCGCCGAGCCCACCGAGGACGAGGAGAATGACGAGCAGGACGAGGCCGCGCCGCCGCCGGGCGGGTTGCCCGTGCGAGGAGCCTGCCTGATCCTGATGAAGGGGGTTCCGGGCGTCCATAGGCGTCGTTTCAGCCGGGCGAAGTGACGTCAGCCGCGATTCGCGCCTGCCTTGCAAGCAAGCGTTGAACCGACGGTTGGCGCTTTTCCAAGGCAATGCCGCGAAAGCGCTCGCGTCACCGTCTCGGCACGGGGGTTAGAACCTCGGCTGCCGCGCGGCAAACGACGGTTTCGTGAGGGGCAGTCCCCGTCTGTGATCGAGCCGCATGACGCACCTGTGACGCTGCCCCCGCCGTGCTGGGTACAGGGGGCCTTCCGTTGGCGGGGTCTCGTGACAATGTTACAGGCCCGACCCTACGAACTCCGCAAACTGGCAGGCCGACATGGCGAATTCCCCGGCGACCCTTCCCCAGACGGACGGCAAGATCCCGGTCACGGTGCTCACCGGCTATCTCGGGGCGGGCAAGACCACGCTGCTCAACCGCATCCTCACCGAGAATCACGGTCGGCGCTACGCCGTCATCGTCAACGAGTTCGGCGAGATCGGCATCGACAACGACCTCGTCGTGGGCGCGGACGAGGAAGTGTTCGAAATGAACAATGGCTGCGTCTGCTGCACCGTGCGCGGCGACCTGATCCGCATCATGGACGGACTGGTGAAGCGCCGGGGCAAGTTCGACGCGATCATCGTGGAGACCACCGGGCTGGCCGACCCGGCCCCCGTCGCGCAGACCTTCTTCGTCGATCAGGATGTCGGCGAGGCGGCGCGCCTCGATGCGGTGGTGACGGTGGCCGACGCCAAGTGGCTGACCGAGCGCCTGAAGGACGCTCCGGAGGCGAAGAACCAGATTGCCTTCGCGGATGTGATCCTGCTCAACAAGTCCGACCTCGTCTCGCCCGCCGACCTCGACCGCGTGGAGAGCGAGATCCGCACGATCAACCCGCTGGCGAAGCTCCATCGGACCACGAACTGCGCGGTGCCCCTCGACGCGGTGCTGGAGCGCAACGCCTTCGATCTCGACCGCATCCTCGATATCGAGCCCGACTTCCTGGAGGAGGGCCACCACCATCACCACGATTCGGACATCCGCTCGATCTCGGCCAAGATCGAGGGCGAGGTCGATCCCGAGAAGTTCATGCCGTGGATCTCGAACCTCACGCAGGTCCAGGGCGCGGACATCCTGCGCTGCAAGGGCATCGTCGCCTTCCCGAACGAGCCGAAGCGCTTCGTCTTCCAGGGCGTGCACATGATCCTCGACGGGGACGTGCAGGGCGATTGGGGGAAGGACGAGACGCGCGTCAGCCGCGTGGTCTTCATCGGCCGCAACCTCGACGCGGATGCCATTCGCGAGGGGTTCGAGGCGACGCGGGTGTGATGCTCCCCGTCATTGCGAGGCACGAAGCAATCCAAGGGTAGCGCCACGCTCGGAAGCGGCCCTCCCGTCCCTGGATTGCTTCGCTTCCCTCGCAATGACGATGGGAATGCGGGAAACCCCGCTCACACCACCACCGTGATCGCCTGCGCCGCACGGGTCAGGCCGGTATAGAGCCACCGGGCCCGGTGCTCGCGGAAGGCGTAGGACTCGTCGAACAACGTCACCCTGTCCCATTGCGAGCCCTGCGCCTTGTGCACGGTGAGCGCGTAGCCGTAGGTGAACTCGTCGGTCTCACGACGCTGGTAGAGCGGGATCTCCTCGTCGGAGCCGCTGATCATCGCCCTCAGCACCTTGATGTCGGTGGGGCGACGGCGCAGCGCCGGATCGTCCTCCGGCACGATGTCGAGGCGGATCATGTCGGGGCGGGGCGGAGCGCGCAGCGCATGCACCGTCCAGGTCGAGCCGTTGAGCAGGCCCTTCACCCGGTCGTTGCGCAGGCAGACCAGCTTCTCCCCCACCGCCGGCATCGGGTCGGTGTGACCCGCGATCTCCCGCAGGCGGTTGTTGTACAGGCGCCGCGTCTTGTTCAGCCCGACCAGAACCTGGTCACACTCCATCACCTGCGCCGGATCGAGGTCCCGCCGGGAGACCACCCGGCTCTCCCCGAACTCACCCCGTTCCAGCCGTCCGCCCTCGCGCACGGTCATGGCCATGCGCACGATCGGGTCGTCCTTGGCCTGCCTGTGGACCTCGGTGAGCATCACGTCGGGCTCGGCCTCGGTGAAGAAACCGCCGCCCCGCACGGGGGGTAATTGCGCCGGGTCGCCCAGCACCAGCACCGGCTTGTCGAAGGACAGGAGGTCGTTGCCGAGGTCGGAATCGACCATCGAGCATTCGTCGATGACGATGAGGTCGGCCTTGGCCACGGGGCCGGAGCGGTTGAGCGTGAAGGTCGGCCCGCCTTCCTCCGCCTCCTTGGTGCGGTAGATCAGCGAATGGATCGTCGCCGCGTCAAAGCAGCCCTTCTGGCGCATCACCGAAGCGGCCTTGCCGGTGAAGGCACCGAACACCACCGTCCCGTCGACATCCTCCGCGATGCGCCGGGCGAGAGTCGTCTTGCCGGTGCCGGCATAGCCGAACAGGCGGAACACCTGGGACCCGCCCTCGCGCCGCCACCGGTCGATGGCCTTCAGTGCCTCATCCTGCTGTGGGGCGTAGGCGTGGGGCGTGGCGGCGCTCATGCCCAACCCCCGTCCTTGCGGGCGACGCGAAGCAATCCAGGGATGCGCCCTCTCCGCGAGCGACCCGCTGCCCTGGGTCGCTTCACTGCGTTCGCGATGACGGAGAGGATCACGGCCACCGCACGGTCGGCGGCATGGAGGACAGGATGGAGGCGACGTTGCCGCCGGTCTTGAGACCGAAGATCGTGCCGCGGTCGTAGAGCAGGTTGAACTCCACGTAGCGCCCGCGGCGCACCTGCTGTTCGTGCCGGTCCGCCTCCGTCCAGGGCGTGCGGATGTTCCGGCGCATGATCGGCGGATAGGCGTCGAGGAAGGACAGCCCGACCGTCTTGGTGAAGGCGAGGTCGGCCTGCGGCTCCTCGCTCCAGCGGTAATCGTAGAAGATGCCGCCGATGCCGCGCGGCTCGTTCCGGTGCTTGAGGTGGAAATACTCGTCGCACCACGCCTTGTAGGCGGCGTAATCCGCCTGGTGGGCCTCGCAGGCCCGGCGCAGGCACTCGTGGAAGTGCAGGGTGTCCGGGTCGTCCTGGGTGCGGCGGCGGTCGAGCACGGGGGTCAGGTCGGCGCCGCCGCCGAACCACGCCTTGGTCGTCGCCACGAACCGGGTGTTCATGTGCACGGTCGGCGCGTGCGGGTTCCAGGGATGGGCGATCAGCGAGATGCCGGTCGCGAAGAAGCGCGGATCCTCCGAGGCGCCGGGGATCTGCCCCCGGAACTCCGGGGCGAACTCGCCATGCACCGTCGAGATGTGGACGCCCGCCTTCTCGAAGACGCGGCCCTTCAGCATCGCCATCGTGCCGCCGCCGCCCGGCGCGCCGCTATGGTCGGTGCGCTCCCAGGGTGTCAGGACGAAGCGGCCGGGCTCGCGCGGCGCATCCGGATGGAGCGGCAGGTCCGCCTCGTCCTCCAGCGCCTCGAAGGCGGCCACGATCCGGTCGCGCAGGGAGGCGAACCACGTCGCCGCCTCGGCCTTCATGGCGGCGACATCGGCCTCCCGGACCGGCAGACCGAGGGCGGCGCGAGGATCGGCGGGCATGCTCATACGTAATGGCTTTCCCACCCCGCCGAGCGGCCGTCAATCGGGAGCGGGCTCCCGGCGCGGCGTGTATAAGGGTAGCGACCGCGCGTCCTTCGCGCCCCCCGAACCCCGATCTCCATGACCGCCCGTCAGGCCGTCTTCACCGTCACGCGTGGCGTCCCGTTTCTCCCGGCCCTGGCCGATGCCCTGCTCGACGGGCGTCTCGTCGGGCCGGTGGCCCAGGATCCGCTCGCACTGGCGGCCGTGTCCGTCTACCTCCCGACCCGGCGTGCGGCCCGCGCGCTGTCGGCGATCCTGGCGGCGCGCCTGGGGGATGCGGCCTTGCTTCCGCGCACCGTGCCGCTGGGCGAAGCGGACGAGGCCGAACTCGATCTCGCCGCCGATCCGCTGCTCGGCGCCACCCCGGCCCATCCGCCGATTCCCCCTCTGGAACGGCGGCTGATCCTGGCTCGCCTCGTCAGGGCCTGGGCGCAGAACGTGGACCGCTCCCTCCTGCCCCTGCAGGACGAGGTGCCGTTCCTCGTGCCCTCCTCCCCCGCCGATGCCGTGGGGCTGGCGGCCGACCTCGAAGGGTTGATGGATGCGCTGACGGTGGAGGGCCTGCCCTGGTCCGAGATCGCCGGGGCGGTGGAGGCCGAGTATTCCCGCTATTTCGGCCTGACCCTGGATTTCGTGAAGATCGCCGCCGAGAACTGGCCGAAGCTCCTCGAGGCCCGCGACCTCGCCGACCCGGTCGCCCGCGCCCGCAGCCTGATCCTGGCGGAGGGCGAGCGCCTCGCCAAGGCGCCGAGCGATCCGGTGATCGTGGCGGGCTCCCTCGGCTCGGTGCCGGCCACCGCCAAGCTCATCGCCGCCGTGGCGAAGCTGCCGCGCGGGGCGGTGGTGCTGCCGGGCCTCGACCTCGACCTCGACGAATCCGGCTGGGACGGGATCGAGACCGGCGAGGGGTTCAACCGCACCATCGCCCATGGCCATCCGCAGGCGATCCTGCACCGACTGCTCGGGCCGGGGGGCCTCGCCATGAAGCGGGCGGACATCGTCGCCCTCGGCACCCCCAGTGACGGGGGGGCAGCCCGCGGAAAGCTGCTCTCACAGGCGTTGCGGCCCGCCGACACCACGGATGCGTGGTCGATGGTCGATCCGGCCGAGCGCGAGGCCACGGCCCGTCTCGGCCTCGACGGCCTCGCCCTGGTGGAGGCCGCCGACGAGCGCGAGGAGGCGCTGATCGCCGCGCTCGCCCTGCGCGAGACCCTGGAGACGCCCGGCGCGACGGCCTTTCTTGTCACCCCGGACCGGGCGCTCGCGGGCCGGGTCGCCGTCGAGTTGCTGCGTTGGGGCATCGTGGCGGAGGATTCCGCCGGGCTCGCGCTCGCCGCCTCCCCGGCCGGCCGCCTCGCCCGGCTCGCGGCGGAATTCGCCGCCGACCTGTCGCGGGAGCAGGCAGATTCGCTGCCTGCGCGGTTGGTCGCCCTGTTGTCGCACCCGATGGTGCGCCTCGGCCTCAGCCGCTCGGATCTCGTGCGCGGCGCCGCTGCCTTGGAGATCGGTCTGCTGCGCGGCCCCGCCCCGGCTCCGACGCTCGCGGGCCTGCGCCGGGCGCTCGCAAGCCGCCGCGCGGGGGAGGATCCTGATCGGCGTCCGCCCCGGGCCGAGCGCCGCCTGACGGAGATCGATTGGGAGCTCGCCGCCCTGGTCCTCGATCGGCTGGAGATGGCCTTTTCCGCCTTCCCCGGCCCGGATGGTGCGGGAGACTGCGACCTCGTCGCGGTGGCCGCCGGGCACCGGCTCGCCTGCGAGGGTCTGCTCGCCGGGCCGGAGGGCGACGAGGGACCGGAGGCGGAGGCCTCACTCTCCTGCCTCGACGCCCTGTTCGACGATCTGGACATGGCCGAGCCCGGCGGGATGGAGGGCACCTTCGCCGATTACCCGAGCTTCTTCACGGCGCTCACGCGGGAGCGGAAGGTCGCCTGCGCGGGTCCCTCGCCCCATCCGCGCCTGCGCATCCTCGGGCTGATCGAATCGCGCCTGCTGCAAGCCGACCGCATCGTGATCGGCGGCCTCGACGAGGGCGTCTGGCCGGTTCGCACGGTCACCGACGCCTTCCTCAACCGCCCGATGCGCGAGCGGATCGGCCTCGATCCGCCCGAGCGGCGGATCGGCCAGATGGCGCACGATTTCACCGAGGCCCTGGGGTGCCGCGACGCGGTGATCACCCGTGCCCTCAAGCGCGACGGCGCGCCGACCGTGCCCTCACGGCTGATCCAGCGGATGCGCGCCTTCGCGGGCGAGGAGGCGTGGAGCACATCGCTCGCCGCCGGACGCCGCCTCGCAGCGCTCGCCGCCGCCCTCGACGCCGCCCCGCCGCAGCCACGGCTGAAACGGCCCGCGCCCAAGCCCGATCCGGCCCTGTTCCCGCGCACGCTCAGCGTCACCGAGATCGAAACTCTGGTGCGCGACCCCTATTCCATCTTCGCCCGGCACGTGCTCGGCCTCGATCCGCTGGAACCGCTCGCGGCACAGCCGGGGGCGGGCGAACGCGGCACGCTGGTCCACCGAATCTTTTCGGAGTTCACGATCGCCCATCCGCAGGCGCTGCCACCGCAGGCCGACCAGCGCCTCGCGCAGATCGCCGCCGATGCGTTCGGGCCGATCAACGACGCCTATCCGAGCCTCTATGCCGAATGGTGGCCGCGTTACGCCCGGATGGCGCAATCCTACCTGCCCTGGGAGGCGGCCCGGCGACCGGATTTGACCCAGATCCACGCCGAGAAATTCGGTCGCTGGACCATCCCCCTCGGCCGCGAGACCTTCACCTTGCGCGCCCGCGCCGACCGGATCGAACTCCGGCCGGACGGCACCGCCTGCATCGTGGATTTCAAGACCGGCCGGGTGCCGAGCGCGAAGGAGATCTTCACGGGCTTCTCGCCGCAGCTGACATTGGAGGCGGCGATGCTGATGCACGGCGCCTTCAAGGACCTGCCGCGCACGGCGACGACGCCGGACCTGCTCTACGTCCATGCCTCGGGCGGCCGGAAGGCCTTCGTGCCGATGCCGGTGAAGCCGCCGCGCGGCGAGGAGCGCAGCGTCGAGGCCATCGTCGCCGAGCACGCCCAGCGCCTACGCGGGCTGATCGCCCGCTTCCTCACGGGCGAAGCCGCCTATACTGCCCGCCCCTACCCGCAATACGCCAAGGGCACGGGGCCCTACGACCATCTCGCACGGGTGAAGGAATGGTCCCTCGGCGGTGAGGGGGACGAGGAGGAGTAGCCCTCCTCCCTCACCCGCAGCCGCACGAACCGGACCCGCATCCGCCCGACTTGGCCGGGGCGGCCGTGTCGCGGTCGAGCCCCCGCTCGGCGAGTTCGCCGAGATAGGTCTCCCAGCGGCGCACGTAGTTGCGGCCGAGCTCGTGCAGATAGCCCCAGCCATAGATGCCGGTATCGTGCATATCGTCGAAAGTGAGCTTCACCGCATAATTGCCGATCGGCTCGACGCCGAGGATCGCGACGTTGCGCTTGCCGCCGAGCACCTTCCGCTCGGCGGGGGAATGGCCCTGTACCTCTGCCGAGGGGCTGGAAACCCGCAGGTATTCGGCGGGCAGGGCGAAGCGCGTGCCGTCCTCGAAGGCGACGTTGAGAAGGCGTTTGTCCGGCGACAGGCGAAGCTCGGTCGGCCAGAAATCCTGGTCCAGGGCAGGGTTCAAGGGTCACACCTCGTGGCCAATCGGGGGTTGCGCTCACAGGGCGCGCTTGCCCAGGGGCTCATCCCCCATCATATCCAGAAGCAATGGCCGATGACATCTCCTTCCAGCCGGCGCCACTGATCGACCCGTTCCAGCGGGCGATCACGTATCTGCGCATCTCGGTGACGGATCGCTGCGACCTCCGCTGTGCCTATTGCATGTCGGAGACCATGCAGTTCCTGCCCAAGCGCGACCTCCTGAGCCTGGAGGAATTGGACAGGCTGTGCAGCGTGTTCATTGCGCGGGGGGTGCGAAAGCTGCGCATCACCGGCGGCGAGCCGCTGGTGCGGCGCGACATCATGCACCTGTTCCGGCGCCTCTCCCGGCATCTCGATTCGGGCGCGCTGAAGGAACTGACTCTCACCACCAACGGCACGCAACTCGCCCGTTTCGCGCCGGAACTGGCAGCGCTCGGCGTGAAGCGCGTCAACGTGTCCCTCGATACCCTCGATGCGGTGAAGTTCCGCGAAGTGACCCGCCGGGGCGATCTGCCGGTGGTGCTCGACGGGATCGAGGCCGCGCGTAAGGCCGGGATGCAGGTGAAGATCAACGCCGTGGCGCTGCGCGATGTCAACGGCGACGAGATCCCGGACATGATCGCCTGGGCGCATGGCCTCGGCATGGACATGACGCTGATCGAGGTGATGCCGCTCGGCGAGATCGAGGCGGACCGCACCGACCAGTTCCTGCCGCTCTCCGTGGTGCGCCAGCGCCTGGAGGGCCGCTACACCCTCACGCCACTGCCCGACCGCACGGGCGGCCCGGCGCGCTACGTACGCGTGGAGGAGACCGGTGGGCGCCTCGGCTTCATCACGCCGCTGACCCACAATTTCTGCGAAAGCTGCAACCGGGTGCGTCTGACCTGCACCGGCCAGCTCTACCTCTGCCTCGGCCAGGAGGATTCGGCGGATCTACGCGCCGTGCTCCGCGCCACGAGCGATGATGCCGTCCTCGCCCGCGCGGTGGAAGAGGCGATCACTCGCAAGCCCAAGGGCCACGACTTCGTCATCGAGCGCCAGCGCCCGGCAGCCGTGCCGCGTCACATGAGCGTAACGGGGGGCTGACCACCCCCCGTCCGGATCGAGGCCCTAGAACGGGATGTCGTCGTCCAGATCGTAGCCGCCGCGACCGCCGCCGCCGCTGCTGGGCGAGGAGGACGGAGCCGGGCGACGCTCGCCACCCTGGGCGCGACCACCGCCGAAATCGCCACCCCGGCCGCCGCCGCCGAAATCGCCGCCACGGCTGATCTGGCCGCCACCTTCGTCGTCGCCGCCGAACTCGCCGCCACCGCCGCCGCGCCCGTCGAGGATCGTCAGCTCACCGCGGAAGCGCTGGAGCACCACCTCGGTCGTGTACTTCTCGACGCCGGACTGGTCGGTCCATTTCCGGGTCTGGAGCTGGCCCTCGACATAGACCTTCGAGCCTTTGCGCAGGTACTGCTCGGCCACGCGTGAGAGGTTGTCGTTGTAGATCACGACCGAGTGCCACTCGGTCTTCTCCTTGCGCTCGCCGGAGGCCTTGTCCTTCCACGATTCGGACGTGGCGATCCGCAGGTTGCAGACCGGGTCGCCCGAGCCGAGGCGACGGATCTCGGGATCGCGCCCGAGATTGCCCACCAGAATTACCTTGTTGACGCTGCCCGCCATCGATCTCTCCTCGCGTTCCGCATCTCACGGGGCTGCTGTGACCGCCTACACATGCGCCCCTCGCCGGCCCTCGGCAATGGCGGCGGGTCGGGTGCCCACAGGCACGAACGGCCTGTGGATGTTCTAATTTTGTTCTCGATATCGCGCAAGCAAGACGGAGAGGGGGGCCATCTATCCCTCCTCCAGAATCCGCAGTCGGCGCACGGTCAACTCGTCGATCTCCAGGGAGCCGATCCGCGCCCGGCCGATCGATAGGCGGCCCACGGCGAAGGCGCCGAACACCACGACGCCGAGGGCGAAGGCCCCCAGCGCATAGGCCCCTGCCGCCCCCGCGCCGAGGGTGTGGGCCCCCGTCGCACGGGTGCCTTGAAGGGGGGGCCGCTCCTTCGGGAAGGGGGCGTCTCGTGTCGAACGGGTCATGGCGGGGACTCCTGTGCCCTGTTCATATAGCGTGCCGGGAGGCGGGCTGCGTCCGGGGGGCGCCTGGACAAGCGTCCCGAACTTCGCTTGAGAACGGGGACACTCTCCTTCGAACGGGCCGCCATGCTCCTCCTCATCCTCGGCCTCGCGCTGTTCCTCGGCACACACGCCTTCACCATGCTGCGGGCCAAGCGCGCGGCGGTCGTCGGCGAGGTCGGTGAGAACCGCTACAAGCTCGGCTACACCGCCCTGTCCCTGCTCGGGCTGGTGCTGATCGGAGTGGGCTTCCACGATTACCGGCTGTCGGGAATGATCCCGGTCTGGGATCCGCCGATCTGGACGCGCCACCTCGCGCTGCTCCTCGTGCTGTTTGCCTTCATCAGCCTCGCGGCGGCCTACGTGCCGAGCCATATCCGCGCCAAGGCGAAGCACCCGATGCTGCTCGCCGTGAAGATCTGGGCCACGGCCCACCTTCTCGCCAACGGCGATCTCGGCTCGATCCTGCTGTTCGGCGGCTTCCTGGCCTGGGCGGTCTCGGCCCGGATCAGCCTGAAGCGCCGGGAGAGGGCAGCAGGCGTGCCGCCGGGCGGTCGCGCCGCCGTCGCCGTGCCCGCAGGCTACCGCAACGACATCCTCGTGGTGCTGGTGGGCACGCTCGCGTGGTTCGTGTTCGCGCGCTACCTGCACTACCCGGTGATCGGCGTCCCGGTCTGGCCGGGGAGCATGTAGCCCCGGGGCCGGAGCCGGGCCGGCGTACCGGCGGCATGTCGTCGGGCCACAGCAAGGTCGCCAAGTCGGCGGCCCTGTGTTAGGCGCACCACCTTCGAGGATCGCGAGGTGGTCCGGCGCTCGCCGCCGGCCGGGATACGATGGCCGAGAACAACGAATTCATCCGCGAGGTCGATGAGGATTATCGCCGGGAGCAGATCCTCAAGATCTGGCGCCGCTACAGCGGCGTGATCATCGCGCTGGCGGTACTGCTCGTGGTGGGCGTCGCCGGGTGGCGCTACTGGCAGACGCAGCAACTCGCAGCGGCCGAGGCGGCCTCCGTGCGCTTCGATGCGGCCAACCGCCTCGCCCGCGACGGCAAGGCCGAGGAGGCCGACAAGGCCTTCACGGCGCTGGAGCAGGACGGCACGACGGGCTACCGCCTTCTGGCCCGCTTCCGCGCGGCGGCCGAGACCGCGAAGACCGACACGGCCAAGGCGGCGGGCGAGTATGACGCCCTGGCCAACGATTCGAGCCTCGGCGGCGGCCTGCGCGACCTCGCTCGCCTGCGCGCGGCCCTGATCCGCATGGACGGCCCGAACCCGGATCCGGCGCTGGCCAACCTCCAGAGCCTCGCTGCCGGCAGCCCCTATCGCCACACGGCACGGGAGATGCTGGGCCTCGCCTCGCTCAAGAAGGGCGATTACGAGGAGGCGAGCCGGTGGTTCGACCAGATCGTCGCCGATCCCGACACGCCGCGCTCCCTGCGCGACCGCATCGAGGTCTACGCCGCCATCGTGGCGGGCGGCCCCGTCACCGTGACGGAAGCCAAGCCCGAGCCCGCCGCTCCCCCGCCCCCGATCACCCGCTGACGGACACCGTCGCGCACCGTAGGAACTGACCCGATGGACATGCCGACCGTCGCGATCGTCGGCCGGCCGAATGTCGGCAAGTCGACCCTGTTCAACCGCCTCGTGGGCCGGAAGCTCGCCCTGGTGGACGACCGTCCCGGCGTGACCCGCGACAGGCGCGAGGGCGACGTCGCCTTCGGCGGCCTGCATTTCCGGGTCATCGACACAGCCGGCTTGGAAGAGGCGGACGACGACACCCTCACCGGCCGGATGCGGATGCAGACCGAGGCCGCGATCCTCGCCGCCGACGTGGTGCTGTTCGTCATCGACGCCCGCGCCGGCGTGCTGCCGGCCGACCACTCCTTCGCCGAACTGACCCGCCGGGCGGGCTGCCCGGTCATCCTCATCGCCAACAAAGCCGAGGGCGGGGCCGGCATGAGCGGGGCCTACGAGGCGTTCTCCCTCGGCCTCGGGGATCCGATCCCGTTCTCGGCCGAGCACGGCGAGGGTGTGGGCGAATTGCACACCGCCCTCATGGAGGCCCTGCCGAAGCCCGATTCCGATGAGGATGACGACGAGGACGGCCCCGGCGGCAAGGCCCTGCGCGTCGCCATCGTCGGGCGGCCCAATGCGGGCAAGTCGACGCTGATCAACAACATGCTCGGCGAGGAGCGGCTGCTCGTCGGCCCCGAGGCGGGCATCACCCGCGATTCGATCTCCCTCGACTGGGAGTGGAGGGGCCGCCGGATCAAGCTCCACGACACGGCCGGGATGCGCCGCCGCGCCCGCATCGACGACAAGCTCGAAAAGCTCGCCGTCTCGGACGGCTTGCGTGCCGTGCGCTTCGCCGAGGTGGTGGTGGTGCTCCTCGATGCCACGATCCCGTTCGAGAAGCAGGATCTCACCATCGTCGACCTCGTGGAGAGCGAGGGCCGGGCGCTGGTGATCGGCCTCAACAAGTGGGACCTCGTGGCCGACCAGCCGGGCCTGCTGAAGCAACTGCGCGAGGATTGCACCCGCCTGCTGCCGCAGGTGCGCGGTGTCTCGGTGGTGCCGCTCTCCGGCCTCGCGGGCGAGGGCATCGACAAGCTCATGCAGGCGGTGGTCGGTGCGTCCGAGGTCTGGGACCGCCGCGTCTCGACCTCGCGGATCAACGATTGGCTGGGCGACGCCCTGTCGCGCAATCCGCCCCCGGCCGTGTCGGGCCGCCGGATCAAGATCCGCTACGCCACGCAGGTGAAGAGCCGTCCGCCGCATTTCGCCCTGTTCGGCAACCAGCTCGACGCGCTGCCGAAATCGTACACCCGCTACCTCGTCAACGGTCTGCGTGAGGCGTTCGACCTGCCCGGCACGCCGATCCGCTTGAGCTTGCGCACCTCGCAGAACCCGTTCGACAAGGGCTGAACGCGGCGGGAGCGGCCCGCCGCGTCACGTTTCGTTACCCGACGATACGAAGCCGCCATCGTGCGGATGCGTCGGGGGCGTCTCATGCCGGTCCCGGCCCGCGAGAGGGCCGCTTCAGGAGCCGCGCATGAGATCCTTCCTCCGTTCGTCCCTCGCCCTCGCCCTGCTCGCCGGTCTCTCCGGCGCGGCGCTCGCGCAGGAGACATCGGCTCCCACGCCGCAGGCGGACCAAGCGACATCGGCGCGGGCGCAGTGCAAGGCGCAGATCGACAGCCGCAGCCTGACGGGTCCAGAGCGCAAGGCGGCGATGCGCGATTGCATGAAGCCCCAGCGCGATGCCTGTCGAGAACAGGCCGTGGCCAAGGCGCTGCCCAAGGGCCCGGACCGCAAGGCGTTCATGCACCAGTGCCTGCACGGCGCCGTGGCAGAGACGCACTGAGTTCCACCTGGATCGGGTTTCCGCCTCTTCTTCGTTGGTTCCTGTCGTCCTTGCGAGCGCCAGCGAAGCAATCCAGTCGGCACTGCCTTGTCCGGCAAGGTCGCGCCCTGAATTGCTTCGGCTCCGCGTCGCAATGACGGTGGCGGGCCTTCACCCCTCGATCAGGCTGCGGATGCGCACCGCGAGCGTATCGAGGGAGAAGGGCTTGGTGAGCACCTGCGTACCGGGGGCGAGATGGCCGTGGTTGAGGGCCGCGTTCTCGGCATAGCCGGTGATGAACAGTACCTTGAGGTCCGGGCGGCTCGCGCGGGCGGCATCCACCATCTGCCGTCCGTTCATGCCGCCCGGCAATCCGACATCCGTGACGAGGAGGTCGATCCGCGCCTCCGATTGCAGCAGCTTCAGGCCTGCGGGGCCATCCGCCGCCTCCAGCGCAGCGTAGCCGAGATCGCCCAGAACCTCCGCGACCAGCATCCGCACGGTCGGCTCGTCATCGACCACCAGCACCGTCTCGCCCGCGCGGGCCGGAACCGCTTCGGCAGGCGCGGAGACTTCCTCCGGCTCCTCGGCCTCGCCGAGATGACGCGGCAGGTAGAGGCAGACCATGGTGCCCTGCCCGACCTCGGAGTAGATCCGCGCCTGCCCGCCCGACTGGCGCACGAAGCCGTAGATCATCGACAGCCCGAGCCCAGTCCCCTCACCGAGCGGCTTGGTGGTGAAGAACGGGTCGAACGCCTTGACCTTCACCTCGGGTAGCATGCCGGTGCCGTTGTCCGAGACGCAGAGCGACACGTATTGGCCGGGCGCCACGTCGCGCTCGGCGGCGGCGCGGTGATCGAGCCAGCGGTTGCACGTCTCGATCACGATGCGCCCGCCCTCCGGCATCGCATCGCGGGCGTTGATGCAAAGGTTGAGGAGGGCGTTCTCCAGCTGGCTCGGATCGACCAGGGTCGGCCACAGCCCCCCGGCGGCCACCACCTCGACCGAGACCGAGGGGCCGACCGTGCGGCGGACCAGATCCTCCATCCCCACCACCAGCCGGTTCACGTCTGTGGGCTTGGGATCGAGGGTCTGGCGGCGGGAAAAGGCAAGGAGCCGGTGCGTCAGCGCCGCCGCGCGCTTGGCCGCCCCCTGCGCCGCGCCGATATAGCGCTCGAGGTCGCCGGTACGGCCCTGGAGCAGGCGGGTCTGCATCATTTCCAGGGAGCCGACGATGCCCGCCAGCATGTTGTTGAAGTCGTGGGCGAGCCCACCCGTGAGCTGGCCCACCGCCTCCATCTTCTGCGCCTGCCGCAGGGCCTCTTCCGTGCGTGCCAGGGCCTCGGCCCGTTCGCGCTCGGCGGTGATGTCGCGCCCGACGGCGTTGATCAGTCCCTCGCTCGGCCGCGTCGACCACGCGATCCAGCGGTAGCCCCCGTCGCGGGTCCGGTAGCGGTTGTCGAACCGGGCATGGGATTGGCCACGCGAGAGTTCGGAGGCGGCTTCCAGGGTGCTGTCCAGGTCGTCAGGGTGAACGAGGTCGAAGAGCGGGCGGCCGATCAGTTCGTCCTCGCGCCAGCCCAGCATCTCCGTCCAGGCGGGGTTCACGGCAGTGACGAGGCCCTCGAATGTGCAGCGGAGCATGAGGTCGCGAGAGAGCTGCCACAGGGCGTTGCGGTCGGCGGTCCGCTCAGCCACCAGCCTTTCCAGGGCGACCGCCCGGCGCTTGCCCTCGTCGATATCGACATTGGTGCCGACCCAGCGGGTGATCGCCCCCTCCGCATTGCGGACCGGCTCGGCCCGGACGAGGAACCAGCGGTCCTCGCCGTTGGCCCGGCGCAGGCGCACCTCGCGCTGGTAGACGCTGCCCGTAGCCAGCGCTTGCGCCCAGTCCGCGCTGGTGGCCTCGGCATCGTCGGGATGCGTGATCGCGCGCCACACCTCGCCGCCCGCAAAGCCACCCGGCGCGAGCCCGGCAAAGGCGTACATCTGTGCATTGAACCACGTGACGGTGCCGTCCGGCCGCGCCGACCAGACATGGTTCGGGATCGCTTCCGCGAGGATGCGGAATTGCTCCTCGCTCTCGCGCTGCCGCGACTCGGCACGCTTGCGCTCCGTGATGTCGCGGAACAGCACCGAGACCTGCCGACGGCTCGCGGGTTCGACCCGCGCCGCCGAGACCTCGATATGCCGACCGGCGGCGACGAAGGCCCGTTCGAACCGGATCGGCCTGCCGTTGCGCAGCACCCCGCCATAGAGATCGAGCCAGCCCTCCGCCTCGTCCGGGGCGATCTCGCGCAGGCGCTTGCCGACGATGTCGGGGATGCCCGTGTGCCGCCGGTAGCCGGAATTGGCGACCACGTGGACGTAGTCGCTCAGGGGGCCGTCCGGCCCGTCGATGAACTCGATGATGCAGAAGCCGTCATCGACCGCCTCGAACAGCGCCCGGTAGCGTTGCTCGCTCTCGGCGAGGGCGCCGCGCACGGACCGCTCCTCCGTGACGTCTCGCGCCACCCCCTGGAACCGCACCGGGACGCCTTGCGCGTCGCGTTCGATCTCGCCCTTTCGGGCGATCCAGCGGATCTCGTCCGTGTCGGGGCGGCGGATGCGATATTCGACGTCGCGGGGCGGCTCGCCGCGTCGGCGACTCTCGGCCGTCGAGACGAGGTGGGAATCCTCCGGCAGCACCAGGGCCTCGAATGCCTTGGCCGGGTAGCTCTCGCCCTCGGGCATGCCGTAAAGACGGCAGAAATGCGGAGTCGGGCGCAGGATCTCGTCCTCGATCCCCACGGAGAACAGGCCGATGCCGCCTGCCTCCTGCGCCCGCAGCAGACGGGCCTCGGCGACGCGGAGAGCATCCCCCGCCTCGCCCGCCACCGCACGAAGCCGGGCCGCCTCCGCTTCGAGAGCGTCGGCGCGATGCAGGAGCGTCTCGGGGTTTGGCCTGTCCATGAGGTTATGCTGAAGAAACCCTTGTGCCCGTCCTACACGACAAGCCTTACCGAAACCGGCGCGGTCGAGACGTGTTGTTGCGCAGAACGCGGGACGGCAAAGGTCGTTGCCAACGCTCCCCTTTGCACGGATTTTCGCCTCTGAGTTGTATCTTCGGTCGTTTCATCGCTTTTCCGCCGGGCATTTCCGGGGTGCCTTTGATCCATGTGATTGTTGCACTCCGCGCCCTCGCCCATCGTGCAGGCGTCGGATCCGTCCGACCGGCCCCGCCGACTTTGGCATCCCCCCGTTCATGGTTGGTGGGGCCGCTCCTCGCTTGTTTGGGCGTTTTCCTATCAGGCAAATCTATTTAAAGTTGCATATCTGATAACTGCCTCCTCTCTCACTCTCAGTATTGGGAATTAGAAGTAGAGCTTAGTTAGGATTTCCCGTGCCAATATCTGTCCCGTTCCGGCGAGGGATCGGGAAGATGTTATCCTACGGACGGCGGGGCGGCGGCTTTCATGTCTGAGGTCCTGCTGATCAGCGACGATCTGCGTCATGCCGAACGGCTGGCCCGGGGTCTCGACGATCCGCATTCCTGCCTGATCCACGACCTTTACGACGCGGGCGTTCCGGCCGTGCGTCCTTCGCTCGTCGTCAGCGATGTGAAGGACCTCACTTCGGATGCGTTCTCGCGCCTGCGCCGTTGCATCGACGGCATCCACGGGGCGAACCTGCCGCACATCCTTCTCGTCCATGGCCACGCCGCACGCGCCGAGATGCATGCGAGGCTGATCGGGGCCGAGCCGGTCGCTGCCACCGCCGCGTTGCGCCTCTTGCAGATGCGGATCAAGAGCCAGCCCGCTCCGCCACCCCTGCCCCCCGCCACCGTGGCGGCACGGCGCCATGCGGGCGAGGCCAAGCGATTCCTCGACGAGGTGTTCTTCTCGGACGCGGCGATGACGCCCGACCTCGCCGACACCGGCTCGGAGCTGGTGGCCCAGGCGATTCTCGAAACGGGCATTGCGGACTGGGTCCGGGCGGTGCAGCGATTCGATGACGTGACGCACCAGCACATCCTGCTGGTCGCGGGGCTCTCGGCCGCCTTCGCCTGCAGCCTCGGCTTCAACGCGACCGACCGGCATCACCTCGCCAAGGCGGCTCTGCTGCACGATGTCGGCAAGACGAAGATCCCCGCCGTCATCCTGAACAAGCCCGGTCGGCTCGATCCGGAGGAGCTGAAGGTCATGCGCACCCATGCGGCGCTCGGCCACGCGATGCTCCTCAATTCGGGTTTCGACGCCTCAACCCTGACCGTGGTCCGGTCCCACCATGAAATGCTGGACGGGTCCGGCTATCCGGACGGTCTGCGCGCCGCTGAAATCCCCGACCTCGTGCGCTTGGTGACCATCAGCGACATCTACGCCGCCCTCATCGAGCGGCGGCCCTACAAATCTCCCATGAGCGGCACGGCGGCTCTGGCGATCATCGACGATATGGCGGGCCGGCTCGATCCGGTCCTGGTACGCGCCTTCCGGCCCGTGGCCGACGCCTTCGATACGGCTTCCCTAGGGGCAACGGCATGATGGAAGCCAACGAGGCCGACCTGCTCTTCCGGGACATGCGCAGCGAGGAGCGCAAGGAAACGAACTGGATCGCCAAGATCCGCATGTTCGACGGTCGTGAGATCGCGACATCGGTCAAGGACATCTCGCCCTCCGGCGCCCGGCTCGCCGTGCCCGAAGGGATGGAGTTGCCCGAACGCTTCATGTTCCGGGTCATCGGCCGCGACTTCGTCTGCGCGGTGAAGGTGGCATGGCGGCGCGGCTCCTATGTTGGCGTCAAGATCGAGAAGGTCGGCAAGCTGGAGCCCAAGCCGGTGAAGCCGATCGAGGAGCCGGTCCACGTCGAGGACACGCAGGGCGGCGACGCGATGCGTCGGCGAAGCCGGATCATGCAGGTCTGACGGCACTCATCGAATCCGTCCCCTTCGCGAACGGATCGAGGCCATCCAGGGACGCGCGTCGCTTTTGGACGTGGCCTGCCCCCATGGATGGCTTTTCCGTGGCCGCAAAGGCGGGGGTGGATGCGACATCTCCCATCCGATACGGAGATGCCCGCGTGGAGAGACCCTCATGACCCTGCCGACGTCGCGGAGCGAAGACGACGGCGCGGCTCGGGCGCGGCTCTCGATTCGCATTGATCTCGGCCCCGGCCACCGGATCGGGCCGGGCAAGATCGCTCTCCTCGAAGCCATCGCCGAGCAGGGCTCGATCTCGGGAGCCGGACGCGCGCTCGGCATGTCCTATCGCCGGGCATGGCTTCTGGTGGAAGCGATGAATACCGGCTTCGGAAGACCGGTGGTGGAGGCCCAGACCGGCGGTCGCGCCGGTGGCGGCGCTCGCCTCTCGGCCTTCGGCGCCGACCTCGTCACCCGCTACCGGGCCATCGCGCACGCGGCAGAGGAGGCCGCAGCGCCCTTCCTCGACGGACTGGTCTAGAGCCGTATCCGGCCTGATTGCATCAGGCCAGCGGCTCTCGCTCTTTGTTGTGACGCGCATTCTTGCGACGAACCGGTATCCACTTCGTCGGAATGCGCTCTAGACCACGGCCCCGGCGATCCAATCCACCGCCGCCGCGAGGGCGGCCCGCTCGTCCCGTCCCACGGCGCGGGCCGCGTCGGCAGCGGCGATCTGCCGGTCGGCGCTGGTACCCTCCGCCACGATGGCGCGGGCGCGGGCGACGTCCCGCTCGCAGCCCAGGGCCTGCGCATCCTCGGCGATGAGGTTGAGCACCGAATCGAGGGCCTGCGCGAAGGGCACGGCGTTCCCGAGTGCTTCGTCGATCAGTTCGGCCCGCACCCCGTCGCGTTGGGCGCGCCACAGGTTCTCGGAGGCCAATGCCCGAGAGACGCCGTCGAGTCCGGCATTGAGATCCGGCCGCCGCACGCAGAGCCGGACGAGGCAGCGGAACAAGGCCGCGAGGCACAGGGAATCGTCGAGCCGGGTGCAGGCATCGGCGATGCGCAGTTCCAGCGTCGGGAACTTGATCGAGGGCCGCAGGGACCACCAGAGATAACTCGCATCCGCGATGGCGCCCGCGCGCGTCATGATGGTGACGAGCCGGTCATGGGCGGCGGCATCCGCGAAGAGTTCGGGGAAGCCGGTGCGGGGCATCTCCCCGAAGATGCAGAGCCGGTAGGCCCGCATCCCCGTCGCCTCGCCCTGCCAGAACGGAGAGGAGGCCGAGAGGGCGAGCAGCATCGGCTGGAACGGCAGCAGCCGGTTCATCAGGTCGATCCGCGCATCGGGATCCGGCACCTCGACATGGACATGCATGCCGGAGATCAACGCGCGGCGGGCAGCCATGCCGAGATCGGACAGGATGTCCTGATAGCGCTCGCCGTCCGAAGCGGTCTGGCTCCGGCGCCGGGCCAGGGGCTGCGTGCCGCAGGACAGGAGCATGAGCCCGTGGTTCCGGGCGATGTCCGCGAGCCGGGCGCGCTGGCCACCGAGATTGTCCCGCGCCTCGTCCATCACCGTGAGCGGTGGGGTGCAGACCTCGATCTGCGCCGCGACCAGCTCGCGCCCGGTCTCGGGCAGGCTCTCCTTCGCCTGAGCATGGAAGGCGGCGAGATCACCTTGAGGCGTGTCGCGGGTCTCGGCATCCGCGAGGAAGTATTCCTCTTCGATGCCGAAGCTGTAGGGATGCGTGCTCATGCCGTCCGCAGCGCGCCGCCGACGAGCCAAGCCGGATCGAACCAGCGGTCGGCTTCGCCGTCATAGGGAAGGCGGGTGATGTCCCATTGCTGGATGAACGGCGCGTAGACGTTCCACACGGCGATCCCACCCCCGACGAAGATCCGTCGCCCCGGATAACGGGCCAGAACCGTCTGAGGATCCTCGTGCGAGCGGATCACGTCGATGGTGCGGTCCTTGAAGGCGAATTCCGGCACGGCCTCGATCGTCTTCGGGCCGGCGATGAGGACATGGCCCTGCGTCTCGGCGAAGAACCGCGTCACGTCCTCGATGAAGAGCGGATCGGTGTTGCCCTCCCAGGGCAGCCGCCCATGCAGGCCGAGCTGGCCCCGCTGCCCAATGGCGCACATCGCCCGCACGTCGATCATGGCGCGTCTTCTCCCCTCAGACCGTGGTGGTGTGGTGAACCATCAATCCGGGCGGCGCGGAGTCAGTACCCGGTCCTGGGTGAAATCGTAGATCAGGCCCGTGTCGGTCCAGTCCGGGGAGGCCAGACGCACGAAATGGGGCGCCAGATCCTCCGGCGTGCGGAGCGTCTGCGGATCCTCACCGGGCATGGCCGAGCGGCGCATGCGGGTGCGCAGGGCGCCGGGGCTCACCAGCATGGCGCGGATCGCGGTCGATTCGGTCTCGGCGGCGTAGGTGCGCACCAACGCCTCCAACGCTGCCTTGGTGACCGCGTAAGGTCCCCAGTAGGCCCGGCAGGAATGGGCCGCGCCGGAGGTGACGAAGATCGCCCGGCCTGCATCGGACATCCGCAACAGCGGATCGAGCGAGCGGATCAGCCGCCAGTTGGCGGTGACGTTGATGTCCAGCGCGCTCGCCCAGATCTTCGGGTCGATATGCCCGAGCGGCATCAGCACGCCGAGGATGCCGGCATTGCCGACGAGAATGTCGAGCTTGCCCCAACGTTCGTGGATCGCCCCGCCGAGGCGGTCGATGGCCTCGAAATCCTTGAGGTCGAGGGGGACCAGGGTGGCGCTGCCGCCGATCCGGCGGATCTCGTCGTCCAGTTCCTCGAGGGCTCCCTGGGTACGGGCCACCGCCACGACATGCGCCCCCGCTTCCGCGAGGGCCAGGGCGGCGGCACGGCCGATGCCGCGCGAGGCACCGGTGACGACGGCGACGCGGCCATCGAGGGGCAGATCGGCCATAGGGTCAGCCTTCCGGATTCGGCCTCGATAGGCCTTGCTCGATGAGCCTTGGGCGATCAGTCGGCTTCGGCGAGCATCGCCATCTGGCGGGGGCTGGCGATGGACAGGTCCGTCAGCCCGGTGGGGTAATCGCCGGTGAAGCAGTGATCGGTGTATTGCGGGCAGGTGCCGTTGCGCTCCTCCTCGCCCATCGCCCGGTAGAGGCCCGGGATCGAGAGGAAGGCCAGGGAATCGGCGCCGATATACTGGCGCATCCCTTCGAGGTCGTGGGTGGCGGCCAGCAGCTTCTCCCGCTCCGGCGTGTCGATGCCGTAATAGTCCGGATGGGTGATCGGCGGCGAGGCAATGCGGAAATGCACCTCCGCCGCGCCTGCTTCGCGCATCATGCGCACGATCTTCACCGACGTCGTGCCGCGCACGAGGCTGTCATCCACCAGCACGATGCGCTTGCCCGCGATGGCCGCGCGGTTGGCCGAGTGCTTCATGCGCACGCCGAGCTCGCGCACCGACTGGGTCGGCTGGATGAAGGTGCGCCCGACATAGTGGTTGCGGATGATCCCCATCTCGAAGGGGATGCCGGTTTCCTGCGCATAGCCGAGCGCCGCCGGCACGCCGGAATCCGGCACCGGCACCACCACGTCGGCCTCGGCCCGCGACTCGCGGGCGAGTTCATGGCCGATCGCCTTGCGCACGGCATAGACGCTCTTGCCGTTCACCACCGAATCCGGACGGGCGAAGTAGATGTACTCGAAGATGCAGGGGCGCATCGGCTGCGCGTCGGCGAAGCGGATCGACTCGACGCCCTCCTCCGAGATGACGACGATCTCGCCATTCTCGATGTCGCGGACGTAGCGGGCGCCGATGATGTCGAGAGCGCAGGTCTCTGAGGCGAGCATGTAGCACCCGTCGAGCTCGCCCAGGACGAGCGGACGGATGCCGAGCGGGTCGCGAGCGCCGATGAGCTTCTTGTTGGTCAGCGCCACCAGGGCGTAGGCGCCCTGGATCGCCTGCAGCGCATCGATGAAGCGCTCGATGATGCGGGGCTTCCGCGAGCGGGCAGCGAGGTGGAGGATCACCTCCGTGTCCGAGGTGGATTGGGTGATCGCCCCATCGCGCACGAGGTCGCGACGGATGGAGAGGGCGTTGGTCAGGTTGCCGTTATGGGCCACCGCGAGGCCGCCGCCCGCCAGCTCGGCGAAGAGCGGCTGGACGTTGCGCAGGATGGTGCCGCCCGTGGTGGAGTACCGGACGTGGCCGATGGCCGAGCGGCCCTTCAGGCGCTCGATGGTCGCCGCATCCGAGAACGAATCGCCGACCAGGCCGGGCCGTCGCTCGGAATGGAAGACCTTGCCGTCGAAGGAAACGATACCCGCCGCTTCCTGGCCGCGGTGCTGCAGGGCGTGGAGCCCCAGCGCCACGATGGCCGAGGCGTCCGGGTGGCCGAAGATGCCGAAGATCCCGCATTCCTCGCGCAGGGTGTCTCCGTCGAGGTCAAGATTTGCGAGGTCAAGATTTGCGAGGTCGAAACTCGCGGTATCGAAATGCTCGGACGCGTCGACGGGGGCTCGCGACATGATCGGGCTCGGTCACTTCCTGGGGGCGACGGGCATGAGGCGCGCGCGTCACGCCGCCGTCATGTAACCGCTCTGGCATTCCAGGCCAACGGCGTTGGCCGCAGGGCAGCATTTCCCATCGCCATCCTTGCGGACGAGTCGGGCGCCCCACCCTGTCTTACCGCTTCGGCGCCTCGGTCCGGCGCTGGGTCGCGGTGTCGTCGGCGGGGGCATCGGCCGCCTCGTTCGGCGGGCTGACGGGCTTGGCCTTCTTGAATTGCTTCAGGAAGCCTTCCGGGTTCTCGGGAAGCTGAGCCACCAGGGCGTCGCCGGACTTCTCCAGCATCGGCCGCGAGCGGGCCTGCGCCGCCCAATCCGGCACCTTGCCCTGGACCAGCCACGACAGGAACACCCAGCCGATCACGCAGATCAGGAAGCCCCGCGCAGCGCCGAACAGGAAACCGAGCGAGCGATCGACCGCGCCGATGCGCGAATCGAGCACCACATCCGAGATCTTCACGGTGATGATCGAGACGATGATCAGCGTGACGAGGAAGATTGCCGCGATGGAGCCCACGAGCGCGACCGTGTCGCTGCTGACGTGCTGCTTCACCGTGGGGAGGAGCATCGGAAAGAACGACCACGCGGCTGCCGCTGCGACGACCCAGGCGACGATCGCCAGGACCTCACGCGTCACGCCACGGACGGCCGCCAAGAGCGCGGACACGGCTACGATGCCGAGGACCACGAGATCGAGGACTGTGAACGGCATGGCCTCACTTCAGGAACGCACGGGAAGCGCCGACGAGGCCCGTGCGGCTCTCCCGACCACGACCTCAGTATATCTTGCCGAACCTCGGCCGTCACCCTCACCCCGCCGACGGCGCGCCTTCTGTATCACCGATGCATCAGCGGATGGCTAGAACACGCCCCCGCTGCCCATGCAGGCGCCTGCCATCGTGGTGGCGCAGGGGTCGTTCGCTGCGCTGGCCGGAGCACCGGAGATGCCCGCGCCGCCCCCGCCGCCCGAGGCGGCCGGAAGGGTCTGGCGCGCGGGATCGACCGTGACGCCGGTGGCGATGCCCGCCCCCGATCCGCCGCCTGCGCCTGCGCCGCCGGCACCGAGACCCGTGGTGGGGACGAGGCCCCGCGTCGTCGTCGAGCTGGTGAGGCCGAGGGTGCCGAGGCCGTTCGTGGTGCCCGAGCCCAGCCCGGTCGAGCCGGTAGCCCCGATCCCCGCCGAGGCTGTTCCGGTCGAGAGGCCCAGCCCGCCGCTGCTGCCCAGGGAGGAGGTCCCGAGCCCGCCGGAGAACGAGCCGACATTTCCCGTCGCCCCGATCGACAGGCCTGTGCCTGCGGGCGTCGGGAGCCGCCCGAGGGAGACGCCGGCGCCGAAGCTCAGGCCACCGGCATTGAGGATGCTGCCGGTCTGCGACGAGATGCTCGGAAACGCACCGGAGGCGCTGCTGCCGAGGCTCAAGCCGCCGGGATTGGAAATGGCCCGCTGCGGGACGGCTGAGGCCTGCTGATTCGTGAAGCCCGGCGCGGTGGGGGCGACGCTGACCGACCCGATGGCCGATCCGGAGGGGCCCAGCGGCGTGGTCTGCGCCAGCGCCGTGCCCGTCCAGGGCAGCAGCGCCGCGATGGCGAGAGCGATGCGCATGGCGGGCATCCTGTGGCGCGTTCTTGATAAGAGGGACCTACGCGGAAGTCGGAGGCGGAAGCGGGAGTTCCCTCGTTGCCGAGCGGTGGGGTGTGGCCCTACGTCCGGGATGTCGGTCTTGGGAGGAAAAGGCGTGGCGGGGTCGCAGCGGAGGGGAAGCGAGGTGCATGGCGGTCGACTGACGGTCGATCTCTGCGCGCTCGCCGCCAACTGGCGCCGCCTCGCCGACGCCGCGCGGGGCGCCGAATGCGGCGCCGTGATCAAGGCCGACGCCTACGGCACGGGCATCGGCCGCGCGGGCCCTGCCCTGCGGGCCGCCGGGTGTCGCACCTTCTTCGTCGCCCATCTCTCGGAAGGCCTGACCGCCCGCGCCGTGCTGCCGCAGGCCCGGATCTACGTGCTGAACGGCCTGCCGCCGGGCTCCGCGCCCGACTTCGCGGAAGCCGACCTGCGCCCGGTCCTCGGGAGCCTGGACGAAGTGTCGGACTGGGCGGCCTTCTCGCGAGGGCGCCATGCCGCCGCCCTCCATGTCGATACCGGCATGAACCGGCTCGGCTTGTCCGTGCCGGAAGCCCTCGCGCTGACGGGCGATTCGCGCCTCGACGGTGCGGGGATCGATCTCGTGATGAGCCACTTCGTCAGCGCCGAGCAGCCCGCCGATCCCGTGAACGCCCGCCAGATCGCGGATTTCGCGCGGGTGCGGGAGGCGCTGCCCACGCTGAAGGGCTCGCTCGCCAATTCCTCGGGCATCTTCCTCGACGGCGCCGGGCACGATCTGGTGCGGCCGGGCTATGCCCTGTTCGGTGGCAACCCGACGCCGGGGACGGAGAACCCCATGCGGCCGGTCGTGCGGCTGGAAGCGACCATCGTGCAGATGCGGCAGGTCGAGAAGGGGATGAGCGTCGGCTATAATGGTCGCTGGACCGCCCCCGGCCCGCGCCGCCTCGCGACCCTGTCGCTGGGCTACGCGGACGGCCTGCCCCGCGCCATCAGCGGGCGGGGCCATGCCCTCGTTGGCGGGGTGGCCTGCCCGATCCTGGGCCTCGTCTCCATGGACCTCATCATCCTCGACGTGACGGACGCCCCCGAAGCCAGACGGGGCGCCAGCGCGGTGCTGATCGGCGACGGCCTCGACATCGACACCGTGGGCCGCTCGGCCGGTACCATCGGCTACGAGATCCTGACGAGCCTTGGTTCTCGTTATGTTCGTGACTATGATGGGTAGGAGGGCGTATCCCCTCCGCCTCATCCTGTGGTGTCGCCGCAAAGCGGTGGCCTCGAAGGAGACCTCCAGCCGACCGCGCGATCCCTGGAGTTCTCCTTCGAGGCCGCTTCGTGGCACCTCAGGATGAGGGCAGCGGATGGGAAGAGGCAGGCGGAAGAAACCCGAAGACAATGGCCAAGATCCACCAGACCTTCGTCTGCCAGTCCTGCGGGGCGGTCTACAACCGCTGGCGCGGGCGCTGCGAGGCCTGCGACGGATGGAACACGATCCAGGAGGAGACGGCGGGCGGCCCCGGCCAGTCGGGCCCCGCCGCCACGAGGCCGAGCCGGTCCCGCGGCCGGGTCTTTCCCCTGGAAGGCCTGACCGGCGAGGCCAAGGAGGCGCCACGCACGGCGAGCGGCATCGGCGAGCTCGACCGGGTGACCGGCGGCGGCTTCGTCCGCGGCTCGGTCATCCTGCTCGGCGGTGATCCCGGCATCGGCAAATCGACCCTGCTGATGCAGGCCGCTGCCGCCATGGCCAAGCAAGGGGCGGGCGTCGCCTACATCTCAGGCGAGGAGGCGGTGGGGCAGGTGCGCCTGCGGGCCGAACGCCTCGGCCTCGCCCAGGCCAACGTGCAGCTGGCGGCGCAGACCAATGTCGAGGACATCGTCGAGACCCTGAGCCAGGGGAAGCCCCCGGCGCTGGCGGTGATCGATTCGATTCAGACCATGTGGACCGAGACCGTCGAATCGGCTCCCGGCACGGTTACGCAGGTGCGCTCCTCCGCCCAGGCGCTGATCCGCTTCGCCAAGACTACCGGCACGGCGGTGATCCTCGTCGGCCACGTCACCAAGGACGGGCAGATCGCGGGCCCCCGCGTCGTGGAGCACATGGTCGATGCGGTCGCCTCCTTCGAGGGCGACCAGGGGCATCATTTCCGCATTCTGCGCGCGGTGAAGAATCGCTTCGGACCCACCGACGAGATCGGCGTGTTCGAGATGACGGATGCCGGTCTCTCGGAGGTGCCGAACCCCTCCGCGCTGTTCCTCGCGGGCCGCGACCAGCAGGCGGCGGGCACGGCCGTCTTCGCGGGCATGGAGGGCACGCGGCCGCTGCTGGTGGAGATCCAGGCGCTCGTTGCTCCCTCCTCGCTCGGCATGCCCCGGCGAGCGGTGGTGGGCTGGGATCCGAACCGCCTGTCCATGGTGCTCGCGGTGCTCGAAGCCCATGCGGGCATCCGGCTGGGCTCGCACGATGTCTACCTCAACGTCGCGGGTGGTCTGCGGGTGGTGGAGCCTGCCGCCGACCTCGCGGTGGCCGCAGCACTGGTCTCGTCTCTCTCCGGCGCGGTGCTCCCGGCCGAGACGGTCTATTTCGGCGAGATCGGCCTGTCGGGGGCGATCCGCCCGGTCGCCCAGGCGGGCGCACGGCTGAAGGAGGCGCAGAAGCTCGGCTTCGCCAAGGCCCTCATCCCGCAAGGGCGGGGCGAGGGCGAGAAGGTGCTGTCCGTCGAGACGCTCCGCCACATCGCCGACCTCGTGGCCGGGATCGGCGCAGGCTCCGCCCGCAAGGGTGGGCGCGGAAGAGCACCCGCCCGCGAGTACGAGGACGAGTACTGACGTCCCCGTCTCACGCGCCGTCAGGCGACGTAGGGTGTGTGCTTGTCGCCGCCCGTGAGGTGGGTTCCGTCGTTGTGGCCGGAATTGGCCGCGTTGGTCTCGCTGCGCTGGTCGCGCGGCGGATCCGGGAACTGGGTAAGCGGACGCCAGGGTGTCGAGGGCGCCCCCATCCGCAGGGCGCTCGGCAGGCGGAACAGCCAGACCGCCAGCACCATCCACGGAACGACGAAGAACACGAAAGCGGCCAGACCCATTGCGATCCCCTGTGAAGTCCCCTCCACGCGTTAAATGCGGCCCTGGTTGTGCCGGATCCAGTCCCAAACGAGATAAGCTGGCACCGGAAGCATAATTGCGAAGAAGATCCAGTCGAACATCTGTGGCATGGGGGGCTCCTCGGCCTCGCAGGAGAGATACTGGGTCAAGTGCCTCACCCCTCCGCCCAGCTTCCCGATTGGTCCCACGCGGTGGACGCCCGGCCCCCGGCCTGCGTAAGAACCCAGGGGTGAGCGCGCGACAGCCCTCCCCCGGAACGACGGCCGAACCGGAGGCCGGCTCCATGGCCGCAAGGACCCGCGGGACGCGGGTGCATGGTCCCTTGGTCCAAGCACCGGGACGGCTGCGTGCCTTCGTCCGGCGCAGCGAGGGCGGCCTCATCCTGCTTGCGACCTTCGTCGGCGCCGTCTCGGGCCTCGCGGTCTCGGGGATGACGCTGCTCACGCAGACCCTGCGCGAGGTCCTCTACCGGCTTCCGGCCGGAAGCCGCCTGAGCGCCATGGGCGCGGTGGATCCCCTCCTGCTCCTCGTCGGCCCCTGCCTCGGCGGCATCACCCTGGGGCTCCTGATCCTGCTGGCCAACTACGTGCGCGGCCCGCGCAAGCGCCCGGCCATCGATCCGATCGAGGCCAACGCCCTGCACGGGGGGCGGATGTCGTTGCGCGACAGCCTCTATCTCGGCCTGCAGAACATCATCTCGAACGGGAGCGGCGCCTCGGTCGGGCTGGAGGCGGGCTACACGCAGATCTGCTCCGGCGTCGCCTCGCGGCTCGGCATCGCCTTCGAGGTGAGGCGCGGGGATCTGCGGACGTTGGTCGGCTGCGGCGCGGCGGCCGCCATCGCGGCGGCTTTCGGCGCGCCGCTCACGGGGGCGTTCTACGCCTTCGAGCTGATCATCGGCTTCTATTCCATCGCCATGCTGACGCCGGTCGTCGTAGCGGCCCTATGCGGCAGCCTGATCTCGCAGGCGATCCTCGGCACGCAGCCCCTCGTCGCCTTCGACAACATGCAGGCGGTGACGACCTCGCACGTCACCAGCCTGGAGATCGTTCCAAGCCTGATCCTCGGCCTGTTCTGCGCCCTGCTCGGCATCGCGGTGATGCGCGGCGTCACCCTCGTGGAGCAGGTGGTGCAGGCTTCGGGCCTGCCCCGCGTCGCCGGGCCGATGGTCGGCGGCCTCTGCGTCGGGGCGCTGGCGCTGGCGGGCACGCCGCAGGTTCTCTCGGGCGGGCATGGCGCCCTGCACATGCACTTCGCCGAGGGAGCGGAGGGTTATACCGGCCTCGCTCTCGCCGGGCTGTTTGCGGCCAAGGCCATCGCCTCGGCCATCTCCATCGGCTCCGGCTTCCGCGGCGGCCTGTTCTTCGCCTCGCTGTTCCTGGGCGCCATCGCGGGGAAGTTCTTTGCCGTCGCCGCGCCGCTCCTCGTGCCCGGCATGGCCGCCTTCGGCCTGACGCCCCTGGCCTACGCGGTGATCGGCATGAGCGCGTTGGCCGTCGCGGTGATCGGCGGACCGCTCACCATGACCTTCCTGGCCCTGGAGGCGACGGGGAGCCTACCGATCACCGGCCTCGTGCTCGCGGCGGTGATCGCTTCCTCGCTGACGGTGCGGAAGACCTTCGGCTATTCCTTCGCCACCTGGCGCTTCCACCTGCGCGGCGAGAGCATCCGCAGCGCCCACGATATCGGCTGGATCCGCTCGCTCACGGTCGGGCGTCTGATGCGGCGGGACGTGCGGGCCGTTCCCCTCGACACGCCGCTCCCGACCTTCCTGCGCGCCCATCCCCTCGGCTCGCCCTCGCGGGTGGTGGTGGTGGACGGGAAGGATCGCTACGCCGGCATCGTCTCGGTGCCGGAGGCCCACGCCCTCGCCCGCGAGGCGGCGTCCGGCGACCAGCCCGCCCTGGCCGACCTCCTGCGCTTCACCGACGCCTTCCTGACGCCGGAGATGAACGCCAAGGAGGCGGCCGCCGCCTTCGACCGGACGGAGAGCGAGGCGCTCGCCGTGCTCGATACCTCGCGCCTCGTGCTGGGTCTCCTCACCGAGAGCCACACCCTTAAGCGCTACAGCGAGGAACTCGACCGCCAGCGCCGGGCGATGGTGGGCGAATCGGTCTGAGCGTCAGGCCGGTGGATTGACCCGGTGGCCCTCGTCGTCACCTTGGGCCGCAGACGAGAACAGGCGGAGGAAACCATGACAGAGCGCAGCTACCGCATCGCGGTGATCCCCGGTGACGGTATCGGCAAGGAGGTCGTGCCCGAGGGCGTGCGCGTGCTGGAAAAGGCCGCCAAGCGCCACGGCTTCGCGCTGACGCTCGATTGGTTCGATTTCGCGAGCTGCGACTATTACGAGAAGCACGGCCGGATGATGCCGGAGGACTGGAAGGCGCAGATCTCCGGCCACGACGCGATCTATTTCGGCGCCGTCGGCATGCCCGACCGGGTGCCCGACCACATCTCCCTGTGGGGCTCGCTGATCCTGTTCCGGCGGGAATTCGACCAATATGCCAACCTGCGCCCGGTGCGGCTGATGCCGGGCGTGAAGTGTCCGCTGGCCGACCGGAAGCCCGGCGACATCGATTTCTGGGTGGTCCGCGAGAACACGGAAGGCGAATACTCGAACGCGGGGGGGCGGATGTTCGCGGGCACGGATCGCGAATTCGCGATGCAGGAGACGATCATGACGCGCCACGGCGTCGACCGGATCCTGAAATTCGCCTTCGAACTGGCCCAGACCCGGCCGCGCAAGCACCTGACCTCGGCCACGAAGTCCAACGGCATCTCGATCACCATGCCGTACTGGGACGAGCGGGTGCGGGAGATGGCCAAGTCCTATCCCGGCGTCACCTGGGACCAGTACCACATCGACATCCTCACCGCGCATTTCGTGCTGAACCCGGACCGGTTCGACGTGGTCGTCGCCTCGAACCTGTTCGGGGACATCCTGTCCGACCTCGGCCCCGCCTGCACCGGCACGATCGGCATCGCGCCCTCGGGCAACATCAACCCGGAGCGGGTGCATCCATCGGTCTTCGAGCCGGTCCATGGCTCGGCCCCCGACATCGCGGGCCAGGGCATCGCCAACCCGATCGGCCAGATCTGGTCCGGGGCGATGATGCTGGAGCATCTCGGCGAGCGCGAGGCCGCGGCCGAGATCGTCACCGGCATCGAGCGTGTCCTCGCCGAGCGGACTTTGCGCACCCGCGACCTCGGCGGCAACGCCGACACGCAGGCCTGCGGCAAGGCGGTGGAGGAGGCGCTGGGCTGAGGGGCCTCCCTTCAGCCCACACCGTCATTCCGAGCGTCAACGAAGTCATCCAGGGAATCGGGTCCTCCGGAGAAGGCCCGCTGCCCTGGATTGCTTCGCCTGCGGCTCGCAATGACGGAGCTGGTTACCGTGGCCTACGGCGGACGCTGACCACGTTGTCGGCGATATCGGCCTTCCCGGCCTTGTCGGAGGGCAGGGTATCGGTGACGACCTTGGCGATGCTGTTGGCGTCGAGGCCGGCCTCGGCGTACATCTTCTCCGGGCTGTCGTGGTCCTGGTACAGGTCCGGCAGCGTCATCGTCCGTACCCTCACCCGGCCCGCATCCAGCGCGCCGCGCTCGGCCAGCAGGTGCAGCACCATCGCCCCGAACCCGCCGCGCGAGCCCTCTTCCACCGTCACCAGAACCTCGTGCTTCGACGCGAGGTCGAGGATCAGCGCCTCGTCCAGCGGCTTGGCGAAGCGCGCAT